>JASBRS010000024.1 GCA_030149325.1 Deinococci bacterium
CGTGCTGCGCAGCCTGGCGCGGCAGTTGCGGCGCTCGAGGGAGATGCTCGACGAGGCGGAGATGCCGGTGGGCGCGCGCGTGACGCGGGCGTTCCTGCGGCTCGCCAAGCAGTTCGGGCAGCCCAGTGACGGCGCGCAGCCCGCGGGTGCGGGCGCGCGACCGTCGGGGGCGGGCGTGAAGCTGCCGTTGGCGTTGACGCACGAGGATCTGGCGGACCTGACGGGCTCGAGCCGCGTGACCATCACCCGCATCCTCGGGGAGCTGCGCGCCGAGGGCGCGCTGGAGGGCACCCGCGGCGTGTACGTCGCCGATCTCGAGGGCCTCGAACGCGCCACCGACCACTACGTCATGCAGGTGCTCTAGGGGAGCACCCGCTCTAGGAGAGCACCCGCTCTAGGAGAGCACCGGCTTCAACGGAGCACTCGATCCGAGACAGCTCGACGGCTCCGCCCCCACCCCCGGGGGCGGAGCCGTTCGCATGGGGGCCGCGGCCGGCGGCAGGCGGCCGGCGGCAGGCGGCCGGCCGCACCCCCGCGCGCGGGCCTGCTCCCGGGGTCGCCTACGCAGGGCGCACAGGTCGGTGCGCCGACGTCCCCGCAGCGCTCAGGCTCCTATACTCGGTACCGGCATGCTCACCTTCACCGATACCGCCCGACAGCGCGTGGCGCACTTCCTGGAAGCGCAGAACGACCCCGACCTCCGGGCCCTGCGCATCGCCGGCGACCGCGCCTCGCAGCGTCTCTGGCTGGTCAAGGAGACCGACCGGCAGGACGGCGACGCCGTGTTCCGCGTCGACGCCTTCGACGTCTACCTCGATCCGCTCTCCGCGGAGCGTCTGACGGGTGCCACCGTCGACTTCGTCGACGGCGTGATGCAGTCGGGCTTCCGCGTGTTCTTCCCCAGCCCGGCCTGGGACGATCCGCTGGCGCAGCGGGTGCAGGACGTCATCGACACCGTCATCAACCCGGGCGTGGCCGCCCACAGCGGCAACGTCACGCTGGAAGGCGTCGAGGACGGCGTAGCCTACATCTCCTTCGGCGGCGGCTGCCAGGGTTGCAACGCCGCCGACGTCACCCTCAAGGGCGGCGTCGAGCGCCTCATCACCCAGCACGTGCCGGAGATCACGGCGGTCCGTGACAGCACCGACCACGCCGCCGGGACCAACCCCTTCTACGTCTCGACCGACCAGGGCCGCGAGTCGCCGCTGTCCTGACGCGGCCGGCCCGCGCCGGGACCGGCCGCGACGGCTAGACTGAGGTGTGGAGCGAGCCCCTCAGGGATCCGGAGCGGTCGCCGCCGTCGAGCGGCTCGTCGAGCGCTACTGGAGCGCCCTCGAGGCCCGCGACTGGGCCGCGCTCGCCGCGACGTTGGCGGAGGACGTGGTCTACGAGCTGCCCCAGACCCGGGAGCGGGTCCGCGGCCGCGACGCCTACCTCGACTTCAACGCGACGTTCCCGGGCGACTGGCACATCCGGCCCCAGCGGTTGGTGGCCGGCGCCGCCGGGGCCGTCGGCAAGATCCTGCTGCAGGACGGCGAGGAGCGCCTCACGGCCATCACCTTCTTCGAGG
The DNA here is from genome assembly GCA_030149325.1 of Deinococci bacterium. Lineage (GTDB taxonomy): Bacteria > Deinococcota > Deinococci > Deinococcales > Trueperaceae > JASBRS01. The sequence goes on from JASBRS010000024.1 coordinate 1,571, forward strand.
TCGCCGAGGGGCGGATCGTGCGGCTGGAGGAGTACTGGCCCGAGCCCTACGAGCCGCCGGCCCGCGCCTCCCGTTCCGTGGAGCGCACCTGAGCCCGAGCGACCGTGGAGGCGGGGAGCCTTCGCGCAGAACGCTAGCTGGCAGCGAGCAGGCTGTTGATGGCGCCGCGCAGGTCGGTGCCCGTCAGCGGCTTGTTGAGGAACAGATCGGCCCCCGCCTCTTCGGCCTGGCGACGCGTCTCGTCGTCGGTGAGGGCGGTCATGATGATCACGGGAACGCGCTCCAGACGCGCCAGGCGGCGCGCCCGCGAGCACACGTCGAGCCCCGTCATGAACGGCATGTTCACGTCGAGGATCATCATGTCGGGGGTGTGCGACTGCAGGTAGGTGAGCGCGTCGTGACCGTTCTCGACGGTCACCACGTCGAACTTGTACGCCCCCAGGACCAGTTCGAGGAGCCTGAGATGGCCGAGATCGTCGTCGGCGACCAGCACGGTTCGGCCGGGCACGCCCATGCCGGAAGGATAGGCCCGGAACTCTTACGGGATTCTGACACGGGCCCGCCGAAGCCCGTCCCCGGCGGGCTCGAGCCCCGGTCGCCGGGGAACGCGAAGGTATACTCGGAGGGTGCGGCCCGCCGCCGCTCAGGACGGTGACCATGCCCTCGAATCGACCCGCGACCGACGCCGCCGTGACCACCGAGGAGCTCCGCTACGCCATCGACGTGGCGGCCGGGCGGCGCCCCGCCAGCCTGCTGCTGCGCGGCGCCCGCCTGCTGAACGTCTTCGACGGGCGTATCAGCACGGTGACGGTGGCGCTGGCCGGGCGCCTGGTGGCGGCCGTGGGGCCCGCCGAGGAGCTCGAGCTGGCCGCCGACCACGCCATCGACCTGCGCGGCGCCTACCTGGCGCCGGGCCTGATCGACGGCCACGTGCACATCGAGTCGTCGTTGGTGACGCCGCAGGCGTACGCCGAAGGGGTGGTGCCGCGCGGCGTGACCGGCGTGGTGTGCGACCCCCACGAGATCGCCAACGTCGCCGGCGTCCCCGGGGTGGAGTGGCTGCTGGAGCGCTCCCGCGGCCTGCCGATGGACGTGTGGGTGACGGTACCGAGCTCGGTGCCGTCGACGCCCTTGGAGACCGCCGGCGCCGAGCTCGGGCTCGGCGAGATCGCGGAGCTGTTGCGCCACCCGCAGGTGGTGGGGGTGGCCGAGATGATGAGCTTCCCGGCGGTGGTGGCGGGCGACGAGGTCGAGCTCGGCAAGGTGGCGCTGGCCGAGGCCGCGCGCAAGACGGCCGAGGGCCACGCGCCGGCGCTGAGCGGGCGCGCGCTGCAGGCCTACCTGGCCAGCGGCATCGGCTCCGACCACGAGAGCACCACGCTCGAGGAGGGGCGCGAGAAGCTCGCCGCCGGCGTCTTCCTGATGGTGCGCGAGGGCTCCGTCACCCGCGACCTCGACGCCCTGCTGCCGCTGGTAAGGCCCGAGCACGCCGACCGTATCGGCTTCGTCACCGACGATCGCCTGCCCCACGACCTGCTCGACGAGGGCGGCGTCGACTGCCTGGTGCGACGCGCCGTGCAGTCGGGGGCCGACGCCGTCTACGCCGTACGCTGTGCCAGCTACAACGTGGCGCGTCACTACGGCCTGACGAGGCGCGGGGCGGTGGCGCCGGGCTACCTGGCCGACCTCGTGGTGATCGATGACCTGGGGGCGTTCCGGGTGCGCGAGGTCTACAAGGACGGGCGGCTGGTGGCCGAGGAGGGCCGTCTGCGGACGGCCGCCCCGGGCCTGGGCGGCGCGAGGGAGCCGACGCTGGGAAGCGGCGCCGGCGTGGCCGACGGGCGCGCCGCGTCGCCCGTCCTGAACACCGTTCGCCTGCCGCCCTTGAGCGCCGCCGACCTGCGCCTGGCCGACCCGGGCGGGCCGGCGCGCGTCATCCAGGTGCTCCCCGGCCAGATCCTGACGCGCGCCCTCGAGATGGCGCCGACCGTCGAGGACGGTCGGGTGGTGGCCGATCCCGATCGCGATCTGCTCAAGCTCGTGTGCGTCGAACGGCACGGCCGCAACGGCGGCGTGGGGCTGGGACTGGCGACCGGCTTCGGCCTGCAGCGCGGCGCCCTGGCGTCGACGGTGGGGCACGACCACCACAACCTGATGGCCGTCGGCGTCGACGACGCCAGCCTGCTGCTGGCGGCCCGACGCCTCCAGGAGCTGGGCGGTGGCTTCGTGGCGGTTGCCGACGGCGAGGTGCTGGCGGAGCTGCGGCTGGAGATCGCCGGGCTGGTCACCGACGCCCCGCTGCCCCAGGTCCGCGAGCGCATGCGCGGCCTCGACGATGCCGCGCGCTCGCTGGGCGCCACGCTGCCGGCGCCGTTCATGGCGCTGTCGTTCCTGGGGCTGCCGGTGATCCCCGAGCTGCGGCTGACCGATCGAGGGCTGGTCGACGTCGGCGACGGCCGGCTGGTCCCGCTCCGTGCCGGGGGCTAGCGTGGCGGCGCCCGTCCTCCTGAGGGGGACCGTGATGCACGTCCCCGGCGACCCCTTCGCCGAGGACGGCGCGCTCGAGGCCTTCGCCGACGGCGCCCTGGCGCTGGCGGACGGCCGCGTGCTGGAGGCCGGCGACTTCGGCGAGCTGCGGCGCCGCCACCCTCAGGCCGAGATCGACGACCGGCGCGGCGCGCTGATCCTCCCGGGCTTCGTCGACACCCACGTGCACTACCCGCAGGTCCCGGTGCTGGGGGGCATCGGCATGCCGCTCCTGGCGTGGCTCGAGCGCCGCACCCTGCCCGAGGAGGCGCGCTTCGCCGACACCGCCTACGCCGCTGCCGCGGCGCGCACCTTCCTGCGCCTGCTGGCGGCCAACGGCACCACCAGCGCGCTGGTGTTCGGCGCGCACTTCGCGCCCGCCATGGAGCGCTTCTTCGCCGAGGCGGAGCGCTCGGGGCTGCGCATCGCCGCCGGCCTGACGGTGGCCGACCGCAACCTCCGGGCCGAGCTGCACACCCGGCCGGAGCGGGCGCTGGCCGAGGGCCTCGAGCTGGCGCGGGCCTGGCACGGGCGCGGGCGGCTGCGCTACGCGGTGACGCCGCGCTTCGCGCTGTCGTCGGGCGAGGGCCTGTTGGAGGCGTGCGGCGAGCTGGCGGCGGCGGTGCCCGGCGTGCTCGTCACCAGCCACCTCAACGAGGCGCCGGAGGAGATCGCCGCGGTGCGCGCCCAGTTCCCCTGGGCGGAGGACTACCTGGCCACCTACGACCGCTTCGGCCTGGTCGGCGAGCGCTCGGTGTTCGCCCACGACGTCCACCCCGGCGACGGCGAGCTCGAGCGCCTGGCCGCCCGTGGCGCGGGCGTCGCCCACTGCCCGACAAGCAACGTCTCGCTGGGCAGCGGCCTGTTCCCGCTGCGGCGCCACCTGGCGGCCGGCGTGCGGGTGGCGCTGGGCACCGACGTCGGCGCCGGCACCGGCTTCGGCATGCTCAAGGAAGCGCGCGCCGCCCAGCAGGTCCAGATGCTGCGCCAGGACGGCGCGGTGCTCGACCCGGCGCGCGCGCTGTACCTGGCGACGGCCGCCGGCGCGCGGATGCTCGGGCTCGGCCACCTCGTCGGCGACTTCCGATCCGGTCGCGAGGCCGACCTGGTGGTGCTCCGAGCGCCTCGCGGGTCGACGCTGGCCGAGCGCCTGGCGACCGCCGCCGACGCCACCGACGCCCTCGGCGCCGCCATCACGCTGGCGGGGGAGGAGAGCGTCGAGGAGGTGCGGGTGGCCGGCGTCGTCGTCCACTCCACGCCCACCGACCCGGCCGGGACTTGACGCGGGGGCGGCCCGCGGGCCATAACCTACGGGATGCTCCTCCACGTCGTCGCGGACTTCGGCGTCGGTGATCTGGCGTTCGCCGAGGTCGCGCAACGCCTCAAGCGCCGCCTCCCCGAAGCCGACCTGATCCTCACCCCCGTCCCCGCCTTCGCCACCCTGGCCGCGGGCTTCGTCAGCGCCCAGCTGGCGCTCAACGAGGCGCCTCCGGGAACGCTGGTGTTCCACAACGTGGCGCCCCGACGCGACGACCAGGGCCCGCGCGTGGACAACGCCGGCGAGCGCCTGGTGGCCGCCCGGCTGCCCGGCGGCGTCACCGTGATCGGCGTGCACGCCGGCTACGCCTTCTCGTTCCTGAAAGAGGCGGGCGCCGAGCTGCGCTTCGTCCGCGCCGAGGCCGCCGGGTCGCAGTTCCGCTCGCGCGACGTCTTCCCCGACGCCGTGGCCGCCCTGGCCCGAGGCGACGACGAGGTGCTGGAGGAGCCGGTGGGCCCCGCCGGGGTGCCGGCCGTGCCGGAGGGGCGGGTCGCCTACGTCGACGGCTTCGGCAACCTCAAGACCACCTTCCGAGCCCCCGCCGGGTTCGCGCCCGGGACCGCGGTGCGAGTACGGGTGGCCGACGTCGAGCGTACCGCCTGGGTCAGCGGCGGCAGCTTCTCGGTGCCGGCAGGTACGCTGGCGTTCGCGCCCGGGAGCAGCGGCTGGCGGGCCCAGGACGGCAGCGAGGTGCGCTTCTTGGAGCTGTTCCTTCGTGGCGGCAGTGCGGCCCAGGCCTTCGACGGGCCGCAGGTGGGCGCTTCGGTCGAGGTGGTGGCAGCGGCGGTGCCGAGCTAGCCCGCGTTCTCGTCGAGCACGATCTCCAGCCCCTGCAGCAGGGCGCCGGCCTCGGGGAGCGAGAAGCACGCCCCCTTGACCTGCGTGGTCCGGACGTCGATGGCGTAGTTGCGCGCCTTGCGCAGGTCGGCGCCGCGCAGGTCGGCGCCGTCGAAGTTGGCGCCGGCGAAGTCGGTGCCCCGGCACACCGCCTCCCGCAGCACCGCGTCGCGGAAGTCGCACTCGTGGGCCACGCAGTGGGCGAGCCGGCGCCGCTCCAGGTCGCAGTCGCGGAACACCCCGAAATCGAGGACGCACTCGCGGAAGTCGATCTCCAGCGGATCGTGCAGCGTGGCGGTGGCGCGCGACCAGTTCACGCCCGTGAGGTTGCAGGCGTCGAAGCTCACGTCGCGGAAGACGCTGTCGCTGACATCGACGAGGCTGAGGTCGCAGGCGACGAACTCGCACGCCAGGAAGCGGCAGCCGGCGAGGCGGATCTCCCGGAGCACGCCGTCGTCGAAGGTGCAGCCGACGAAGGTGGCGCCCTGCAGGTCGGAGGCCTGCTGCAGCCCTCGGAAGACGGTGTCGCGGTAGTGCCCGCCGTCGACGAGGCGGGGGACGCTCACGGGCGTTCCCGGTCGGTGGGCGGCCAGGGACCGCGGTGGCCGTCCTCGTAGACCAGCAGGGCGGCGTCGACCTCGCCGAGCGCGGCGAACCAGTGCGAGCCGTAGGGCCCGATCCAGGCGGCATCGCCCTCGTGGACGCGGTACCAGGCGTCTTCGAGGCGCAGGATGCCGCTCCCGGCCAGCAGGTACAGGCCGTGCTCGGGCTCGTGGGTTTCGACCCGCGCGAGGGACGCGCCGGGACGTGCGGTGACCAGCGTGACGCCCATGTCGAAGGCGGCGTCCTCGGGGAGCAGCATGGCGCGGCGCACGCCGGGCTCCTCGTCGTCCTCGGTGTCGTGGGCATCGGACAGGGCGGAGATCACCACCGGCGGGGTGCCTGCGGCGCGGCGCGGCGCGCCGCGGTAGCGGCGCTCGTAGGCCAGCAGCCGGGTGGGGGCGAGGGCCGTGAGCTCGTGCGGCAGGTCGGCCGGCAGGAAGGCGTAGCCGCCCTTCTCCAACCCCTGACGGGTGCCTTCCGCGAGCACCTCGAGGGCGCCGGACAGCACGTACACGAAGCGTTCGAGGCCGGGCGTGGGGGCATCGACGCGGGTGCCCTCGCGGAGCTCGGCCAGGAGCTGCACGAAACCGGGCGCGGCGCCGTGGGCCAGGCGCGGCGATACCAGGACGGTCACCACGGCGTCGTGCCACCCCGGCACCAGCGAGGGGTGGCGGCCGTCGGGCGCCAGGACCGCGTGTCGTGGGCCGACGTGACTGCGTGTGGTTCCGGAGTTCGTCACGCGCGTCCTCCCGCGGGCCCGCGGCGGGGGTGCGCCGGGTCGCGGTGGGCCCCCGCGCACTGCCGGCATCGCCCGCGCGGGCGCGTGCGGTCAATCTAGCATCCGTCGCGACCGGCCCCGGCCCCCCGTGCCGCAGCCCGGCCGCCTCGCCGGAGCGGGGGCCGGCCCTGGGGCGTCGCGCCCCTGCGGCGGGCGGCTAGCCCTCGCCGGCGCCGCGCTCTCCGCAGGCGTCGTCGGGGCTCGAGAGATCGTCGGGGCGGTTGACGTTGCGCAGCACGCCGGATCCGCAGGCGGTCTCGACCTCGGCGCTCGACACCGTGGCGAGCGCGCCCACGCCATGCAGGTCGAGCAGCAGCCCCTGGAGGTCGCGCTCGCCGGCGTCGAGGCGCGCGCGGACGCGCGGCAGCAGCGTGCGCAGGTAGAGCGCGGCGAGCGGCTCGAAGCGACCGGCGTCGTCGCGCACCGCCACCGCCTCGGCGCCGGCGTCGGCGGCGTGGCGGGACAGCAGCTGCCAGAACTCGGGCGTCAGGCACGGCAGGTCGCAGGCGGCGACGGCCACCCAGGGGCCGCGCGCGGCCTCCAGGGCGGCCTCCAGGCCGGCCAACGGACCCGCGCCCTGGCGCACGTCGGCGACGTGGCGGACGCCCGCCAGCGGGTAGTCGCGACCGACCAGCAGGATCTCGTGGGCCGAGGCGAGGCTGTCGACGACGCGGTCGACCAGGCTGCGGCCGCCGACCCGGGCCAGGGCCTTGTCGCTGCCGAAGCGGAGCGAGCGCCCGCCGCACAGCACCGCGGCGCTGAGCGCGGCGAGATCGGGGTAGGGGGGCGGTGCGGCCATGCGAGGGCCATGGTAGCTCGTGGTCGCGGCGACAGCCCGTAGACTCGGGGCATGCTGCGCTCGCCGGCCGCCCGCAAGACCGTCGCGCTGCTGGCGTGGCTGGGCCTGCTGGCGGCGTTCCTGACGGCGGCGCTCCGTCACCCGCAGGGTGTGGTGGGGGTGATGGAGGCGGCGCTGGCCCACGTCCGCCAGGGCCCCGACGGCGGGCTGTTGCTGGTCGGCATCTACCTGGTGCGGCCGCTGCTGCTGCTCCCCGTCACCGTGCTCACCGCCTTCTGCGGCTACCTCTACGGGCCGCTGTGGGGGCTGGTGGCTGCGCACCTGGCGGCGGTGGCGTCGGCCTCGGTCGGCTACGGCATGGCGCGTTGGTGGCGGGGCCGCACGGCGTCGACCCCCGGCGGTTGGCAGGGCTGGATGCGGCGGGGCGGGTTCGCGGCGGTGCTGGTCAGCCGCCTGAGCTTCGTGCCGGGCGACCTCGTCAACGGCGCGTCGGGGGCGCTGGCGCTGCCCTTCGCGCCGTTCCTTGCCGCCACGGCGCTGGGGGGCCTGCCGGGCACGGTGGTGGGTGTGCTGGCGGGGGCCGGCATGCGGGGGCACGACTTCCGGGCCGCCGCCATCGAGGTGCGGCCGGGCTTCATCGCCGCCTCCTTGGCGTTGGCCGTGCTCAGCCTGCTGGTCGCTTGGGCGTTGCGGCGCCGGGGAGCGGTCCCGGTGGGCGTTCCCTCACAGCCCGAAGCGCTCCCCGGCCAGCTCGGAGAGGTGGCGGCCGATCGCCAGCGAGGCGGTGGCGGCCGGTGAGGGCGCGTTGAGTACGTGGAGGGCGCGTTCGCTGCCCTTCACCACGAAGTCGTCGAGGAGCTTGCCGTCGCGCCCCAGCGCCTGGGCGCGTACGCCCGCGCCGCCGCGCCGTACGTCGGACAGGGCCACGTCCGGCATCAGCCGCTGGATGGCGTGCACGAAGGCGACCTTGGAGAACGAGCGGTAGTACTCGTAGAGGCCGATGGCCAGGAAGCTGCCGGCCATCCGCCACAGGCCCGGGTAGGCGAGGCTCTCGGCGGTGTCGCGGAGGCTGACGTCGAGGACGCTGTAGCCCTCGCGATCGAAGGCCAGGACGGCGTTGGGGCCGGCCTCGACCTCGCCGTGCACGGTCCGCGTGAGGTGGACCCCCAGGAACGGCAGCGTCGGGTCGGGGACCGGGTAGATCAGGCCGCGGACCTGAGCGGCGCGCTCGGGCCGCAGCAGCATGTACTCGCCGCGGAAGGGGATGATGCGGACGTCGTCGACGTCCGCCCCCGCCATGCGGGCGACGCGGTCGGAGTACAGCCCTGCGCAGGTGATGAGGTGGGCGGCCTCGACCTCGCCGGCATCGCTGTCGAGCACCACGCTGTCGCCGCCGGCCTGCACGCCGCGGACGCCGGCGCCCGTCAGGACCGCGCCGCCGCGGCGTTCGAACTCGCTGCGCATGGCCCGCACCACCGCGCCGTAGTCGGTGATGGCGGTGGACGGCGAGTGGATGGCGCGCAGCCCGGCGGCGTTGGGCTCGACCTCCTCGAGCTCGTCGGGGTCGAGCATGCGCAGGTCGGGCACGCCGTTCTCGGTGCCTCGCGCGAACAGGTCGTCGAGGCGTGGCAGCTCCTCGGGACGGGTGGCGACGATGACCTTCCCCACCGCCTGGTAGGGCAGGTCGTGCTCCTCGCAGAAGGCCTTCAGCAGCCCGACGCCCTCGACGCAGAGGCGCGCCTTGAGCGACCCGGGACGGTAGTAGATGCCGGAGTGAACGACGCCGGAGTTGTGCCCGGTCTGGTGCCTGCCGACGTCCGGCTCCTTCTCCAGCACCGTGATCTGCAGCTGTGGGTGGCGGTCCTGCAGGGACAAGGCGGTGGCGAGGCCCACGATGCCCCCACCGACGATGGCGATGTCGGGTCGGCTGGGATCCATGGCTGCCTACACCGCCCGCTTGAACGGGTAGACGGTGAACGACTGCCAGACGCCCTCGCGGCTGTAGATGTCGTTCTCCAGGAAGGCGCGTACCTCGGCCTCGCTGGTGGCGTCGACGATCAGCGCCGAGCCGATCATGCCGCCGTCGGCATCGAGGATGGCGCCGCCGAGCTGCACCCTGCCGGACTCGACGGCGGGCCCGATGCCCTCGAGGTGGCGTTCACGCACCCGCTGGCGGCGCGCGGGCGCCTCGGGGTCGGTGCCGTCGTGGGCCAGGACGATGTAGAGCATGGGACCTCCCGTGGAGCGGTCTACGTCCACTCTATCGCGGTCGCCCGCGGGCCGGCGGCGGTGTCGTCCGCCGGGGCGGCGCCGACGGCCTGCCATCAGACTTGATACGACCACACTCATATCTGTTGACAATGGACGCCGGGTTGGGCTATCCTCGCAGGCAGTGAGGTTTGCGTCGACTATACTCAGGTTTTGTGACGTAGGATGTCGGCCCGACCCCCGACCGATCCCGGACCGTTGAGGAGCAACGACCATGGCTAGAGCAGTAGGCATCGACCTCGGCACGACCAACAGCGTCATCGCCATCATGGAGGGCGGCGAGCCCACCGTCCTCGTCAACAGCGAGGGCAACCGCACCACCCCGTCGGTGGTGGCCTTCAAGGACGACAACCGCCTCGTCGGCCAGGTGGCCAAGCGCCAGGCGGTCCTGAATCCCAGGGGCACCCTCTTCGAGGTCAAGCGCTTCATCGGGCGCACCTGGGAAGAGGTCGGCCAGGAGGCGGAGCGCGCCCCCTACGAGGTCGTCCGGGGCGACGACGGCGGCGTCCGCTTCGTCGTCGGCGACAAGAAGTACACCCCCGAGGAGATCTCGGCCATGGTGCTGCGCAAGATGGTCGACGACGCCAGCGAGCGCCTCGGCGAGAAGATCACCAAGGCCGTCATCACCGTCCCCGCCTACTTCAACAACTCCCAGCGCGAGGCCACCCAGAACGCCGGCAAGATCGCCGGCCTCGAGGTCCTGCGCATCGTCAACGAGCCCACCGCGGCCTCGCTGGCGTACGGCATGGAGAAGAAGGGCAACGAGACCATCCTGGTCTTCGACCTCGGCGGCGGCACCTTCGACGTGTCGGTGCTGGAGGTCGGCGACGGCGTGTTCGAGGTGCGGTCCACCAGCGGTGACACCCACCTGGGCGGATCCGACATGGACCACGCCATCGTCGACTGGCTGGCCGAGGGCTTCAAGAAGGAGTACAACGTCGACCTGCGCAAGGACAAGCAGGCGCTGCAGCGCCTGATCGAGGCCGCCGAGAAGGCCAAGGTCGAGCTGTCCGGGCTGCCCGAGACCACCATCAGCCTGCCCTTCATCGCCATGGACCCGGCCTCCAACGCCCCGCTCTACCTCGAGCAGAAGCTCTCGCGCAGCAAGTTCGAGGAACTCATCGCGCCCCTGCTGCAGCGGCTGCGTCACCCGGTCGAGCAGGCCCTCAAGGACGCCAAGCTGGACAAGGGCGCCATCGACGAGATCATCCTGGTAGGCGGCTCGACCCGCGTGCCCGCGGTCAAGCGCGTCGTCAAGGAGCTGCTCGGCAAGGAGCCCAACCAGACCGTGAACCCCGACGAGGTGGTGGCGCTGGGAGCTGCCATCCAGGCCGGCGTCCTCACCGGCGACGTCGAGGACATCGTGCTGCTCGACGTCACCCCCCTCAGCCTGGGGGTCGAGACCAAGGGCGGCGTGTTCACCAAGCTGATCGATCGCAACACCACCGTGCCGGTCCGCAAGACCGAGGTGTTCTCGACGGCCGAGCACAACCAGACGGGCGTCGAGGTGGTGGTGCTGCAGGGTGAGCGCTCGATGGCGCGCGACAACAAGTCGCTGGGGCGCTTCAAGCTCGACGGCATCCCGCCCATGCCGGCTGGCATGCCGCAGATCGAGATCACCTACGACATCGACGCCAACGGCGTGCTGCACGTGACCGCCAAGGAGAAGTCGACCGGCAAGGCGGCCAACATCACCATCCAGAACACCACCACCCTGGGCGAGGACGAGGTCGAACGCATGGTGAACGACGCCCAGGAGCACGCCGAGGAGGACCGCAAGGCGCGCGAGCTGGCCGAGTCCCGCAACCAGCTCGACAGCCTGCGGCTGCAGGCCCGCAAGCTGGTCGACGACGCCGAGGGCGCCACCGACGAGCAGAAGAAGCCGGTGGAGGACGCCATCGCCGAGGCGCAGAAGGCGCTCGACGACAACGCCGAGGGCGACCGTCTCGAGGCCGCCACGCGCAGCCTGGCCGAGGCGCTGCAGGCCTTCCAGCAGGCCACCGCCAGCCAGCCCGGTGCCGAAGCGGCCGGGGAGCCCGGCGCCGACGCCGGCGCGTCCGGAGCCGACGACGAGGACGTCATCGACGCCGATTTCAAGCCGGCGGGCTGAGGCCCGGCGAGACACTCCAGGAGGTCGGCGCGCCAGCCGGGCAAGGCTCGCGCGCCGACCGCTCGGAAGCGAACGCTAGGAACCCACCATGAGCGACCCCAAGGAACGTGACCGCCCCAGCCAGCAGGACCGCGAGGCCGGCGCCCCGACGACCGGAGCGGCCGACGGCGCCACCCCGAACGTCGACGCCCGGGACGGTGGCGACGAGCCCGTCGGGGCCGCCGCGAGCGGCCGTGACCAGGAGGTGGACATCCTGCGAAGCGAACTCACGAAGCTGCAACAGCAGCTCGAGCAGCTCCGCGGCGAAGCCGACGACTACCGCGACCGCTACCTGCGCTCGCGAGCCGAGCTCGACACCTACCGTCGGCGCGCGGCCGGCGACGTCGAGCGGGCGCGCGAGGCCGGTCTGGACAGCGCCGTGCTGACCGTACTGACCGTCTTCGACGACCTGGGCCGGGCGTTGCAGGCCGCCGAGACCAGCGACGACCCCACCAGCATCGTGCCCGGCGTGCGCGCGGTGAAGGAGGCGCTCGAGCGCAGCCTCGAGAACCTCGACATCCGCCCCATCGGCAGCCCCGGCGAGCCCTTCGACCCCAACCAGCACGAGGCCCTGACGGCGGTGCCGCCGACCGAGGGGGCCGAGCCCGGGACCATCGCCGACGTGTTCGAGCTCGGCTTCAGGCGCGGCGACCGCCTGGTGCGGCCGGCGCGCGTGGTGGTGTACCAGGAGAGCGAGTAGGTCCCGGCCGCGCCAGGCGGCGCGGCGCGGGAGGTGGTGGACGTGGCAGACTTCAAGGATTACTACAAGATCCTCGGTGTCCCCCGGGATGCGTCCCAGCCGGACATCAAGGCCGCGTTCCGCAAGCTCGCCGCCAAGCACCACCCCGACCGCAACCCCGACGACGCCGGCGCCGAGGAGCGCTTCAAGGACATCAACGAGGCCTATACGGCCCTGTCCGACCCCGAGAAGCGCAAGATCTACGACCAGTTCGGCACCACCGGCAACGTCCCGCCGTTCGCCCAGCAGGGCGGCTACCGCACCGTCTCGCCCGACGAGTTCGCGGGCTTCAGCGACTTCTTCCAGTCGCTGTTCGGCGGGGCCATGGGCGGCCGCGGGTTCACCGTGGAGAGCGGCTTCGGCGACCTCTTCGGCGACGCCGCGCAGGGTTTCGGCGGGCGCACCGCACGCCCACGCGTGCCCCGAGGGGTGCAGGCGGAGCTGGAGGTGGGCCTCGAGGAGGCCTTCCACGGCGGCGAGACGACCTTCCGGGTCGACGGCAAGGGCCTCACGGTGACGCTCCCCAAGGGCGTTCACGACGGTGCCCGCCTGCGCCTGCGGGGCCAGGCTCCCGGGGGCGGCGACCTGCTGCTGGTGGTGCGTCACGCCCGTCACCCGGTGTTCAGCCTGCAGGGCGACGACGTGCGCGTGCGCGTGGAGGTCCCCGACTACCGCGCCGCCCTGGGCGGCGCCGTCCGCGTACCGACGCTCGAGGGCCAGGTGGAGATGACGTTGCCCGGCGGCACCCCCAGCGGCCGCGTGCTGCGCCTGCGCGGGCAGGGCTGGCCGCGCAAGGGGGGCGGCCGCGGCGACGAGCTGGCCGAGATCCGGGTGGTAGTGCCCCGCGCGCCCAGCTCCGAGCAGCGGGCGCTCTACCGTCGCCTCGAGGCGACGGTAGAGGGGGAACGGACCGACGACGGCGCGCCCGACGGCGCGCGCGACGGGGCGCCCGACGAGGCGACGCAGGAGGGGACCGAGGCCCGGCGGACCAAGCGCAAGCGCGCGGCCGCCTGACGTTCTCGGAGATCGGGGCGCCCCGACCGTTGCCGCCCTACCGTGGCCGGCCCACCGTGGCCGCACGACCGTGGTCGGCCCCCACCGTGCAGCCCTCGGGCGGGGTGGTAGGCTGTCCGACATGACTCGATCCCCCATGCGGCTCCGCCGCTGGCTGCCGGTGGCGCTGATGCTGGCCCTCACGGCCGGCCTCGCGAGCGCCCAGAGCACCCCCAAGACGTCCGACCAGAGCACCGCGGCCGATCCCGTGGTCATCCGTCTCGGCGACGCCACCGAGACGCTGAGCGACTTCGAGGCGCGCTTCGACATCGCCATCCGCAGCCTGCTCGCGCAGCAGGGCATGACGCTGACCGATCAGCTGCGTCAGCAGCTCATCGCCTACGAGCCGCAGTACCTCGACCAGCGCGCCACCGAGATGGTGCTGCTGGCCAAGGCCAAGGCCGACGGCATCAACGTCGACCAGAAGCACGTCGACGACGTGCTGCAGCGCATCGAGGGCAACGTCCCCAAGGGCCAGACGCTGCAGGACCTGCTCACCAGTGCCGGCTTCAAGGACAAGGCGCAGCTCCTGCTCCTCATCCAGGAGTCCGACCTCATCAGCCAGGAGATGGACAAGCTGAAGGCCGCGGTCCAGGTGACCGACAACGCGCTCAAGTCCTACTACCTGGCGCACAAGTCCGACTACACGACGCCCGAGCAGGTGTGCGCCAGCCACATCCTGCTGAAGACCGAGGCCGACGCCCAGGCGGTGATCAAGGACCTCGCCGGAGGCGCCGACTTCGCGGCCGAGGCCAAGGCCAAGAGCACCGGCCCCAGCGGGCCGCAGGGCGGCAGCCTGGGGTGCTTCGGCAAGGGTCAGATGGTCAAGGAGTTCGAGGACGCCGCCTTCGCCGCGCCCGTCGGCAAGGTCGTCGGCCCGGTCAAGACGCAGTACGGCTACCACGTCATCCTGGTCACCAAGCACACCCCCGCCACCACCAAGGCGTTCGCCGACGTCAAGAGCGACGTCGAGTCGAAGTACCGCACCGAGCACGCCAACCAGCAGGTCCAGGTGCTGGTCAAGACCTCGGGCATCCAGACCTTCCCCGACCTGCTGCCCAAGCCGCCCGCCACCCCGCCGGCCGGGAACGGCTCGAGCTCCGGCGGCTCCGGCACCAACGGCACCAACGGCTCGTCGACCGGCGGCAGCTCCAGCGGGGGCAGCGGCAACTAGCCCGTCCCCGACCCGATCGCACGTCCCGCGCGGGGCCGTCGTCCGACGACGGCCCCGCGCTCCGTTCCCGGGGGCGGGGTCAGGGGTAGAGGCGCTCGACCTGCCAGCCGTCGGCCGCGCGGCGGTACATGAAGCGGTCGTGGAGGCGGTCCTCGCGTCCCTGCCAGAACTCCACGCGCTCGGGGCGGAGGAGGAAGCCGCCCCAGTGCGGCGGCAGCGGGACCGGCCCCTCCGCGAAGCGCTCCCGCGCCTCGGCCACGCGCCGCTCGAGCTCCTCGCGGCTCTGCAGCGGCCGGCTCTGCCGCGACGCCCAGGCCGCCAGTTGCGAGCCGTACGGGCGACGCGCGAAGTAGGCGCGCGAGGCGCCCTCGCTCAGCCTCGTCACCGTTCCCTCGACGCGTACCTGCCGCTCCAGGCGGTCCCACCAGAAGCAGGCGGCGGCGTGGGGATCGCCCGCCAGCTCGACGGCCTTGCGGCTGCCGTAGTTGGTGAAGAACTCCAGACCGCCCTCGGCGATGCCCTTCAGGAGCACCACGCGCGCCGAGGGCCGGCCGTCGGCGTCGACGGTGGCCAGGGTCATGGCGTTGGGCTCGAGCATGGCGGCCTCCAGGGCGTCCACCAGCCAGCGCTCGAGCTGCCGCAGCGGGTCGGGAGCGAGGTCGGCGGGCTCGAGGCGACCCCAGCGGTAGGCGCGGCGCGGCGCATCGGCGGCCATGTCGCCAGTCTACGCGTCCCGCACGGCATCCGACCGCTAGTAAGAACGCTGTAAGGTGCATCGGGGTACAGTCCTGTCGAGGCGTTGGAATCCTCGCTGCGTCTCCCTTCGCGATCTGCTGCGTCTTCCTCCAGCGCGTCACCGGCTCCTCCCCTCGATCCCGCCGTCATCCGTACGGGAGCACCCTGCGGTCGCGGGCGTGCTTCCGGGGAGGGGCCTCACTGTGTCGGGCCGGTGCTACGGTGGCCCATGCCCAACCGCCTGGCCGGCTCCGCCAGCCCCTACCTGCTCCAGCACGCCGACAACCCGGTCGACTGGTACCCCTGGGGCGACGAGGCGCGCCAGCGCGCCCGCAGCGAGGACCGGCCGCTGCTGCTGTCGATCGGCTACGCCTCCTGCCACTGGTGCCACGTGATGGCCCACGAGTCGTTCGAGGACCCCGCCACCGCCGAGCTGATGAACCGCCTGTTCGTGTGCGTGAAGGTCGATCGCGAGGAGCGGCCCGACGTCGACGCCATCTACATGAGCGCCGTGCAGGCCATGACCGGCAGCGGCGGCTGGCCGCTCACGGTGGTCGCCACCCCCGACGGCGCCCCCTTCTTCGGCGGCACCTACTTCCCGCCCGACGACCGCTGGGGTCGCCCGTCGTTCCGGCGCGTGCTGGAGGCCATCGGCGAGGCCTGGGAGCGCCGCCGCGGCTAGGTGGAGGAGGCCGCGCGCGGCATGGGCGAGCGCCAGCAGGCGCTGGGGGCCGTCGCGGCCGTCGGCGCCGACGCCGCCGGCGAGGCCTACGAGGTCCTGGCGCAGCGGGCGCTGGCGGCCCTGACGGCGGCCTACGACCGGGAGCACGGCGGCTTCGGCGGCGCGCCGAAGTTCCCTCCTCACGGTGCGCTGCGCTTCCTGCTCGAGCGCCCCGAGCCCGCCGCGCGGATGCTGGCGACCGGGACCCTCGACGCCATGGCCGACGGCGGCATCCACGACCAGCTCGGTGGCGGCTTCGCGCGCTACAGCGTCGACGAGCGCTGGGACGTGCCGCACTTCGAGAAGATGCTCCACGACAACGCCCAGCTCCTGGCCGCCTACGCCGGGGCGCACCACCGTACCGGGGAGGCGCGCTACGCCGAGGTGGCCGCCGGCATCGTGGCCTGGCTGGGGCGCGAGATGCGCTCGGCCGAGGGCGGCCTGGCCAGCTCGCTCGATGCCGACAGCGAGGGCGAGGAGGGCCGCTTCTACACTTGGACGGCCGACGAGGTGCGTGCCGCGGCCGGCGCCGACGCGCCGCTGGCGGAGCGCGTCTACGGGGTGCGGACGCCGGGCGCCTTCGAGGGGCGCAACGTGCTGCGCGTCGACCAGCCGCTCGCCAGGGCCGCCGAGGCGCTGGGACTCGGGCCCGCCGAGGCGGCCGCCGGCTTCGCGCGGGCGCGCGTGGCGCTCCTCGCCGCGCGTGAGGCGCGCCCGCGCCCCGCCCTCGACGACAAGGTGCTGACGTCGTGGAACGGCCTGGCGCTGCGTGGACTGGCGCTGGCGGGCGCGTGGCTGGGGAGCGACGAGGCGCTGGCGCTGGCCCGCGGCGTGGTCGCCTTCCTACGGCGTGCGATGTGGCGTGACGGTCGGCTGCTGCACGCCTACCGCGCCGGGCACGCGCACGTGGAGGGCTTGCTGGAGGACTACGCCTACCTGGGGCTGGGGCTGCTCGAGCTGCACCGCGTCACCCTCGAGCCCGAGCTGCTGACCTGGGCGTTCGAGCTGGGCGGGGTGGTGCGGCGCGACTTCGAGGACGACGGCGGCGGCTTCTACGCCACCT
>JASBRS010000030.1 GCA_030149325.1 Deinococci bacterium
CCGGCCGGGATCCGGACGACGCGATCTAGTCGACGAGGCAACCCGAAGGCCCCACAGCGGCCGCTCGTTCCGCCGGAATCCCGACCAGGCGACCCTACCAACCCACAACCAGGCCCGCAGGGCCTAACCGGAACTTACTAGGCGGCCCGATCCGGGGCCCGCCCCGGCCGATGCTAAGCTCGGGCCATGGACGTCGTGATCATGGGTGCCGGCGCGGTAGGCGCCGCCTTCGGGGCGCGCCTCGCCCAGGCAGGGCACCACGTTACCTTCGTGGCGCGCGGGAAGCACCTCGCGGCGCTCCGCGAGCACGGACTGAAGCTGGAGAGCCGCCACGGTGACGTCCACCTGGAGCGGCCGTCGGTCGTGGGCGACGCCCGCGACGCGGGCCGTGCCGACCTGGTGGTGTTCACCGTGAAGGCCCAGGACA
Organism: Deinococci bacterium; assembly: GCA_030149325.1. GTDB lineage: Bacteria > Deinococcota > Deinococci > Deinococcales > Trueperaceae > JASBRS01. The sequence goes on from JASBRS010000030.1 coordinate 428, forward strand.
GCGAGGAGGCCGCCCGCCAGATCGTCCCCATCGTGGCGGACGATACGCGCGTGCTCACGCTGCAGAACGGCGTCGAGGGCGTGGAGATCCTGCGCCGGACCTTCGGCGACGAGCGGGTGCTGGGCGGCGTGGCCTACATCGAGGCGGTCATCGGGGAGCCCGGACGCATCGTGCACAAGAGCCCCTTCGCGCGCATCGTGTTCGGTCGGCTGGCAGGCCCTGCCGGACCCGCCGAGGAGGTGCGCGACGCCTTCCTGGGCGCCGGCGTGGAGGCCGAGCTGGTCGACGCGCCGCTGGTGGCGATCTGGCGCAAGTGGGTGCTGATCTGCGCCTTCAGCGGGCTCACCGCGCTGACGCGCATGGCCATCGGCGCCGTCATCGCCCAGGCCGAGACGCGCGAGCTGCTCGAGCGTGCCATGGCCGAGGTCGCGGAGCTGGCGCGCGAGCGCGGCGTGCCGCTGCCCGACGACATCGTCGCGACCACGCTGCGCTTCGTCACGGACACCATGGAGCCGTCGATGACCTCGTCGCTGGCGCAGGACCTGGCGGCCGGGAAGCCGCTCGAGCTCGACGCGTTGAACGGCGCGGCCGCGCGCCTCGGGCGGGAGCTGGGGGTGCCGACCCCCGTCAACGACTTCATCTACGCGGCTCTGGTCCTCCACAAGCGCGGACGGTCGTGACCCCCGTCCGCTGCGCCTGGGCCGGTGACGACGCCGCCATGCAGCGCTACCACGACGAGGAGTGGGGGGTCGCGCTGCACGACGACCGGCGCTGGTTCGAGATGCTGGTGCTGGAGACGTTCCAGGCCGGCCTGAGCTGGCGCACCATCCTCCACAAGCGCGAGGCCTTCCGGGCCGCCTTCGCCGGCTTCGACCCCCAGCGGGTGGCCGCCTTCGAGGCGGCCGACGAGGCCCGCATCCTGGCCGACCCCGGGGTCGTCCGCAACGGCGCCAAGGTCCGGGCCGCCATCGCCAACGCCACGGCGTTCCTGCGCGTGCAGCAGGAGTTCGGGAGCTTCGACGCCTACATCTGGCGCTCGGTCGAGGGGGCGCCCTTCCGGCGGCGGCCGGCGACCCCGGCGGACGTCCCCGCGACCACGCCCGAGGCGGCCGCGCTGGCCCGCGACCTCAAGGCCCTTGGCTTCCGCTTCGTGGGACCGACGGTGGTCTACGCCTTCATGCAGGCGACCGGCCTGGTCGACGATCACACGGTCGATTGCTTCCGCTGCGTGCCGGCCGCCGGCGGGGGGGAGCCGTGAAGGACGAGGCGCGGCGTGCCTACGGCATGCTGGCCCGGCTGTTCCTGGGGGTGGGTGCGGTGTTCGTGGTGCTCGCCCTGCTCGAGCGGTCGGGGGTGGTGGACGTCTTCCACGGCGACCCCCTGGGCGTCGCCGTGCTGGTGCTGATCATCGGCGGGCTGCTGGAGTGGACGGTGCGGACGGCCCCGCCGCCGCCCGACGAGGGGGCCCCCGATGAGGGGGCCCCGGACGGGAGCGGCCCGGACACCCCCGACGACGACGAGGGGCCCGGCGCCTGAGGACGGGCGCCGTCCGGGCGAGCCGGGCGTAGGTCAGGGCCGCGTGAGCGTGAACGTCAACGTGCGCGTGTGCTCGCCCGTGAGGAGCGCCGCGGCGTTGGGGTCGGCCACCCGGAAGCCGAGCTCGAGATCGTCCCATCCGCCGGTCGGACCCCGACCGGTGGCGACGACGGCGTTCTGGGAGGGCGTCCCCCAGCCTTGGGCCGTGGTCGCGCCCGTCGGTGCGCTCAGCACCTGGTACGCCAGCTCCGGGCCGTCACCGCCACCGTCCATCACCGTCAGCGTCCAACTGCTGTTGGCGAAGACCTTGACCGTGAGGGCGTCGGGCGTGACGTTGGTGCCGTCGATCGTGAAGTCGACCGACCTGCTGTCGCCACTCGTGGTGCCGCCGACCTGGAGCCGGAGCACCGTAGGGATGGTGACCGTGACGGTGTGCTGCGCCGTGGTCTGCGCGTGGGCGACCGTGGCCGCCAGGAAGGGGATCGCGAGAGCCGCTAGGAGTGGTGTGGCGTGACGTCGCATCCGTCGCCCCCCTCGTAGGACGGATGCAACCTGGCGGGGCCTGGAGCGCGCGCGACGGGGCCACATGGCCCGCGCGAGCGGTGCCAGGTTCGGCCGGTTGCATCACTGGCTCCCCGAGTCCCTTGATGCCCATGTCGGGTGTCTCGGTTCATCGCCTCCGAACCTTTCGGATCGAACGCGCCGAGGGGGGTGTCTACGACAGCACAGCGCCCCGTCGGCATGACGGTGGGCGCTTGACTGGCGGGTCACGGAGGTCGACACCTGGGTGCCGAGCATGTCGCGAGGCCGGGTGCGCTACTAGCTCCGCCCGATCCAAGCGCCCAAGTGCAGATCGGGTTTCATCGCTTCCTCGGGAGACAGCGTAGCGTATCCGACTTACGGAACTCTTACTCCCCCGTGACCGGCCGTCCGCACCCATCCGGAGGCGAGCGGCCAGCGATCCAACGCTAGCAACGCTCACGGCCGTCCCCGGTGCAGCCGTCACGCGTTGCGGGGTGGCGGGCGCGCGGGCTAGGATCGCCGGATGCGCGTCTCGATCGAGCTGGTCCCCCGCAGCGCCGCGTCGCTCGAGGAGCAGTTGAACGAGGTCCGTCAGGCGTTCCCGGCCGTCGAGACCGTCAACCTTCCCGACCTCCTGCGCTTCCCGGTCCGGAGCTGGGAGGGCTGCACCCAGGCGCGCCGGCACCTTCCCCACGCCATCCCCCACCTGCGCTCCATCGACGTCGACCTGGCGCGGCCGCTCGCCGCGGCTCCCTGGCTGGCGCCCGGCGGCATCGACGAGGTGCTGGTGGTGCACGGCGACCCGCCCGCCGACATGCGGCGGCCCGTCTACGGATCGAGCCCCATCGAGGTGATCCGCAAGATCAAGCGCGAGCACCCGCACGTCCGCGTCTACGCCGCCCTGGACCCCTACCGTCAGGGGCTGCTGCGCGAGCGCGCCTACGCCCTCCAGAAGCTCGAGGCGGGTGCCGACGGGCTGTTCACGCAACCGTTCTTCGACCTGCGCTTCCTGGGCGTGGTGGCCGACCTGATGGGCGACCTGCCCATCTTCTGGGGGTTCACCAGCGTGGTCGGGGAGCGCTCGGCGCAGTACTGGAGGACCCGCAACGCCGCGGTGTTCCCGGCCGACTTCGAGCCCAGCCTGGCGTGGAGCCGCCGGCTCGCGCGCGAGGCGCTGGCGTTCGCGCGCGAGCGCGACGCCAGCCTCTACTTCATGCCCATCCGGGTCGGCCCGCGCGCCTACCTCGAGGGCATCCTCGACGCCGACTAGGGCTCGCGCGGCTCGGAGGGCGCACGGCGGCCCAGGACGGGGCGCCGCGGTCTGCGGCTGCGCAGGTTGAGCATCTCCACGAACAGGCTGAAGCCCATCGCGAAGTAGATGTAGCCCTTGGGGATGGGTTGATCCAGCGCTTCGGCCAGCAGGCTCACGCCGATCAGCAGCAGGAAGCCGAGCGCCAGCATCTTGACGGTGGGGTGCCGTTCCACGAACCTCGCGATGGCGCCCGCCGCCGCCAACATCAGCAGCACCGAGATGACGATCGCCAGCACCATCACCGCCAGCTGCTCGGCCATGCCGATGGCGGTGATGACGGAGTCGATCGAGAAGACGACGTCGAGGAGCATGATCTGGGCGACCGCCGCCGCCACGCCCAGCGTCACGGGGCGCTGGGCGGCGGCGGCGCGCCCCTCCTCCAGGCGGTGGTGGATCTCCTGCGTGCTCTTGGCCAGCAGGAACAGACCGCCGACGGCGAACACCAGGTTGCGGGCCGCGACCTCGAGGCCGAAGACGTGGAACAGCGGCGCCGTGAGGCCGCTCAGGCCCTTGATCGAGAACAGCAGCGCGATGCGCGTGACCATCGCGCCGGCCAGGCCCAGGCTGCGGGCCAGGCGCTGCCGGTCACGGCGGACCCGTGCCGCCAGCACCGTGATGAACACGATGTTGTCGATCCCCAGCACCACCTCCAGGACGGTCAGGGTGAGGAGCGCGATCCAGGCCTGAGGGGAGGTGAGCCATTCCATGCCCGCCATTATCCCCGAACGTCCTCGGGCGGGCGGGAGCGGCATCATGGAAGCGATGGACCCGAACGTGCAACGCCTGCGCCGAGCGTTCCTCCGGCGGATGCGGGGGCTCGGGGCAGGTCTGACCCGCTGGCCCGACCGGCGCGGCTGGTGGGAGAGCCTGGCACTGGCGGCGACGCTGGCCGCCGTGGCGACGCCCCTGGCGTTCTCCGCCGGGCTCGTCGTTCCGGCGCAGGCCTCGGGCGCGGTGCCGGGGCCGCTGCGCAGCCTGATGGTGCCGTTCCTGGCGCCCGGCTTGCTCGAGGAGGCGCTGTTCCGCGGGCTGCTGCTGCCGCACCCGCGGGCCTCCGGCCTGGCCTGGCGGGCGCGGCTACCGTGGTGGCTGGGGTCGCTGGCGCTCTACCTGGCGCTGCACCCGCTGGTCGCGCTGCTGCTGCGCCCGGCCGCGCGCGGCGTGTTCGACGCTCCCGCCTTCCTGGTGGCGGCGGGCCTGCTGGGGGTCGTCGCGACCGCCCTCTACGAGCGGACCGGCTCGCTGTGGCCCGGGGTGTTGCTGCACGGGGCGGTGGTGGCGGCCTGGCTGCGGTTGGGGGGCGCCCAGCTGCTGGGGCTGGGATGACCGGTGGCGACGCCCGCCGTCAGCGCCCGGGCTCGTAAGCCAGCACGGGCGCCAGCCAACGTTCGGCCTCGTCCAGCGCCATCCCCTTGCGTCGGGCGTAGTCGGCTACCTGCTCCTGGCTGAGGCGGCCGACCCCGAAGTAGCGGGCGCTCGGGTGGGCGAGGATCAGTCCGCTGACCGACGAGGCCGGCAGCATCGCCATCGAGTCGGTGAGTCGGACGCCGATGGCGCGTTCGGCGTCGAGCAACTCGAAGAGGGTGCGCTTCTCCGTGTGGTCGGGCTGCGCTGGGTAGCCGGGTGCCGGCCGGATGCCGCGGAAGCGCTCCCGGTGGAGCTCGTTCACGCTCAGCGCCTCGTCGGGAGCGAACCCCCACAGCTCGGTGCGCACGAGGCGGTGCAGCCACTCGGCCAGCGCCTCGGCCAGGCGGTCGGCGAGGGCCTTGACCAGGATGGCGCGGTAGTCGTCGTGCTGTCGCTCGTAGCGGGCGGCCAGCTCGTCGGCGCCGAGGCCGGCGGTCGAGGCGAAGGCGCCGATCCAGTCGGGCGTACCGCGGGGCGCCAGGTAGTCCGCGAGGGCCAGGTTGGGCTCGCCGGGGCGCTTGCGCGTCTGCTGGCGCAGTCCGTGCAAGACGGCGCGGACCTCGTCGCGGGCGTCATCGGCGTAGATCTCGATGTCGTCGCCGACGCGGTTGGCCGGCCACAGCCCCACCACCGCCCGGGCGCGCAGCCGGCGCTCGTCGACGATGGCGTCGAGCAGCTCGCGGGCGTCGGCGTAGAGCGCGCGCGCTTCGCGGCCCTGCTGCGGGTCGTCGAGGACCTCGGGGAAGCGCCCCTTCATCTCCCAGGCGTGGAAGAACGGGCCCCAGTCGATGACCTCGACGAGCTCGGCCAGATCGACGTCGTCGATCACGGTGACGCCGGTGACGTTCGGCTGCCGGATGTCGGCGCCGGCGACGTCGAACGCCAGGCCGTTGGCTCGAGCTTCCCCCAGCGGCAACAACTGGCGCTCCGCCCCGCGTTCGGCGTGCTGGCGGCGCAGCGTCGCGTACTGCGCCTCCACCTCGCTGCGCTGCGCGGCCGACTCGCGCGGGTCGAGCGCTCGCGACGCCACGGCCACGGCCCGCGAGGCGTCGGGAACGTACACCGTCAGGCCGCCGGTGTAGGCGGGGGCGATCTTGACGGCGGTGTGGACGCGCGAGGTGGTCGCTCCGCCGATGAGCAGCGGCAGGTCCGCCCCGGCGCGCTCGAGCACCCGCGCGACGTGGACCATCTCGTCGAGCGACGGCGTGATCAGGCCCGAGAGCCCGATGGCGTCGACCTCCAGCTCGCGCGCCGAGGCCAGGATGCGTTCGGCAGGGACCATCACGCCCAGGTCCACCACCTCGAAGCCGTTGCAACCGAGCACCACCCCCACGATGTTCTTGCCGATGTCGTGCACGTCGCCCTTGACGGTGGCGAGGAGGATGCGCCCGGCGCTGTGGGCGCCCCCCTGTTCGGTCTCCAGGTAGGGCGTCAGCCACGCCACCGCGCGCTTCATGACGCGCGCGCTCTTGACCACCTGCGGCAGGAACATCTTGCCGGCGCCGAAGAGGTCGCCCACCACGTTCATGGCGTCCATCAGCGGACCCTCGATGACGGCGAGCGCCGAGCCTTGCTCGAGGCGCGCGGCCTCGGCGTCCTCCTCGATGTGGTCGTCGATGCCGCGCACCAGCGCGTAGCGGAGGCGCTCGGCCACCGGCTCGCTGCGCCAGGTCTCGGCTCGGGTCTCGGCACGCGTCTCGGACGCGCTGCTGGCGGCGTAGCCGAGCAGGCGTTCGGTGGCGTCGGCGGTGCGGGCGAAGAGGACGTCCTCGACCAGGGTGAGCAGATCGTCCGGGACCTCCTCGTAGACCTCGAGCAGGGTCGGATTCACGATCGCCATGTCCATGCCGGCCTCGCGACCGTGGAACAGGAAGGCCGCGTGCATCGCCTCGCGGACGCGCTGGTTGCCCCGGAACGAGAAGCTGACGTTCGACACGCCGCCGGACACCAGCGCGCCCGGCAGGTGCTGCTTGACCCAGCGCACGGCGCGCAGGTAGTCGACGGCGTAGCGATCGTGCTCCGCCAGGCCGGTGGCGACGGTGAGGATGTTGGGGTCCAGGATCACGTCGTGGGGAGCGAACCCGACGTCGTCGACGAGGATGCGGTAGGAGCGCTCGAGCACCGCGATGCGTCGCTCGAAGGTGTCGGCCTGTCCCGACTCGTCGAAGGCCATCACCAGCACCGCGGCCCCGGAGCGCCGGACCACCGCCGCGCGCCGCCGGAACTCCTCCTCGCCGTCCTTGAGCGAGATCGAGTTGACCACGCCCTTGCCCTGCAGGTGCTTGAGCCCCTCCTCGAGGACGGCGAAGTCCGAGGAGTCGAGCATCACCGGCACCCGCGCGATGTCGGGCTCGGCGGCGATGAGGTCGAGGAAGCTGGCCATGGTACCGACGCTGTCGAGCAGTCCCTCGTCGAGGTTGATGTCGAGCATCTGTGCGCCGCCCTCGACCTGGTCGCGGGCCACCGCCACGGCGGCGTCGAGGTCGCCGGACCGGATCAGGCGGGCGAAGCGGCGCGAGCCGGCCATGTTGGTGCGCTCCCCGACGTTGACGAAGGCGGCGGTCCCGCGCGGCACCAGCGGCTCGAGCCCGGCGAAGCGCGGCCCGCTGCGCGGGGGCGGCGGCGTGCGCGGCCGGTAGCGAGCGGCGGCCTCGGCGAAGACGCGGATGTGCTCCGGGGTGGTACCGCAGCAGCCGCCGACGATGTTGACCCAGCCGCGGGCCAGGAAGTCCTCCATCACCGCGATCATCTCGGCGGGGCCCTCGTCGTAGCCGCCGAAGGCGTTGGGGAGGCCGGCGTTGGGGTAGGCCAGGGTGTAGCGGTCGGTGAGCCTGGCGAGCTCCTCGACGTGGGGCGCCAGGCCCTCGGGGCCGAGCGAGCAGTTGAGGCCGAAGGCGAACGGCCGCGCGTGCTCCAGCGAGATCACGAACGCCTCGAGCGTCTGTCCCGACAGGGTGCGACCGCTGGCGTCGACGATGGTCCCCGACACCATCACCGGCAGGCGCACCCCGCGCTCGTCGAACACGCGCTCGATCGCCGTCAGCGCCGCCTTGGCGTTGAGGGTGTCGAACACCGTCTCGAGCAGCAGCAGGTCCACGCCGCCGTCGAGGAGCCCGTGCGTCTGCTCGGCGTAGGCGTCCGCGAGCTCATCGAAGGTGACGGCGCGGTAGCCGGGGCGCTCGACGTCGGGGGAGAGGCTGGCGGTGCGGTTGGTCGGACCCATCGAGCCGGCCACGAAGCGCGGCCGTTCGGCGGAGGCGAGGCGCTCGACGGCCTCGCGCGCGAGGCGGGCGCCGGCGGCGTTGATGGCGCGCACGTGGGGGGCGAGGTCGTACTCGGCGAGACCGATCGAGGTGGCGTTGAAGGTGTTGGTCTCGACGATGTCGGCGCCGGCCTCGAGGTAGGCCTCGTGGATGCCGCGGATGGCGTCCGGCTGCGTCAGGCACAGAACGTCGTTCGCGCCCATCAGCGCCTTGGGGTGGTCGCGGAGGACGTCGCCGCGGAAGCGCGCCTCGTCCAGCCCCAAGCGCTGGATCATGGTGCCCATGGCACCGTCGAGGACCAGGATGCGTTCGCGCAGCAGGTCCTCGAGGCGGTCGCGGAGGCTGCCGGCGCTCACTCGATGTCGCGCCGGTGCAGCACCCAGGCGAGCCACAGGCCGAACACCACGGTGTAGCCGGCCATCACCAGGGCCGCGTGGGGCAGCGTGAGGTTCTGCCCCAGCAGGTTGCCGATCGGCCCCAGATCGGCGTTCGCCGAAGCTCCGGTGCTGCGGACGAACGCCCCCAGGGGGTGCCGGGCGGGCGCGTAGAGGTTGGCGGTGAAGAAGAGCTGCGGCAGCCCCTCCCACGCCTGCTTGAGGCGCAGCGCCTGGAACACGGCGTTGAAGCGGGTGAGCGGCTCGAGCTGCTGGAGGGTGTTGAGGATGGCCCACAGCCCTTCGAGCAGGGCGGGCAGGAAGATCACCAGGATGATGCCGAGGGTGCCGCTGCGCACCAGGAACACCAGCAGGTAGGCGAGCGTCAGCGCCGCCAGCAGGTGCAGCCACTGCAGCGCGAAGAGCCCGACCAGCGAGCCCCAGGTGCCCCCGAAGGTGGTCGGAAGGAACAGCATCCCGGCCGCGCCGGCCAGGCTCGCCGTGGCCAGGCCGCCGGCCAGCAGCAGCCCCAGCAGGATCATGCCGGAGGTGAGCTTGCCGATCAGCACCGCCATCCGCGCCGGTTGCACGGCCAGCGTCGTCTTCCACATGTGGTGGCTGCGCTCCTCGCCGATGAACAGCCCCGCGAAGAGGGCGACGGCGATGATGTAGGCGGTCGGGCTCATCAGCGCCGGCGCCATCAGCGCCAGCCGAGCCAGCCCGAACGGTGAGGCGAAGCCCTGCACGACCTGCACGATGGTGCCGTTCTGGTCGGCGAAGCTGCCGGTGAGGTTGCGATCGAGCACGGCCGCCGTGATCAGCGCGACGACCGGCAAGAGCACCCAGTACAGCCCTGCCAGCGCGTAGAAGCGGCGCTTGCGGAAGGCCTTGAAGAGCTCGGCCCGGACGACGTCGACGACGGCGCTCACGACGGCCTGCCTTCGGCCCCGACCAGCTTGAGGTAGGCCTCCTCGAGGGTGGCGGTGGCGCGTCGCGCCTCGATCACCTCGACCCCCTCGGCCCCCAGGCGGGCCAGCAGGCCGGCGGCCTGATTGCTGGGGATCGCCACGCTGGCGCCGCGCTCGCCGCGGGCCACCGGCGCGTAGCCGATGCGCTCGAGCGCCGCCACCAGCGCGGGACCGTCGGTGGCCTCGATGTCGTACTCCACGCCGCCGGCGCCGGCCGCTTCGAGCAGGCCGTGCAGGGGCCCGTCGTAACGCAGCACGCCGCGATCGATGGCGAGGATGCGCTCGACGAGCTTCTCGATCTCGGCCAGGATATGGCTCGACACCAGCACGGTCACCCCTTCGGCGGCCACGGTGCGCAACGCCTCGCGCACCTCGGCGATGCCGGCCGGGTCGAGGCCGTTGGTGGGCTCGTCGAGCAGCAGCACCCGGGGGCGCCACAACAGCGCACGTGCCAGCGCCAGGCGCTGACGCATGCCCTGGGAGTAGGCGCGCACCTTCTTGTCGGCGGCACGTTCCATGCGCACGAAGCCCAACACCTCGTCGATGCGCGACTCCGGCACCCCGCCGTGGAGGATGGCGGCATGTCTCAGGTTGCCGCGGCCCGTGAGGTAGGGGTAGAAGCTCGGCTCCTCGATCATGGTGCCGACCTCGCGCAGGCCGGCCCCGGGCACGGGGCTCCCCAAGAGGCTGCAACTGCCCGTGCTGGGCCTCACCAGGCCGGCCAGCATGCGCAGGGTGGTGGTCTTGCCGGCACCGTTGGGGCCGAGGAAGCCCACGATCTCCCCGGGCTGGATGTCGAAGCTGACGGCGTCGACGGCCCGGACGCGGCCGTAGCGTTTGGTGAGCGAGCTGGCGGTGATGGCGCTGGTCACGAGGCCCTCCCGACGGTGCGGCGCCCCGCGGGCGCCGTGACGGCGCGTGGCGAGGCGTCCGAGCTCCAGTGTACGGGTTCCGAGCCACGACGCGACGGCGGCGAGGGGCGCGGCTCCCTCCCCGCACGGGCGAGGATGTGCGGCTGGCACGCGACGCACATGTGCCGATGCCCTTGACCGGGCCCGGGACCGGCCGCATCATGCATCAACGCAGAACGCAGCTCGATTCACCGGAGCGCGGTGCGACGCCTCGATCCGGTCGACGCGATCCGTCCTCGCTTCCGTCTTCTCCGACCTCCACCTCGCCTGGGGCGCTCTGCGTATGGGGGAGGAAGGAGGCCACATGATGCGAAGGCGCGTCATCGGCGTCCTGCTGGCGCTGCTCACGGTCGCCGGCCTGCTGGCCGCATGCGGTGGGAACACGACACCGCCGTCTTCGACGACAGGAAGCTGGGGCTCCGCGATCTGGGGTACCTCGACCTGGGGCCCGTGAGTCGTCGCCGGTGCGTTCGGATCCGGAACGCACCCAAACCTGTACACAACGCATCCTAGGCCCTTGGAGGGGTCCGATCCATGAAACCAATGCAACTCCGTACCGTCCTGTTGGCGATCACCGCGCTGGGCCTGCTGGTGTGGGGCGCTGCCGTGACCATCCCCAACACCTTCACCAACGGCGACATCATCAGCGCGTCGCAGATGAACGCCAACTTCGCGGCCGTGAAGGCCGCGGTCGACGCCAACGAGAGCGCCGTCGCCACCCTGAAGAAGGGCCCGACCGTGCACTACACGGAGGACGGCCCCGGTGGGATCACCGTCGACGGAACGGCCAACCTGTGTCAGACCACCGCCTACACGGCCGGAGCCAACGAGCGCGCGATCGTCTCGACCCAGGTGTCGCTGACGGCCACGACGACGCAGTCCTTCTCGGGCACACCCTTCTACAGCGCGGACGGCGGAACGACGTTCACCTACATCAACGGCTGGTTCAGCCTGGCGACCATCCCGGCGAACGGATGGACGAGTGTGAGTACGACGGCCGCCATGGACCTGACCCAGGGCTCCAGCTACGTCTTCGCGGTGACGCCACAGGCCTCGGGGGGCAGCTTCTCGGCGACCAGCTCGCGGTGCCACGTGACGGTCCAGATCGTGCCACGTGACAGCGCCCAGACCTTGTCGATCCTCTCGGGGCAGAAGGGCGACCAGTAGCCTCGGCGGTCATTCGACCCCCGGCGGGCGTTCCATGAGGGTGCGGATCGCGTGCCGGGCGGGTTCCCCCAGGTACGCCACGCGGTAGACGGCGCGTGCGATGGGCATGTCGAGGTCGAGGGCCTGGGCAAGGCGCTCCACCGCCAGCACGGTGGGGACCCCCTCGGCGGTGATCCCGCTGGCCTCGATCTCGGCCAGGGTGGCGCCGCGAGCGAAGCGCTCGCCGACCAAGTGGTTGCGCGACTGCGCGCTGACGCACGTCGCCACCAGGTCGCCCACCCCGGCGAGCCCGTAGAAGGTGCGGGGGGCGCCGCCGAGCTGCGTCCCCAGGCGCACCATCTCGGCAAGGCCGCGCGTGATCAGCGCGGCCTTGCTGTTGTCGCCGAGCCCCAGCCCGTCGCTCATGCCGGCAGCCAGGGCGATGACGTTCTTGAGGGCGCCGGCCAGCTCGACGCCGACCACGTCGGCGCTGGTGTAGACGCGCAGGTCGGAGCCGCCGAAGATCGCCTGGACGCGTTCCGCCAGGCGGCCGTCGCGGCTGGCGACGGTGGCGGCCGCCGGCTTGCCGGCGGCGATCTCGGCGGCCAGGTTGGGGCCCGAGAGCACCGCCAGCGGTGTCCCGGGGCGCTCGTCCTCGACCACCTGGCTGAGCCGGCGGAAGCCTTCCGGCTCGATGCCCTTGGCGGCCAGCAGCAGCGGGACGTCGACCTGTGGCAGGGCGCGCACCAGGACGCGGACAGCGCGGCTGGGCACGGCGACGATCGCCAGCTCGACGTCCGCGAGGGCGGCGCCGAGATCGGCCGTGGGTCGCACTTGCTCCGGCAGGCTCAGGCCGGGGAGGTAGGCCGGGTTCTCGCGGTCGCGCCCGAGGGCTTCGGCGTGGCCTGAACGGTGCGTCCACAACCGCACCTCGACGCCGGCGCGGGCCAGCATGACGGCAAGAACGGTGCCCCAGGCGCCCGCCCCGAGCACCGCTACCCGGGCGCTTTCGTCGACCGCGGGCGACATACCCCCAGGGTACCAGGGGTGCTAGCATGGCACTCGGCGCGGGCGAGTGCCAGAGCGATGGCCGCCGTGCGCAAGATGCCAACGCGCGTGGAGGACCTATGCCGACCTACGTGTACAAGAACTTGACTACCGGTGACACGTTCGAGATCAAGCAGTCGATGTCCGACCCGGCGCTGACCGAGCACCCCGAGACCGGGGACCCCGTCAAGCGCGTGATCCAGCCCGTGGGGATCGCCTTCAAGGGCTCGGGCTTCTACGTCAACGACAGCCGCTCGGGCTCGAGCTCGAGCTCCGCGTCGACCTCGTCGCCGGCTCCGTCGTGCGCCAGCTGCGCGTCCGGCGCCTCGGCCGACTGAGCCAGGCTCCGTCACCACGCACGCAGGCGGCGTGCGGCCCAGCGCGGCCGCACGCCGTTGTCGTGGTGGGTCTCCTGGCTGCGCTCAGGGTGCAGGCGCGAACGTCACCTGGAACAGCTCGGGCCAGAGCTTGCCGGTCACGAAGAAGCGATGCTGCTCGGCGTCGTCGGCGATGCCGTTGAGCACGGCGTCGGGGTTGGTGAGGCCGGGCATGCGCTGCCGTAGCGCCGCGGCGTCGATCACGGCGGTGACCCGTCCCGTCGTCTTGTCGATGCGAAGGATGGTGTCGGTCAGCCACACGTTGGCGTAGACGTCGTTGCCGACGCACTCGAGTTCGTTGACGTTCTTCACGGCCTTGCTCCCCTCGCGCACGGTGACCTTGCCGAGCACCGCGAAGGTGGAGGGATCGCGCCGGTAGAGGGTGGCCGTGCCGTCGCTCATGTACAGGTCGTGGCCGTCGTAGCACAGGCCCCAGCCCTCGGTGTCGTAGTGGAACTGACCGAGCGGGTTGAAGGTGGCGCGGTCCCACACGTAGGCGACGTGCGACCGCCAGGTCAGCTGGATCAGCTTGTCTCCGACCAGCGTCAGGCCCTCGCCGAAGACGTCCGAGGAGAGGTCGCGTTGTCGGATCACCTGGCCGCTGGCGAGATCGACCTCGCGGAGGCTCGAGCGCCCCTGCAGGCCGGTGCTCTCGTAGAGCTTGCCGTCGGCGTAGAGCAGGCCCTCGGTGAAGGCCCCGGCGTCGTGCGGGTAGGTGGCGTCGACGTGCACGATGAGCTGCTGGGGCCCTGCCCGGCAGGCCCCCAGGACGAGCACGGCGAGCACCGCGGCCAGCAGACCTGCTGCCCGGCGCAGCGTTGCGAAGGGTTGCATGCGGGTCATCCTAGCTCCGTGGCCGCGCACCCATGGCCGGGTTCGCTCCTCACGCCAGGCCGCAGCGCTGCCGCACCGCCTCCCACACCGCGGCCGCCGTACGGTCGGGGTCCTGACTCGCGTCGAGCACCAGCCAGGAGGCGCTGTGCCGCGCCTGGGTCAGGAAGCCCTCGCGGACGCGCTGATGGAACGCCAGTCCGGCGCGCTCGAGGCGATCGTGGGCGCCGCGCGCTCCCACCCGCCGCAACCCCTCGGCGGGATCGAGGTCGAGCAGGATGGTGAGGTCGGGCTCGAGCCCGTCGGTCGCGCGGCGGTTGAGCGCTTCGATGAACTCGAGATCCAGACCGCGACCGTAGCCCTGGTAGGCGACGCTGGCGCCGGCGAAGCGGTCGCTCACGACCACCTCGCCCCGCTCCAGCGCCGGCCGGATCCTCTCGCGAACGTGCTGGGCGCGGCTGGCGCTGTAGAGCAGGAACTCCACCAGCGGCTCGATGGCCAGGTCGGCGTGCAGCAGGATGTCGCGGATGGCGTCGCCGGTGGCGGTGCCGCCGGGTTCGCGGGTGGCCGTGACCGGCACCTCGGCATCGCGCAGGCGGCGCGTCAGGCGCTCGATCTGGGTCGACTTCCCGGCCCCCTCCGGTCCCTCGAAGACGATCAGGCAACCGCCCACCGCTACAGCCCCGTGGGCAACAGCACGAACTCGGTGGCGAGGCCGAACTGGCTGTGCAGGCGTTCGCCCAGCAGGTTCACGCCCACCGTCTCCGTCATGTAGTGGCCGGCGTAGAGCGCGTTCATGCCGCGCTCGAAGACCTCGTGGAAGACGTCGTGCTTGGGTTCGCCGGTGAGGAAGGCGTCGAGCCCCTGATCGGCGGCGGTCACCGCCTCCCAGGCGGCTGCGCCGCTGACGATGCCGAGGCTGCGGACCTGCATCGGACCTCCGGCGTGCACCAGCACCGACTCGCCGAGCGCCTTCTCGATACGGTCCGCGAGATCGTGGAGCTCGACCGGTTCGGCGAACCGCCCCTTGCAGCCGATCGGCATGCCCTGGAACTCGCCGAAGCTCTCCAGCTCCTCGAGCCTCAGGATGCGTGCCAGCCCCCAGTTGTTGCCGACCTCACGGTGGGCGTCGAGGGGGATGTGCGCGGCGTAGAGGCTGATGTCGCGCTCGAGGAGGAAGGCGAGCCGCCGTCTGAGCGGGCCCACCACAGCGCGCGCCGGTCCCCAGAAGAGACCGTGGTGAACGATCACCATGTCGGCGCCGAGCTCGGCGGCCTGTTCGAAGGTCCGCAGGCTGGCGTCGACCGCCAGCGCCACCTTGGTGACCTCGGCGGCGCCCTCCACCTGCAGACCGTTGAGGGAGGGATCGGGGTAGGCGTGGATGTCGAGGAAGGCGTCGAGCCACGCCACCAGGTCGTCGCGGTCCATGTCCCCAAGCCTACCGCGCGGGCCGTCGTCCGACCCCGCTTGACACCCGCTGAGGCGGGCATGTATGTTGGCTCTTGCGCTTGCACGAGGCCCTTCGGGGACGCAAGCCGAGGACCTTGACAATCCGGTTGCAGATAAGGACCTGTCGATTCCAGGATTCGATGGTTCCGTGGGCCCGATGGCGGCCGCTCGCGCTCCTCGCTCCGGCGAAGGGGCAACCGGGCACCGCTTGACAAGCCCAGGTCTTCCGGGCATAATAGGAATTCGCGCCCAAGAGCGCGAGAACCTTGACAATCCGGATGCAAGGAACCTGTTGATTCCAGACTCCAAAATGACTTCGAGGCCTGCTGGAGCCCTAATTCCAGCAACTGTCTTGGAGAGTTTGATCCTGGCTCAGGATGAACGCTGGCGGCGTGCCTTAGACATGCAAGTCGAACGAAGCACCTTGGTCCGATCGCTTCGGTGTGAAGACCTTGGTGACTTAGTGGCGAACGGGTGAGTAACACGTGGGTGACCTACCCCGAAGTGCGGCATAACAGGGGGAAACTCCTGCTAATTCCGCATGTGCTCCCGCCTCCTGTGGTGTGAGTAAAGATTTATCGCTTCGGGATGGGCCCGCGGTCCATCAGCTAGTTGGTGGGGTAATGGCCTACCAAGGCGACGACGGATAGCCGGCCTGAGAGGGTGTTCGGCCACAGGGGCACTGAGACACGG
>JASBRS010000031.1 GCA_030149325.1 Deinococci bacterium
CGCGGGGGCAGCCAGGTTGTAGGCACGGCCTAGGCGGGTGATCGAGTCGAGCAGCACGACGACGTCTTGACCCAGTTCAACGAGCCGCTTGGCGCGACCGCCTCGCCCGCCTCCGCCACCGCCACCGCGGCGGCCGCCGGCGGCGCGCGGCGGGATCTTGCCTTCCAGCTCGGGGCGCACCAGGTCGATCTTGCCGCGGTCGTCGATGGTGTTGACCTTGACGCGGACCTTGTCGCCTTCCTTGAGGTAGTCCTCGACGCGCTCCACGCGCTCCTCGGCGATCTGGGAGATGTGCAGCAGGCCGTCGGTACCGGGGAAGAGGGTGATGAAGGCGCCGAAGTCGGTCACCTTGGCGACGACCCCGTCGTACTCCATGCCCACCTCGGCGGTGGCCGTCATCTCCTCGATGCGCCGGGCCACCTCCTTGGCGACCGCCGACTCCTCGCTGTAGATCTTGATGAAGCCGTCCTCGGCCACCTCGACGGTGCAGCCCAGCGCCTCGAGCTCGCGGATCTGCTTGCCGCCGGGCCCGATGACCGTGCCGATCTTGTCGACGGGGATACGCACGCTCATGATGCGCGGAGCGCGCGGGGAGATCTCCTCGCGCGGCGCCGGCAGCGCCTCGGCCATCTTGCCGAGGATGTGCATGCGGCCGGCGCGTGCCTGCGCCAGCGCCTCGCGCATGATGGCCGGCGTGATGCCGGTGATCTTGATGTCCATCTGCAGCGCGGTGACGCCGTCGGCGGTACCGGTGACCTTGAAGTCCATGTCCCCGAGGGCGTCCTCGGAGCCGAGGATGTCGCTGAGGATGGCGTAGCGCTCGCCCTCCTTGACCAGGCCCATGGCGATACCGGCGACCGGCTTGCGCACCGGCACGCCGGCGTCCATCAGGGCCAGTGAGCCCGAGCACACCGAGGCCATGGAGCTCGAGCCGTTCGACTCGAGCGTCTCCGCCACCAGCCGCAGCACGTAGGGGAACGACTCCTGGTCGGGGATCATGCGCACCAGCGAACGGCGCGCCAGGTTGCCGTGGCCGACCTCACGACGCGAGGTGCCCCGCAGGCGCTTGACCTCGCCGGTGGAGAAGGGCGGGAAGTTGTAGTGCAGCATGAACTCTTCGGTGTTGTCGAGGCCCAGGTCGTCGACCAGACGGTTGTCGCGGCCGGTGCCGAGGGTGGCGACGGAGAGCACCTGCGTCTCGCCGCGCGTGAACACCGCCGAGCCGTGCGCCATCGGCAGCACGCCGGTCTCGATCCAGATGGGGCGGATCTCGTCGGGACGGCGGCCGTCGGTGCGCTGGTTCTCCTCGAGCACCAGGCGCCGCATCTCCGCCTGCTCGGCCTTGTCGTAGGCGGCCTTGAGCTGCTTGAGGCGGTCGCCGGCGCCCTCGGCCTCGGGATCGGGCACCAGGCGCGCCAGGATGCCGTCGCGCACGGCCTTGATGGCGTCGGCGCGCTCGTGCTTGCCCTTCGTCAGGAGGGCGTCGCGCAGGCCCGCCGAGGCGGCCTCGCGCTTCATCAGCTCGATGTCGGTGGGGTCGAGCTCGATGGCCGGCTCGAAGCCCTTCTTGGGCTTGCCGATCTCCTCGCGCATCTGCTCGATGAGCGCGACCACGGGCTTGAGCGCCTCGTGGGCGGCCTCGATGGCACCGACCATGACGTCCTCGGGGAGCTCGTCGGCAGCCGCCTCGACCATCATCACGGCGTCCTTGCTGGCGGCCACGGTGAGCTCGAGCTGCGAGGTGCCGTCGTTGAGCTCGGCCAGCGTCGGGTTGATGACGTACTCGCCGTCGCGGTAGCCGACCACGCAGCAGGCGGTGGGGCCGCTCCACGGCACGTCGCTGATCGACAGCGCGGCCGAGGCGCCGATGGCGGCCAGCGGCCCGGGGTCGGCCTTCTGGTCGGCCGACAGTACCGTGATGATGACCTGCACCTCGTTGCGCAGCTGCTTGGGGAACAGCGGCCGGATCTGACGGTCGGTGATGCGGGCGTTGAGGGTGGCCTGCTGCCCGGGGCGGCCCTCGCGGCGGAGGAACGAGCCGGGGATCTTGCCGATGGCGTAGTGACGCTCCTCGTACTCGACGGTGAGCGGCAGGAACGGCAGCGGCGAGCTGTTGTCGTTCATGTGGGCCGTCACCAGGACCATGGTGTCGCCGTAGCGCACGGTGACGCTGCCCGAGACCTGCTTGGCGTACTTGCCGGTCTCGATGACGAGCTCACGCCCCCCGAGCTGGGTGGCGTAGCGGCGATAGCTGGGTAGGTTCACAGTCTCTCCTTCACCTCTCCGTGGCGGCGGCCCGCGCATCGGGCCGCCGCGGCCTCGCGCCCGCTCCGGGGCGCGCCGCGACCGGCAGGGTACGAGCCCATGCCGGGCTCAAAGCGGACCGGCGAGGCAGTCGTGGCCTCGCCGGGTCCGTTCTTCGACGTTGCTTGCGTTGCCTGTTGGCAGCGGGGGTCGCGGGTCACGCTGGTCGTTCGGTCCCTCAGCGGCGCAGGCCGAGACTCGCGATGAGGGACTTGTAGCCGTCGTAGTCGGTGCGCTCGAGGTACCCCAGCAGGCGCTTGCGCTGGCCGACCATCTTGAGCAGGCCGCGGCGGCTGTGGTGGTCCTTGGTGTGCGAACGCAGGTGCTGGCTGAGCTCCTCGATGCGGGCGGTCAACAGCGCGACCTGAACGGCGGTCGAGCCGGTGTCCTGGTCGTCGCGCCCGTACTTGCGGATGATCTCCAGCTTCTTGTCGGCAGGCATGGCCATAGATACCGTCGCCTTTCGTGGGCGCGCGTCGTGCGCGCTCCTGAGGGGCTCCCACGCGGATCCGTCTGGGATAGAGGTCGATGCCGCGTGCGATGGGTGCAGGGTCCGTTGCGGACCCATCCGGTCCGGACCCTAGCGAGCTAGGTTAGCACGTTCTCCCGCCCGAGTCCAAGCCCGCGCGTACCCGTGGGCCGCGCGGTAGGCTCGCGCCATGATCCTCCGCCAGTGGACGCTGACGCTCGCGGCCCGGCCGCGCGGCGTGCACCTGGTGACGCGCGAGGTCGTGGAGGCGCTCGATCTGCAGGGCGTGCGCGGCGGACTGCTGCACCTGTTCCTGCAGCACACCTCGGCCGCGCTCACCCTCAACGAGAACGCCTCCAGCGAGGTGCGCGGCGACTTCGAGCGCTGGTTCCGGCGGGCGGTGCCCGACGGCGCCGACTACTTCCGTCACCGCCTGGAGGGCGACGACGACATGCCCGCCCATATCAAGGCCAGCCTGATGGGCTCCGGCCTCAGTCTGCCGGTGACCGACGGGCGCCTGGCGCTGGGCACCTGGCAGGGCCTGTACCTGTGCGAGTTCCGCGAGCGCGGCGGGCCGCGCCGGCTGGTGGCCACCCTCCTCGGCGAGGCTTGAGCGGGCGCGCCTCAGGCGTGCTGCTCGAACCACTCCACGATGGCGTCGAGGCGTGCCAGCCTGCGGTCGGGGCGGCCGGCGCGCGACAGCTCGTGGCTCTCGTCGGGGAAGCGCAGGAAGGCGGTGTCGACCTTCCCCAGGCGCTTCAGCGCGATGTACCACTGTTCGGCCTGCTCCATCGGACAGCGGTGGTCCTGCTCGGCGTGGATCACCAGCGTCGGGGTGGTGACGTTGGCGACGTGCTTCAGCGGGCTCTGCGCCCACAGCGTCTCCAGGTCGTCCCAGGGGTTGCCGCCCAGCTGGCGCTCCACGAAGCGGTAGCCGATGTCGGAGGCGCCGTACATGCTCAGCCAGTTGCAGATGCTGCGCTGGGTGACCGCGCTGCGGAAGCGCCCGGTCTGGGTGACCAGCCAGTTGGTCATGAAGCCGCCGTAGCTGCCACCCGTGAGGTGCACCGGCGCCTTGCGGTCGTCGTGCCGTCGGAGCGCGTGATCCACGATCGCCAGCACGTCGCGGGCATCCCCGCCGCCGTAGTCGCCGGTCACCGCCTGGTAGAAGTCCAGCCCGAAGGAGCTGCCGCCGCGCGGGTTGCCGTAGAGCACGGTGTAGCCGCGTGCCGAGAGGAGATGGAACTCGAAGTAGAAGCCGTAGCCGTAGTTGGCGTGGGGGCCGCCGTGGACCTGCGTCACCAGCGCGCGGTCGCTGCGCGTGCGCACGGGCGGGAGCGTCCAGTAGGTGAGCTCCGGCCCCTCCTTGGGGCGGAAGCTGACCGGATCCGACGGGCGCTTGAGGCGCACCTCGTCGAGCCAGGCGTCGTTGTAGGCGCTGACCCTGCGCTCCTGGCTGCCCGGCTCGCGCAGCAGCAGCTCACCCGGAGTGGTGGGCGTCTCCACCGTGACCAGCGCGCGCCCCGCGGCGTAGGCGAAGGAGGTGACGGCGCGGCGGCCGTCCATCAGCGGCGTGAGGCCGCCCTCGAGGGCGACCCGCGCCAGCCCGCTCGAGCCCTCCCGGTTGAGGTTGAACACCAGGCTGGTGGCGTCGTCCCACACCGGCTGCTGCGGGTAGGCGCCGTAGCGGCTGTCCCCGCCGAGGCTGGCGGCAGCCTCGGCGTCGCCCGTCAGCAGGTGGGCGTCGCCGCCGCTCGCCGGCACCACCCACAGGCCGGTGGGGCTGGCCATGTCGTCGGCGAGCGAGGGGGCCAGGAAGGCGAGGTGCTGGCCGTCGGGGGACGGGGCCGGCGCGTTCGGCAGCAGCCGGTCGGCGACGACGGCGCGGATCTCGCCGGAACGCACGTCGAGCGCGTAGATGCCGCCGCGCCAGGCGTCCTCCTGGGCGGCGTCCTCGGAGCTCACGAAGTACAGCGTCCTGCCGTCGGGCGAGAAGCGCAGCCCGGCGGGGCTCGTCGGCAGGTCGGTCAGCTTGCGAGCGCGGCCGCTGCGCAGGCTGTAGAGGTTGATCTGGGCGGGCTCGCTCGGCAGGAAGCCGACGCCGTTGAGCTTGTAGCGCATGCGCGTGATGCGCCTGGGCAGGCCCTTCTCGGCGTCGCGGTCGGTCCAGTCGCCGCGGCTCACGAAGGCGATGCGGCGGCCGTTGGGGTCCCAGGCGATCTCCGAGACGCCGGCCGGGAGGTCGGTGACGGTCTCGGCCTCGCCGCCGTCGAGCGGCATCAGCGCGAGCTGCGGCTTCGCCTTCTCACTCGGTCGGCGCAGGAACGCCAGGCGTTCGCCGTCGGGGGAGAAGCGCGGTGATGTGTCGCCGTGCTCGGAGGCGGTGAAGGTGCGCGTGGTGCCGTGCGCCAGGTCCACCAGCTCGATCTGAGGGCGGTAGCGCGGCGGCTTGTCGCCGTCGGCGGGCACGATGCGCGTGGCCACGGCCGCGCCCACGCGGCCGTCGGCGCTGAGCTGGGGGTCGGAGACGAACACGAGGCGCAGCAGGTCGGCACTGGTGAGGCGTCGTGGCATGGCGTTCCTCCTAGGACTCGGGACCCGCAGGCTCGGACCCTCGAGCGCGCACCACGCTGTACACCAGGATCCCGGCCGCTACCGAGGCGTTGAGCGAGCCTACCCTGCCGCGGACCGGGATGCGCACGGTGTCGTCGCAGCGCTCGCGGACCAGCCGCCTGAGGCCCTCGCCCTCCGAGCCGATGACGAGTGCGGCGTCGCGGTCCCAGTCGACCTGCTCGGGGAGGTGGGTGCCATCGGCGTCGGTGCCGTACACCCAGACGTTGCGCTGCTTGAGCTCCTCGATGACCTGGGGCAGGTTGGGCACCTGGATCAGCGGCAGGTGGCTGGTGGCGCCGGCCGCGGTCTTGACCACGGCCGCGGAGATCGGCGCGCTGCGCCGCGCTTCGGTCACCACCCCGTGGGCGCCCAGCACCTCGGCGCTGCGGATGATGGCGCCGACGTTGTGGGGGTCGGTGAGGTGGTCGAGGAGCACCAGCAGCAGGCGCTCCTCACGCTTCGCGGCTAGCGCGAAGGCCTCGTCGAGGGTGGCGGAGCGCGGCTCGGGCACCTCGGCGGCCACGCCCTGGTGCGCCGTGGTCTTGAGGGCCCGGTCGAGGTCGATGCGGGGGACCTCGTCGAGGGGGACGCGGGCGCGTTCGGCAGCGCGCCGCAGCTCGGTGAGCACCTGCGCCTTGACGCCTCGAGCCACCAGCACGCGTTCGACGGCGCCGCCGCGCAGCGCCTCCAGGACGGGTCGCCGGCCGTAGATTAGCATGGCGCGAGTATACGGTCTAGCGCGGGACCTCCCGCAGTGCGGCGCGGGCGTCCTCGGCATCGCGCCCCAACTGCCGCCGCAGGTCGTCGAGTCCCTCGAAGCGGCGCTGGGAGCGCAGGTAGCTGTGGAAGCTGGTCGTGAGGCTGCGGTCGTAGAGGTCGCCGTCGAAGTCGAAGAGGTGGACCTCGAGCGACGGCGGTTCGGTGGGGAAGCTGGGGCGGGGCCCGACGTTGGCCATGCCGTGGAAGGTGCCCGACGGCGCCTCCACGCTGACGGCGTAGACCCCGATGGGGAGGGCCTTGCGAGGGTCGGTGCGGACGTTGGCGGTGGGGAAGCCCAGGCTGGCGCCGCGGGCGTCGCCGCGTACGACCTCGCCCGTGACGCGGTAGGGGGCGCCCAGCAGGGCGTTGGCGCGGTCGATGCGGCCGGCCGCCAGGTGCTCGCGGATGCGCGACGACTTCACCACTTCCCCCTCGAAGCTGCGCAGCCCGAACGCCTCGAGCCGATCCGGGATGGGGGATAGATCGGTCAGTCCGCCGGCCCGTCCGTGTCCGAAGCGGAAGTCCTCGCCGACGATGATGGCGTAGGGGTCGAGGCGCCCGAGCTGATCGGCGAAGGTGGCCTTGTCGGTGAGGGCGTACGCGCGGCTGAAGGGGATCATCACCACCGCCTCGGGGTCGAAGCGGCGCAGCAACGTCAGCTTCTCCTCGGCGCTGCTGAGGAAGCTCGCCCCTGCGAACACCACCTTGGCCGGAGGGAAGAAGGTCAGCACGATGGCGTCGCGGCCCTCGGCATCGGCCAGCTCGCGCATGCGCTCGAGCAGCATGCGGTGGCCCAGGTGGACGCCGTCGAAGTTGCCGATGGCCACCACGCCACGGCGGAGGTCGAGCTCGTCGGGGCTCGCCACCACCCTCACGGCGTCACCCCGAGTCGGGCCAGGGCATGGCGCAGCCCGACCAGGCTGGGCGCGCTGGTGAGCACACGGCCCTCGCTCACGTCGCGCCACAGCTCGATGGCGTCGCGCCACTCCAGCGTCAGGTCCTCGCCGTCGTCGGGGACGCCGTCGGCCTCTTCGAGGTCGGTGGCCTCGAAGAGGTAGATGTGCTCGTCGGTGAACCCGGGGGAGCTGTACATGCGGGTGAGGAGCTCGAGGCGTCCGCCGAGCTGCGCCTCCTCGGCCAGCTCGCGCCGCGCCGCCTGCTCCGGCGACTCGCCCGGTTCGATCAGGCCGGCGGGGAGCTCCCAGGTGCGCTCTCCGACGGCGGGCCGGTGCTGGACCACGCCCAGCACGCTGCGGCCGCGTTGCGCCAGGACGGCGACGGCGGCGGCGTGTTCGACGATCTCCCAGTGGTCGTCGAGGACGACCAGGGTGACGATGTTTCCGCGGTAGATCTCGTTGCGCACGAGCGACAGCCTACCAAGTGCCGACGGGCCGCGCGGGGGAAGGGTGCGCGGCCGGGGCGAGGCGGGGAGGGAACGACGGGCGCGCCCCCGGAAGGGCGCGCCCGTCGCTGCTCACGGCGCCCGGTGCGGCGGGCGCGGAGGTGTCGGCCTCAGTTCTCGTTGCCCTCGGGGTTGTAGCGCAGGAAGGCGGGGATGTCGTAGTTGCTGGGGTCGTAGCTGCGACCGCCCTGGGCGGCGCGCAGGTGCGTCGGACGCAGGACCTTGACCTGAGGGGACTGGTCGAAGCCGGCGGCGATCACCGTGACGCGCACCTCGTCGGCGGCGTCCTCGTCGTAGGTCACTCCGAAGAGCACGTTGACGTCCTCGACCTCGGTGGCCTCGCTGATCTTCTCCACGATCTCGTGGGCGTCGAAGAGCGTGAGGTCCTCCGAGCCGGTGATGTTGATGAGCAGGTGCCTGGCGCCCTCCACCCCGCGTGCCAGCAGGGGACTGTGGGTGGCGCTGTTCGAGGCCTCGTCGGCGAGCTTCTCGCCGCGGCCGGCGCCGATGCCCATCAGCACCGTACCGGCGCCCTGGAGCAGCGCCTTGACGTCGGCGAAGTCGACGTTGATCAGGCCCGGCACGTTGATGACGTCGCTGATGCCGCGCACGCCGTGGTAGAGCACGCGGTCGGCGACGCGGAAGGCGTCGGTGAGCTTGACCTTGCGGTCGAGCGCGGACAGCAGGCGCTGGTTCTCCACCACGATCAGGGCGTCGACCTTGTCCTCGAGCTTGCGCAGGCCCTCGTCGGCCTGACGCATGCGCTTGGGCCCTTCGAACACGAACGGGGTCGTGACCACCGCCACCGTGAGGGCGCCCAGCTCGCGGGCCACCTCGGCCACCACCGGAGCGCTGCCGGTCCCGGTGCCGCCGCCCATGCCGGCGGTGATGAACACCAGGTCGCATCCGCGCAGCGTCTCGGCGATGCGGTCGCGGTCCTCGAGCGCCGCCTGTTCCCCGATCTCCGGGTTGGCTCCGGCGCCGAGGCCCTTGGTGATGTGATCCCCCATCTGGATGCGGGTATCGGCCAGGCTGGTGGCGAGCACCTGGGCATCGGTGTTGGCGGCGATGAACTCGACGCCGCCCAGGCCGGACTCGATCATGTTGTTGAGCGCGTTGCCGCCGCCGCCGCCGACGCCCACCACCTTGATCGTCGCCGCCTGGTTCGAGCCGGTCTCGAACTCGAGCATGTCGCGCTCGTCGTTGCCGAGCAGCTGATCACCCCGGTCGCGGCCGGAGTCGGAATTGTTTCGCTTGGCCATGGCTCACCCCCTCGCGCGCCCATCACAACGCGCCGTGAACGATACACGA
>JASBRS010000038.1 GCA_030149325.1 Deinococci bacterium
GTGATGCTGTTGGTGTTCTCGGCTTTGGGGATGGTGAAGGTGGAGGCGGCGAGGGCGGCGCCGGCGATCAGGGCGGCGGCGAGGGCGGTGGCGACGGTGGCGGCGCGCCGCATGGCAGCTTGGGGCATGGGGGTCTCCTTCTTGGGCGGTTTGCCGTGCTCGGTAAGCACGTCGCCAAGCTACTCTGGGACCTTTGGCCCAGCCAGGGACATTTGGCCCACCCCACCGGGGGTGTATTGGGAGTGACGGTTGGCGTGCAGGCTTTGGGCTTTGAGGCGGTGGTGGCGTCGTGCGTCGCCTAGCGCTGGGTCGTGGCCGTGATGCTGGCCAGTCCTGTCGCGAGCTGGTCGGCGTTCAGCTCGCCGATGCGTTCGTAGGCGATCCGGCCGTCCTTGTCGATGAAGAAGGTGGTGGGGACGCCGAGGACGCGGAGGCTCTGGTGGGCGGTCCCGCGCGGGTCGATGCCGCTGGGGTAGGTCATGCCCTTGTCGCGAGCGAACGCCGCGGCGTCCGGCGGCTTGTCGCGGAAATCGATTCCGACGAACTGCACGTTGTCCTTGTACTTCGTCCAGGCGTTCTGGAGCAGCGGCACCTCGCGTCGGCAAGGGGCGCACCAACTGGCCCACACGTTGACGACCATCGGGCGCGTGCCGAGCCAGCGGTCGAGCTTGAGCGTGTCGCCCCAGCTCGCTTGGAAGGTCGAGAGCGTGGGGTACTGCAGTCCTCCGGGGAAGCGCCGGCCCTGGATGGAGGCTCTCTGGGCCTGTCGCTGGAGGGTTTCGTGAGGCCGGGGGGATGAAGGGGCGCGCCAGAGGTAAGCGCCTCCGCCGATGGCGGCGGCCACCCCGAGGATGGCGAGCGTGAGCGCGAGGCGTCTGGTCATAGTGGTTGGGCCCTTGCTGCTCCGCTGAGGGTTGGCGGGTCGTGCTCCCATCCGTGGAGCTCGTCGCCGGCTCGCTGGCGGCAGCGATGCAATGGCGTGGGGCCCTGGCTCCCGGAGGCCTTCCCTCTCGGTCGAGTCGAGCCTAGCGACCTAGCCTGCGCGACCTCGTAGCGCCGGCTACGAGGGGCCTTGCTCGGGTGGGCGCCGGCGGCAAGCTCTCGGCGCCCAAGGCTGTCTCGGGGTCGTGCTTTTGCAGGCGGGCCAACCCGGCAATGCGGGTGGGGGCCGGTATTGGCGATGGCTCGAACCGCCCCGCTCCTGCGGCGGCGCGTCGGTCTCCCGAGCCGAGCCCACCGGCGTACGGTCGGCCTCCGTCGTGGATGGAGGCGTGGCGGCGGAGCGGGCGGCGTGTTGCAGCCTTTACATGTCCTTCACGTTCACGGCATACGCTGGCTATACCCCCCTGGGATAGGGGGCGAAAGGAGTGATTCGATGTCGGATGAACTTGTTGCGACCCTGCCTGGGTCGTTCGCGTCGGTGCGTGAGACGGTGGTCGGAGCGTTGAAGGTGCAGGGCTTCGGGGTGCTGACGAGCGTGGATGTGCGCGAGACCCTGCGGGAGAAGTTGGGTGTGGAGTTCGAGGCGTACGAGATCCTGGGGGTGTGCAATCCGTCCCTGGCGCATCGAGCACTGGAGATCGATCGCCGTGTCGGCCTGCTGCTGCCGTGCTCGGTAACCCTGCGGGAGGTTGGGGGGAGCGTGGAGGTGCGCGTGCTCGATCCGCAGGCGGCGTTCAGGCTGGCGCCGGAGCCGGCGCTGGCTGCGCTGGCGCCGGTGGCGTCCGACGCGCGCGAGCGTCTTGTCGGGGCGGTTCGCGCTTTGTCGGCCGGGAAGGCGCCAGTCGGGTCGGAGGAGGCGGCGAGCCGTGGCTAGTGTGTGCCCCGGCCGCGGCGGCGGCGTACAGAGGCGCGTTGGCATGGCCGACGTGGAGAGCACCGGTCGGGGATGATGGGATTCGGTATGGGCGGCTTGGGTTCGCTGCTGATTC
>JASBRS010000050.1 GCA_030149325.1 Deinococci bacterium
GTGGGCGCGCCGCGCTGGGGGATGGGGGGTGGCCGCCGGATGCGGCGGCCGCCCGGAGCCGAGGGGCTAGTTGGCCGAGGACGTGGCGGTCATGCTCGGGGGCAGGATGACCGCGTCGATGACGTGGATGACGCCGTTCGACGCCTCGATGTCGGTGGCCGTGACGTTGGCGCCGTTCACCATCACCTTGCCGTCCATGACCGAGATCGCGATGGGCTCGCCCTGGACGCTCGTGGCCGTGTCGAGGCCGACCACGTCGGCGGCCATCACCTTGCCGGCGACGACGTGGTAGGTGAGCACCTTCACGAGCTGCTCCTTGTCGGCCAGCAGGGCCTCGAGGGTGCCCTCGGGGAGCGCGGCGAAGGCCTCGTCGGTGGGCGCGAAGACGGTGAACGGACCTTCGCCGGCCAGGGTGTCGACCAGGTCCGCTGCGGTCAGCGCCTTGACGAGCGTGCTGAACGAGGGGTTGGACGCCGCCACGTCGACGATGGTCTGGGCGGAGGCCGCGCCGGTCCCGATCAACAGGGCCAGCAGGGTGCCGATGATCGTGCTCTTGAGTCTGCGTTCCATGGTTCCTCCTCCTTGTCGGTCCGGGTCGGGACCGCCGCAGATCTCCAGGGCCGATGCAAGGAGGGTGGCTGCGCGGCGGGGGTGTACCGACCGTGAACAAAGGGTACACGGACCCGGGGGACCGGGACCGCGTGCGGGGGCACAGTCCCGATCGAGCGCTCGCGGCGGGGGCGTGCCGCCTGGTTGACAGCGGCCCTCGCCGCGGTCTGCTAGGTTCGGGAGCAGTGCGCGCGCGCTACCCCGCCCGCCGCCCCACCCCCGGAGGACCCACGTTGCAGACCCGACCCCTCACCGTCTACAGCACCCGTTGGTGCGGCGATTGCCAGCGCGTCAAGAGCTTCCTCGACAAGTTCGCCATCCCCTTCGTGGAGATCGACATCGAGCAGGACCCCGAGGCCGCGGCCTACGTCCAGAGCGTCAACGACGGCCGCCGGAGCGTGCCCACGCTGGTGGTCGGCGACCGCGCGACCAGCCTGTCGGGGTTCACGCGCGAGAAGTTCGACGCCTTCCTGGCGCAGCACGAGCTCGCGCCCCAACGGTGAAGGCCCGCTCCCACGGAGCGCCCTTCGGGCCGTGGTAGCCTCCTAGCGATGGCGTCGGCAGGGCGTGCCCCCAGCGACAAGGCCTCCGAGGTGCGGACGATGTTCTCGTCGATCGCACCCAGCTACGACACCCTCAACCGCCTACTGAGCTTCGGCGTGGATCGACGGTGGCGCCGACAGGCCGCCCGTGCGGCCCTGCGGGGCGGTGCCGAGCGGGTGCTCGACGTCGCTACCGGCACCGGCGACCTCGCCATGACGCTGGCCGAGTTGGCGCCCCAGGCCGAGGTCGTCGGCGTCGACTTCGCCGAGCCGATGCTCGATCGCGCCCGCGCCAAGGCGCGCGCCCACGGAGCCCACATCCACTTCGAGGTCGGCGACGGGACCCGGCTGCGGTTCCCGGACGACAGCTTCGATGCCGTCACCATCGGCTACGGGCTGCGCAACTTCGACGACATCGACGCCGGACTGCGGGAGTTCCTGCGGGTGCTAAGGCCCGGCGGCCGCCTGGTGGTGCTCGAGTTCCCGCCCCCGCCCGGGGGCCTGTTCGGAGCCCTCTACCGCTTCTACTTCACGCGCGTGCTCCCGGCCGTCGGGGGCCTGGTGTCGGGGCGCGGCAGCGCCTACCGCTACCTCCCGGCGTCCGTGATGGCGTTCCCTTCGCCGCAGGCGCTGGCCGACCTGATGCGTGCGGTGGGGTTCGTCGACGTGGGGTACCATCTGCAGACGATGGGCGTCTCCGCCATCCACCGAGGAGAGAAGGCAGCATGAACCTGAGCGACGCGGCCGTGAGCGGCTTCGAACTGAACACCGATGCCTCCCTCGTCGATCCCGACTGGGACGACTTCGCCGAATCGCACGACCGTCGCTTCGGACTGGCCATCTCGCACTTCAAGAGCCTGGTGAAGGGGCGCGCCTACGACAACCAGGTGATGCGCCTGCGGGTCGGCAGCGAGGGCTTCTACGCCCAGGCACGCAACTTCCCTGCCGCGTTCTTCGGCGACACACGCTCCCCGGAGATCACCACCGTGCAGGAGGCCGAGGCACAGGCGGCGGTGTGGGAGGCGGTGGCGCACTACCGAGCGGGGGAGGCGCAGTCGCTCACCACCATCTACTCGGGCGACGACCCGCCCGACGTCTTCTTCGGCTACCGGCTGACCGGCGATCGACGCTACGAGCTGGGCCACGTGCGCACCAGCCTTCCCCTGCACCTGCGCGTGCTGGTCGACGCCCCGGAGGAGAGCCCGCTGGTCGGGGCGCCGGCGGGGGTGCTCATCTACCAGCGCACGCGCCGTGGCGAGCACGTGCTGCTGCGTGCCGCGGGACGGCGCCAGCCGCTCCTCGCCGGCGTCAAGATCTTCGACTGAGGCGCCCTCCTTGCCCAGCTTCCCGACCCGTGGTCACACCTACGACGTCATCGTGGTCGGTGCCGGGATCGCCGGCAGCGAGGCCGCGCTGGCGTGCGCGCGGCACGGCCTCGACACCTTGCTGGTGACGACGAGCCTGGACACCGTCTACAACCTGGCGCAGGAGCGGGTCACCCTCGATCCCCCCGACGGCACGCTGATGCAGGCGCTGTGGCAGCGCTGCGCAGACGACGACGGGCGCGTCGCGAGCTGGGACCTGCACCGGGCGGCGAAGCAGGCCCTGGAGCATCAGGACGGGCTGCACTTGCTGCAGTCGAACGTCACCGCCCTGCGGCTCGACGACGAAGGAAACGTGGCGGGAGTCGAGACCTGGGAGGGCGTGCCCCGGAACGCGCCGAGCGTGGCGTTGTGCGCCGGTAGCTTCCTGCGGGCACGGTTGACGGTGGGCTCGCTCACCGAGGAGGCGGGCCGGCTCAGCGAGATGGCCTACGACGACCTCTACCTGGACCTCGAGGCTCGTGGCGTCGGCTTCCGTGAGGCCACCCTGACGGCCGATCCCGAGGCGGGGTCGCCCGCCTACCAGGTGCGTTGCCGCGTGATCGACCCTGCCAGCCTCGGACCCGACGGCACCCGCGTACGCGACGTGCCGGGGTTGACCGCGGCCGGGCTGTGCGCACGCGGCTACCTGCCGTACGCCGAGGCCGCGCTCGACGGCGTCCGACTCGCCCGCGCGCTCCTCGACGTCGCCGCGGCGTAGCCGTCGTTCCGGCCTTGGGGCTAGAGCCGCCCGGTGTCGTCGTTCGGCCGGGTGTAGCGCTCGATCTTGTGCAGGTCTTCGGGGCGGGCCCAGGCCACGCGCGCGCCCTCCGCGGTCGTCGCCAACAACCGGAAGCGGTAGGGGGGCCGGGCCGGTGCCGTGGAGATGACGTACCGCTGGCCCTGGTAGAGGACCTCTTCGCCCACGCTGAAGCTCGTCATGGCGCTACCGTAACGCCGCCGGCCGCGCCTGGGGAAGGGGCCAGACGTCCTAGGCGGGCGTCGACTCGGGCAGGAAGAAGGGCTCGGGAGCAGGGGCGAACAACCCCAGCTCGCTGGCGCGCGACAGCAACGCCACGGCCGCCTGCTCCCCCTCCTCGCCGACGTCCATGGAGTGGCGGTTGACGTACAGCTCGATGTGACGCTGGCGTACGGAGGCGTCCATCTCCTGGGCGTGGCAGCGCACGTAGTCGCGCGTGGCCGTGGGCGCCTGCCAGGCGTAGGCCAGGCTGGCGCGGAGCTCGGCCTGCACGCGCGCCAGGACGGCGTCGCCGAGATCGCGGCGGGCCACGATGCCCCCCAGCGGCACCAACAGGCCGGTCGTCTCCTCCCACCAGGTGCCCAGGTCGAGGAAGCACGTCAGCCCGTGGTCGGCGTAGGTGAAGCGACTCTCGTGGATGATCAGGCCGGCGTCGACCTCGCCGGCGGCCACCGCCGGCATGATGCGGTCGTAGCGCATCTCGACCAGCTCGGCTTGCGGCTGCGAGAGGCGGAGCAGCAGGTTGGCCGTGGTCCGTCCGCCGGGGATGGCGATCCGGCGTCCGCCGAGGTCGTCGAGCGGCTCGCGCGTGACGATCAACGGTCCCACGCCGCGTCCCAACGCGCCGCCCGAGCGCAGCATCACGTAGCGGTCGGCGAGGTAGCCGTAGGCGTGGTAGCTCACCTTGGCGACGTCCAGCTCGCCGCCATCGGCGGAGCGGTTCAGCGCCTCGACGTCGTCGAGGACGATGTCGTAGGCCAGCTCCGGCTCGAGCCCGTCGCGCGTCAGCCCGTGGGCGAGCGCGTAGAAGATGAAGGTGTCGTTGGGGCAAGGGGAGTACCCCAGGCGCAGGCGACGGACGGCGGTCATCCGGCCTCCGTCTCGGTCCGGGCGCCCAGCAGCCGGCCGTGTTCGATCTTGATGCAGCGGTCCTGGACCACGGTGATCCCCGCCTCGCGCAGGCGAGCGGCGGCCTCGTCGTTGCGGATGCCGAGCTGGAGCCACACCGCACCCGGCAGCGGGCGCATCGCCAGGATCTCGTCGAGGTGACCGGGCACGTCCTCGGCCCTGCGGAAGACGTCGACGATGTCGACGGTCCCGCCCAGCTCGGTGAGCGCGCCGACGACGGTGCGGTCGTGCAGCTCCTGACCGGCGTAGCGGGCGTTCACCGGCAGGACCTCGTAGCCGTGACGGACGAGGTAGCGCGGGACCCGGAAGGCGGGGCGGTCCTCGCGCGGGCTGGCCCCCAGCACGGCGATCCGCCGGGCGCTCCGCAGCAGGCGTTCCATGGTGGCGTCGAGACGCGCGTCATCCTCGTGCATGGCGTCACGATAGCCCCTGGCGTCGGAGGCGCCGGTCGCTCGTGCGTCCGACGCGGACACCGGCGCCGGGCCGTCGCGTGAAAGCCCGTCCCCGGGCCGCAGCTCGCACGCCCTCGCGCCCCCCGAGGACGTTGATGGGTTCGGTGCCGTCTGCTAGACTGAAACGCTCTGCGTCGAGCGGGCGCCCGTCGTCCGGTCGGCAGAGGCCCTTGGAGGTGAAATCCATAGCGAGAGACTTGAAGGTGAACGAACAGATCCGCGTCCGTCAGGTGCGGCTGATCACGGAGTCGGGGGAGCAGATCGGCATCATCGACACCCGCGACGCCATGCGGCGCGCCCGCGATGCGGAGATGGATCTCGTGCTCGTCGGTGAGAGCGCCGACCCGCCGGTCGCCCGGCTGATGGACTACGGGCGCTACCGCTTCGAGATGCAGCAGCAGGCCAAGGAGGCCCGCAAACGCGCTCGACAGCAGGAGCTGAAGTCGATCAAGTTCCGCGTCAAGATCGACAAGCACGACTACGAGACCAAGGTCAACCACATCCGCCGCTTCCTCAAGGGCGGGCACAAGGTCAAGGTCACGATCATGTTCCGCGGACGCGAGCGCACCCACCCGGAGCTCGGGCAGGAGATCCTGAACCGCGTCGCGGGCGATCTCACCGAACTCGCGGTGGTGGACTCCGCGCCCAGCATCGCCGGGATGGACATGAACATGATCCTGAGGCCGCACGACGTGGTGTAGACCCGTTCGTACACTCTCGCAGCTCGGACTCGGGTAGCATGTCCGAGGGCAAACTTCGATCACGGCGTCGGAGCACCGGCGTCGGGCCGTCCGCGAGGGCGGTCGAGGAGAGAGAGCATGCCGAAACTCAAGACCCACAAGGGCACCAGAGCCCGTGTCAAAGTCACTGGGCGAGGTAAGGTCAAGGCGATGCGCTCCGGCAAGCGGCACCTGAACTTCAAGAAGTCGGGGAACCGCATCCGGAAGGGCCGTACCGACCTCCAGCTCGCCAAACCCGAGGCGGAGCGCATCAAGGCGCTCCTGCCCTACGAGTAGGGGAGGTCAGGGATGCCACGCGCCAAGACCGGTGTGGTGCGCCGCCGCCGGCACAAGAAGATCCTCAAGCGCGCCAAGGGCTACTGGGGGTTGCGTTCGCGGAGCGTCCGCACCGCCCAGCAGACGTTGCTCAACGCTGCCGACTACGCCTACCGCGACCGTCGCGACAAGAAGGCCGAGTTCCGTCGGCTGTGGATCTCCCGCATCAACGCCGCGACCCGCGCCGAGGGCATGAGCTACTCGCGCTTCGTGAACGGGCTGCGCCAGGCGGGGGTGGAGATCGATCGCAAGAACCTGGCCGACCTCGCCGTGCGCGAGCCGGAGGCCTTCAAGAGCCTGGTGGAGACGGCGCGGCAAGCGACCGCCTAGCCCGACCCCCCGTACCTTCACACCCGCGTTGCGGCGGGGCCCCCGCGAGGGGCCCCGCCGTTCGCTTGGGGCGGGGTCCCCGCGCCCGTGGCGGGCGTCGGGGGTGGCCTCGCGCGGGGTAGAATGCCGCGATGTCCTCGCCAGCGAGCCGTCGGGAGCGCAAGAAGGCCGACCGTCGACAGCGCATCTTCGAGAGCGCCATGCGCCTGTTCGAAGCCCGCGGCTTCCAGCAGACCACCTTCAGCGACATCGCTCGCGAGGCGGGCGTGTCGCGAGGCACGGTGTTCAACTACTTCCCGTACAAGGAAGCGCTGCTCATCGAGTACTTCGGGCGTCACCTGGAGGAGCTGCGGGTGGATCTCGACCGCCGGCGCGCCTCGATCGAGGACGATCCGGTGGACGAGCTGTTCTTCCTCTTCGACGAGCTCGCCCGCTTCGTCGAGGGGCACCGACGCCTGATCCTGCCCCTCAGCTACGAGCTCCTGAACCCCGACCCCGAGCGTTCACGGCGCGCCTACCTGGCGCTGCCGCTGGGGGACCTCCTGCGCGAGGTCCTGACCCGCGGGCGGAGTACCGGCGCCGTCCGCGACGACTACTCGCGCGAGCGGCTGGCGCGGACCCTGGCCAACGTCTACTTCATCACCACGCTGCAGTGGGCGGCCTACCGTCAGGACCGCTCGATCCGCGAGGAGCTGCGCAAGGCCCTGGCCCTCACGCTGGAGGGCATCGTGCGCCCCGTCCGGGCGGTGGCCGCACCGGCCTGACCCCCTCCCGATCCGGTCCCGACATCGTCCTGCCGGGGCCCGCTGGTACGATGGCGGGCATGCGCAGGATCGAGTCGCTGGAAGCCGCCCTGGAGGCGTTCCGTTCGCGTGCCGCGGCCGGGTTCGACGCCGAGCTGACGGCGCGCGTGCGCGCCCTGCTCGAGGAGGTCGCGGCCGGCGGCGACGCCGCCGTCCTCGACATCACCGAGCGTTTCGACGGGGTGCGCCCCTCGGGCCTGCGCGTGCCCGCCGACGCCCTCGCGGCCGCCGAGCAGCACCTCGCGCCCGAGCTGGCGGCGGCCATCCGCTTGGCCGCCGATCGCATCCGCGACTACTACCGGCGGCAGCCCTCGTCCGGCTTCCTCGACCAGGTCCCCGGCGGGTTGCTGGGGCAGCTGGTGAGGCCCCTGGAGAGCGTGGGCTGCTACGTGCCGGGCGGCACCGCACCGCTGTTCAGCAGCCTGCTCATGACGGCCGTCCCGGCACGCGTGGCGGGGGTGCCCCGCATCGCCGTGGCCACCCCGCCGCGGCGCGACGGCACGGTGGCCCCGGAGATCCTCTTCGCGGCGTCGCTGCTGGGCATCGACGAGGTCTACCGCATGGGGGGCGCGCAGGCCGTGGGCGCCCTCGCCTACGGGACGCAGGCGGTGGCGCCGGTCGACAAGATCGTGGGCCCGGGCAACCGCTACGTGGTGGCGGCCAAGCGCGAGGTGTTCGGCAGGGTCGGCATCGAGGCGTTGCCCGGCCCCACCGAGACGCTGGTGCTGGCCGACGACGGTGCCGACGTGCGCCACGTGGTGGCCGACCTGCTGGCGCAGGCCGAGCACCTGGGCGCCCAACCGGTGCTGGTCACGCCCAGCCGCCGTCTCGCCGACGCCGTCGAGGCCGAGCTCCCCCGGGCCATCGCCGATCTGCCCACCGCGGCGGCCGCCCGCGAGTCGGTGGAGGAGCGCGGCATGCTGGTGGTGGTCCGCGACCTCGCCGAGGGCATGCAGGCGGCCAACGCCTTCGCGCCGGAGCACCTGTGCCTGCTGGTCGACGATCCCTGGTCGTGGGTGCCCGAGGTCCGCAACGCCGGCGGGCTGTTCGTGGGGGCGTCGAGCATGGAGGCGCTGGGCGACTACCTGGCCGGGCCCAGCCACGTCATGCCCACCTCGGGCACGGCCCGCTACGCCAGCTTCGTGAACCTGCGCGACTTCCAGAAGGTGATCCCCGTGGTGGCGCTCGGCCCCGAGGCCATCGAGGCCGTGGGCCCGGCCGCCGCACGGATGGCGCGGGCCGAGGGGCTCGAGGCGCACGCGCGCGCCATCGAGGCGCGGCTCCGCCGGCCCTAGCTCGCCTGCAGGAAGGGGTTGCTGGCGCGCTCCCGGTCGATGCGCGTCTCCGGTCCGTGGCCGGGCAGCACCCGGGTCCGGGGCGGCAGCGTGAGCAGCCGCTGGCGGATGGAGCGGAGCAGCGCGGCGTGGTCGCCGAACGGGCGATCGGTACGCCCGATGGAGCCCCGGAACAGGGCGTCTCCGCTGAACACCAGCTCCTCGGACGGGAGGTGGAAGGCGACGTGGCCCGGGGTGTGCCCCGGGGTGTGCAGGCACGTCACGCGCACGTCGGCCAGATCGAGGCTCCCGCCGTCGGTGAGGTCGTGGGTGGCGTCGGGCGGGTCGTCGAGGGCGATCCCGAAGGCGGCGGCCACGCGGCTCGCGGCCGCCATGAGGGGCCGGTCGAGGGGGTGCAGCCACACCGGCACGGGCCGCGCGGCCAGCACCCCCGCCAGGCCGCCGACGTGGTCGAAGTCGCCGTGGGTCAGCCACACCGCGTCCAGGACCGCCCCGCTGCGGTCCAGGGCGGCCAGCAGCCGCTCGGGCTCGCCGCCCGGATCCAGCAGCACGGCGTGGCCGTTCCGGTACAGCAGGTAGGCGTTGGCCTGCAGCGCGCCGACCGGGAGGACCTCGACGTTCATGGCCCGGTGGCTCCACCGCGGCGGCGCGCCAGCGCACGCAGGATGTCGAGGTACATGCCCGCCCGGCGCAGGACGCCGACGAGCAGCCCGCGCTTCTCCTCCTTCATCACCTGGCTCACGCCCTCGAGCGCGACGTCGCGGCAGCGCCAGCCGGCGCGGCGGGCGTGGGCTCCGATCAGGATCTCCACGCCGTAGCGACTCCCCGCCAGGTCGGGGACCGCGAGCAGGCCCCGCCGCGACAGGGCGCGCTGGCCGTTGAGCTGGGGGGTCAAGCGTTGGGCGGCGCTGGTGCTCCAACGACCGCCGCGGAACACGCCGCGGGTCATGTCGGCCTCGCCAGCGAGCACGGGAGCGGCTAGGGCGCGGACGTGCGCGGGCTCCAGGCCCACCAGGTCGGCGTCGAGAAGGACCAGCACGTCGACCTCGAGGGCGGAGGCGGCGGCCGCCAGGGCGCCCCCCTTGCCGAGGTTGCGGGGCAGGCGCTTCACCCGCGCGCCGGCCTCCTCGGCGACCTCGGCGGTGCCGTCGCGAGAGCCGTCATCGACGACCCACACCTCGCCCACGCCGCTGTCCAGAGCGCAGCGCACGACGGCCGCTACGGTGGCCGCCTCGTCGAAGGCGGGCACCACCACGGCGCAGCTCCGCTGCGCGGAGGCGGGCGCCTTGCCGTCGTGGCCGCGCGCGGCCACGACCGCCGGGCGCTCAGCCCCGGAGGAGCCCGCTGATCTCATGCACGGTGACCAGGACGATCAGCGCCAGCA
This sequence comes from Deinococci bacterium, assembly GCA_030149325.1. Taxonomy (GTDB): domain Bacteria; phylum Deinococcota; class Deinococci; order Deinococcales; family Trueperaceae; genus JASBRS01. The sequence goes on from JASBRS010000050.1 coordinate 9,720, forward strand.
CCGCCATGATGCCGATGAAGTGGAGCTGCTCCTCCTGGCCCGGCTTGAAGGGACGACCCCGCAGGGTCACGACCCCGGCCAACAGCATGCGCCCGCCGTCGAGGCCGGGGATCGGCAGCAGGTTGAACACGGCCAGCGAGAAGTTGATGATCGCCGCCAGGAACAGTACCGAGGCCAGGCCCACGTGGGTGGCCTGGTTCACCAGCCCGACGATCCCGACCGGACCGGCGACCTCGTTGTTCTGACGGCCCGTGAGGGCGGCGGCGAAGCCCTGCGCGAAGCCGCGCACCATCTCGGGGATGACCCGCACGCCGAACCAGGCGGACTCGGCGAGGGCCTGCGGCAGCGGAGCCGCTGCGAACACCGCCGCCACGTTGACGCCGAGCAGCGGCCTGCCCTGAGCGTCGCGCACGACGTCGCCGCCGGTCGGCGGCCAGGCCGTGCGAACGGTGCGACGGACACCGTTGCGTTCGAGCGTGAGGGTGAGCGCGTCCGCCTGATGGATGGTCGACACCACCTGTTGAGGGGACGGGTCCGGCACGCCGTTGATCCCCACGATGCGGTCGCCGTCGACGATGCCGAGCTGCGCCGCGGGCGAGCCGGGCACCACGCTCAGGACCTCCGTACCTCGGCCGACGGACGAGCCCGTGGTGAAGCTGCGGTAGCCCGGCTGGAGCATCACCGCCGTCGTCAGCAGCGCCACTCCCAGGACGAAGTTGGCGAGGATGCCGCCGACCAGCACCCACAGCTTGGCGCCGAGGCCCTTGGTGGCCATGCCCTCGTCGGGGTGCTGGAGGTTGCCGTCGTCGTCGACCTTGGGCGCCATGCCCGGGAGGTCGACGTAGCCGCCCAGCGGGAAGGCGGAGATGCGCCACTCGGTGCCGCGCCAGCGCCATCGCCACAGCACCGGTCCCATGCCGATGCTGAACGCCCGCACGGGCACCCCGACGCTCCTGGCGTTGAGGAAGTGCGCTCCCTCGTGGACCAGGACCGCGGTGAACAGGATGAGGATGAAGGTGATGGCCGTCAGCATGGGCGGGGGGACCTCACGGCCCGGTTCCAGTATGGCAGGTGCCGATGCAGGCCACGGTGGGCTGCTCTACCGAGCCCGCGGATCAGGCGCGATCGCGTTGCCACGGCGGCCCCGGAGAGGCCTGCTGCTCGGCATGCGCGCGGATGCGGCGGATGAGGTCGGTCTTGCTGACCACCCCCAGCAGGCGGCCGTCGGCGTCGACGACCATCAGCCGGCCGAGGTCGCCCTCGGCGATCCGGCGCAGGGCGTGCTCGGCCTCCTCGTCGGGCGCGACCGTCTCCGCCGGCGTCATGATCGAGCCCACGGGCACGTCGGGGCCGGCGTCGCGAGCGTCCTGGAGGCGCGCGAAGCCGAGCAGCCGGTGCCCCGCGTCCACCACCGGGTAGCCGGTGTGGCGGCGGAAGAACATGAGCTGGGCGAACTGCGACAGCGGCAGGTCGGGCTCGACCGTGACCGGGTCGGGGGTCATGAGGTCGCGGACGCGGACCCCGGCGAAGGCGGAGCTGACGATGGCGGCCTGGGTCTCGGCGCGGCCGGCGTTGTACACGAAGAAGGCGATGACGACCAGGAAGAGCTGGAGCGTGAAGAAGCCGTAGATCCCGAGCAGGATGGCGATGGCGCCGCTGACCGCGCCGGCCAGTCGCGTCGCGCGCAGGTGGGGCATCGCCAGCGCCAGCAGGGAGCGCAGCACCCGGCCACCGTCGAGCGGCAGCGCCGGCAACAGGTTGAACAGCGCCAGGAAGGCGTTGGTGACGGCAAGGTAGCTGAGCAGGAAGAGCGCTGCGCCGTGGCCGCCGACCAGCCCCCAGCTCAGGCCCGCGAGCAACGCCAACAGCGCGCTGGTGATCGGCCCGACGATGGCCACCACCGCTTCCGCCCCTCGCTGCCGCGGCATGTCGGTGAACTGGGCGACGCCGCCGAGGAACCACAGCGTGATCTCCCGCACCTCGACGCCGTAGAGGCGCGCCACCACGGCGTGGCCGAGCTCGTGGACCAGCACGCTGAGGAACAGGCCGATGGCGCCGACCAGGCCGAGCAGGTAGGGGGTCAGGCCGCCCTGCAGGGAGGTCGTGTCGATGTGGATGCCGTTGCGCTCGAACAGCGCCACGTAGGCGGGGATCTGCGAGCCGATCAGGTAGGCGAAGAGCGGCAGGACCAGCAGGAAGGAGCTGTCGAGACGGACGGGGATGCCCAGCAGCTTGAACGGGAGACGCAGCGCGTGCCGGAACATGCTCCATCCTAGGTCAAGGCGCCGGCAGCGTATGCGGCGGCGCCCACGGAGTCACCGTCTCCCTCAGGGGCGCCAGTCGGCTGCCAGGGCGCGCGCCTCGCGGTCGGCCGCGCGGAGCTCCTCCCATCCCGTCTCCTGCGTCGGGGCCTGCTCGAGCACCGCCGCCAGCAGCCGCGGGATGTCGGTGAAGCGCAGCCGTCCCGCCAGGAAGCGCGCCACCGCCACCTCGTCGGCGGCGTTGAGGTAGGCGGGGGCCACCCCGCCGAGCTAGCCCGCGCGGTACGCCAGCGCCAGGCTGGGGAAGCGCCCGAGGTCGGGGGCCTCGAAGTCCCAGCGGCCCTCCAGCGGCAGGGGCTGCAGCGGCGTCGGGGGGCGCGCCGGCGCGGACAGGGCGTACTGGATGGGCAGCCGCATGTCGTGCGGTCCGATCTGGGCCTTGATGCTGCCGTCCGCGAAGCGCACCAGCCCGTGCACCAGCGATTGAGGATGGACGACCACCTCGATGGCGTCGAGCGGCAGGCCGAAGAGGTAGTGCGCCTCCAGCACCTCCAGGCCCTTGTTGAAGAGGGTGGCCGAGTCGATCGTGACCTTGCGGCCCATCGACCAGGTGGGGTGCCGCAGTGCCTGCTCGGGCGTCACCGTGCTCAGGTCGGCCGGCGCCTCGCGGAACGGGCCGCCCGAGGCCGTCAGCACCAGGGCGGTCACCGCCTCGCGCGGCTCGCCGGTGAGCGCCTGGAACAGCGCCGAGTGCTCGGAGTCGACGGGGGTGATGCGGGCGCCGCTGCTGCCGGCGAGCTCCCACATCAGCGGGCCGGCCACCACCATCGCCTCCTTGTTGGCGAGGGCCACGTGACGGCCGGCGCGCAGGGCGGCGGCGGTGGGCTCGAGCCCGCCGAAGCCCGGGATGGCCGACACCACGGCGTCGGCGTCGACGGTGGCCGCCTCCTCCAGCGCCCCGTCGCCGACGGCCAGCCGGGTCCCCTGCGGCAGGTGAGGGGCGACGCGGTCGGCGACGTCGGGGTGGCAGACCACCAGCTCGGGGCGGAACTCGCGGGCCTGCGCCACCAGCTTGTCGGCGTTCTTGCCGGCGGTGAGCGCTACCGGCCGGTACCCCTGCCAGCGGGCGACGGCCAGCGTCTGCTCGCCGATGGAGCCGGTCGAGCCGAGGACGACGATGCGCTTCTCGACGTCGGAGGTAGGAGAGGTCATGCCGTCATTCTGGCACGGGGCCCGTCTGGCCCGGCATTCCTGGCGTGCCGGGTGCTATCCTTGGTCAGGTCCGCAAGGAGGAAGCATGCTTGTTCGTGAGTGGATGACCCCGAACCCTCAGACCGTCACCGCCGACACGCCCGTGATGGAAGCGATGCAGCGCCTCCGCGAAGGGGGCTTCCGGCGGCTCCCCGTGACGCGCGACGGCAAGCTGATCGGGATCGTCACCGACCGTGACCTGAAGGAAGCGACCCCGTCGAAGGCGACGACCCTGTCGGTCTACGAGCTCAACTACCTGCTCAGCAAGCTGCTGGTGAAGGACGTCATGAAGGCGCCGGTGATCACCGTGCGCGTCGACGACCCGATCGAGCACGCGGCGCTGTTGATGGAGGAGCACCGAGTCTCCGGTTTGCCCGTGCTGGACGGCAACACCCTGGTCGGCATCGTGACCATCACCGACCTGATGCGCGCGTTCGTGTCGTTCCTGGGCATGCGCGAGGGCGGCATCCGCGTCACCGTCGATCTGCCCGACGAGCCCGGGGTGCTGGCGCGCGCGGCCGAGGCGGGCCCGCCCTCGAACATCATCGCCGCCGTGACGACGGGCGTGCAGACCGGCCACCGCCGCCGCCTGGTGCTGCGCGTGACCGGCGAGGACGCCGACGGCTTCCCCGACCGCCTCAAGAAGGCGGGCGTGGACATCGTCGACGTGCGCTGAGGGCGCGATGCCGAAGCGCGGTGCGGCGCTGCCCGCCGACGAGCGGGCCCTGGCGGCCGCCGTACGCGGCGGTCGCGTGGTGCATACCGGCTTCCTCGAGCCGGCCGAGGCCGACGCCCTGGCCGCCGCGCTGCGGCGGGCCGGGGTGGCGGTGTCGATCGACGGCGGTGCGCCGGGGGCGCGACGTCGCGTGGTGGTGGCGCGTCCCGATCACGTCCCCGAGGCCGGGGTAGCGCTGGGCGCGGTGTACTTCGAGGGCGTCGACGATGCCGAGGCCGCACGTGCGGCGGCGCGGGCCGCCGGCGTGCCGGCCGCGGACCTCGGCGACGCGGTGCGGCACGCCGACGGCGTGTCGCTGATCACCTTCGAGCCGCCGTCCGAGCTGCTGCTGGGGCTCGAGCGCGTGGCGGGGCGCCCGGTCGAGCCGCTCGGAGTCGGGCTCGAGCACGTGGCCGGCGGGGCGCAACGCCACATCGAGGCGGTGGTGCCGTCGTTGCGGGTGGACGTTCTGGGAGGCAAGGCCTTCCGGGTGTCGCGCAGCTACTTCGCCAAGGGGGTAGCGGCGGGGCGGGTGAGCGTGAACGGCCGGCCCGCCGACAAGGGCACCGAGGCGGGGGAGGGCGACGAGGTCTTCGCCGACGGCCTGGGTCGCTTCCGGGTGGTGCGTGTCGAGGGCAGGACGCGCCGCGGCAACCTGCGCGTCACGCTTCACGCCGAGCGCTCCTGAGGCCGCCTACACCCTCACGCGCTTGCCCTGGCCGGCGTTGCGCGCCTTGAACACCATGCGGAACGGTACCTCCGAGAACCCCAGGTCCTCGCGGATGCGGTTGCGCAGGTAGTGCTCGTAGGCGCGCGTCAGGTAGCGCTCGTTGTTGACCGAGAAGACGAACGTCGGGGGCGCCACGTCGACCTGGCTGGCGTAGAGCAGCTTGAGCGACCGGCCCTTGAAGTTGGGGGGCGTCTGGCGCTGCGTCCACACCTCCAGGAAGGCGTTCATCTGGCTGGTGGGGACGCGGCGGCGCGCGCTGTCGTAGAGCCGGACCGCCGTCGCCAGCAGCTCGTGCAGCCCGAAGTCGGTCTCCGCGCTGGTGTAGACGCGCGGGGCGAAGTCGAGGTGGCTGAGCGCCTGATCGATGTCGCGGCGCAGCTCCTCGAGCTGCTCGTCGGTCACCAGGTCCCACTTGTTGATCGCCAGCACCACCGGCTTGCCCCACGCCAACGCCAGGTTGGCGAGGCGCATCTCGTGGTCGCCGTACTCGAAGGGGTCGACCACCAGCACCGCCACGTCGGCGCCGCGCAGCGCGCTCTCGGACCTGAGCTTGGCGAAGAACTCGACGTCCACCTCGGCCTTGCGGCGGATGCCGGCGGTGTCCACCAACACGAACGGGCGACCGCCGAACACGAAGCGCACGTCGACGCTGTCGCGCGTGGTCCCGGGCTCGTCGGCCACGATCACGCGCTCGCTGCCGACCAGGGCGTTGAGGAGGCTCGACTTGCCGGCGTTGGGGCGCCCGATGATGGCCACCCGCACCGCCTCCTCCTCGGTGTCCTGGACGTGCTCGGGGAGGCGCTCGACGATGGCGGCGAGCAGCTCGTCGATGCCGCGCGCGTGCTCGGCCGACACCGCCAGCGGCTCGCCGAAGCCGAGCCCGAACAGCTCGTAGAGCTCGGCCGCCTCCTCGTGGCGGGGATCGTCCATCTTGGTCGCCACCAGCAGCACCGGCTTGGCGAGGCGCCTCAGCCACTCCGCCACCTCGTGATCGGCCGGTCCCACGCCGGCCCGACCGTCGACGCAGAACAGCACCAGGTCGGTGTCGATCAGCGCCGTCTCGATGCGGCTGCGGACCGGTTGTTCCCAGCGGTCGCCCGACCACAGACCGCCGGTGTCGAGCAGCAGGAAGGTCGTGCCGTCGTCGGCGACGGCCACGTCCTCCTTGACGTCGCGCGTGACGCCGGGCATGTCGGCCACGATGGCCTCGCGCCGGCCCACCAGTCGGTTGAACAGGCTCGACTTGCCGACGTTGGGCCGGCCCACGATCGCGACCCTAGCCAAGGCGCACCCCCGGGCCGACCGAGCGGCCGTTGGCCCAGTCGCGTGCCGGCATGGCACGCTTGCCCGCCGGCTTGACCTGCTCGAGCAGCACGGTTCCCTCGCCACAGGCCACGAGTAGGCCGTCGGCGCCCACCTGCACCACCGTGCCCGGTTCCGCCGCCCCGGATCCCGCGGGGCTCGCGCGCAACGCCGGCACGCCGACCGGCTGGTCGCCGAACAGGAAGTGGCTGCCGGGCCAGGCCGCCACCCCGCGGTGGCGGGCGACGACGGCGGGGGCCGCGTCGTGCCAGTGGATGCGGCCGTCGGATCGCGTGAGCATCGGGGCGTAGCTGGCCTGCGCGTCGTCCTGGGCGCGGCAGGGCAGCCTGCCCTCGGCCAAGAGTGCCAGCGCTTCGAGCAGCGCCTCGGCGCCGACATCGGCCAGGGCCGCCAGTAACGCGCCGGCGTCGGTCCCGTCGGGGATGGGCAGGCGCCGCTGCAGCCGGATCGGCCCGGTGTCGAGTCCGGCCTCGGTCTGCATGATGGTGACGCCCGTCTCGCGTTCGCCCTGGATCAGCGCCCATTGCACCGGGGCCGCGCCGCGGTACTTGGGAAGCAGGCTGGCGTGGACGTTGAGGAAGCCGTGACGCGGCACCTCGAGGAGAGCGGCGGGCAGGATCTTGCCGTAGGCGGCGGTGACCGCGACGTCGAGCTCGAGCCCGGCCAGTTCGGCCGCGAAGGCGTCGTTGCCCTTGAGGCGGGACGGCTGGAGCGTTCCGATGCCCAGGTCGCGTGCGCGTTCGATGGTGATGGGTGCCTGCAGGCGCATGCCACGCCCGGCGCGCCGGTCGGGCTGGGCGACCACCAGCACCAGCTCGTGGTGGCGGTGGAGCGCCTCCAGGCTCGGCAGCGCGAAGGCGGGCGAGCCGAACAGCGCGACGCGCAGGCGAGGGGCGCCCGTCCGGGCCGGCGAGCTCACTGCACCGCCACCGCGATGGGCGAGCGGCGGAGCTCCTTGAGCAGCGCCTTGGCCTGGCGCTGGATGTCGGCGAGCTCGCTGCGGTGCTCCTCGAGGAAGGCGCGGCGCTCGTCGTCGTCGAGGTGATCGAAGAAGAGCACGCCCTCGAGGTGGTCGTGCTCGTGCTGGATCACGTGGGCGAAGTGCCCCTCGGCGTCGAGCTCGTGCCAGGCACCGCGCACGTCCTGGTAGCGGACGTGCACGCGCAGGTCGCGACGTAGCGCCTCGACGTACAGCCCGGGGACACTGAGGCAGCCGTCCTGGCCGTACTGCACGCCCTCGCGAGCGACCAGCACGGGGTTGATCATCACGTGCTCGGCGACGACGCCGAGGCGGCTGCGCATCTCGTCGGGGGTCTCGTCGGCCGGCGCCGGTTCGTCGTCGGCCACCGCCCCGGGTTCGCCCTCGAACTCCTCGTCCTCGTCGTCCGACGCCGGTTCGAGCTCCAGCGCCACGAACAGGCGCTTGGGCACGCCGATCTGCGGAGCGGCCAGCCCCACGCCGTTGGCGTCGTACATGGTCTCGATCATGTCGGCGGCCAGCTCCTCGAGAGCGGCGTCGAAGCGCGTCACGGGGGACGCGCGGCGCCGGAGTACGGGGTCGCCGAAGTAGCGGATCGGGTGGATCACGGTGTCGCAGCCTCCAGGCGGCTCGCCCTAGGGGCCGGAGGAGGGGCGCGTGAAGCGCACCACCGCGGTCGGAGCCGACATCGCGGTCACGCCCTCCGGCAGGTCGAGCCTGACAGGCAGAGTATACCGGCCGGCGTCGATCGTCCCCGTCGGCAGCTGAACGCTGCCGTTCACGCTGTCGATGCCGGCGAGCACGTCGGGCGGCCCGGCCAGGGTGACGTCCGGGTTGTCGAGGGCGGCGTCCTGCAGGTTGGGGGCCGACGGCGGCGTGAGGTCGATGGCGACGACCTTGGTCACCAGGGCGGCGCGCGCGGTGACCTTCACGGTGACGGTGGTCGGGCTGATCTTGACGTCGGAGACCGGAACGCCGGCGTCGTCGACGGCGAACGGGTGGGTGCGGACGCTGCCCTCGCGGGCCGGCACCACCGCCATCACCCGGGCCACCTTCTGCAACGACTGGTCCTGTCCGGTGACGCTGACGGTGGCCGGGTCGCTGGCCGCCGACAACAGCGACCCGCTCGGGGACCGGCCGCTGAGCGCCACCGTGACGGTGCTGTCGCGGCTGCCGACGGTCTCCAGGAAGCCGATGACGTCGCTGGGGGAGACGCTCACGAGGCGGACGCCTTGGGGCGGTTGGACGCTGATCTGCTGTTGGAACTCGCCGCTGAGCCCGCTCAGGTCGAGGGTGGCGCCGATGGCGTCGGGGCTCAGCCGATCGATGCGGCTGCTGGGCCCTGCGACGTTGACCTCGACCACCCGCGGCACGCCCACCGCGACCTGGCTCGCCTGCACGCCCTCGACGGCCAGGGGCACCAGCAGGCTGCGCTGGGTGGTCGAGACGGAGCTGGTCGTGACGAACAACCACATCACGAAGGCCAGCACCAGCGCCCCGAGCTTCTGCGGCCAGTTGTGGGCGGCGATGGCGAGGAGACGGCGCACGGTGCTCATTCGCTGTAGACCTCCCGCAGCGCCTTGAGGACGTCGGCGGGCGCGATGTCGCTGACGAGCTCGCCGCCGCGCGCGATGCTCACCGTGCCGCGTTCCTCGCTCACCACCACCACCAGCGCGTCGGTGACCTCGGAGAGCCCGAGCGCCGCCCGGTGCCGGGTGCCGTGCTTGACCGACCAGCCCTCGTGCCGGTCGGACAGCGGGAAGATGGCGCCGGCGTGGGTCACGGTGTCCTCGCGGACGATGACGCCGCCGTCGTGGAGCGGTCCCTTGGAGGCGAAGATGGTCTGCAGCAGCGCGCTGGTGACGGGCGCGCCGATGGCCGTGCCGGACTCGCCGTACTCGCGCAGGGGGGTACGACGCTCGACCGCGATCAGGGCGCCGCGGCGCTGGGTGGCGAGCTCACGTACCGCGCCCATGATCTCCTGGACCGGTCCGACGTGACTCGCGCGCGTCAGGCGCCCGCGGCCGACGCGCTCGAGGGCGGCCCGGAGCTCCGGCTGGAACACCACCACGATGGCGATGAAGCCGACCGGGGCGACGCGGTCGAACAGCCACTTGGTGGCCTCGAGCTTGAGCTGCGCGGCCAGGAACCACAGCGCGCCCAGCGCGAGCAGACCGCGGAGTACGTTCCACGCGCGCGAGCCGATGAGCAGGACGTAGCCCTGGTAGAACAGGACCGCGATGATGAGGATGTCGACGACGTCCTGGACACGGAAGCCGCTGAGTGCAGGCAAACCCTAGCCTCCATCGGGATTCGGCACGGGCGGCGGCCCGCTGCGCGGCGTGCCGCCTCCTGGGTTCGGTGAGCCGGATGCGGTGCCCTGGAGGGACCGCAGGAGATCCGTTCGTTGCGGCAACGATACCACAGCACGGCCGCGACCTCGGCGTCCGGCGGACGTCGCGCGTGCGTCCCCGACGGCCGTCGCGCGTGCGTTCGAGGGGGCGTGAGCCGCCGCGGCCGTCGCCCCCGAAGCGTCGCCGCTGGGGTAGACTGGTGCGCTGGAGGCGCAGATGTACGAACTGAAGGCCCGACTCGATGCCCTACGGGGGTATCTTTGACTTGGCTGGCAAGCAGGCCCGGCTGGCTGAGCTCGACCCCCGACTGAACGACCCCAACCTCTGGGACGACCCGGAGCGCGCGCGCCAGGTCACGCAGGAGGCGACCCGCCTCCGGCGCGTGGTCGACGGCTTCGTTGCGCTCGAGGGCGACCTGCAGGGGCTCGACGAGCTGCTCGCCGAGGCGAGCGAAGAGGAGGCGGCCGAGCTCGAGGACGAGCGCGAGCGCGTCGAGCATCGCCTCGAAGAGCTCTACCGCGAGGCGCTGTTCGTGGGGCCCCACGACGAGCGCGCCGCCATCGTGACGGTCAAGCCCGGGGCGGGCGGCACCGAGTCGTCGGACTGGGCGGGCATGCTCCTGCGCATGTACCGGCGCTTCGCCGAGCGCCATGGCTTCAAGGTCGAGCTGCTCGACGCCGTGGCCAACTCCGACGCCCCCAGCGGCATCGACTACGCCCAGATGATCGTCCGCGGCGAGCGGGCGTTCGGGATGCTGCAAGTGGAGAGCGGCGTGCACCGGTTGGTGCGGGTGAGCCCCTTCGACGCCCAGAACCGCCGGCACACCAGCTTCGCCTCGATCGAGGTGATGCCGGAGATCGACGAGGCCATCGAGATCGACATCGACGCCAAGGACGTGCGCGTCGATGTGTATCGCTCCAGCGGGCCCGGCGGGCAGTCGGTGAACACCACCGATTCGGCGGTGCGCGTGGTGTACCGCGGCGGCACCCCCGACGAGATCGTGGTGACCTGCCAGGACGGCAAGTCGCAGATCAAGAACCGCGAGAAGGCGATGACGGTGCTGCGCAGCCGGTTGTTCGAGCGCGAGGAGCGGCGCCGGCGCGAGGAGCAGATGAAGGCGCGCGGCGAGCAGAAGGCGATCGAGTGGGGATCGCAGATCCGCAGCTACGTCCTCGACAAGCAGTACGTCAAGGACCACCGCTCCGGCGTCATGCGCCACGACCCCGACAACGTCCTCGACGGCGACATCGACGACCTGATCTGGTCCGGACTGGAGTGGGCGGCGCAGAGCCGTGCGGTGGCCTGAGCCTCGACCTTCCGATGCGAGCGGCCGCCCCCGGGCGCCGCTCCCGACGGTGAGGGCGTGGGCGTGAAGATCCTGGTGCTGGCGGACGTGGTTTCGCCGGTGATCTACTCGCAGAACTTCCCCGGCAACCTCCCCAGCTTCGACCTGATCCTCGCCGCCGGCGACCTGCCCGGCTACCTGCTGGAGTTCGTCGCCACCAAGACCACCACCACGCCCGTCTACGTGCTCGGCAACCACGGCAACGGCTACCTCAGGTCAGCCGATGGCGACGAGCGCCATCTCCCCGGCGGCTGCATCAACGCGCACGGACGTGTCGTGGAGGTCGGCGGCCTGCTCATCGCCGGGGTGGAGGGCTGCCTGCGCTATCGGCCCGGCCCGCAGCAGTACGGCGAGCTGGAGATGGAGCTGTTCACGGCGCGCATGGCGCCGCGGCTGCTGGCCAATCGCTGGCGGCGCGGACGCGCCGTCGACGTCCTGCTCACCCACGCGCCGCCGCGGGGGCCGCACCAGGGCGAGGACTTCGCCCACCGCGGGGTGCGGGCCTTCAACCGCTTCCATCGCACCTGGCGGCCGCGCCTGCACGTGCACGGGCACGTCCACCTGTCGGGGGCCAACGCCCCCCGGGAGTACGTCAGCGAGGAGGGTGTGCGCGTCGTCAACGCCTACGACTTCGCGGTGATCGAGCTGCCGGACGAGCGCTGAGGGGGCGGGTCGGCCGGGCGGCGGCTGCGACCGCATCGCCCTGGCATAATCGGCGCCATGGACGTAGCGGCGTGGCTGACGGAGCGTGGGGCGGCGATCGACGACGGGCGGGTGGCGCACCTGGCCGACCCGGACGCGGAGGCGCGGCGCGCCTGGGCGGGTGAGGTGGTGCTGGTGCCGCTGTTGTCGACGGCGCCGTTGCGGGTGCGAGGCGCCGACCGAGCGGCGTTCCTCCACGGCCAGTTGAGCAACGCCGTCCAGGGCCTGCCGGTCGGGGCGAGCAACCATACGCTGCAGCTCGACGCGCGCGGGCGCGTCCTCGGCGAAGCCGTGCTGGCCGTTCGCCAGGACGACCTCTACCTGGCGGTCGAGGACGGACGCGGGGCGGCGGTGCGAGCTTCCCTGGAGCGCCACGTGGTGTTCGACGAGGTCGAGATCCACGACCTGTCTCGAGAGCTGACGACGCTCACGCTGCAGGGCCGCGGCGCGGCCGCCGTGCTGATCGCCGCCCTGGGGGAGGACGCCGTCCCGACGGAGGGCCGTTCCGTGCAGGCGGCGTTCGGAGACGCGTCGGTGTTGGTGGTGGCCCGGCGCCGCTGCGGCGCCGGCGGCTTCGACCTGCACCTGCTGAGCCGGCAGCTCCCCGCCCTGGTCGAGGGGCTGGGCGGCCACGGCGCCGAGCTGGCGGGGGAGCGGGCGCTGTCGCTGGCGCGGGTCCGGGCCTGCCTCCCGAGCGCGGCTCGGGACGGCGGAACGGGAGCGCTGCCGCAGGAGCTGGGGCTCGACGACGCCGTGGGTAGCGGCAAGGGGTGCTACCTGGGCCAGGAGATCATGGCGCGCATCGAGGCGCGCGGCAACGTGCGGCGCGGGCTGGCCCGCGTGGCCCTGACGTCGCCGTCCGCGGAGCAGCCCGGCGACCCGCCCGCCGGCGACGACGCGACCCGGCTCTGGCTCGACGGCCGCGAGGTGGGGCGGCTGGGGCAGGTGGTGCGTGCGCCCGACGGAACCTGGCTGGGGATGGCGGTGGTGCGCCGCGACCTGCCGCCGGGTGCCGTCCTGACGGCGGGCGGCTGGACGGTACGGCGTTCCGTCGACGCCGCCGCGAGCTGATCGACGCGCGGCGACCGGCGGGCGCGGACGCGACCGAGCCCTTCCGACCGGTGCCCCTCGCAGACGTCGCTCCGGACCCGTACAACCGCGGAGGGCCGCTGCCCCCGAGCTATGATGCGGCCATGAAGGACAAGCACCGTTGGCTGCGGGAGGACTACGCGGAGGCGACCGAGCGCTTCCCCGAACGCGACGCGCTCTTCGAGACGCTCTCCGGCATCCCGGTCGACCCGATCTACACCGCCGATGACGTCACCGACATCGATCCCGAGCGCGACCTCGGCTACCCCGGTGCCTACCCCTACACCCGCGGCGTGCAGCCGTCGATGTACCGCGGCAAGCTGTGGACGATGCGCATGTTCGCGGGGTTCGGCACGGCCGAGCAGACGAACGAGCGCTTCCACCGCCTCCTGGAGGCCGGTCAGACCGGTCTGTCGACCGCCTTCGACCTGCCGACCCTGATGGGCTACGACAGCGATCACCCGATGGCGCGCGGCGAGGTCGGCAAGTGCGGCGTGGCCGTCGCCAGCCTGGCCGACATGGAGGTGCTGTTCGAGGGGATCGACCCCGAGGCCATCACCACCTCGATGACGATCAACAGCCCCGCCAACGCCATCTGGGCGATGTACCTGGCGATGGCCCAGAAGAAGGGGGCCGACCTCGCCAAGGTGGGCGGCACCATCCAGAACGACATCCTCAAGGAGTTCATCGCCCAGAAGGAGTTCATCTTCCCGCCCGCGCCCAGCGTGGGGCTGGTGATCGACACCTTCGAGTGGGGCCCGGAGAACGTCCCGCGCTGGAACTTCGTGAGCGTCTCCGGCTACCACATCCGCGAGGCTGGGTCGACCGCCGTCCAGGAGCTGGCCTTCACCCTCGCCGACGGCATCCACTACGTCCGTAGGGCCCTCGAGCGCGGCCTCGACATCGACGAGTTCGCGCCGCGCATCAGCTTCTTCTTCAACGTCCACAACGACTTCTTCGAGGAGATCGCCAAGTTCCGTGCGGCGCGGCGCATCTGGGCGCGTCAGATGCGCGAGGTGTTCGGCGCCAAGAACCCGCGCTCGTGGATGCTGCGGACGCACGCCCAGACCGCCGGGGTGTCGCTGGCGGCGCAGCAGCCCCTGGTCAACGTCGCGCGCGTCGCCATCCAGGCGCTGGCGGGGGTGCTCGGCGGCACCAACAGCCTGCACACCGACGCCTTCGACGAGGCGCTGGCGCTGCCCACCGAGGACGCGGCCACGCTGGCGCTGCGGACCCAGCAGGTCATCGCGCACGAGACCGGTGTCGCCAACACCGTCGACCCGCTGGCGGGTTCGTACCACCTGGAGTGGCTGACGGCCGAGATGGAGCGGCAGACGCTGGCGTACTTCGAGCGGATCGACGCCCTCGGCGGCGTCGAGGAGGCCATCGAGGCGGGCTTCTTCGCCCGCGAGATCGGCGACGCCAGCTGGCGCCAGCAACGCGACATCGACGAGCGCAAGCGGCTCGTGGTCGGCGTCAACGCCTACGAGCAGGAGAACCCCGAGGTCCCGATCCAGCTCGTGGACCCCGAGGTGGTGCGGGTCCAGGAGGAGCGGCTCGAGCGCGTCCGCCGCGAGCGCGACGGCGCCCGGGCCGAGGCCGCGCTGGAGGAGTTGCGTCGGGCGGCGGCCGACGGCGTCAACACCATGCCCGCCTTCCTGGCGTGCGCCCACGCCTACTGCACGCTGGGCGAGCAGATGGACGTGTTGCGTGAGGTGTACGGCGTCTACGAGGAACCCGTCCTGATCTGATCCCGAAGCTAGGAGTGAGCATGGAACGACCCATCCGCGTACTCATCGCGAAGCCCGGCCTGGACGGCCACGACCGGGGAGCCAAGGTGATCGCCCGCGCGCTGCGCGATGCGGGCATGGAGGTCATCTACACCGGTCTCCGCCAGACCGGGCCCATGATCGTCAACGCGGCCATCCAGGAGGACGTCGACGCCGTGGGCCTGAGCGTCCTGTCGGGCGCCCACATGCACTACTTCCGGGAGGTCGTGGAAGGCCTGGCCGAGCGTGGGGCGCAGGACGTGCTGGTGTTCGGGGGCGGCATCGTGCCCGACCAGGACAGGCCGGCGCTCGAGACCCTGGGGGTGGGCGCCATCTTCACGCCCGGCGCCAGCACGCACGACGTGGTCGAGTACCTCAGGCGCGAGGTGGAACAGCGCCGCGCCGCCGAGGTCTGAGGAGCGGGGTCCGTGGGGCACGAAGGTTCATGAACATGAAGCATCTCATCATGCCCTAACGGCCCGACTGGTACATTTGGGACGCTGGGCCGCCCAGCAAGTGAACATCGAGGGGAACGACCGTTGCACCGAACGTACGCCGCATGGGCCGCCGTGGCCATCTTCCTGTTCGCGCCCGTAGCCGTCGCGGACGGCTATGCGTTGCACACGGTGAAGCCCGGTGAATCGCTCGGTTCCATCGCCAACAGCTACCAGATCTCGGTCGACGCCCTGATGGCCGCCAACGACCTGCGGAGCGCCGTCATCCATCCGGGTGACGAGATCAAGGTCCCCTACGTCGAAGCCATGGGCGGTCCTGCGGGCACCAGCCCCCGGATCCCGCCAGGGTTCAGCTGGCACACCCTGCAGCCAGGGGAGACGCTGTCGACGGTCGCCCAGGCCTACGGCCTGAGCATCGACGCCCTGGTCGGCGCCAACCCCACCATCTCTTCGCTCGACAACCTTCCCGTCGGTGTCGACCTGCTCATCCCCCCGCGGGAGGGCCTGATCGTCACGCTGGAGTCCGGGCAGTCGCTCGCCGACGTGCTCAGCACCTACCACGTCGATCCCGCCGAAGTGGCACGCGCCAACCACCTGCGCTCGCCCTTCGACGTCCAGCCCGGCATGATGCTGTTCCTCCCCGGCGTTCCGCCCACGCAGGCGCTGGCGCGCCTGAAGAAGGTGCGGGAGGCCGAGCACCGCTTCATCTGGCCCATCCACGGGCGCATCACCTCGCCCTACGGACCCCGCCACCTCGGCATGGGCACCTCGCCCTTCCACCGCGGCATCGACATCGCCGCGCCGTGGGGCACCCCGGTGCACGCGTCGCGTTCGGGTGTGGTCATCTTCGCCGGCTGGTCGACCGAGGGCTACGGCAACCTGGTGCGCATCCGTCACCCCGACGGCGACGAGACCTGGTACGGCCACTTCAGCACCATCCTCGTCCACGTCGGCGAGTACGTCGACCAGGGTGAGGTCATCGGGCGCGAGGGTTCGACCGGCATCTCGACGGGACCGCACGTGCACTTCGAGGTGCACGTCCACGGGCGGGCCGTCGACCCGATGACCGTCCTGCACTAGTCCGGCACCGGACCCGGGAGTCCGGGCGGTGCGGCCGATGCCATCGGCTCGCCTCCGCCGCCCGCACGTCGCGTTCCGAACGCACGATGACGGCCGCCCTGCTCGCGCAGCGGCGGCCGTGATCATGCGTTCGGTGGGAGCGCTCGCGGCGCCTGCCGGAGGGTCGGCTCAGCCGTCGCCCTTCGGCCACAGGATGCGACCGCAGCTCGGGCACCGGACCACGCCGGGCCCGCGTCGCGCCTTCTGGATGACGTGGATCGGCAGCCGTACGCTGCACCCTCCACAGCGCTGGTTGTCGACGATCTCCACCAGGCCCAGGCCGCGAC
Organism: Deinococci bacterium; assembly: GCA_030149325.1. Lineage (GTDB taxonomy): Bacteria > Deinococcota > Deinococci > Deinococcales > Trueperaceae > JASBRS01. The sequence goes on from JASBRS010000050.1 coordinate 26,099, forward strand.
GGGCACGACGGACCTGTTCGTACTGCCGCAAAAGGCTCCCGTCGAGCGACGTCGCCAGGGTGTCGCGCTGCTGGCGGATCGACTCGGCCCGAGCATCGACGTCGGCGACGCGCGCCTCCTCGTCGGAGAGCATGGCGTCGAGGGTGGGCTGCAGCTCGTCGAGCTGCGCTTGCAGGGCATCGACCTCCTGCTCCAGCGCCTCGAGGCTCTCCATCAGCGGCAGCACGTCCTCCTCCAGCTCCTGGATCCGGGTCGCGAACTGCAGCTCCTGGTTCTGGTACTGCGACGCTTCCTTCGCCGAGCTGGCGCGCAGGGAGGACTCGGAGGCGTCCTTGCGGCGCCCCTGCATGGCCTTGAGGTCGAGCTCGGTGTTGGCGACCCGCATCCGGAGCTCGTCCCGGTCCTGCTTCTTGCGCTCCAGGCGGTGGGCCAGGTCGGTCCGCCGCTCGCGCGTCTCGAGGAGCTCGGCTGGCGTCTGCGACCGCTCCTCCTTGAGGGCATCGAGCTGCAGGTCGAACCCCTGGACTTCGCTCAGCTTCTCCAACATGCCGCCTCCAGACAGTAAAAAACTCCGTTCGCCCGATCTCGAACGGAGTTCATGGTTTCCCCTCGGTGTACCGTCGCCTCACGGAAGCGAGTGTAGCACGGT
>JASBRS010000052.1 GCA_030149325.1 Deinococci bacterium
ACTTGGGGCGGCCGTTGGGGTGTGTCCGGTGTGGTGCGCCGGGTCCCCCGGGGGTAGGGGCCGCTGGCCCACGGCGGTTCGGTGTTGGGGAGGGGGGACGGGAGGGAGTCACGATGACGGCAACGCGCATGTGGATCGGGATCGTGCTGCTAGGGCTGGCCCTGACGACGTTCTCGCTGGGCCTGGCGAACGTCACCTTCAAGATCGGAGCCGGCCAGGCCAACATCTACGTGTCGGCCGCGCTGGCCCTGGCTGGCGTCCTGGTGCTGATCCGTCGTCGGCCGCAGCGTCGCGGCCGCGACGGCGAGCCCGGCTGAAGCCTGCGGCCCGGTCTTCCGGCCGCTAGCCCTCGTCGATCCTGGCCATCCCGAGGAAGAGGCGATACCGCGTCGCGGTCGGTGAGCGCTCGGCCCGCCGGGTGCGCTCAGGCGCCTCTGAAAGGGCCTCCTCGAGCTTCTTGCCCAGCCGTCAGCGCTCGAGGCGACGCCGCAGCCAGCGGATCTGGCCGCGATGGCTCAGCTCGTCCTCGCAGACGTGGAACCACTTGAAGTACGTGTTCCCGGGGTTGTCCCCGAACACGTTCGTCTCGGCGAACAGCCAGCGGTCGTCGAGCATGGCGAACTCCAGCAGGGTCCGCCTGCGCACGTCCGCGAGCCGCGAACGGTACCAGGCCAGATCGTGGCCGCGGATGCGATCGCGAGCCCGCGCGCCCAACTCCATGCCCACCTCCATGGCCTCCATCTGGGGGTCGGGCATGGCCCAACCGAAGGTGTCGAGCTGGTAGAACTCCTCCAGGCAGGCGACGTGCTCGAGCAGCATCCCGATGCTGTTGGCGTGCTCGTCGAAACGGGTGTCGAGCAGTTCGATGCTGAGACCATCGATGGCCATCAACGTCGTCGCACGGGCGTAGGTCATCATGCTCGCCAACTGGCCCAGCGCCGGCGTCAGGCCGGCGATCGGCCCCACCGCGAAGGGCTCCGCGATCGGCAGCCCCGGAGCGGCCTCGTTGAGCAGCGCCCGTCGGTCCTCGTCGTGCATCCCCCACCTCTTCCACGCCACCAGGCGTCCCACGCGGGTCGCGGCCGACCGCGACCCGGCATCGATGGACCGAGCGCATGCTTGCGCCGTGCTCCCCCGGTCGGCTGTGGACTACGCGGCCAACCTAGCACGAGGCCCGGCGACGCCGCTGTCACCGGTGCCTGGCGCGCAGTCAACTCGTTGGAAGCAATCTCGGTCCGCTGGCGCCCAGCGCCAGTACCGCTTTGGCCAACGCGCCGATGGCTGGTTCCAGGACGGTCTCATCGATGTCGAACCGAGGCGTATGGTGGTCAGCCGCGAGGTCCGAGCCGACCACGCAGTACACGGCGTCCCCTCCGTTCGCTTGAACGCGCTGCATGAGGTACGTGGCGTCCTCGCTGCCGTAGGCGGGGTAGGGATGCGCGTCCGCGCTCAGTCCGGGGACCCCCTGGACCGCGTCGACGATGCTCTGGGCGAGCACGGCGTCGGAGTCTGCCACCGTCGTGCGTCCCACGAGTTGGAGCGTCGCTGCCACACCGTGAGCGATGGCCGCACCGTCGACCACGGCTCTGGCTCGCGCGATCAGGTAGTCCACGATCGCGTCGTCGTCGCCCCGTAGCTCACCCACCAGCTTCGCCTTGTCGGCGATGACGTTCCGGCCCGCGCCCGCCTGCAGGGCCCCAACGTTCACGCGCGTCCGACCCGCGTGGTGCCTGGGCAGGGCGTGCAGGCCTAACGCTGCTTGTGCGGCGGCGAGCAACGCATTCGCTCCCGACTCGGGGCGGGCGCCGGCATGCGCCATGTCTCCCACGAAGTCGACGTCGAACTTCGCGCTCGCAAGGAAGCCTACGGTGCGTGGGGCGAGGTGGCCCGAGGCGAGGCCCATCCCGATGTGGATGGCGATCAAGTGATCGACGCCGTCGACGGCCCCCGCCTCGACCATGGCTTTGGCGCCTCGACCCCCTTCTTCGGCCGGTTGGAACACGAGCCTCACCGTACCCTTGAGGGCGTCGCGGATCTCGCTGAGGACGCGCGCGAGGCCGAGGCCGATGGCGACGTGCGCATCGTGGCCGCAGGCGTGCATGCAGCCAGCGTGAACCGACGCGTAGCCTCCACGGTAGGGAGCGTGCGCGTCCGTCGCATCTTCGGGGATCGGCAGGGCGTCGAGATCGAACCGGATGGCGGTGGTCGGGCCTGGCGCCGTGCCATGAAGAACCCCGACGACGGCGGTGAACCCGAACTCGAAGGCTCGAAGCAGGTCCGGATCGGCTCCTCCTCGGCGCGCCGAGTCGTACGCTTCGGCGAGTTGGACGTCAGGGGGGAGGCCCACCCGAGCCTCGGGCTTCAGGACACTGCGGCCGAGATGGAGCTCGAACCCGAGTTGCCGGAGGCGCTTCGCGACAACGGTCGCGGTACGGAACTCCATCCAGCCGAGTTCAGGATGCCGGTGGAGGTCCCGACGCAAGACTCGGGCTTCGGAGGCCGCGGCGGCCACTACAGATGTGAAGGTCTTCCCGACAGGGGTCGTCATGGCGCAGCACTTCTTTCCGGATCGAACGGATTGACATCGGCGACTTACTTAGGTAGTGTTACTAACGAAGTCAAAGCGTGTCTAGCGAAGTTGACACAGCTCGGTGCCGTGCCGGGAAGGGGTGGGCAGTGTTGCGTCTGTTGGAGACCATCCGGAGGTTCGGTCCCCTGTCTCGAGCCGAACTCTCGCGGCGCACTGGTCTCAGCAAGCCCACCGTCTCCAACCTCATCCGGTCCATGCAGAGCGCCGGCCTGGTTTCCGATGTGGGCCACGGCAAGAGCGCAGGAGGGCGTCCGCCTCTGTTGATGGCGTTCAATGCCTCGGCAGGGCACTTCGTGGGCGTCGACCTCGGAGGAACGACGGTTAGGGCCGGCGTTGCGGACCTCGACGGCAGGATCCTTGCCACGAGGCGCGCTCCGACCTGCACGAAGTCGGTCGATGCCGTGGTGGCGCAGGTAGATGCCTTGGTGCGGGACGTGGTTCGCACGGCCGACGTGCCCTACGCTTCGGTTCTCTCCGTGACGATCGGGACGCCGGGCGTGATCGATCCGACGACGCGACGGCTGAGCCTCATCCCCAATATCCCTGCCCTCGAGGGGCAGATGATCGAAGCCGACGTCCAACGCGCCCTGGAGAGGCCGGTGTCGGTCCAGAACGACGTCAACCTTGCTGCTCTCGGTGAGTACGCGTGTGTGGACGACGGTGCGCCCAAGACGCTCGTCTACGTGAGCATCGGCACAGGCCTGGGATGCGGCATCGTCATCGACGGACAGGTGTTCCTTGGGAGCGGCGGACGTGCAGGTGAGATCGGCTATCTGCCCGCGTCGATATCGGGGTCAGGGAACATCGAACAGGTCCTCTCCGGCCCCGGCATCGCAGCCGCGCACGCAGACCTCGGCGGACTGGGGGACCCCCACGCTGCCTTCGACGAGGCGGACCGCGGGGAAGCGCCGGGGAGCCAGGTCGTCGACCGGTTCATCGACGAACTCGCGTGGATGCTCACCGGGATCGTGACCCTCCTGGATCCGGACATCGTCGTCATCGGGGGCGGCATCGGGATGCGATGCGCTCCCTACCTTGCGAGACTCTCCGCCAGGTTCGATTCTGCGTCACCGTCGAGGCCCTCGATCGCGCTCTCGAAGTTGGGCGACGATGCGGGGCTCCGCGGTGCTGTCACGGCTGCCGTGGCGACGGGGAACCGGCGGATCTTGGATCACGCCTTGGGAGAGGAGGTGGGGCTCGCGACGGACTCGCGTTCAGAGTGACGCACGGAAGGCGCATCGACGCCGTTACCTCTCGTCTTGTGAGCTAGGAGCACCCGGATGTCTCGAATTCGCATTCTGCTTGCCATCGCCGCTTTCGTCGCCATCGCATCGGCCACCGCTCAGACCACCATCACGTGGTCGTTCTGGGGCGATCCAGGTGAACTTCCCCCGAACTACGAGGTGATCAAGGCTTTCGAGGCCGCCCACCCCGACATCAAGATCAAGACCGAGCACTACCCCTGGAGCAGCTACTTCGACAAGATCCAGACGGAGATGGCTGGGGGGACCGCCCCTGACGTCATGTTCCTGAACCAGATCCCGAGCTACGCGTCTCGCGGCGTTCTGGAGCCGCTCGACAGCTATATCGCTCAGGACAACTTCCCGGTCAAGAACTTCTACTCCGACCTGATGCAGATCTTCAGCTATAACGGCAAGGTCTACGGGTTCCCGCGCGACAACGACACCACCGTCCTGTACTACAACAAGGATCTCTTCGATGCCGCCGGCGTCGCCTACCCTACGGATCAATGGAAGTGGAGCGACCTTGAAGCCGCGGCCAAGAAGCTGACGAAGCAGGATGCCCAGGGCCGCACGGTGCAGTACGGCCTGGCGCTCGAGAAGAACAAATACCCGCTCTGGGTCTACCAGAACGGCGGCAGTGTCGTTGACAACCCGCTCCACGCCACGAAGTTCCTCATGGACCAGCCGGCAGCCGTCCAGGCCATCCAGTTCGTGGCCAACATGATCCTCAAGGACAAGTCCGTGCCGAGCTTCGACGCCATGCAGCAGCTCGGGAGCACCACCGAGCTCTTCAGCACCGGCCGGGTCGCCATGGTCATGACCAATGCCGCCCGCCTGCCGACGTTCGCCAAGGTCGACTTCAAGTGGGACGTTGCGCCTCTGCCCATGGGCCCGACAGGCATCCGCGCCAACACCGCCGGTGGCGCCGGCTACGTCATGTCCTCCACTTCCAAGCACAAGGCTGCGGCTTGGACCTTCCTGAAGTTCCTGTCCGGGCCCCAGGGCCAGGCCATCTTCGCGAAGACCGGGCTCGCCGTGCCCGCCTACAACTCTCCCGAGACCACCCAGGCGTTCGTGAACGCGCCGCCCACGAACGTGAATCGGCAGGTCTTCATCAGCGAGACGGCCAACGGGCGCCTGTTCCCGGTGTTCCCAGGCTGGTCGGAGATCGAAGGAACGATCGTCTCCCCCGGACTCGATCTGGTCTGGAACGGCGAGAAGACCGCGGCAGAGGAGCTGCCGATCATCGCCAAGCAGGCTCAGGCGAAGCTGAGTCAGTAATGCGCCTCATCGATACCCACGTCCACTACTTCTGGTGGGATCGCAAACGCTCGGAGGGCTTCCTAGAAGCCCTCCGAGAGAAGGCCGACGAGATCGGGATCCAGAGGATCGCGCTCCTAGGAACGCCAGGGCCGCGTGGCCACGAGCAACTCCAGCTGGCCGTGGACACCTACCCGGATCTCATCATGGGGATGGGCTGGCTCCGCCTCGACGAGGACCCACCCAGCCTGATCGACGAGTTCGCGGATCGAGGGTTCCACGGCATCAAGACGCTCGGTCCCTCCAAGAACTACGATGACGAAGCGTACTTCCGGCACTACGAGAAGGCGCAGGCACGCGGGCTCAGGATCCTGTTCCACACGGGTATCCTCGGGGGTCCGGTCGACTACCTCGCTGGCGGATCCGAGGACGCTTGGAAGGCGCCTCCGACCGGTGAGGAGGAGGAGAAGCTGGTCACCAAGCTCTCCCGCGAAGCCCGAGGTCGGCGCTACGGCTTCTCGTCGGCGCGGATGCAACCGATCTACCTCGACACCATCGCCTTCCATTTCCCCGAGATGTTCATCATCGGAGCGCACCTGGGGTGGCCCGACTACCGGACGGCCTCTGCGATCGCACGCTGGCGGCCGCGCCTGTTCTTCGATGTCTCGGGCGGCGACGTCGTCCGCCGACACATCATCGAAGGCGGCTACATCATGAACGAGATCCGCCCCGAGAAGCTGGTCTACGGCTCGGACTGCGACCTCGACCGCATGAAGCGCGATGTCGAAGAGTGGAAGCGCGCGTTCACGGAGATGGGGTTGACCGCGGAACAGCAGGACCTCATCTTCTACAAGAACGCGGCCCGCATGTTCGGAATCGAGAGCTGACCGTGTCGGCCCAGACCTCGTCACCTCCCCGGCGCCGTCGAGCCCAGCGAAGACTGGCCCGGGGCGAGGTCTGGGCTGCCTACGGCTTCTTGCTCCCCAACCTGATCGGTTTCCTGATCTTCACGTTCGTTCCGGTGTTCGCCGCCCTGATCATCAGCCTCACCAACTGGGACCTGCTCCAGCCGGCGAAGTGGGTGGGCATCCGCAACTACCTGCAGCTCATGCAAGATCCCCTCTTCGGGCAGGTGCTCCGGAACACCGCCATCTACGTCGTCGGCACGGTCCCCGTACAGATGACGCTCGCGCTGCTGGTCGCTCTGGCATTGAATCAGAACCTACCCGGCAAGCTGTTCTTCCGAACGGCCTTCTTCATGCCCGTGGTGGCGTCCACGGTCGCCGTCGCCCTGGTGTGGCGATGGATCTTCAACGCCGACTTCGGCCTGCTGAACGAGGCCCTCTACGCGCTTGGGGTGAAGCAGCCGCCGCACTGGCTGTCGAGCACCCACTGGGCCCTGCCCGCCATCATGATCATGAGCGTCTGGCAACAGATCGGCTACTCGATGGTCTTGTTCCTGGCAGGTCTGCAGGGCGTGCCGGCGCACCTCCACGAGGCAGCACGGATCGACGGCGCCGGCCCGGTCCAGCGCTTCTTCTTCATCACCATCCCGATGCTCACGCCCACGACCTTCTTCGTCATGGTCATCTCCGTCATCAACTCGTTCCAGGTCTTCGATCAGGCGCTGATCATGACGGAGGGCGGCCCTGCGAACGCCACCAACACCATCGTGTTCCATATCTACCGAAACGCGTTCCAGTACTTCCACATGGGGTATGCCGCCGCGATGGCCTGGGTTCTCTTCGGCATCATCTTCGTGGTGACCCTCGTCCAGTTCCGGTATCAGCAACGGTGGGTGCACTATGGCTAGGCCCATGTCCGTCTCCAAAGGCCCCAGAGTAGGCCGCGACCGTGGGCGCGTCAGCCTGATGCGCCGGAAGCTCGGTGCCTTCACGGTCGGCCAGTGGCTCCTGGCCCTGTTCCTTCTCCCCACAGCCCTGTTCATGCTGGCGCCCTTCGTCTGGATGGTCTCGACCTCGCTGAAGACCAGCGGGCAGGTATTCGAGTACCCACCCAATCTGATCCCGCACCCCATCGAGTGGGGGAACTACCTCAAGGTCTTCACCGTCCTTCCCTTCGCGCGCTTCTTCCTCAACAGCTTCATCGTTGCCGCGTCCGTGACCGTTCTCCAGCTTGTGACCAGCTCGCTTGCCGCCTACGCCTTCGCGCGCCTCCGCTTCCCGGGTCGCGACGCCCTCTTCTTGGGATACCTCGGCACCCTCATGATCCCGGGGCAGGTCGTCATCATCCCGAACTTCATCCTCTTGCGGTATCTGGGTTGGATCAACACCTATCAAGGGCTCATCCTGCCGGCCGCGTTCAGCGCCTTCGGAACCTTCCTGCTGCGCCAGTTCTTCCTGACCATCCCGAATGAGCTCGAGGACGCAGCCGTGGTCGATGGTGCGAGCCGGTTCCAGATCTACCTTCGTGTCATCTTGCCGCTCTCGGGGCCCGCTCTCTCCGCGCTGGCCATCTTCACGTTCCTCTTCCAGTGGAACAGCTTCCTGTTCCCTCTGGTGGTCACCAACAGCGTCGACATGAACACGCTCACCGTCGGCTTGCGGACGCTGCAAGGCCAGTACAACACGGCCTGGACGTTGCTTATGGCAGGCTCGGTCGTCGCGCTCCTACCCGTGCTCCTGGTCTTCGTGGTGGCCCAGCGCTACTTCATCCGGGGGATCACGCTGACCGGGCTAGGGGGCCGGTGACCATGGACATCGTTTCGGAAGCCTCCCAGCGAGCTGTCGAAGTTCTGCGTCGCTGCCTGACACCCTACGGCTTCAAGGCTTCGGCTCTGTCCGGTGGCTACCCGCAGGTCTGGGGCAGGGACGCCCCGATCACGGCGCTGGGAGCGCTGGCGTCGGGCGACGATGCCTTGATCGATGGAGTGCGCGCGTCCCTGACGTCGCTGACCACGACCCAGACCGATCTCGGCATGATCCACCTCAACGTCGACACACGTACGGGCCAGGTCACCACCGAGAACGCGGGGGCTGTCGACGCGAACCTTTGGTTCATCCTCGGGCACTACGCCTATCTCACGGCGCGGCGCGACGACGACTTCCTGCGAGCCCAGTGGCCGGCGTTGTCGAAGGCGCTGCTGTGGCTGCAGTACCAGGACATGAACGACTGTGGCCTGCTCGAGGTGCCCGAGGCGGGCGATTGGGCCGACCTCTACTCGGTCCGTTACAACGTGCTCTACGACAACGTGCTGTTCGTCGGCGCACTGCGGGCCATGACGGTGATGGCGGAGACGCTGGGACGCTCCGATCCGAGCTACGCGGCGCGCGCCGAGATGGTCTCGGAGCGTATCAACGCGTTGATGTGGCTGGACCGACCGTGGGACGGCGAGGCCTTCGGCCGTCAGCTCGAGCAGCTCAAAGCCTTGAGGCTCGAATGGTTCCTTCTCTACCAGAACACCGCCACGCTGACCGAGGCGCCGTTCTACCTGCCTTGGGTCGGCTTCCGCGAGTTCGGCACCGTCTTCGACGGCTTCGGCAACATGCTCGCCATCCTGCTCGGGGTCGCCGACGAGAACCGAACGAACCTCATCCTGGATCACGTCCGGGCGGTAGGGGCAGATCTACCCTTCGCCCTGCGGGCCTTCTATCCCCCCATCTACCCGGGTGACCGTGACTGGCGCGAGTACTTCCGGAGCCGGAACTTGAACCTGCCCCACCAGTACCACAACGGTGGCGTGTGGCCGTTCCTGGGCGGCTTCTACGTAGCGGCACTTGTCCAGGCCGGGCGCCGGGATGAAGCCGCTCGGGAGCTCGAGCAGCTGGCGGGCGCCAACCGGGAGGGGAAGCACGGAGAGTGGGAGTTCAACGAGTGGATCCACGGGCTCTCGGGGCGGGCTATGGGGCATCCCTATCAAGCCTGGTCGGCCGGGATGTTCCTCTTCGCGAAGGCCTGCGTGGACACGGGGCAAGTTCCGCTCTGGAGTGGTCTTCGGGAGACCTAGCCCGACTCTGAAGGGGTCTGCACGTACACCGGGTTCGACAACGCTCGCCTGCGAGGACGCTCGAGGACGTCGTCGAGGCGGAGCCCTTGCGGCACCTTGCGGAGGGCCTGTAGGGCGGCGAACTGCTCGGCCAAGGCCACCTCGTCGCCGACCGCCAGTACTTCGGTCCGCAGGAACGGGCCGTCCGCGAGCCAGGTGAACGCGTCGGTGAAGTTCGCGCCCTCGATCGCGACCTCGCGCACCGGGCCCGCCGCGCCGACGTAGCGCAGCACCGATCCGTTCCCGCCCTCGACCGTGGCCCTCACCGCGAGCCTGCGGTCCCTCGTGGTCTCCAGGGTCGAGCCCATGACGGCGCCGTCGATCTCGAGATCGACGCGCGGTCCCTCCGGTCCTTCGCTCACGAAGGCCCGACCGTGGACCAAACCCTGCAGGAGGCTCGTCTCCGACAGCTCGTCGAGCCAGAACCAGGTCGTAGGCGAGCCCACCCACAGGGCCTGGGGATCGGTGTCGGGCCAGCCTGGCTGGTGGCGGTCGCTGCCACCCACCAGGGTGGGCTTCAGACCTCTGCGTAGGAGCGCGTCGTAGCGCTCGAGCGCTTCCCAGTTGCGGTAGCTCCAGGGCCCGTTCCAGGCCTCGAAGACGTCGACGGCATCGGGAACGGGGTACTCCCAATCGCAGCCGATGCACCCCGGTGAGTGGCGCGGATGGTTCACGGCGAACAGGCCGCCTCGCTGGTGCACGTGCTGCACGAGTCGCTCGACGTCGTCGGGGCGAGGGATGCGGAAGTCGACCCAGCCGTTCACCCCCCAGACGTTGGCGTGCCCGCGGTAGGTGGTGATCTCCTCGCCGGGGACGATCACCAGCTCGTCGCTGCTGGCGGCGCGCGCCGGAGCGTGGTGGGACACGGTGTTGTGGTCGGTCACGGCCAGGAAGTCGAGCCCTCGGGCGCGCGCGGCGTCGAGGAGGTCGGCGAGTGAGCCTCGCGCGTCACTGTGGTGGCAGTGGCTGTGGAGGTCGCCGCGGAACCAGCGCGGACCTGGAACCGAGACGGGACGGAAGTGCAGCGCGGTCGCCTCCCGCCGTGGGTTGGCGTCGCACGTCACCTCTACTCGGTACCGGCAAGTTCCCTCTGCGAGGTGGGCGATCCCGAGCACCACGTGCCAGGTGCCGGCGCCGATCTCGCCGGCCAGGTACCCGGGCGTGGCCTCGTCGCGGGCCACGAACACGTGCGCGCGGGCCGATCCGCTCCAGCCACGGAAGCCGGTCGAGGACGGGAAGGGCCGGACGGTGGCGTCGAACAGGCCGAGATCCAGGATGTGCCCGGCGTCGTAGCGATAGCGCACGTCCACGCGCGTGGTCCCCTGAGGCACCTGGAACGGCAGTGCCAGGTACGGATCGGGGGTCGCGGACCCCTGCGGCAGCGAGCCTTCGAGGACGACCGTGCTCAACGCTCCACCCGCACGCCGGCGTCGTCGAACAGTTCGAGGTGGTGCTCGTCGATGCGGAAGTGCGCGGTGTCGCCGAGCTCGGGCGGCTCGTCCCCGAACAGGCGAGCCGTGACCAACTGGCCGTCTACGGTGCAGGTGATGAGCGTCTCCGGGCCGAGGGGCTCGACGGTGTAGACCGAACCCGTGAAGGTGGCCTCGCCGGCGTCCGGCACCAGGCGCAGGTGCTCGGGCCGCACGCCGAGCGTGAGGTCGGCGCCGTCGCGGAAGCGCGATGCGCGTCCTGGATCGACCGCTACGTCCAGGCCGGCGGCCTGGAGGCGGGCGCGGCCGCCGTCGAGCCGCAGCTTCACCGGCACCAGGTTCATGGGAGGGTTCCCCAGGAAGTTGGCAACGAAGGTGGTGGCGGGCTTGCGGTAGACCTCCAGGGGAGGTCCCATCTGCACCACCCGGCCGCCCTCCATGACTGCGATGCGGTCGGCCAAGGCCATGGCCTCGGCCTGATCGTGCGTGACGTACAGGGCAGTGACGCCGAGCTCGACCTGGAGGTGCTTGAGGAAGCTGCGCGCCTCGACCCTGAGCTTGGCGTCGAGGTTCGACAGCGGCTCGTCGAACAGGAACACCTTGGGCTTGTGCACCACCGCGCGGGCCACCGACGTGCGCTGCTGCTGGCCGCCGGAGATCTGGCCCGGCCTGCGCTCGAGAAGGTGGTCGATCCCGAGGCTCTGGGCCACGTCGGCCGTACGCGCAGCCCGGTCCTTGGCGGGGGCGCCACGGACCTTCAGCGGGTAGGCGATGTTCTCGGCGATGGTCATGTGGGGGAACAGCGCGTAGTCCTGGAAGACCATCCCGACGTCGCGTTCCTTGGGCTTGGCGAAGGTGACGTCGCGGTCGTCCACCGCGATCCGGCCGGAGGTGGGCTGCTCGAGCCCCGCCATCAGCCGCAGGGTGGTGGTCTTGCCGCAACCCGAGGGCCCCAACAGGCAGATGAACTCGCCGTCCTCGATGTCGAACGAGACGTCGTCGACGGCGCGAACGGCGCCGAAGTGCTTGCTGACGTGGTCGAACACAACGCGTGCCAAGGGTCTCTCCTAGGACTTGATGCCGCCGAAGAAGCGGAATCCGTAGCGCCAGTTGACGAACAGGTAGAGGGCCAGGACAGGGAGGGTGTAGAGCAACGAGTAGGCGGTCGTCAACGTGATGATAGGCGTGCCTCCCTCCGTGTAGAAGGAGTAGATCGCCACCGATGCGGGCATGTTCGACGGGCTGCGTAGCAGGATGAAGGGCACGAAGAACCCGCCCCACACGTTCACGAAGGTCCAAACGGCGACCACCATCATGCCTGGACGCACGATCGGCAGCGCGATGTCCTTGAACATCCCCCAGGCCGAGGCGCCAGCCACCAGCGCCGACTCCTCGTACGAGCGGGGGATCGAGTCGACGAAGTCCCGCATGATGAAGATCGCGGCGGGGAGCAACCCGCCGGTGAAGACCAGGATCACGCCGAGCTGGGTGTCGATCAGTCCCAGCGAGTAGATCAGGAGGAACAGCGGGACCATCGCGGCCGTGCCGGTGACGATCGACGAGAACAGCACCAGGCCGTAGGAGAGGAGGTCCTTGCCGCGGATGGGGGACCGTGACAGGGCGTAGGCGGCGAGCGTGGCCAGGAGCGTCACGAGCAGCATGGCGCCTCCGGCCTGGATGATGCTGTTCTGGAAAAGAGCCCGCACGGCGAAAGCGTTGGCGAAGACCTTGCCGAAGTTCGCCAGGGTGAACGGGTGAGGGAGGCGCACGGCAAGGTTGGCGCGGGCATCGAACGGGGCGAAGAGCAGCCACACCAGGGGGATCGCGAAGAGCGCCGCGAAGATCGCCGCCGCAGCGTAGAACGTCGCCCGTGTCAAGACCAGGCGGAGGAGCCTCACCGGGTAGCCTCCCTCCGGCGCAAGAGACTCAGGTAGACCAGAGCGAAAGCCAGGTTGATGAGCATCATGATCATCCCGATCGCGCTCCCCGAGCCGAAATTGAAGTACTTGAAGGCGATCCGGTAGGTCAGGATCGAGACGACCTCGGTCCGGAAGGCCGGGCCGCCCCCCGTGATGAGGAACGGGGTAAAGGTGTTGAAGGTCCAGAGAGTGATCAAGATAAGGTCGGTCACGATATGCGTGCGGATGAGCGGCAAGATGATGTCACGGAGTTTCTGCCACGCATTGGCGCCGGTGACGTCGGCCGTTTCGAGGTGGCTCGGTGGGATCGAGCCCAGGGCCGAGGAGAACAGCAACATCGAGAAGGCGGTCCCGCGCCAGGTGTTGAACAGGATGATGGACAGCATCGGGACGCCCAGCAGCCAGTCGACGCGCGGCAACCCGAGTCCCGTGAGGATGTGGTTCAGCGTGCCCTGGCCGTAGTCGAGGAAGGCTGACCAGGCGAAGGCCACCACTACATCGGGGATGATCCACGCCACGATGGCCAGCGTCTGCACGGTCTGCTTGACCCAGCTCTCGCGCCGGTAGAAGAGCCACGCCAGGACCAGGCCGAGGACGGCCTGCCCGATGAGAGCGGAGAAGAGCACGAACTGCCCGGTGATGAGGAGCGACGACCCGAACTGGCCGGGCTGCAGGAATGTGCGGGGGGCGAAGAGCTGGAGGTAGTTCGTCAGTCCGACGAAGTGTGGGTGGAGTGCGCCCGGGCCCGTCAGCGACCGGTTGGTGAAGCTGACGACGGCCACCCAGAAGAACGGCAGGACGATGAACGCGACGACGAAGATGGCGGCCGGGGCGAGGAACAGCAGGCCGGTCCTCAGGGGCAGGATGGTGCGACGCTCGGGCACGTCGGGCTCCGGTGGGAGGGCGGGGGGAACCCTGTGGGGTCGGGTTCCCCCCGGGAGGGAGGCGTGCGCCTAGTTGCTGGCGCTCTTGAGGAGGTCGACGGTGTTCTGGACCCCGACGATCTGCGTTACCGCTGCGGCGTAGGCGTCCATCGCCTGCTGCGGCGACATCTGCCCGGACACCACGTTCTCGGTCATGAGCTGGATCTGCTCGGAGACCTTGGCGTAGGCGTCGTTGTTGGGACGCGACACGGTCAGGGGCAGAAGGATCTTCGCGGTGGTGGTGAGGAAGGGGTTGTTCGGCACCGGCACGTCATCTCGGGCGCTGATGGTGGGCTGGTACGTCTCGAAGTCGTCCCGGGCCGCCTTGCTGTTCATGAAAGCCAGCAGGTCCCATGCCTCGGCGGGGTGCGCGGTGTTGGGGTTGAGGACCCACCCGGTGCCGCCCGATGCGGTCACGAAGTCCTGTCCGCGGATGCCCATGCCGGGCTTCTCGGCCGGCATCTTGGCCCAGCCCATGACCTGGTCGCGGTTCTTCACGGCGAACTCCGAGCCCGGCTTGGTCACCGAGCGGTAGAACCAATCGCTCTCGACCAGCATGGAGGTGATGCCGTCACGGAAGTTGGCGAACGACTGGTTGCGACCGTCCTTCACCAACTGGACGCGCTGGTCGCCGAGCTTGGTGTCGACGTAGATCTTCTTGTAGAAGTTGAGCGTGTCCAGGATGCCCTGGCTACGGATGACCCACTTGCCGTTCATGAACGGCTGCTCGCCCGTTCCGAGGATCAGCATGTAGTAGCCCTGGAGGGTCGTCGCTTCACCCATGTTGGTGCCGGCGTCGATCTGGAGGGGGTAGCTGTTGGGGAGCGCCTTCTTGATCATCTCGGCGGTGTTGACGATGTCCTGCCACGAGGTCGGTTGCCAGCTGTCGGCGTTGGGCACGCCGGCTTCCTGGAAGATGTCCTTGCGGTAGAAGATCATGCGGACGTCGGTGCCGTTGGCGATGCCGTAGCGCTGGCCGTCGTAGGCCATGATGTCCTGGATGCCCTGCGAGATGTGCGACCAGCCGTCCCAGTTCGTGACGGCCGAGCCGGCCACCGTCTCCAGAGGCTTCAAGAGCCCGCCACTTGCGAATTCTGGGATCCAGAAGCCGTCGAACGCCATGACGTCGTAGCCCTTCTTGACCGAGAGGTCGAGGGCGTACTGCTGCTTCAGGGCCTCGTCGCTGCCCCCGAACTGGTTGAGTGTGACCTTGACCGGCGTGCCCTTGTCGGCCATGGCCTTCTCGAAGTTCGGGATGACGTAGTTCTGGAGCCACTGGACCTCGGCGTCGTTGACGCCGCCTGCGACGCATCGGCAGGTGATGGTGAGGGCGGTCTGCGCGAACGCCGGAATGGCGAAGGCGACGAGAGCGCCGAGGGCGAGGAGGAGCTTCTTGGGATGGACGGACATGGACTACCTCCGCGGGAACGTGCATCCGGTCGAGGGTGTGGGTTTACCTGCGGATCGGTGGACCTGCGGATCCTCCTTTCGGGGTATCGGGGACGATCTCCAGGGTCAGGACCTGTTTGGGTCCGAGCTCGAGATCGACGGACGTGGCGTGGTGGGGTAGACGGGCCAGCCTCTCCTCGGCCAGCGACACGGCGTGGACGGCGGCCGGAGCCTTCCACAGCTGGAGGGCGCCGGTGACCGTGAACGTGGCGGGATTGAAGACACGCACGATCAGCGTGTCGCGGTCCTCGGCCTTCTTCAGGGCGCTGAGAACGAGCGGTCGAGGGAGGTCGAGCCACGATCTCGGTTCTGGGACGGTGGAGCACGTCTGCACGCGGGGCGGAGCAGCGAAGGTCTGGGCCGCGTCCACGAGGCCGCTGTCGTCCCAGGGCCCCGCGAAGGGAAGGACGGCGAGTTGGAACGACCACGTGCCGATCATCTGCGCACCGGGGGTCGGAAGGCTGGGCCCGGCGCCCTGGGGCCGGGATCGCAGGTCCAGGCGCGAGAGCCAGCCGACGCTGCGCAGGAGCGTGGCCCGCAGTTCCACCCCGGTGGCGGACGTGCGGGCCTCGTACTCGGGCAAGCCACGGTTGAGCAGCGCGATCCCGCGCGTACCGTCGGTCACGGCCACGAACCGGCGCTGGTGGTTGGTGGCCCGAGGTGCCTGGAACCAGTCACGGCCGGCAGGCGCTTCGACGGCGCGCTCGAGCACATCGAAGTGACCGTCAGCCAGGACCGTCCGGCTGGTGATGTCCGTGCCGACCCGGAGCTGTAGGCGGTGGTCCTCCGCCCGATTGTCGAGGCTCACGTCGAGGTGCAGCATGGGTTCCTCGGCGCGCAGGGTGAGGTCGAGGCGGATCGGCAGCCCGGCGTGCCCCTCACGCTGCCGTCGGTCGCCGCTCAGGCGAGCCGGCAGCTCGAGTCGGTAACGAAGTCGGACGGTGGTCGTGAGCGGCCCTTGGTCGATGATCTCAGGAGGCTCTGCAGAGCGGTCCGTCACGATGGGGGTGTCGGCGGGCAGGGGCGAGAAGTCGTAGGTGTCGCCGGCGTCGGCGACGTCCTCGAAGGCCAGGGCGAGGGGATATCTCGAGCCGCTGGCGACGTGGGTCAGGACGGCGCGTCCGACCGCGTCCAGTTCGAGCCTCACCTGGCCGTTGTCGAGCGTGAGGGTGGCTCCCGTGCGCTCGAGTCGAACGGGCCGTGCGCTCGGCACGTCGGTCGCACCATCGACCAGCCGGAAGGCGCTCAGGCCGAGTGCGGGCAGGTCGGCCTCGAAGCGCAGGGTAGTGCGGTCGACGCGCGCTTCGCTGCTGCCGGGCGCGTAGACGGAGTCCACTCGCACCTGACAGGGGAGCGACTCGCCGCGAACGTTCTGCACGCCGATGCGGTTGCCGCTACCGGCGGGGAGGTCGAGGGTGTGCTCGACGGTGGTGGTCCGGGGGTGGGGCAGCGGGTTGTAGACCGCCATCGCGCGGACGTCACCGCCGCCGACGAGGTGGGCGAGTGCCTGTGAGCTGATCAGCTCGCCGAGCTGGCCGACGTTGTCGAATCGGACCATCATCTCGTCGTGGACGGCGTCGATGGAGCAGCCGCAGATGGAGTCGTGCGGGTGGTTCTGCAGGAGCCTGCGCCAAGCCTCGCGGAGCAGGTGCGTGGGGTGAGGCGAGCCGCCGAGCCAGGCCAGGGCCGCGAGAGGCTCGGCGTATGCCTCCAGCAGCGTCTGGCTGGCTTCGTTGGCCTGCTTGAGGTACAGCCGCGCCGACAGCACCCCCGAGAGGACGTGCTGGTAGCGGCTGCCTCGGAACTCGCCGCGGTGCGTGACGAGCTGGTCGAGCGGCGAACGGGCAGCCGCCAGGAACTCCTCGATGTCGGCGTGCACGAAGTGCGCATCGGGGATGCGCTGGTTGAGGTCGGACACGATCGTTGGCACGTTGGGCTGCGCGAAGAGATGGTCCGAACCGTTCAACAAGAGCACGGCACCGTGCGTGGCGTACGGAGCGATGCCGTCGGGTAGCCGCTCGAACGACTCGCGCAGCCACGTCGGCAACTCATCCAGCTCGCCATCGGGACCGAACAGCACGGCGCGCGTCTGGCGAGCGGCTCGTTCGGCGTCGTAGGCGTCGCCGAGCTCCCAGTCGGCGTGCCCTACGGCGGCCAAGGGCGAGTAGGTGCCGAGCAGGTGCACGGCGAAGATGTCCGTCAATCCGTCGGCCGCCACCCACCGGAACTCGCCGCGGAGCTGCTCGCCCTCGTCGCCGACGCCGCGCTCGAAGACGATGCTGTCGAGGCCGAAGCCGCGGGCGATGAGCGGGAGTTGCGAGATATGGCCGAAGGAGTCGGGGGTGTACCCGACGGGCATCGGGGTCCCGAACATGCGGCAGATCCGCGAGCCGAACTGGAGGTTTCGGACCAGCGCCTCGGGGCTCACCAGGAACTCGTCGGCGAGCACGTACCAGGGCCCGATCCTCAGCCTGCCCGTCTGTACCTGCTCTCGTACCTGCTGGCGGCGCTCCGGCCGGAGTTCGAGGTAGTCCTCGAGGACGACGGCCTGACCGTCGAGGGTGAAGCGGCGATAATCCGGATCGCGCGTGAGGATCTCGAGCACCTCATCGATGACGTCCACCAGCCGCGCACGGAACGCCTGGAAGGGGCGGTACCACTCGCGGTCCCAATGCGTGTGGGGCACGACGAACGCGGTGAGGTTGGCCTTGGGTGCGTCGTTCATCCTGCCTCCTCGTGGGGTCGGGGCCGCGAGGCCGCCTGCCGTGGGGTGCATCCGTTTCACGCCGACTCCCTGAGCTCGAGTCGGTGGGGGACGAGGCATCGTGTGCGTTCGGGGTTCTCACCTTTGATGAGCGAGAGCAGGAGGGCGGTGGCGCGACGGCCGAGCTCGTGCGCGTTGAGTTCGACGCTTGAGAGGGGAGGATCGATGTACTCGCAGAGGTCGTCGTTGTTCATGCCCATGACGGCAACGTCGTCGGGTACGCGCCTGCCGGCCTCGCGGATGGCGCGCAGGGCGCCGATGGCCAGCGCGTCACTCACGGCCAGCACGCTGCCGAAGTGGACGCCGCGTTCCAGCAAGCTCGCGACTTCCCTACGGGCCGCGTCGGCGTCTCCGTGGACGTATCGCACGAGGTCCGGAGGTTGCTCGCGGCCTCCGTCCCGCAGGGCTTGGTGATAGCCGTCGGCGCGGTCTTGGGCGAACGTCTGGTGGCGTGGCCCGTTGAGCATCAACACCGGTCCGGGCGCTGTCGCGAGCAGGTGGTGGGTGGCGTCGTAGGCGGCCCGAACGTTGTCGTTGTCGACGCTGGGGATGCCCGGGAGCGGTGGCCTGCCGAGCACCACGCAGGGGACGTCGTGCTGCGTGAGCGTCGCCATGATGCCGGGACTGGCCGACGGGTTCATCAGGATGACCCCGTCGGTCCAACGTTCGCGGACGAGACGTTCTACGAGGAGGCGTGCTTCGTCGTCGTCATCCAGGACCGACAACGCGACGTCATACCGGTGCAGGCGGGCGGTCTGGTGGATCCCCCGTACGAAGCGCGTGAAGAAGCCGCTCGACAGAGCCCCGCTGGAGAGCGGGTCGATCAGATGGAGCGACCAGGTCATCCCGCGGGAGAGGCTCCGAGCCGCTCGGGTTGGATGGTAGTCGAGCTCGCGCGCGGCGGCCAGCACCCGTTCGCGCGTCGCATCGCGAACGCGCTCGTCCCCGTTGAGGGCCAGCGAGGCTGTCGAGACGGCGACACCTGCGCGTCGCGCGATGTCCCTAATGGTAGCCACGGGGCCCCGAGCAAGAATCGAACCGGTTCGATGAGGTGCGCACGGTCTACAAACCCTCCTGGGTCGGCGTCCTTCCGTTCGGATGCCTCCGACTCTAGGGGCTCCACGGCAACCTGTCAAGGACGTCGGGCCACGAAGAAGCCCAAGAAATCGAAAGTTGGAAACGTTCGAATGCTTCCGGAACGATGCCATCGGGGTTCTGTTATACTTCCGCGCACGGGATCCGGAACCCGCGTCGGTGCTGATGGCGCGGGCGGCCGCGATCGGACCGGGAGCTGGGACGGCACGGTGGGTCGAGGACCCATGGCGGCGTCGTGACCCGACGGGAGGAACGACGTGAGAAGCGTTCGCATGACCACGGCTCAGGCGCTCGTGCACTACCTGGCTCGCCAGCACTCCGAGCGCGACGGCCGCCGCCAGCGCCTGATCGAAGGGGTATGGGCGATCTTCGGACACGGCAACGTGGCGGGCCTCGGACAGGCGCTCGAGGAGTACGGCGACGAGCTCGGGTTGCCCACCTACCGACCGCAGAACGAGCAGGCGATGGTCCACGCGGCCGCCGCCTTCGCGAAGCACCGCAACCGGCTCAGCACCTTCGCCTGCGCGAGCTCCATCGGACCGGGGGCCACCAACATGCTCACGGGTGCGGCCGGAGCCACCATCAACCGGTTGCCCGTCCTGCTTCTCCCCTCGGACTACTTCGCCAGCCGAGTCCCCGACCCTGTGCTCCAACAGCTCGAGCACCCCGGTGAGCACGACGCCAGCGTGAACGATGCCTTCCGTCCGGTGAGCCGTTTCTTCACACGAGTGAGCCGCCCCGAGCAGTTGATGTCGGCGCTCCCCGCCGCCATGGCGGCGTTGACCGACCCTGCACGAGCCGGCGCCGTCACGCTATCGCTCCCCGAGGACGTCCAGGCGGAGGCGTATTCCTGGCCCGGTGCCCTGTTCGAGGAGCGCGTCTGGAGCGTTCGACGACCGCCCCCCTCCGAGGAGCAGCTCGCCGAGGTGACGGCGCTCTTGACGCGTGCGGAGCGTCCCCTCATCGTCGCAGGGGGCGGCGTGATCTACGGTGGAGCGTCGGCGGCGTTGGCGGCGTTGGCCGAGCGCTTCAAGATCCCCGTGGTGGAGAGCCAGGCGGGGAAGGGCGCCTTGCCCTGGGACCACCCACAGAATCTGGGTCCGGTAGGGGCGAACGGCGGTGAGGCGGCCAACCGGGCCGCCCGCGAAGCGGACGTCGTGCTCGCCGTGGGTACCCGCTTGGGGGACTTCGTGTCCGCCTCCCGCACCGCGTTCGCGCACCCCGGCGTGCGACTGGCGATCCTGAACGTCGATCCGGACGATGCGCGCAAGTTCGACGCGATCCCGCTCGTGGCCGACGCGCGTGTGGGGCTCGAGCGGCTCCTCGGCGCGCTGAACGAGACCGGCTACCGCGGCACGAGCGATGACCTTCGGGCCCGCATCGAGGCATCTCGTGCCGCGTGGCACGAGCAGGTCGACGCCTTGAGGGCCCCGCGTGGCGACGAGGTGCTGGCGCAGAGTGAGCTGATCGGGGCCGTCAACGACGCCGTCGGGGGACACGCCACGGTGGTGTGCGCGGCCGGGAGCATGCCCGGCGATCTCCTCAAGCTGTGGCGGCCGGCCGACGACAAGGCCTACCACGTCGAGTACGGGTACTCGTGCATGGGCTACGAGATCGCCGCGGGTGTAGGTGTCCAGCTGGCCGATCGTGCCCGCCGGGTCGTCGTGATGGTGGGCGACGGTAGCTACCTGATGATGAACTCGGAGGTGGTGACGGCCGTGGCGGAGGGTCTCGACCTCACGATCGTGGTGGTCGACAACTTCGCCTTCGGCTCGATCCGGGGCCTGCAGCGCTCGGTCGGGTCCCCCTCGTTCAACAACGAGCGTCGCAGACGCGACTCGGGGAGCGGACGGACCGACGGTGAGCCGCTCGCGGTCGACTTCGCCGCCCACGCCGCGGCCATGGGCGCCATCGCCCACCGCTGTAGCAACCTGACGCAGTTGCACGAGGCCCTGGCGGAGGCGGGCGAGCGCGGGGGCGTCCACGTACTGGCGGTCGAGGTCGGGCTGGAGCCCGTGGTCCCGAACTTCGGGGGCTGGTGGGAGGTCCCGGTTGCGGAAGTGTCGAGGCAGGTCCGGGTACAGGAGGCCCGCAGGGCCTACGAGACGGCGAGGAAACGCCAGGTCCTGGTCTACGGGGCCGGCCCGGAGGAGGACGCGTGAAGGTCGCAACGGCTCCCATCAATTGGAACAACGAGGACGTCCCGGGCTACCGGAAGCCGACGCCGTACCCGCAGCTGCTCGACGAGATCGTGGCTGCCGGGTACGACGCCACGGAATGGTCCGGGAGCCTTCCGGACGATCCCGACGTGCTGCGCCCCGCCTTGAAGGCTCGAGGACTTAGCCTCCTCGGTGCCTTCGTCGGTATGAACCTCCGGGACGCTGCCGCGGCGTCGGGGGAGCTGGCACGGGCACGGGCCAAAGCGGCGTTCCTGCACGACCTCGGCGGTCGGTACCTGGTCGTCGCCGATGCAGGCGATGCTGCCAGGGTGGCGGCCGCCGGCCACGCCAAGGATGCACCCAAGTTGACGGACGCCCAGCTGGCGCGCATGGCCTCCGGCCTCAACGAGCTGGGACGGGAGGTCGGGCGCTTGGGGATGGAGCTGGTGTTCCACCCCCATGTCGGCACGTACGTCGAGACGCCTGACGAGATCGATCGGCTCTTGCAGGCCACCGAACCCGGCGAGGTCGGCTGGTGCCTCGATACCGGCCACCAGGTGTACGGCGGCGCCGACCTGCGGTCGTTGATCTCGGCACACCGGCGGCGGATCCGCTACGTGCACGTCAAGGACGTCGATCCCAGCGTTCTGGCCGCTGCGCGAGAAGAGGGCTGGAGTTTCCACGAGGCGCTCGAGCGGTTCGTGTTCTGCCGTATCGGGACCGGCCTCGTCCCGATGTCGGAAGTGCTTGCGCAGCTCCGTGATGCCAGCTACGACGGCTGGCTGGTGATCGAGCAAGACACGACGCCCGACGACCCCACCGTGACCGCCCGCGACAACCGTGAGCGGCTCGAGGGCCTTCTCGCGAGGGCGTGAAGGCAGGAGAAGGGACGCAACCGTGGAAAGACTCGGAGTCGCACTGTTGGGAGCGGGGCGTATGGGCAGGACCCACGCCGCTGCCCTCCCGTCCATTGCAGGTATCCGAATGGTCACTGTGGCAGACCCCGATGAGACGGCGCGCGCTGCCGCCCGCACGGCATGCGGGGCAGAGCATGAGGTCGCCGACCCGCTCGCGGCGATCCACGATGACGCTGTGGACGCCGTCATCATCGCCACGCCTACGCCGACGCATGCGTCCCTGGTCGAGGAGGCGGCTCTGGCGGGGAAGGCCATCTTCTGTGAGAAGCCGGTCGCCGAGAGCGTCGAGCGCGCGACGGCCCTGTGGCGGACGGTGAAGGAGTCCGGCGTGCCCTTCCAGATCGGGTTCCAGCGCCGTTTCGATCCCGGCTACGCTGCCGCCCGTGCGCAGCTCGACGAGGGCGCGATCGGCACCGTTGACCAGTTCCGGTCGGTAGGCCGTGACCCTGCGCCACCGCCGATCGAGTACCTGCGCGTGTCGGGAGGCATCTTCTTCGACCAGGCGCTGCACGAGTTCGACCTGGCACGCTTCCTCGTCGGCGAGGTGGAGCAGGTCATGGCGTGGGGCGCCGCACGCGTCGTGCCCGAGGTCGCTGCCATGGGCGACGCCGACACCGCAGTCACCCTGTTGCAGTTCGTGAACGGGGCCCTCGGCGTGGTCGAGAACTCGCGCCGAGCGGTCTACGGCTACGACATCCGCACCGAGGTGTTCGGCAGCGCCGGCAAGCTAGTGGTGGACGCCACCCCGAAGACCCCCCTCTGGCACTACGGAGAGCGCGGCGTTCGTAGCGACCACTACTACTTCTTCACCGACCGCTTCCGGGAGGCTTCCCTCGAGGAGATCCGCGCGTTCTTCGCCAACGTGCGTGCGGGTACCCCGCCCACACCCGGGATCGACGATGCGCTCGCGGCCATGTGCATAGCCCAAGCGGCGACGACGAGTTTTCGGACGGGGGAGCCGGTGAAGGTGGAGGCGGTGCCGTGAACCCCATCCGGCCCGAAGGCGATCACGGGGTGCTCGTCGAGGTAGATCCGGCCTCGGCAGGGTGGCGGTTCCTGTCGTTCCGAGCCGTACGGCTCGGAGTCGGTGAGCGGAGCCGGGGTCACACCGGCGGCGACGAGGTCGCCCTGGTCCCCATCGCAGGGACCGGTCGCGTCGAGGTGGAAGGTGAGAGGTTCGATCTGAGCCGGCCCGGGGTGTTCGAGGCGCTCCCGTCGGTGCTCTACCTTCCGCCGGGGACCGAGTACGTGGTCGTGGCCGAGTCGACCTTCGAGTTCACCGTAGGGGGCGCTCCCGCCGAAGGCCGCTACCCCCTGCGGTTGTTCCGCCCAGACGAGATGAGGGTCGAGATGCGTGGCGGTGCGAACGCCTATCGACAGGTCAGCCACGTGCTCGGTCCCCACCTCCCGGCCGAGCGGCTCTACCTGTTCGAGGTCTACACACCCAGCGGGTCCTGGTCCGGGTGGCCTCCGCACCGCCACGACGGTGAGGAGGGCTCGGCGTACGTCGAGGAGACGTACTACTACAAGGTCCTCCCGGCCCACGGGTGGGGCATCCACCACAACTACACCTCGGACGGTGCCGTCGACGACTTGCTGCGTGTGCGCGATGGCGATCTGGTCTTGGTGCCGCGAGGCTTCCACCCGGTGGTGGCGCCGCCGGGCTCGAACCTCTACTACCTGAACTACATGGCCGGAGACCTGCTCGATGGCGCCCGCGCCACACCGCCCGTAGACGACGCCGAATGGGCATGGATGCGCGAGGACTGGGCAGGGCGCCCGCTCGTTCTCCCGATCGCCGCGGGAACATGAGGGCGGCGCAACGTCGTAGCACCATCATCGATCTGCTGGAGCAGCAACGAGCCGTCACGGTAGACGAGCTCAGCAGCCGCTTCGAGGTCAGCGACGTGACGATCCGGAAGGACCTTAAGCAGCTCGAGGAGCGCGGCTTCCTGGAGCGGGTCCACGGGGGTGCGGTGTATGCGTCCCGTGCTCTCTACAACCCCTCGTTCAAGGAGAAACAACACCTCCGCGGCGGGGCCAAGAAGGCCATCGCCGAGGCCGCGCTGTCGAAGGTCCATGACGGGCAGTCGATCCTGCTCGACGCCGGGAGCACGACGCTCGCGCTTGCACGGCTGCTTCGCAGGCGGCGCAAGCACGTGGTGGTGATCACGAACTCCATCCCGGTCGCGCTCGAGCTAGCAGGAACGTCGCTCGAGGTGTTGCTCTTGGGCGGTCATCTCCGCCACCACAGCCTCGCGATGATCGGGCCCGCGACGGTGGACACCCTGCGTGCGTACCACGTCGACATCGCGTTCCTGGGTGCGACGGGCGTCGACCTCGAACGAGGATTCACGACGCCCAACGCTCTCGAGGCCGAGACGAAGGCCGCGATGGTGCGCGCGTCCAGCCTGAGCGTGGCGCTCGCAGACGCCAGCAAGCTGGGCCGCCTGACCCTTGCCCGCTTCGCCGGGCTCGACGAGCTGGACGTTCTCATCACGGATGTCGGTGCGCCGACCGAGTTCTTGTCCGCGGCCCAACAGTCGCTCCGTTGCGAGGTGGTGGCGGTGGACGACGCCGACAGCGGCGTCGAAGGCCCCGAACCCCGTGAGCCGGCCGCGCTCGATCACCGTGAGCCCGCCCCGGCGACCTCGAGCAAGCCGTGAGCGCTCCGGCGCAGGAGGCAGCATGACGATGGGACCCAACGAGGAGCTGCTCAACTACATCGGCGGGAGTTGGCGCCGCGCGGGGGCGGATGCTTGGCAGGACGTCCTCAACCCCGCCACGGCGGAGGTCGTGGCGAAGGTTCCGTTGAGCGAGGCTTCGGACGTCGACGATGCTGTACGTGCGGCTGTCGACGGTCACCGCGCTTGGCGGGACGTCCCGGTGGTCGAGAGGGTCCAGCCCTTGTATCGGCTGAAGGCCCTCTTGGAGGAGGATCTCGACGACCTGGCCCGGACCATCACGGTGGAATGCGGCAAGACCCTTGCCGAGTCGAAGGGGGAGCTGCAACGCGGCATCGAGAACGTCGAGGTGGCGTGCGGGATGCCCAGCCTGATGCAGGGCTGGAACAACGAGGACATCGCACGCGGCATCGACGAGCACGTCTTCCGGCAGCCGCTCGGCGTGGTAGCCGCCATCACGCCCTTCAACTTCCCGGGGATGATCCCCCTGTGGTTTCTGCCGTATGCCGTCGCGACCGGCAACGCCTTCGTGCTCAAGCCCAGTGAGCGGGTGCCGATGACGACCCAAGCGCTGTTCCGGCTCATCGAGCGCGCGGGCTTCCCCCCCGGCGTCCTGAGCCTCGTGAACGGGGGGAAAGCCGCCGTCGACGCGATTCTCGATCATCCGGACGTGAAGGCGGTGTCGTTCGTCGGCTCGACGCCCGTGGCGCGCTACATCTACGCCCGTGCCACGGCCAACGGCAAACGTGCGCAGTGCCAGGGGGGCGCGAAGAACCCTGCGGTGATCCTGCCCGACGCCGACATGGACCTGAGCACACGGATCCTCGCGGATAGCGCCTTCGGGTGCGCGGGGCAGCGCTGCCTGGCAACCTCCGTCGCCATCACCGTCGGGGACGCCGACGGACCCTTCAAGGAACGCATCGTCGAGGACGCCCACACGCGCAAGGTGGGGTACGGGCTGGCCGACGGTGTGCAGATGGGCCCGGTCATCAGCGCGACGTCGCGGCAGCGCATCTCGGACCTGGTGGACCAGGGCGTGAAGGACGGTGGGAACCTCCTCGTGGACGGGCGTGAGCGGCCGATGGAGGATGCCGCCTTCCGGAACGGGTTCTTCGTCCACCCCACGGTGGTCGACGGCGTTGCGCCGAGCAGTACGTTGGCCGAGACCGAGGTCTTCGGTCCCGTTCTCAGCATCATGCACGCGCGCGATCTCGACGAGGCCCTTGCCCTGGCGAACGACCGCGCCTTCGGAAACCAGGCGTGCATCTTCACGTCTTCGGGGGCGGCCGCACGTGCGTTCCGGCGGCGCGTTCGTGCCGGGAACGTGGGCGTGAACCTGGGCGTAGCGGCGCCCATGGCGTTCTTCCCCTTCAGCGGCTGGGGCGACTCGTTCTTCGGGGATCTGCACGCGCAATCACGACACGGTGTCGAGTTCTACACGCAGACGAAGGTCGTGATCGAGCGCTGGCCGGCGACGTGGAGCCGGCAGTTCTGAGGCCGCACCGTGAATGCACCTCACTTCGACCTCATCACGCTGGGTCGCTCGTCCATCGACCTCTACAGCAACGACGTCGGCTCGCCCTTCGAGGAGATCACCAGCTTCGCGGCCTACGTTGGCGGGAGCCCGACCAACATCGCCGTCGGCGCTCGACGCCTCGGGCTCAAGGTCGCGCTCCTTACCGCCGTGGGCCAGGACAAGGTCGGGGACTTCGTCCTTCACTTCCTCAGGCGTGAGGGCGTCGACACGAGCTTCGTTCCCGTCAAGCCGGGGCGCCGTACCAGTGCGGTCCTCCTGGGGATCGAGAAGGACCGGTTCCCGCTGGTGTACTACCGCGACAACTGCGCCGACATGGCGCTCACGATCGACGACGTTGCGGCCGCGCCCATCGAGTCCTCCAGGGCGCTGGAGATCTCGGCCACGGCGCTCTACACCGAGCCGAGCCGTTCGGCGGCCTACATCGCTGCCGAAAGGGCGCATGCCGCAGGCGTCACCGTCTACCTCGACCTCGACTTCCGCGCCGACCAGTGGCATGACCCACGCGCCTTCGGTCTGGCGGTACGCGCGCTCCTTCCCCAGGTGACGGTGGTGTTGGGGACGGAGGAGGAAGTCAACGCCGCCATGCTGAGCGATCCGTCCGACATCGAGATCCGTGACCAGCAGGTCTCCGCCCCCATCATCCGCGGTGACGTGCAAGCCAACATCGCCGCCATGCTCGGGGTTGGGCCCGGACCCGAAGCGCTGGTCGTGAAGCACGGCGCTGACGGCTGCAGCGTGCACCTTGCTGACGGTACCGTGACGTCGGTCGCGGGCTTCGAGGTGGAGGTCATGAACGTCCTTGGCGCCGGCGATGCCTTCGCTGCAGGCCTCATCTACGGGCGCACCCACGGCTGGGACTGGTACCGAAGTGCGCGCATGGCCAACGCCTGTGGCGCCATCGTCGTGACCCGCCACGGGTGTGCCAACTTCACGCCCTACGAGGACGAGACGTTGGCCTTCGTCCGCGACCGCGGGGGGTTCTAGGGTGCCGTACGTCGAAGACGGCCGGGAACTGATCCGGGTAGCCTTCGAGCACGGCTTCGCACTTCCGGCCTTCAACGTTTGCAGTGCCGAGATGGTGCGGGCGTGCGTGGAGGCGGCGGACGAGGCGCAGGCACCGATCATCGTTCAGACCTACCCGACCGACCTCGAACAGGTCCCGGCAGACGTCATGGTGGCGCTCGTGCGGGCGCTAGCTGCGCGGACCGACGCCCCGATCTTGCTCCACCTCGACCACGGCCGGGACTTCGCGATGGCGCTGCAGTGCTTGCGAGCGGGATACGGCTCGGTGATGTTCGACGGAGCCGGACGCCAGCTCGATGAAGTCATCGAGCAGACCTCCCGCGTCGCGGAGGCGGCCCACGCGATGGGCGCAGCCGTCGAGGTGGCCGCGGAGAGCTTCAACCACGGGTCGAGCACATCCAGCCGACCCGAGGAGGTCGCGCGACTGTTCCTCGAGGCCGGTGCGGACATGGTGGCGGTGTCGGTGGGTAGCGAGCATGGACGGGCCAGCGCGCTCGATCTTGGTCGCCTGCGGTCGATCGCTGAGCGGGTCCACCGCCCGCTCGTCCTGCACGGGGGAAGTGGGATCTCGGATCCCGATGTCGAGCAGGCGATCGCCTCGGGCGTGGTGAAGGTGAACATCGGTACCGCCCTCTATCGCACGCTCCGTGCTGTCTGGGAGGGGAGTGCCGAGGCAGCGAACCATCGGGTGGTCTACGCGACGGCGCGGGAACGCCTGCGTGAGGTGGCGCTGGGCAGAATCCGAGCGATGACAGCGGAGAGGTCGCGATCCAACTGTTCTGACGCACGTCGGTAGAGGATAGGCGGCCGGATCGAACAGCTATGCCGCAGGCTCGGCGAGGCACGATGAGACTCGCAACGTAGGTCCCGGCCGCAGACGCGGGTTCCCTACACCGAATACGTGGTGAGCCCGCTGAGGTCGGTGCATGCCGTGGTAGCCTCGCTGCCATCCCAAGTCGGAGGCGACGACGATGCCAGACTTCGCGCTCGGCGCATCGCGGATGGTCCCCTTGAGCAGCGGTCATCACGTGTTCACGCGGCGCGTGGGCCGCGCGGCCACCAAGATGCTCACGCTGCACGGCGGGCCCGGCTGCACCCACGAGTACTTCGAGGTCTTCGAGGACCACCTGGCGAAGGACGAGGTCGAGCTCTACTACTACGACCAGCTCGGCTCGTACTACTCCGACCAGCCCGACGACCCCGGCCTGTGGACCGTCGATCGCTTCCGCGGCGAGGTCGAGGAGGTGCGGCGGGAGCTGGCGCTCGACGATTTCTACCTGCTCGGCAACTCCTGGGGCGGCATGCTCGGCCTCGAGTACGCACTGCACTACCCGCAGCACCTGCGCGGCCTGATCGTCTCGAACATGACGGCCAGCATCGCCTCCTACGTCGAGCACGTGAACGAGCTGCGCGAGAAGCTGCCGAGGGCGCTGGTGGAGGAGATGCTGGCGTTCGAACGCGCCGGCGACTACGAGGCGCCGCGCTACCTGGAGCTGCTGAACGAGCACCTCTACCGCAAGCACATCTGCCGGCTCGACCCGTGGCCGCCCCCCGTGCAGCGCTGCATGGACCACCTGTCGATGCCGGTGTACGGCACCATGCAGGGGCCGAACGAGTTCGTGGTGACGGGGACGTTCAAGGACTGGGACCGTTGGGATGACCTGGAGCGCATCACCGTCCCAACGCTGCTGGTGGTGGGGCGCCACGACACCATGCGCGTCGAGGACGTCGAGGAGATGGGCCGGCGCATGCGCAACGCGCGCGTGCACGTGTGCGAGAACGGCAGTCACCTGTCCTTCTGGGACGACGCGGAGGACTACTTCGACGCGCTCGAGCGGTTCATCGCCGACGTCGAGGGCGGGGCGTTCGGGAGTTCGGGGGCCGCAGGGTGATCCCGGACCCCTCGAGCGGGATGTCAAGGCCGACTTGACATCGCATTCGAGGTTCACGGGGAAGGGAACGGAACCGCGTGAACGGGAGACCGCGCTAGACTCGAGCATGTTCAAGAGCCACGGTGACGACGGCTACCGGACCCTGGCCCCCGGCGTCGCGATGCGGAGCCTGGTGCACGGCGATCGCACGGTGATGGTGCGCTTCCGCATCGCCGCAGGTTCCGCCCTGCCTCCGCACCGTCACCCCCACGAGCAGACGGGCCTGCTCCTGAGCGGCCGCGCGACCTTCACGGTGGCGGGGGAGCCGCGCGAGGTCGGCCCCGGCGACAGCTGGTGCATCCCCGGCGACGTCGAGCACAGCTTCGTGGCCTCAGAGGACTGCGAGGCGATCGAGCTCTTCGCGCCGGTGCGCGAGGAGTACCTGGGCTGAGTGGTGGCCTTGGAGGGTCTCAGACCGGGAGCGAGAGGCTCTCCAGGTCGCGCGGGTAGTCCGTCAGGAGCTCGATCCCGTCCGCGGTGACGAGCACCGTGTCGGAGTGTCGGAAACCGCCCAGGCCGCGGACGTAGAGGCCCGGCTCCACGCTGAGGACCATCCCGGGCTCGAGCAGGGTGTCGTCGCCGACGTCCAGGAACGGGCTCTCGTGGATGCGCTGCCCCAACGAGTGGCCGACGTGGTGCCTCCAGTACGCCGTGAGGTCGTGCCGTTCGAGGTAGGCGCGGGCGGCGCGATCGACGTCGGAGGCGCGCGCGCCCGGGCGGATCGTCTCGAAGGCGAGGTCCTGGAGCGCCAGCATGTGACCGAAGAAGTATCGCTGCTCCGGGCCGGGCTCGCCCAGCACCATGGTGCGCTCGAGCTCGCTGAGGTACCCCCAGACGTCGGCGCCCGCGCCGGTCACCAGGGTGTCCCCGCGCGAGAACGCTGCGTTCAGCGTGACGGCGTGCGGCAGCGCGCTGTTCGGACCGATCTGACCGCGGTAGAGCGCCAGGGCGCCCTGGATCCAGCGGTTGCGGGGCCGGTAGTCGGGGCCCAGCGCCGCCGCCATCTCGGCCGTGGCCTCGGCGGTGGCGCGCTTCGACACCTCGCTCTCCCGCTCGCCTACGGCGGTGTAGGCCTGAAGGAGTTGGTGGGCGCGGCGGCCCCAGCGCGCGCTCTCGCGGATGAGCGCGACCTCGGCCGGGCTCTTGTGCGCCATCTGGGCGTCGATCTGCGGGGACACGGGCCGGACGGAGAGGTCCGAGCTGAGCGGCCGCGGGGCGTAGCCCATCACGGGTGGATAGCCGTCGTGGTCGACCCCGATCGTCCCGGAGGCGAGGCCTGCACGGCGCAGCCAGCGCGTGAGGAGCTCGAGGGGGTGGGTCTCGCCGGGGTACTCCGGGTAGGCCTCCACGCCCTCGACGTCGGCGACCTCGAGGGCGTGCTCGCGCTCCAGCTCCGGTACGAACAGCGTGCGTTCGCCCTCCGGGCTGATGGCCAGGGCCATGGGGCGTTCGGTGGGGTGGAAGACGAAGTCGGCGTAGTACTGGATGAACTGGTCGTCGAACAGGACCAGGCCCGTCGTGCCGGGCGGCATGCGGTCGAAGGCGCGCCGGGCGCGCCCGGCGCGTTCGGCTGCCGAGATCGGAGGCGCCGGCGGACTCACGACGGGACGACGCGCGCCAGGAAGGCGCCGACGACCTCCAACCAGCGCTCCCGCTCCTCCTCCTGGGGCGAGTGGCCGCTGTGCTCGAAGACGACGAGCTCCGCGTTCGGGATGCCCTCGGCGATCTCCTCGTTGGCCTCCAGCGGCGTGATCCAGTCGTGGCGGCCCGCGGTGATGAGGGTGGGCACGGTGATCTCGTGCAGTCGATCGGTGATGTCGTAGGTGGCCTGGTTGCGGCCGAACGCCCAGTTGTGGGTCTGGTAGTGCAGCTGCATCGCCTCGACCGCGCGGGCGTCGCGTTCCGGGTCGTACTCGACGGTGTAGAGCGGCATGATCATGCGGATGAGCTCGCGGAAGTCGTCGTCGCTGGTGGTGCGGCCGGCGAAGAGTCGCTCGAGCCCGGCCTCGTCCATCGGGAAGCGGCTGGCCAGGGCGCGCTCCTTGGCGACGTCGTGGAAGCGGTGGTTGGCGACGGTGTCGCGGAGGACCAGGGCGTGCAGGTGCTCCTGGTGCCGCAGCGCGTACTCGAGCGCGAGCATGCCGCCGTAGGAGCCGCCGGCGAGGACGATCTTGCCCAGCCCGAGCGCCTGACGGAGCTGCTCGAGGTCGTCGCAGAACTGGTCGTGGCTGTAGGGAGGGAGGTCGCCGGACTCGCCGCAGCCGCGGTGGTCGTAGGCGACCACGCGGAAGCGGTCCTGGAAGGGGGCGAAGGTGGCCCAGGTGCCGGCGCGGTTGGCCATCCCCGGGGCGCCGTGCAGGGTCACCAGGCCCGTCTTGTCGCCGCCGCTGTCGTCGTAGGCGATCTCGACGCCGTTGACCTGGATGCGGGGCATCAGACCCACACCTCGTCGAGCACGCGCATCACGTTGCCGCCCATCGCCTTGCCGATGTCGTCGTCGCTGTAGCCGTGCTTCACCAGCCAGCGGGCGATGTTGCGGAAGGCCTCGGCCGGGCTCTCGAGGCCGTCGACCCACTCCACCTTGGGGTGCTCGGCGGTGCCGTGCGAGGCCCCGATGGAGAGCGCCTCCGAGAGCGCCTTGTGGAGGCCGACGTGATCGCCGAACAGCACGTCGGGGCCGAAGGCGACGTGGTCGATGCCCACCAGATCGACGCAGTACTCGAAGTGCTCCATGAAGGACTCGATGGTGTGCCTCGGCTGGCTCCGCGTGATGGTGGTGTGGGGTGCCGCCTCGATCCCGATGACGCCGCCCTTGGCGGCGCACGCCTGGATGACCTCGTCGGGCTTGAGGCGCCGCGAATCCCACAGGGCGCGGGCGCCGGCGTGGGTGATGAAGATCGGCTTGCTGCTGGCTTCGATGGTGTCCAGCGCGGTCCGGTCGCCGGAATGCGACACGTCGATGGCGAGGCCGAGCTTGTTCATGCGCTCGACGGCGCGCCGCCCGAACACCGTGAGGCCGCCGTCGCGCGGCTCCTTCAGCCCGGCCCCGAGTGCGTTGC
Source organism: Deinococci bacterium (assembly GCA_030149325.1). GTDB lineage: Bacteria > Deinococcota > Deinococci > Deinococcales > Trueperaceae > JASBRS01. The sequence goes on from JASBRS010000052.1 coordinate 31,991, forward strand.
CTTCGCTGTAGGCGATGCCGATGGCGCGGACCCCGAAGCCGTAGAGGATGTCGAGCCGGTCGAGCTCGTTCTCGATCATGGCGGCGCCCTCGAGCGACAGGATCATGGCCACACGGCCCTCGGCCTTCGCCTGGCGGATGTGCTCGGTGCGGGTGGCGATCCGCACGAAGTCCTGGTGGGCGATGTCGGACAGGCGCATGCCCAGGTCGTAGACGACGTCGTCCCACTTCCAGCCGCCGCGAGAGGTGATCATGGCCGTGCCGTCCATGAGGTTGTCGAAGACGGCGTCGAGGCCGGACACGCTGAGCCCCTCGTAGCCCGTGAAGTCGCGCCCCCAGCGGCGGAACTCCATGAACTGGCTCAGGTCCTCGGGCGCCACGAAGCAATGGTCGTGGAGCGACACCATCAGCTTCTCTTCGAACAGCCGGTCGACCCGGGCCTCCTGCTCGTCGGTCACCTCGACCGGCGTGCTGGGGACGCGGTCGAGCTCCTTCGCGAGCGGGAACGCCCGGTAGTCCCTGCCGGGTTCGAGGTACTGGTAGGAACGGTATCCGTCGTAGCGCTTGGCGGGCATGCGGTCTCCTTATCGGCGCGCCGGCCGTGGCCGGCGGGCCTCAGTCGCGGGGATCGAGGACGTCGCGGAGGGCGTTCCCCAGGGTGTTGAAGGCGAGAACGGTGAGGGCGATGAACAGGCCGGGGTAGATGGCCAGGATCGGTTTCGCCCACAGGTAGGCCTGGGCGTTCTGGAGCATGCTGCCCCACGACGCCAGCGGCGGTTGGATGCCGAGCCCGAGATAGCTGAGCGCGGCCTCACTGAGGATCGACCAGCCCACGCCGAGCGTCGCCAGCACGATGGCCTGGGGCACGACCTGCGGCAGGATGTGCCGGACCATGGTGCGCGGGTGCGATGCGCCGAGGGCCTGGGTGGCCTCGACGAACTCGGCGGTCCGGTACTTGCTGAACTCGGCGTGGACGACCCGGGCCATCTGCGCCCAGAAGCCGAGCCCGACCGTGACGATGACCGTGCCGGGCTGGTTGCCGAAGGCGGTGATGATGACGAGGATCAGGAAGAAGGCGGGGATCGCCATGAACACGTCGACCAGGCGCATGAGCACCATCTCGGTGCGGCCGCCGAAGTAGCCGCCCAGCCCGCCGACGAGGGTCCCCAGGGTCAGCCCGACCAGCATCGACATCAGGCCCACGGCGAGCGACACCCGGCCCCCCGCCAGGATGCGGGCGAACACGTCGCGTCCGAGCTCGTCGGTCCCGAACCAGTGGGCGGCGCTCGGGTCCGCGAGGCTGAGCGCCGGGTTCGCGGCCTCCGGGGACTGCGGGTAGAGGAGCGGACCGAACGACACCATGGCGAGGAGGAGCACGATGACCGCTGCGGCTGCCACGCCGATGGGGTGGCGGGCGATGCGCCGCGCCAGTCTCGAGCGCCTCGGGCGCGCCGCGGCCAGGGCTTCAGCCATGGCGGATCCTCGGGTCGACGGCGGCGTACAGCAGGTCCACCACCAGGTTGACCACCACCACGAAGGCGCCCGCGAGCAGGGTCACGCCCAGGATCACGGGGTAGTCGCGGCCGTTGGCGGCCTCGATGGCCAGCCGCCCGAGGCCGGCCCAGCCGAACACGCTCTCGATGACGACCGAGCCCGAGAAGAGCACGGTGGTGACCAGACCGAGGATGGCGAGGACGGGCACCAGCGCGTTCTTGAAGGTGTGCTTGAGGAGCACGGCGCGCGGCCGCACCCCCTTGGCGTGGGCCGTGCGCACGTAGTCGGAGCGGCTCACCTCGAGGAGCGCCGAGCGGGTGACCCGGACGATGTTGGGCATGAGCGTGAACGCCAGCACGCTGGCGGGGAGGGCGAGGTGGCGCAGGCGATCGACGATCGAGAACTGGGCGCCCACGGAGAACACCCCCGAGGTCGGGAGCCAACCCAGCCGGACCGCGAAGAGGATGATGACGACGATGCCCAGCCAGAACCCCGGGATGGCCATCCCCAGGGCCGACAGGGCGCTCACCACGTGGTCGGGCCAGCGGTTGCGGAAGGCGGCCGCCAGGATCCCGAGGACCACGCCGCCGACGGTCGCCAGGAGCAGGGCCGTGAGGCCCAGCTCCAGGGTGGCGCCGGCCCGCTGGCCGAGGAGCTTCGCCACCGGGAGCCCCTGGTTGATCGACGTGCCCAGGTCGCCCCGCGCGGCGTGCCCGAGCCAGTCGAGGTAGCGCACCACGACAGGACGGTCGAGGCCGTACTGCTTCAGCACGGCCTCGCGCTCGGAGGCGGTGCTGGTGAAGTTGACCGCCGACGAGGGCCCGCCCGGGGCCAGGTTGATGAGGAAGAACGTGACCGCCGAGATCATCAGCAGGACGACGAAGCCCTGGAGCAACCTGCGGACGATGTAGGCGGTCACGTCGGCGTACCGGGTCTAGGGCTTGACGTACCAGTCAGCCGCGTACTGGAAGGCGGTCGGGGTGTTGATGGTGGCCATGCCCCCGACCCTCTTGTTGAGCACCGTGATGATGTCCGGGTACCACAGGAAGAGGTAGGGCAGGTTCTGGGCCACGTTCTGCTGGATCGTCTGGACGACCTTGATCTCGTCCTGCTGGTTGGTCGCGCTGCGGGCCTGGGCCATCAGGGCGTCGAGCTCGGGGCTCTTGTAGTTCGGGATGTTGTTGCCCCGCTCGGCCGCCGCGCTGCTGAAGTAGGGGGTGATGTCGGGCGTGGGCGGGGTGCTCCACCAGGCCAGCGTGGCCTGGTAGTTGCGCTTGACCACGACCTCCTGGATGTAGGCGTTCCACTCCATGACGTTGACCTTCACGTCGACGCCGATGGCCTTCCAGTACTGCTGCACCAGCAGCGTGGCGTTGACGAGGTAGCCGAACTGGCCGGTCGGCATGGTGATGGTGAGGGGCTTGCCGTCCTTCTGCAGGATGCCGTTGGGGCCCGGCGTCCAGCCGGCCTCGGCCAGGAGTTCCTTGGCCTTCGCCGGGTCGTAGGCGTAGGAGGGCACGTTGGCATCGTAGAAGGCCTTCTGCAGCGGGGCGATGGGGCCCGTGGCGACCGTCCCGTAGCCCTTGAGCACGGAGTCGATGATGGCCTTGCGATCGATGGCGGTCAGCAGCGCCTGACGCACGCGCACGTCGGTGAAGCGCGGGTCCCCCTGGTTGAGGGCGACCCAGTACCAGATGTTCTGGCTCTGCCGGATGACCTCGAGGTTGGGGTTGTGCTCGACGCCGGCCAGCAGCGTCGGGTTGGTCACCGTCACCATGTCGACGCTGCCCGCGAGGAGCTGCGCGAGCTGGGTGTTGGCGTCCGAGACTTCCTTGAAGACGATGGTCTTCACCTTGGGCTGCGGCCCCCAGTAGTCGGGGTTGGGCTCGAGCCGCACGTACGAGCCGGTCACGAACTCCGCGACCTTGAAGGGGCCGGTGACGACCGGGTTGGACTTGTTGAAGCTGGCGACCTGCAAGGGGTTGGGCGCGTCTTGCAGGACGTGGGCCGGGAGGATGCCGGCGAAGTAGGCGAGGTAGTAGGGGAGCGACGAGAAGGGGCTCTTCAGGACGAACCGCACGGTCAGCGGATCGACGACTTCGACGTGATCCACCGGCGAGAACACGCTGGAGTTGTTGGCCCCGAGGTCCTTGTTGAGGATCACCTTGTTGAAGGTGAAGGCCACGTCGTCGGCGCCGAACGGTTGACCGTCCGACCACTTGACGCCGCTACGCAGGTGGAAGATCCACGACATGGCGTCGGGCGCCGCTTCCCAGCTCGTCGCCAGGTCGGGGGCAGGCGTGAGGTCGGTGGTCGAGTAGCGGGTGAGCTGGTCGAACAGGATGGTGTTGATGAGGTTGGACTCGATGACGGCGCCAGGGGTCCAGGGGTTGAGGGTCGGATCGGCATTGGTCACGAACGTCAGGGTGCCGCTCGGGGTGGTCGCCTGCGCCTGCGCCGACAGACTTCCGGCGATGGCCAGGGCCGCCAGCATGGGCAGCATGAGGGACTTCCAACGGGGGCCACTCTTCGTACGCATACACTCCTCCTCGCCTCAACCCGAGTAGCCGAGCGCCTTGGAGATCGCTCGTGCCACTCCGGTGATGAGCCTTCCGAAGCGGTCCAGGGTGGCGTCGTCCACACGGAACGACGGACCGCCGACGCTCACGCCTCCGACCACGTGGCCGAAAGCATCGAAGATGGGGGCCCCCACACCTCGCGCCGAGGCATCGTAGTCCTCGTCGCTGATGGAATAGCCGCGTTCGCGGATCGCCTCCAGCTCCGCGCGGAGCCGGCAGGCATCGAGCTCGGTGGACTCGGTGTAACGGGGGAGCTCGTCGAGTCGTTCCAGGACACGGGTCCAGGTCGTCTCGGGGAGGTGGGCGAGCATCGCCTTGGGAACGGCGCCGGCGTGCAGGGGAGCCGAGATGCCGAGGGGCGACGCAAGGCGCACCTGGTGGGGGCTCTCCCGGTTGTCGACGCAGACGGCCTGGTCGCCGGAGAGCACGAAGAGGTTCACCGACTCGCTGGTCTGCTGCGCCAACTGGTCCAGGAACGGGGTCGCGACCTCGACGACCGAGACGTGGTGCGTCCCGGCGAAGGCTGCGCTCAGCGCGTTCACCACCGGCGTGAGGGAGAAGCGGTTGTCGCTGTCGACGCGCAGGAAGCCGGCCTTCTCGAGGGTCTTGAGGGAGCGGTAGAGCTGACCCTTCTCGCTGTCCATCGTCGACGTGAGGTCCGCCAGGGAGTAGCGATGCGGAGGGGTCCTGAACTCCAGGAGGACCTGGAGGGTTCGATACGCCGATTGGATCACGTACGGTTCTGCTGCCAACGCTCGCCCTCCGAGTTCCGTTTCACATCGTGATATGAGTTTGGATAATAATACAGATGGGTCGCACTGTCAAACGGTGGCGGTCCGCTCGAGTGGGTTCCGTCTTCGACGTCTTCGGGTAGCAGGGTCGGTCTCCGGACCCCTCGGATGCGATGTCGAGTCCGACTTGACATCACGCTTCAGGGCGTTGGGAAAGGCCCCGGCATCGCGCGCCGCCGCAGGACCGCTAGGCTCCGGCCTCCAGTGCGTAGATCCACGTCGGGATGCCGTCCCCGTCGATGCCGTCTACGTGGCGTTCGAGGTGCATCCCCACCCGCTCGGCCCCCCGGTGCGCAGGACGATCACGCTCGGGCCGCGCTCACGGCAGCCCGTACCCCGCGGCCCGGTACAGCGCGTACCACTCCTCGCGCGACAGCTCGACCTCGGCGGCGCGCGCGCACTCGTGCAGGCGGCCGACGTTCATGGTGCCGATGACGGGTTGCATCTTCGCCGGGTGGCGCAGCAGCCACGCCAGCGCCACGGTGGTGCTGGACACCCCGTGGTCGGCGCCGATCTCGTCCAGCGCGGCGTTGAGTTCGGGGAACTCGGGGTTGCCGACGAACACGCCCTGGAAGAAGCCGGCCTGGAACGGCGACCAGGGTTGCACGGTGATGTCGTTCAAGCGGCAGTAGTCGAGCACGTAACCGTCGCGGTCGGGGCCATCGTCGGTGCGCATGTTGACGTTGATGCCGCTGGCGACCATGCCGGCGTGTCCGAGGCTGAGCTGGAGCTGGTTGGCGATGAGCGGCTGCCGCACGCTCTTGCGCAGCAGCTCGATCTGCAGCGGGTGGTGGTTGCTCACGCCGAAGTGGCGGACCTTGCCCTCGCGCTCGAGCTCGTCGAAGGCGGCGGCCACCTCGTCGGGCTCGACCAGCGCGTCGGGCCGGTGGAGCAACAGCACGTCCAGGTAGTCGGTGCGCAGGCGCCGCAGGATGCCATCGACCGACGTCAGGATGTGGTCCCTGGAGAAGTCGTAGCGCCCCTCGCGGATGCCGCACTTCGACTGCAGGATCACCTGCTCGCGGACGCGCGCGTTCATGCCGAGGGCCTCGGCGAACACCTCCTCGCTGCGTCCGCCGCCGTAGATGTCGGCGTGATCGAAGAACGTCATGCCCTCCTCGAGGGCGGCGGCGACGAGGGCTTCGGCGTCGCGCTTGCCGAGGGCGTTCATGCGCATGCACCCGACGGCCACCACGGGCACGTCGAGATCGCTGCTACCGAGCTGGATGGTCCGCATGCTTCCTCCCGACGGGCGCGTCAGGCGCCCGGCTTCATACCGACCCAGCGGGTGCCGAGGTCGGCCGCCGCGCGCACGCGATCGGCGAGCTGCGCGGCGTGGTGCTGGGTGTGGCGTAGGTTCACGAACTGGTGCTCGAGCTTCGACATCCGGTACCAGGGGAAGCCGCTGGTGGGTTGCGCCAGGTCGAGCGCGTCGACCGCGGCGTCGACCATGCCGTCGACGTGGTCCCAGTAGCGCAGCACCTGGTCGCGGCTGTAGGGCGGAGGGACGATCGGCAGGCTGCTGCCGGGCTCGGGCGGCCCGGCGATGCCGTCGGGGTTCTGCACCTCCGACACGTGCTCTGCCCACGGCCGGAAGTCGGCCTCCTCCGGCATCAGGTAGAAGTGCGTGAAGAAGAGCGCGTGGTACGCCACCTGCCAGAAGCGGTTGGTGGGGGTGGGGTCATCCCACAGCGCCTCGGGGCAGCGCTCGATCGGTTCGCGCAGCATCGCCAGCGCGGCGTGGTACTGGCTCTTGAGCACGCTCCGGAGCGTGGCGTTGGGGGTGGCGTCCGTGCCGTGGGGCTGTGCCATGGCGGCTCCCTCCCGGGTCGGTTCCGATGAACCCATGATGGCATGGGCTGGGCCCGGTGCCGCGGGCGCCGTCCCCGAGAGTGACGGTCTCGGCACGTCGGGAACGGAGCGAGCGCCTAGGATGGGACGCACGAACCGTACGCAGGTCCGCGGGGGGTGCCGTGGAGCTATTCGAGCGCGACGATGTCGAGACGCATCTCAGGGCGCTCCTTCCTGGAGCCGGGCGCGGTGGCGCCCTCGCCCTGGTGGGCGGTGAAGCCGGTGTCGGCAAGACCGCCTTCGTCCGCCATGTCGCCCGCCGACTCGAGGGGCGCGCGGAGCTGCTGTGGGGCGACTGCGACCCTCTGGGCGTGCCGCAGCCCCTGGCGCCCGTGCTCGACTTCGCACCCCGCCTGCTCGGCGCCAGTGCGAACGAGCTGGCTGTCGACGGGTCGCGCCGCGACCTGCTGTTCCGTGCGCTCCTGGATCGGCTCAGCGACGGTCCCGTGCGGCTTGTCGTCATCGAGGACGTGCATTGGGCCGATGATGCCACCCTCGATGTGCTGCGCTTCCTCGGCCGCCGCATGGCACAGACACGCGCGCTTCTCGTCTGCACCTACCGAGAGGACGCACTCGGACCGGAGCACCCCGTCCGCGTCTTGCTGGGCCACCTCGCTGGCATGCCCTCCGTGCATCGCCTCGAGCTGGCCCCGCTCTCGCCGGACGCGGTGCGCGCGATGTGCGTGGGTACCGACCTCGATCCGGTCGAACTCCATCGCCGTAGCGGCGGCAACCCCTTCTACGTCACCGAGGTGATCGCCGCGGCGGGCGGGGCCGCCGGGGGAGAGGGAGCCCCGGGTCGCAACACCCATGCCGTACCCGCCACCGTGCGCGACGCCGTGTTGGCGCGGGCCGCCGGTCTGGAGGCCGAGGCGCGGGCCGTCCTCGAAGCGGCCGCCGTGCTCGGGGCCCGCGCTGAGCCGTGGCTCGTCGAGGCACTGCTCGGCGACGCCGAGACGGGCATCGATCGCTGCCTGGCCAGCGGCATGCTGGAGTACGCCGGGGACGCGCTCACCTTCCGGCACGAGCTGGCTCGCGATGCCATCGACCAGGCGATGTCGCCCGAGCACCGGCGCCGCCTCCACGCGGCGGTGTTGAGAGCGCTGGAGACCTACCCGGATCGTCGTATCGACGTGGCCCGGATGGCGCACCACGCCGACAACGCGCACGACGGCGCGGCGGTGCTGGTCTACGCTCCCGAGGCCGGGCGCCAGGCAGCTCGCCTCGGGGCCCACCGCGAGGCTGCCCGGCAGTACGCCCGAGCCCTCCGCTTCGGTGCGGGGCTCGAGGAAGCCGAGCGCGCGGCCCTCCTCGAAGCCTTCGCACAGGCGCGGCGCGTTCTCGGGCACACCCGCGAGGTCCTGGAGGCACAGGAGGAAGCGGCACGACTGTGGCACGAGGTCGGCGATGTGCGCGCGGAGGGTGCAGCGTTGGCGCGTCTGGCCGGCATCTACGTCCACCGCGGCCGCAACGACGACGCCGAGCGCGCCAGCAGGCGCTCCCTGGAGCTGTTGCGGAGCCTGCCGCCATCGCGCGAGCTCGGTCACGCGCAGGTGGTGCAGGCCGCACTACGCATGCGGGCCCGCGACAACGAGGCGGCGGTGGCATGGGGCAGGCGTGCCCTGGGCACGGCCGAGCGCTTCGCCGATGTCGAGCTTGCGGTACGTGCGCACTGCCGTATCGCGGCCGGCCTGCTGCTCCTCGAAGATGCCGCCGGCGAGGAACACCTGGAGAGGGCACGGCGCCTGGCCCAGGACGCGGGTCTGGTCAGGGTCATCGCCCTGCCGGACGTGACGGCCGCATCCATCTCCGGGGAGTACCACCGGTTCGAGGAAGCCCGCCGGATGTTGCTCGCAGGCATCGCCACCTGCCGTGAGCACGACCTCGACAGCGACGCGGACTACCTGCAAGCGTGGTTGGCGCTCACCGATCTCCACCTGGGTGCGTGGCGCGCCTCCGCCGAGGTGGCCGGCGAGATCGTCCGCCGCACCGATGCCGAGGCGATCAGCCGGATCCTGGCCCTGGTCGCGCTGGGGCGCCTGCGAGCACGTCGAGGCGACTCGGGTGCGCGAGAGGTGCTCGACGAGGCCCTGGCCCTGGCCGAGCGCACCCACACCCTGCAGCGGCTCGGGCCGGTCCGTACCGCGCGAGCCGAGGAGGCGTGGCTCGCCGGCGATCTGCAACGCTGCAACGCCGAGGCGGCCTCGCTCTACCCCCAGGCGATCGAGCACCGCCATCCATGGTTCGCCGGCGAGCTCGGCTACTGGCTGCGGCGCGCCGGTTCCGACGTCGACCTACCCGAGTGGACGGCGGCGCCCTTCCGACTCGAAGCCGATGGTGCGTACGAGGAAGCCGCGGCCGCCTGGCACGCCCGCAGCTGCCCCTATGAGGAGGCCCGGGCGTTGGCGCGGAGCGGATCCGAGCGTGCGCTCAAGCGTGCGCTCACGTTGTTCGAGGACCTCGGCGCGCATCCGGCCGCCGCAGCGGCAGCGCGCGCGCTCAGGCAGCTCGGAGCACGCGCCATCCCGCGTGGTCCGCGGCCGTCGACACGGGCCCATCCCGCCGGACTCACCCCGCGCGAGGACCAGGTGCTCCAGCTGCTCGCTCGCGGCCTGACCAACCGTGGGGTGGCGGCGGCGCTGCACATCTCTCCCAAGACGGCCGGCCACCATGTCTCGTCGATCCTGGCGAAGCTCGACGTCCACGGCCGGACCGAAGCCGTCTCCGAGGCTCACCGACGGGGACTCCTGGGCGATGCCCGAGATAGGGAGAACGGCGAGCCGACGTAGGGAGCTCGCCCGATGCGCCCCGCCCCGGCGGTCGGCCATGCTCGAGGTACCGGAGCTCCGGAAGGACCATCGCCGCAGCGCACCCTGCGTGGGCCGCTGCGAGCCCAGCGCGAGCCGGCGCCCGAAGCGGGCGGCCGGCCGGAGGTGAGACCATGCCACGATTCCTGGTCGAGCGTAGCTTCCCCGAAGGGCTGCAGATCCCCGTCACGGCCGACGGTGCCGCGACCTGCCTCAACGTGGTGGGCCACAACGCCGAGTTCGGCGTCACGTGGGTCCACTCGTACGTGACCGAAGACAAGAGAAAGACGTTCTGCATCTACGACGGACCTAGCCCCGAGGCGGTGCGGCGGGCTGCCGACGCCAATGGCCTGCCCGTCGACCGCGTCACCTTGGTGCGCGTACTGGACCCGTACTTCTACCGTTGAGGACGTACGCGTGGGCGGCGTCGCGTGCGGCTGGGCCCATGTCCCATCGCACCAGGAGGCACGCCGGTGCGGTCCCGAACCCGTCTCCCGCCCTACCTCCGAGAGGAAGATCCCATGATCGCCAACGCCAACGAAGCCATCGTCCCCGCGATGCCCGTCCGCGCCGAGGATCGGCGTGGAGCGCGGCGTCTGCGCCAGACCGCCATCACCCGTACCGTCGCCGCGTTGGTCGTGCTGGCCGGCGCACTCCTGACCGGCATCGCGCTCGCCGACGGCGATCCCATGGCCGGCGTCACCACCGAGCAGCTCGGCTCGCTGCCCTCGGCAGGCGCGCCCGGGTACACGCTGGTGTTCCTGCGGATCACCATGCAGCCCGGGGCGAGCATCCCTGCGCACTCGCATCCGGGTGACGTCGTCGTTGTCGTCCAGAGCGGCAAGTTCGGAACGCAGTTCGTGCGAGGTGAGGGCACTTTGACGAGGGCTGCTGCGGACGGTCAAGCGCCGTCGCAGGAGACGCTCGAGGCCGGCGACTCGGCCGTGCTGCTGCCCGGCGACAGCCTCGCCTACGGCGGAAGTGCCGGCCACACCATGAGCAACGCCGGCGACACTCCGCTGGTCCTGCTGGTGTCCGCCCTGCTCGCCGACGGCCAACCGGGCTTCATGTTCGACCACCAACCCTGAGGAGCAGCATCGAGGGCGCGCGACGGCTGTCCGTTGCGCGCCCTCGTGGCCGATTCCCCCTCCAACGCCGTATCCTCGGGACCATGGACGACGCTCCCTTCGACGCCGACCACGTGGCCGCCAACCGCGAGCACTGGAACGCCAACGCCGACGACTGGGTCGCCTCCGGCGAGCGCAACTGGGCGCGGGCCGAGCCGGTCTGGGGCATCTGGGGCGTGCCCGAGTCGGAGCTCGGCATGCTTCCCGCCGACATGACGGGCATGGATGCGGTCGAGCTCGGCTGCGGCACCGGCTACGTGTCGGCCTGGATGGCGCGCCGCGGCGCCACCGTCACCGGCATCGACGCCTCCGAGCGCCAGCTCGCCACCGCCCGCCGGCTGGCCGCCGAGCACCGCGTACCGCTCACCCTGGTGCACGGCAACGCCGAGGCGACGCCCTTCGCAGACGCGTCCTTCGACTTCGCCGTCAGCGAGTACGGCGCCGCCATCTGGTGCGATCCCCAGGTGTGGATCCGCGAGGCGCACCGGCTGCTGCGGCCCGGCGGGCGCCTGGTGTTCCTCGGCAACCACCCGTTGACCACCGTCTGCAGCCCCTGGGACGGCTCGGCCATGGTGCGCGAGCTGATCCGCCCCTACTTCGGCATGCACGCCACCGACTGGCGCGAGGTCGAGGTCGACCCGGGCGGCGTGGAGTTCAACCTGCCGATCTCCGACTGGTTCCGGCTGTTCCGCCAGGTCGGCTTCGCGGTCGAGGACTACCTCGAGCCGCGCCCCGGCGACGACGCCGAGGGCGTGGCGTTCTACGCCAGCGCCGACTGGGCGCGGAACTGGCCGTGCGAGCAGGTGTGGAAGCTGCGCAAGCCTGCTGGTTGAGCTGCTGCAGGCGCACGCCTGGCCCCTACCCTGGGCCCTCGCGCGCCGGCGTCGGACTCCGTGCAGGGTGCCCCCCGGTAGACTGACCCCACACGTGCAGGCTCGGACCACGAGCGGCGGCCACGTCGGGTGGCCGTCGCCAGGCCTTCGTTCGGTCGCGCGCTGCCGTCGAGGAGGTCCGCCGTGCCGTCCTACGATAGGTCCGACCCCACCACCTGGCCCCCCGAGCTCGATGCCCTGATCGCGGCGCCCGACCACCACACACTGCTGTTCGAGGACGAGCGCGTGCGGGTGCTCGACACCGTCATCCGAGCCGGGGACCGGACGCCGGTGCACACCCACCGTTGGCCCGCCGTCTTCGTGGTGTTCTCCTGGAGCACCTTCGTGCGCCGCGACGGGGACGGTACCGTGATGGTCGACTCGCGCGAGGTGCCCGCCATGGCGTCGCCGTCGACGGCACTGCCGTCCGACCCGATCGGGCCGCACTCGCTCGAGAACGTCGGCGACAGCGACATCCGCATCGTGAGCGTCGAGCTCAAGGGCTAGGGCCAGGCAGTGCGCTGGGGCGCCCCGTTCGGCCCGTCTCAGGGCCGGAACAGAGCCAGCTCCACCGCAACGATCGCGAGGCCGGCGATCAGGTTGACGCCTACGGCTGCCCACCCCAGCGCTCGCCAGGGCGGCGTGTCACGCACGCCCGAGAAGCCGCGATGGGCCAGCGCGAGGATAGCCAGCAGGACGACCGTGAACACGGTCAGCGCTAGATTGCGGGCCGCCGGTTGGGGTGTGAGGAACGCGACGTAGGCGCTACCCAGGGCCAGGTAGGTCGGTGCCGCCAGCAGGGCCGTGAGGGTGCGGAGGAACGGGGCGCCGCGTGGGAGTCCGAAGGCCGGCACGATCCGGACGATCGCGGCCGACCCCAGCACGAGCAGCAAGGCCGAGAGGACGCCGATCAGGGCCGGCGAGACCCCTGCAGCCGCGATCCGCATGCTGTCGGAGCCTGGCGACCGTAGGAGGATCTGCATCAGGTTGCTGATGCCCTCCATCACCAGCGCCAGCGGACCGAGAAGCATCAGGAAGCCGAGGGACGTCGAGCGGTTGCGCCACAACGCGGTCGCCACGAGCATGCCGAGTGTGATGGGCAGCAGTGGCCCGGCCGCATCGATCAGCGCCGTGACGTGGTCGGGCGGCGACCACAGCGTGGCCGACGGCAGGAACGGGTGGAGTACGAACCGGACGGATCTGCCGGTGAGCGCGCCGATGGCGAGGCCGTGCCCGAACTCGTGCAGCGCGACCTCCACGTTCATGGCGAAGACGAACGCGCCAGCGAAGCCCAGGAAGCTCCGCATCTCCCGTCCCTGTGGGTGCACTGCGGCTCCACCAACCAGCCGTGCGGCCATGGTCGACCTCCTCGCCGCCCGCTGCGGCGCTACGGCTCGTCGACGACGCGCCGGAACAGCTCGGTTCCGTCCGGCAGCACCGGCAGCAGCTTCCGGTACTCGCGTTCGAAGGCCGGGCTGAGTTCCATCACCTCTTCGACCCGATGGACGCCGCGCTCCGTGATGGTGCCGTCGAGCAGGTGACGGACGGTGAGCGCCTGGACGGCCGAGGTCAGCTCGAGGAAGTTCGCCGGATCGAACGCCGCCGGGTCCAGCGTCACCATCGAACGCGCCACGCCGCCACCGCGCCGGCCGATCGCCATGGCCGCGAACGGCGGCAGCGTCGCGACGCGATCGGGGGGCAGCAGGTAGCGCTCCAGATCCTGCTCCAGGGCGGCCTGGACGGTGTCGACGAGCGCCACCGGGTCGGCTCCCTCGCGGACCTGCCGGGCCGCGTCGAGCAGCAGAGCGTCGAACGCCTCCGAGAAGCCGCTGACGTTGGCCGCTTGGGCCGGGATCCCCTCCAGGCGGGGCATGTCGTTGCCCCCGGCTTCGGTGAGGAGCGGCCGGGCCCGCGCCGTGCCGCCGTCCGTTCGCGGCAGCTCGATCCCGTCCTGGCGCGGGTGAACATGGACGATGCGGCCTGCCTCGGCGACCGGAACGGACTCCACCCAGCCCGACGGATCGCCCAGCATCGTCAGCCAGAACGGCACCACGCGGGCGTCGCGGACGACCGTCCAGGTGTCGGCGAGGTCGGGGGTGCGAGCCGTGAGCGCGGGGTAGAGCCGGCGTCCCTCGGGGCCGCGCTGCGAGCCTCCGGGGAGCGGGATGTACGCCTCGAACAGGTCGCTCCAGGCGTCCAGCGCCTGGGGCCACGTGAACACGCTGAGGAGCCCCTCCACCTCGTCCAGGGCGTCGGCGGCGCTCGTCCCCATCAGGTTGGTGAGCCCCGGCGCCGCCCCCGCACCGGTGACGGCGGTGATGCCCGCCTGGCGGGCGGCGCGGTCGGTCTCCTCGCTCGGGGCGCGCCCCGACAGGTCGATGTAGTGTGCGCCCGCCGCGGCCGCGGCCCGGATGATCGGGTCCTGCCGCTTGGCGGGCTCCCACAGCGTACTGACGACCACCGTCGCGTCGCGCACGGCGTCGGCGAGGGAGGTGGGATCGTCGACGTCGACGTGCTCCCCCCGGGCCTTGGGTCCCAGTCGCTCGGCCGCCGCCTGCGCCTTCGCGAGCGACCGGCCGGCCACGACCACACGCTCGACCTCGGGCCGTTCCGCCAGCAACCGGGCGGTGGTGAGACCGAACTGGCCGTAGCCACCCAGGCAGACGATGGTGCTCATCGTGTCGACCTCCGCGGCCAGCTCATGCCTCGACCCCGGCGTACGTCCCGGCCGTGTCCCTGAAGAGCGACTTGACGATCTTGAACTTCGAGATGTCGGCCGTGGCGTCCATGTGAAGGAAGATGGCGGCATCGCGGAAGAGCTTCTCGATGCCCTGCTCGAGCATCATGCCGGAACCGCCGTGCAGCTCCACGGCGTGCTTGGCGACCTCGAACACCTCCTCCGAGGCGTAGACCTTGGCCATGTTGCACAGGGCGTCGGCGTCGGGCCCGCGCGCGTCGACCTCGCGCGCGGCCTCGTGCAGGAGCGCCCGCACCGCCGCCAGCTTGGTCGCCATGGTCGCCAGCCGCAGCGCCACCGCCTGGTGCTTGATCAGGATCTTGCCCCCCTGCACGTACTCCTGCACGTAGGCGGCGGTGCGCTCGAAGGCGGCCATGCCGACGCCGAGGTTCTTCGCCGCCTGCAGGATCTTGCCGGGCTTGAAGTACACGCCCGCCTTGGAGAGCGCGTCGTTCTCGGCTAGCAGGTGGTCGGCGGGCACGGCGCAGTCCTCGAAGACGATCTCGCCGTTGTTCATGAAGCGGCAGCCGAGCGTCTCGTTGCAGCGCGTCACGGTGAGCCCCGGCGTGTCGCGCGGCACCAGGAAGCTGGAGGTGCCCTGCAGCATCCCCACGCCGGGCCGGGTGGTGGCGTACACCACGTAGAGGCTGGCGTCGTAGCCGTTGCTGATGAAGTGCTTGCGGCCGTTGATCACCCACTGGTCGCCGTGCCGTTCGGCGCGGGTCTGCATGGCGGCCTCCGGCACGTTGTAGGGCAGCCACCGGTCGGAGGCGCCGCGCGGCTCGGTCAGGCAGTGCGCCAGCAGGAAGCCGGGGTCGGCGACCAGCTCGGGGAACCAGCGCTCCTGCAGGTGGCGCGGCGCGATGTTGCGCAGGAGCACGCTGACCTTCCAGATCTGCGAGAGCTTGTCGGCCAGGCCGGAGTCGCCACGCGCGACCTCCTCGGCGATGATGGCGAAGGTCTGGGCTTCGGTCTCGGCGTCCAGCTCGACGCCGCCGAACTCCTCGGGCACGCCCAGGGTGCGGATGCCGATGCGATCGGCCTCCTCGAGGATCTCGCGGGGCAGCCGCCCGTCGGGCTCCATCGACCACTCCTGCTGCCAGTTCTCCCGGATGAAGGGCGTCACCGACTCGTCCACGAACGTCCTGCAGCTCTGCCGCATGAGCCTCTGCTCCTGCGACAGGCCGCGCTCCACGTCGAGCATGGTTGCCTCCTCGATGGGAAGTATAGGCGTCCGCGAACCGGGGCGGGCTTGCCCGTCCGACGCCCGGTGGTTAGGCTCTAGACGTTACACAACCCAGGTCGGCCACGGCCGAACACCGGTCGGACAGCCGGCAGCTAGTGGAGGCAACTGATGACGGACTCCGCGTCAACCACCGAGATGGTCTGGTTCCTCGACACGTTGGTCTGGCTCCACGTGGGCGCCGACCGCGGCGGTGACGGCATCTCGTTGATCGAGTCCCTCGCCCCGCACGGCGATTCGCCACCGCTGCACGTCCACCACCGTGAGGACGAGCTCTTCTATGTCCTGGACGGGGAGTTCCACTTCCGGGTCGGCGAAGCTGACGTCCGCAAACGTTCCGGGGAGGCCCTGCTCATCCCCAAAGGGACGCCGCACACCTATCGGGTCACCTCGGAATCCGGTAGGTGGCTGGTGGTGACGACGGCCGGAGACTTCGAGCGGCTCGTCCGCGCGACCTGCCGGCCGGCCCCGAGCGCCGTGCTTCCGGAGCCGGCCGGACCGCCCACCCCCGAACGAGCGGAAGCGTTGGCCTCTGCGGCGCTCGCTCACCAGATCGAGATCGTCGGACCACCCATGCACTGACGCGGCGCCGTCCAAGCGCGTCGAGTCGCGTGGCCCCTTGTCGAAGGCTGCAACCGGGTACCCTCGGCGTGGGAGGGGCCGCCCCGATGTCCGAGATCCGCACGCTCGACGCCGCCGCCACCGCCGACCTGCTGCCCTTCGGGCCGCTGACGGAGGCGATCGCCGAGGTGCTCGCCGAGGCCGAGGCCGGAACGCTGTTCACGCCGGAACGCACCGCCCACGCCCTGCCGGCCGGCGGGCGCCTGCTGCTGATGCCGGCGGCCGACGAGCGGCTGCTGATCGTCAAGGTCGTCACGGTGGTGCCGGACAACCGTCGCCGCGGCTTGCCCACCATCCAGGGGGACTTCCTGATCAAGGACGCCGCCACCGGCGCGGCGCTGCTGGCGCTGGACGCCGCCACCGTGACGACGCGGCGGACGGCGGCGCTGACGCTGCTCGGCGCCCGTGTCTCGGGCGTGCGACGGGCGGCGTCGGCGCTCCTGATCGGCGCGGGGGCGCAGGCACGGGTGCACGCCGAGGCCTTCCACGACCGCCTGGGCGTGGACCGCTTCTTGGTGGCGTCGCGCAGCGCCGCCGGGGCCGAGGCGCTGGCGGCCGAGCTCCGTTCGGCCGGCGTCGAGGCGCACCCGGCCGCCGATGTGCGCACGGCCGCCGCCGGGGTCGACGTGGTCCTCGCTGCCACCACCAGCACCGATCCCCTCGTCCCTGCCGACGTCCCCGACAACGTGTTCGTGGCCGCCGTGGGAGCCTTCCGGCGCGGCATGGCCGAGCTGCCGGCCGAGCTGTTGTGCCGACGCGAGGTCGTCGTGGACACGCTGGAGGGGGCACGCGCCGAGGCTGGCGACCTCATCGCCGCGGCCGAGGCGGGCGCCTGGGACTGGCGAGCGGCCGTCCCGCTCGGCGAGCTGCTGAGCGCCCTTGCCCCGCCGGCGGAGCGTCCCCGGCTGTTCAAGAGCGTCGGCCACGCGGCCTTCGACCTGGCGGCGGCGCGTCTGGCCGTGCGCAGCGGCGCCCAGCGTTGACGTCCGGTCCGCGGGGAGGGCTTGCGCCGGAACGCCGCCCGCTGCTTCGGCACGCGGATCTCCCGCGGGCCGGTTATTTCCGTTTGGGACGTAATTTTCGGGCTATAGGACGTGCTCTCCCCGCGCAGTGCGCGCTGCACTAGGCGCCCCCGATACGCGTCCCATACTCGGAGTACCGGTCACGTGTCTCTCGTTCTCGCCGGGAGTCGTACCCCTGCGCCCTCCCCCCGGGGCGGCCTGGCCGCCAACTTGGAGGATGCCATGGAGGACGTCTTGCGCGACACGTTCGAACGTGTCGAACGCGCAACTCTCGAGCGGCGGGAGGTGCTGCGCCTGATGGGCCTCGCCGCGGCCGCGTCCGCCGGGCTGCCCACCGTGATGCAGTTCGCCCGGGCCCAGGACGCCACCCTGGCGAGCGCCGTGATCCGCGGCAAGAGCGATGTTTTGGTGGTGCACAACAACCGGGTCGGGGTGATGGAGACGCCGCTCACGGAGCTCCGGAAGCACGCCATCACGCCCAAGGACATCCTGTACATGCGCAACAACCAGATCCTCGAGCCCGAGGGCCGCAGCACCGACGCCGTCCCGCTGGCGGGCTGGTCGATCACCATCGGCGGGCTGGTGGCGTACCCCCGCACCATCGACGCCGCCATGCTGGAGACCTTGCCCCAGACCGAGGCCGAGATGGTCCTGCAGTGCAGCGGCAACGGGCGCTCGTTCTACGCGCGCGCCGTCAAGACCTCGGGCACGCAGTGGGCGCACGGCGGCATGGGCAACGTGGTCTTCAGCGGCGTCAAGCTCTCCGACCTGCTGGCCACCTTCGACCCGGGCATCGATCCGCACCCCGAGGTGAAGTTCGTCAAGGCCGAGGGGGCCGACGGGCCGCCCGAGGGCGCCTCGCACCCCGACTTCGAGCACTCGCTGCCGATGGGCGACGTTCTCGAGCGCGCCATCCTGGCGACCCACATGAACGGCGAGCCGCTCCCCGGCGCTCACGGCGGGCCGGTGCGGCTGGTGGTGCCGGGCTACTACGGCACCATGAACGTCAAGTGGCTCTCGCGCCTGAGCTTCGACACCGTCCAGACCAACAACGTCAACCAGATCCCGCGCTACCGCACGCCCAACGATCCGATCCAGCCCGGGACGCCCATCGACTACACCTTCGAGAACTCCACGCCCGACTGGCGCCAGCAGGTCAAGAGCGTGATCTTCGAGCCGCTCGACGGCGACACCGTCAACGGGTCGCTGACCCTGCGCGGCGTGGCATGGAACGACGGCACGGTGCCGGTGACCATGGTGCAGGTGTCCACCGACGACGGGGCCACCTGGACCTCGGCTGGCATCGAGAAGCCGAACTCGAACTTCGCCTGGCACCACTTCAGCAGCCAGCTGTCGCTGCCGGCGGGCGAACATCGCATCTGGGTGCGGGCGATCGACGAGCTCGGCCGCAGCCAGCCACTCCAGGGCACGGTGCGCTGGAACCCGTCGGGCTACGAGTGGAGCGGCGCCGACGTCATCACCGTGACCGTCTCGTAGTCGAGGCTGTCGACCTTCCCTCCCGCCGTGGGCCGCCTCGCCCGAAGGGCGCGCGGCCCGGCGGGACGAACTCGGAGTCGCCGACATGAAGCATCCCCGGTGGTCGTTCGCTCTCCTCGGCCTCCCCGTGGCCGTGGCGGCGCTCGTCCTGCTCACGGCGCCGGTCGCCGTCACCCAGGCGCAGAGCGCGGCTGGGCCGTTGCCGCCCGGGCCGGGCGTGGAGCTCATCTACGCCAAGTGCACGGTGTGCCATCCCATCCAGCAGGTGGTGGCCTCGCAGGGCATCCCCGCCTTCCTGTGGGACGACACCATCGACCTCATGAAGCGCCTCGGCCTGAAGGCGACGGCTGAGGAGGAGCAGACCATCCGCACCTACCTCAAGACCTACATGGGTCCGGAGCCGCCGCCGACCGACACGGCGTCGGCCGGTACGTCCGATGCCACGACCACGCCGCCGTCGAGCGGCACGACCGTGGCGCAGGCGCCCGAGGTCGACGGCGCCGCGGTGTTCGACGCCAACTGCTCGGCCTGCCACCAGGCCAGCGGCGAGGGCATCCCGGGCACCTTCCCGCCCCTGGCGGGGCACGCCCCCGACCTGTTCAAGGCCGATCGGGACTACCTGCCGCAGGTGGTCCTCAAGGGCCTGCAGGGCAGCATCGAGGTCGGCGGCAGCAGCTACAGCGGCTTCATGCCGCCGTGGCCGAACCTCTCCGAGGCGGAGGTCGCCGCCGTCCTCAACCACGTGCTGACGTCGTGGGGCAACGACGAGCTGCTCCCCGCCGACGCCCAGCTCTACACCTCCGAGGACGTCGCGCGCCTGGCGGGCGTCGAGGCGGACACGTCCGAGCTGCGGCAGGGTCTGACGCTGGAAGGCCCGTGATCGGGACGTGGCCCGCGTCATCGCCCTGCACGCCGGGTCCGAACGGCTCGGCAAGCCGGCCCGTTCGAGGCTGGAGCTGAGGCACGAGGGCGTGGTCGGGGATCGCCACTTCGGCGGCGACCCCGACCGCGCCGTGCTGCTGGTCGCCCAGCGAAACTACCTTGAGCTGGCCGAGCGCGGCATCGAGCTGCCCTACGGCAGCCTCGGGGAGAACCTGGTGCTGGAGCTCGACGGACCCGCGGCCACGAGGCTCCGTCCCGGCGCCCGCCTGCGGATCGGCGGCGCGCTGCTGGAGGTGACCTCGCACTGTTCGGTGTGCGGTGCGCTGGCGCGCCTGCACCCGTCGCTCCCGAAGCTCGCCCGCGGCCGCCGCGGGCTCTACGCCCGCGTGGGGATGGCCGGGACGGTGGCGCTCGGGGACGAGGCGGTGTGGCTGCCGGTGGCGGTGGAGCCGCGGTCGGGGCTCACGCCCTCGGTGACGTTGTTGCGCGCGGAGTCGGGCAACCCCCCCGGCGAGCGCCCGCCCGACTAGAGGTAGCTGCCGACCGTCATCCCCGCGATGGTGACGGTGAGGAGCAGCGCGATCGTCTGGGCCGCGAGCAGCATGCGGCCCTGGAGCGCCTGCATGGCTGCGCCCTGCCAGATGCCTCCGCAGACGACGTGAACGACGCGTGCCACCAGGAACCACATGTGTGCGTCCGTGCTACCTCCGAGTCGGGCCGTGACCTCCGCCGGGCAGCAGGACGCGAGCTCGCCGTCCGCGCAAGGGGGCGTTCGGTCGCGTCCCGTGCCGGGACGCGCCTGTCCCGTGACATCGGGACACCGGGACGCCCATGCTCGCTCATGCCGACGCCGTGACGGGCGCAACGGGACCGTCCCGCCCCGTCATGGAACGGCGTCCTCGGAGGGAAGGAGAGAGCATGACGACACGGAGCAGGTGGTACCGCAAGGTGCTGGTGGCGGCGACGCTCGTCGCCGCGTGGCTGACCGCAACGGCCTTCGCGGCCGGCGCGATCACCTGGACGATCGGCGCCGACGGGGTGACCGGCGATACGGCCATCGCCGGTACGGGCTTCCAGGCGGTGGACCTGGTCAACGGCCTCGACGCGCCGCAGGAGTTCGATGTGTTCCACCTCCACGACGGCGTGAGCATGGCCGACTTCCAGAAGGGCTACGACGCCGTCAGCCAGACGTTCTCGGGGGCCGTCGTCGCTGCGTTCACGAAGGACACCGCAGACGTCATCGGTGGTGGTGTGGTTGCGCCCTCCGGCACGCAGCGGGTCTACGTCGACCTGAAGCCCGGCAACTACGTCGTGAACGCCCAGGAAGCTGGGAGCGACACCCCCACCCCGCACCTCCTGATCGTGACCGTGAGTGACGGCCCTTCTGCGACGGCGCCTGCCGCCGATCTCGAGCTGCACCTCGCCGATTTCGAGTTCGATTTCCCCGACACCTTGCCGGCCGGACCGCAGCTTTGGCACGTGCAGAACACCGGTGCACAGACCCATCACGCGGTTCTGTTCAAGCTGCTGCCAGGCAAGACCCAGGACGATCTGATGGCGTGGCTCGCCGCGGGTGACGCCGGCGGGCCGCCGCCCGCCGAGGACGGCGGCTCGGTTGCGGTCGTCAGCGCCGACCAGTCGTACTACGCGTCGATGGATCTGACCCCAGGCACGTACGTGGCGGTGTGCTTCATGCCGGACGCCACCACCGACCAGCCGCACGCGATGAAGGGGATGGTCCAGACCTTCACGGTGTTGTGACGTTCGTTGGGGACGGCGCGGACGCTACGCTGCACCGTCCACCTGAATGATCCGGCCGGAGTGTGGCCCAGCGGCGACACTCCGGCCCACCCGGCCCACCCGGCCCACCGCGCGTGCGTCCTGTGGCACCGAGGTCCTCCCGCCGGGGTAGAGTCGATCTCACACCGAGCATCGTGGCCGATCCGGCGCCTCAACGCGGGCGTGCGGGACCCTATCGAGGAGCATCATGTCCGAGACGTTCCCATCGACGGCCGGAGGGGTCACGGGCGGGGGACCGACGGACCCGTCGGACCGTCCCGGGCTGTCCCGCGGCTGGCGGCCATGCGCGGTGATGTGGCTCCTGGTCGCGCTGGTGATCCTCGGCGTCGGGCAGCGCGCGCTGCGCTTCACCCAGCCGACCGACGGTTGGGAGACGACGACCGACTTCCAATCGGACAACCCCATCTTCGTGCGTCCCGCCATGGATGGGATCGTGCGCCCCGACGGGATCCAGCCTGGCGATCAGTTCGACGGCATCGTCGGCGTCCCGCGCGAGTTGTTCGTTCAGGCGGCGTTGTTCAATCGGGCCATCGACGTCGCGGACTTCGCCGTGGGTTCGACGATCGCCTACAACGTCCTGCGCGATGGCGCGTCGATGATCGTGCACGTGCCGATCGTTCACTGGACACCCGCGGGCATCGCACGAGCGAGCTGGCACGCCCTGGTCACGGACACACCGATCTCGGCGTTGTCTGAGTGGCTCGCCCTGCTGCTCGCTGCCTTCCTGTTCTTGCGGCGGCCGCGCAATCTGACGGTGCAGCTCTTGTTCCTCTATACGACCCTGATCGCCCTGTCGAACATCAGCTGGATCGGTTCCCCCTTGTCCGTTTCGGATGTCAGCGCCCCGTGGTCGCTGTGGAGCGCGGCTCTGGGCAGTCACCTCATCCACCCGCTGTTGATGCTTCCCGTGAGCCTGCATCTCATCCTCACCTTCCCGCGGCCCCGGCCTTGGTTGTTGCGCCGCCGTTGGATCTTGCCCCTCGTCTACGCCGTCCCGTGGATCCTCCTGGTGGCGACCACTGCGGGCGTCGCCGGCCTGATCTGGTTCGTGCAGGTCGTGCTGTACGCGCTGGCCGGCTTCGCGGGCGTGGTGAATGCGCTGCTGACACGCCTGCCGCCCGAGGAGCGTGCCCAGGCTCGTTGGTTCGCGTTCGGGTTCGCGATCAGCAACTTCGGCTTCCTGGCTTTCGGCCTGGAGGTCCTGCATCGCATCCCGGACTCCGTCGTACCGGTGCTCGATTCGATCCCGGGCGATCTGATCTGGGTGGCGGCCATCGCGATCGCGGTGCTGCGCTACCGGCTCTTCGCGATCGACGTCATCCTCGAGCGCACGCTCGTCTACGGCACGTTGACGGGGCTGGTCGTGGGCGTCTACGCGCTGGTGGTGAGCGGCGTCGGCGGGTTGCTGCGGCCGAGCAGCGGTCTGCCGTTGTCGCTGGTGGCGACGGGTTTGGTGGCGGTCGCCTTCCAGCCCATGCGCGAGCGCCTGCAGCGTGGGGTGACGCGGATGCTCTACGGGCGGCGGGACGAGCCCTACCAGGTGCTCACCGACCTCGGCCGGGTGCTGGGGACGCCCGCGGTGATGGCGGGGGCCGGCGGGGGAGGCGGATCCGGGGCGCAGGCCCTGACCGTGCTCACCGACACCGTGGCGCGCGCCCTCAAGCTCCCGTACGTGGGGCTGGCGCTGGACGACGGCGGTGGGACCGCCCGCGTGGTGGCGGAGACCGGTGCGGTGGGGCTCGAGCCCGAGGCGTTCGCCCTGGCCTACCAGGGGCAGCCGCTGGGCGAGCTGCGGGTGGCGCCGCGCGGCCCGCGCGAGTCGTTCAGCGTGCGGGAGCGTCGCTTGCTCGACGCCATCGCCCGTCAAGCGAGCGTGGCCGCGTTCGCGGTGCGCCTCAACGGCGAGCTGCAGCGCTCGCGCGAGCGGCTGGTCAACGCACTGGAGGACGAACGCCGGCGCCTCAGGCGTGATCTCCACGATGGGTTGGGTCCGACCTTGGCGGCGGTGTCGATGCAGATCGACGCCGCGCAACTCCTGGTCGGGAGCGATCCGGAGAACGTCAGCGAGGTGCTGGGGTCGTTGAAGACCGAGGTCCAGGACGTCCTGCACGAGATCCGGCGCCTGGTGTACGCCCTGAGGCCGCCGGCGTTGGACGAGCTCGGACTGGTGTCGGCGTTGCGCGAGCACGTGCACCGCTCGGCGGGGAGCGCGCTGAAGGTGCGCTTCGAGGCGCCCGATGCGATGCCGTCGTTGCCGGCGGCGGTCGAGGTGGCGGCCTACCGCATCGCGCTGGAGGCCGTCGCCAACGTGGTGCACCATGCGGGGGCGCGCAGCGTGCGATTGACGTTGCGGGTCGGATCGGAGCTCGAGCTCGAGGTGGAGGACGACGGCAGGGGGATCGCGCCCGACCGTCGCCTCGGGGTGGGCTTGAGCTCGATGGCGGAGCGGGCCGAGGAGCTCGGTGGCAGCTTGACGGTGACGCCGGTGGCCCCCTCCGGTACGCGGGTCACGGCGCGGTTGCCGTTGCAGGCCGCCGGAGCGGAGGGGACGACCCAGGGTGAGTGACCCCGTCCGCGTCCTCCTCGCCGACGACCACCGGCTGTTCCTGACGGGACTGCGGTTGCTGGTCGGATCGATCCCCGGCTGCAGCGTGGTGGGGGAGGCCGGCAGCGGCGCCGAGGCGGTGGCGCTGGCGGGCGACCTGCAGCCCGATATCGTCCTCATGGACGTGCAGATGCCCGATCTGAACGGCATCGAGGCGACCCGTCGGATCCTCCGCGACTCGCCCCACGTGGGCGTGATCATGGTGACGATGTTCGACGACGACGAGAGCGTGTTCCTCGCCATGCGGGCCGGCGCTCGCGGCTACGTGCTCAAGGGCGCAGACCGTGAGGAGCTGCAGCGTGCCATCCTGGCGGTCGCCAGCGGCGAGGCGCTGTTCAGCTCGTCGATCGCCACGCGCCTGATGCGCTTCTTCGCCGAGCCCCGCCCCGAGTTCCCGGTCGACGCCTTCCCGGACCTCACCGAGCGCGAGCGCGAGGTGCTGGCGCTGATCGCCCAGGGGCAGCCCAACGGGCGCATCGCGCGCGCGCTCGACATCCGCCCCAAGACGGTGCGCAACCACGTCTCCAACATCCTCAGCAAGCTGCAGGTGGCCGACCGCGCCGAGGCGATGGCGCGCGTACGCGAAGCCGGCGGGACCGACCCGGGCTAGCGGTGCCGCGCGACCCAGTCGCGGATGGTCGCGAAGGTCGCCTCCGGCTCCTCGGCGTAGGGCATGTGGCCGCTGTGCTCGAAGATACGCAGCTCCGAGCCGGGGATGCCGGCGTGGAGGATCTCCGCCTGCGACGGTGGGCACACGAAGTCGTCGCGCCCCGCCAGGATCAGCGTCGGGGCGGTGATCTCGCCGAGGCGCGGGGTCACGTCGTAGGCGGTCGTCTCGCCGGGCGCGGCGAAGCCCTCGACGGAGTAGATGACGTCGTCGAGCAAGCGGTCGTGCTCCGGCCGGTGGTCGTGGAAGTACAGCGGCCACAGCGTCTCGATCTGCTCCTTGAAGGCCGCGTCGTCCGCCACCTCGTCGTCGGATTCGAGGTAGGCCAGCATCGCCGGGGTCGCCCCCTTGCGGCGGGCGTTGGCGAGGATCTCGTCGCCGTAGCCGTAGGCGGGCGCGGTCCCCATGAGCAGCAGGTGGCTGAGGCGATCGGGGTGGCGCAGCGCGAACTCGAGCGCCAGGAAGCCGCCGTAGGAGAACCCCAGCACCGCCACCTTCTCGTGCCCCAGGTGGGTGGCCAGCGCCGCGGCGTCGGCGGCGAGCTGCTCGTGGGTCTGGGTGGCGCGACCGGGGCGCCCCGACGAGCCGTTGCCGCGGTGGTCGTAGTAGATCAGCTCGAAGGTGTCGCCCAGCGGGTCGAGGCCGGGCGTCAGGTAGTGGTGGTCGAGCCCCAGCCCGCCATGCATGACCAGGCAGGGGATGCCGCTGCCGACGACGGTGTAGAAGAGCGTGGTGCCGTGGACCCGGGCCTCGGGCATGATCGCCTCCTCGCGCGGGCCGGGATGGGATGGTGCACGGGCCCGCTGCTGTCCCCCGTCCACGACGAGTCTAGCAACGTACGGCCGGCGCGCCGGCGCACCTGTCGGCGAAGGGCCCACGCGCCTGCGGGAGAACCCCCGACCCGGCGCGCCGGGGCCCGACCGTAGGCTGCCACTTACGCGTCGCGTGCCCAGCGGCGCGCCGGAGGTGGTGCCATGTCGTCCGTGTACCTGGTGCTCGCTGCGCTGATCCTGCTGGCGTTGGTGGCTGCCGGTGTGCTGGTGGTCAGCCGGGGGCGCGGTCTGCAGCGCTTGACGCCGCTGGGAGGGCTGGCGCTCGCCTTCGTGGTGGCCGGCATCGTGTTCGGCGAGAACCGGCTGGTCGGCTACGGCCTGATGGTGGTCGGGGTGGTGCTGGCCGTGGTCGACATCGTGCGCAAACGACAGCGCACCTGACGGCGGCCGCTCAGGCGGTGCTGTCCCGCGGGAACAGGTGGCAGCGCGTCCTGTGCTCGAAGCCCACCTGGACGAAAGCGGGGTCGTCGATCCGACACGGCCTGAAGGCGGCCGGGCAACGGGTGTGGAAGCTACAGCCGGGCGGGACGTTGGCGGGGCTCGGGATCTCGCCGCGGATCCGTTCCACTGCCGGCTTCAGGGCCGCCTCCTCCTCGGAGACTACCGGTACGGAGGAGATCAGTCCCTGGGTGTAGGGGTGCGCAGGGTGGTCGAACACGTCGCCGGTGAACCCCATCTCGCAGAGCTTCCCCAGGTACATCACCGCGATGCGGGTCGTGAAGTTCCGCATGAGGCTGAGGTCATGCGAGATGAACAGGTAGGAGAGATCGAGCTCGTTGCGGATTCGCATGAGCAGCTCGATGACCTTGGCCTGGACCGATACGTCGAGCGCCGACGTCGGCTCGTCAAGGACCAGGAGCTCCGGTTCGACGGCGAGGGCTCGGGCGATGGCGACGCGTTGCTTCTGGCCGCCGGACAACTCGAAGGGGTACTTGGCCCGGAAGCTCGCCGGCAGTTCGACCATCTCCAGCAACTCGCGTACGCGAGGAGCGATGGCGCTCGGTGCTATGCCGTGGAACCGCAGCGGCACGCTCAACGTCTGTTCGATCGAGCGTCGCGGGTTGAGCGACGAACCGGGGTTCTGGAAGACCATCTGCACGCGGCGCCGGAAGCCGCGCGTACCTCGTAGTGTGTGAACGTCCTCGCCGACGAAGCGGATGCGCCCTGAGCTGGCGCCGTCCAGCCCCACCACGATGCGCGCCAGCGTCGACTTGCCCGATCCCGACTCGCCGGCCAGGCCGAAGATCTCGCCGCGCCGGATGTCGAAGCCCACACCGTCGATGGCGCGGACGTGGCCGATCACGCGCTGGAACAGGCCACGGCGGATGGGGAAGAGCTTGGTGAGGTCCTCCACTTGCAGGAGCGGCACCTCGGTACTCACGACTTCGCCTCCGTTGGGGCATGGAGCCAGCAGGCGCTGTGGTGCTGCTCGCCGAGATCGAACGACGGGGGCCGCTCGAAGCACCGCGCCTCGGCGTGGGGGCAACGCGGGTGGAAGCGGCAGCCCTCCGGCGGCCGGGTGTAGTCGGGGAGGGTGCCCTCGATCCCTGCGTAGGCGCGTCCCCCGGATAGCTTCGGGACGCAGGCGAACAGGGCTCTTGTGTAGGGGTGAGCGGGTGCGGCGAAGATGGCGTCGGTCGTGCCGTGCTCCACCACGTTGCCGGCGTACATGACGTACACGTAATCGGTCATCTCTCGGACGACGCCCAGGTTGTGTGTGATCATCAGCAGCGCCAATCCCTCGTCGCGCACGAGTTCGTTGAGGAGCCGCAGGATCTCGTCTTGCGTGGTGACGTCGAGGGCGGTCCCGGGCTCGTCGGCGATCAGAAAGCGCGGCCGGTTCAACAGGGCCATCGCGATCAGCACGCGTTGTCGCATGCCGCCCGACAGCTGCACCGGGTAGGCGTCGAAGATGCGCTCCGGGTCAGGCAGGCGGACCTGCCCGAGGACCTCGAGGATACGCGCGCGGCGCTCCGAAGCGGTGCGCCGCAGGCCGCGGCGCCGGTCGGCCCAGCGCACGACGTCGGTGAGCTGTTCGCCAATGCGGAACACCGGGTTGAGCGCGGTCATGGGATCTTGGAAGACCATCGACATGGCCGTGCCCTTTAGGGCCTGGCGTTGGGCGCGCCCCATCGTGAGCAGTTCCTCTCCGGCGAAGGTGATGCGTCCGCGGACGCGGGCCGGAGGGCTCGCCAGGATACCCATGATGGCGCGCATCGTCACGCTCTTGCCGCACCCGGACTCACCTACCAGACCGACCCGCTGGCCAGGGTGGACCTCCAGGTCGACGCCGGAGAGCACGTCCGCGACCCCGTCGAAGGTCGAGAAGGCTACGCGCAGGTCGTCGACGCGCAGCACCGGTCCTCCCTTGTTCGGTCCGCTGACGGTCACGACACCTCCACGTCCAGAAGATCACGAAGGCCGTCCCCCAGCAGGTTGAACCCGAGGATGGCGAACAGGATGGCGAGACCGGGGAGGACCGACTCCCACCAGTCCTCCGGAAGGTAGTTGGCGCCGGAAGCGACCATGGTGCCGAGGTCAGGGGTGGGGGGTTGGGCGCCGAGGCCGAGGAAGCTGAGTCCCGCGCCGATGAGGATGACGAAGCCGGCATCGAGCGTGACCTTGACCGAGATCACCGAGATGCAGTTGGGAAGGATCTCGCGGAAGAGGATGTGAGCGTCGCTCGCGCCCGCGATCTTGGCGGCCTCGACGTACTCCTCGTGGCGCAGTGCATGCACGGTGGTGTAGATCAGGCGCGTGTGCCAGTTCCACCACAGCAGGCTGATGGCGATCATGCCGTTCATCAGGCTGGGCGACAGGGCGGCCGTGATGGCCAGTGCCATCACGAGTGCCGGGATGGCGAGGAAGATATCGGTGATGCGCATGATCACGGTCTCGATCCAACCGCCGTAGTAGCCGGCCAGGAGGCCGAGGAGGACGCCGAACGGCACCGACAGCCCAAGCACGAACACCACCAGCAGCAGCGACACGCGGTAGCCATAGAGCACGCGCGAGAACACGTCGCGACCGACGTTGTCTGTGCCGAACAGGTGGTGGAGCGATGGGGGCTGGTGACGTTCGCCGAAGTTGACGAACGTGCCGGCGCTCTCCGGGGACGGGGCCAGCCACGGCGCGCCCAGCGCAGCCACGACCACCAGCACGACCAGGACAAGGCCAGCAACGGCTGCGGGGTTGCGCCGGAAGCGGTACCAGCCGCGGCGCCAGGCCCGATGCCGCGACGACTCGTCGGGCGTCGCGGAGGGCGACAGAGCGAGATCGCTCATGCCGTGTATCCCGTCACGACCGCGCTCCCCGGATCCGGATGCGGGGGTCGACGGTGCCGAGCAGCACGTCGATCAGCAGATTCACGAAGACGAAGAACGCGCCGGTGATCATCACCACGCCCATGATCGCGTTGAAGTCCTTGTGGAGGATGGCGCGCACGCCGTAGGCGGCCATACCTGGCCAGCCGAACACCATCTCGACGAGGAACGCGTTGCCGAGCAACGAGGCGAACTCGAGCCCGAGGATGGTGAGGGTCGGGATGAACGAGGGCTTCAACATGTACTTGAAGGTGGTGACGAGGTCGGGGATGCCGAAGGCCCGTGCGGCCTCCACGTAGTCCTTGCGGCTGACATCGATCATCGAGGAGCGCGTGATACGGGCGATCTGTCCCAGGCTGGCGGCGGCCAGACTGATCGCGGGGAGCAAGAGATGTCGAAGGCCGTCGAACCAGACCCCCGGTTGTCCGCGGATCAAGGCATCGACGAGCACCAGTCCCGTGATATCGGGCGTGAACGAGACACTGGGGTCCAGCCGTCCGTTGACCGGAAGGAAGTGAAGATAGTAGCCGACCAGCAATTGCAGGAGCAACGCGATGAAGAAGCTCGGCGTGACCACGCCGAGGAGCGACACCACGCGCCCGATGTTGTCGACCCATGTGTCCTTGAAGCGGGCGGCCAGGACGCCGGTGGGGATGCCCAGCAGGGTTGCGATGACGATGGTGGCCAGCACTAGCTCCAGCGTGGCCGGGAAAGCCGTCCTGAGGTCGAGGGCGACGCTGCGTTGGGTCAGG
This sequence comes from Deinococci bacterium, assembly GCA_030149325.1. Lineage (GTDB taxonomy): Bacteria > Deinococcota > Deinococci > Deinococcales > Trueperaceae > JASBRS01. The sequence goes on from JASBRS010000052.1 coordinate 61,493, forward strand.
AGGGACTGCCCGAAGTCGCCACGCACCAATCCCCCGATGTAGACGGCGTACTGAACGTAGAGGGGTCGATCGAGCCCCATCTTGTGGCGCAGGTTGGCGACCTGTTCGGTGGTCGCGAGCGGGCCCAACGCGATCCGAGCCGGGTCGCCGGGGACCACCCGAGCGATCATGAAGATCACGATCGAGAGCCCCACGAGTACCAGGAGTGACCACATCAGTCGTCGAACGATGAAGAAGAAGTACTCCATGCGCGTGCTCTCCTGGGGGACCGGTACGGGGGAGGGCAGCTCGCGGCCACCCTCCCCGTACAGAAGCTCAGTTGCCGCAGGTCCAGCTGTAGTTGTGGAAGTTGTAGTCGAAGCTCTGCACCGGAACGTAGTTGTAGCCGGTCAGACACTTGTCCATGGCGTGGCGGACCTTCTGAACGAGCAGGAACGCATCGGGTTGCAGGTCGACGATGGTCTGCTGCAGCTTCTTGTAGATGGCCGCCTGCTGGGCCGGGTCCGTAGTGGCCCGTGCATCGGCGATCATCTTGTCGACGTCGGGGTTGTTGAGCCACTCCATCGACGACCACGTACCGGACGCTGCGGAGTCGTACTGCGTGAAGAACATCGAGTCGGGTGAGGCGTAGGTCGCGCCGAAGAAGACCTCGGTGACGTTGGGTGTGGTGCTGACCTTCGACGCGATCTCGGTGATGCGGTTCCACGGCTCGGGGTCAAGCGAGACCTTGAAGCCGACCTTCTCGAGGTTCGACTTCATCAACAAGCCGATCTCCTCTTCGAAGCTAGCGCCGGCCACGTACGTGAAGGTGAGCGGGATAGGGCCCTTGCCGGCGTAGGCGCTCTTGGCAAGCTCGTCCTTGGCGCAGTTCAGGTCGAAGGAAGGTTCCTTGAGTGTGTCGAGGTAATCGCTCTTGAACACCGCCGGGAGTGGGCCCGCGAGTGCATCGCCGGGATAGATGGTCGTCCGGATGGTGGCGTAGTCGGTGGCGCAGGCGATCGCCTTGCGGACGTGAAGGTCGTCGGTAGGCGCGACCTGGGTGTTCATCTTCAGGTAGAAGGCGGTTCCGGTCGGCTGCTCCACGACCCGGAACCGCGACATCTTGGCCAACGCCGTATAGGTCTCGTTGGCCTGGAACTCGCTGGTCATGGTCAGCTCACCGCTGGCCGCCAGCGACCGCACCGTGGCCTCGTCATTGGTGACGACGAACCGCAGGTTGTCGATCGGGTCCTTCCCCCAACCCAGCGCGTAGTTGTCGAAGCGCTTCAAACGCATCTCGCTGCCGCGCGTCCAGCTCTCGAGCATGTACGGTCCCGAACCGACATCGTGATCGGCCACGTACGCCTGCCCCCAATCGCCGTCCTTGACGTTGGCCTGAACGGTCTTGCTGTCCACCACGAAGATCAAGGGCACGGTGGCCAAGAACGGCGAGAACACCTTCTGGAGATGGAACACCACGGTGTGGGCGTCGGAGGCCGTCACGCTGTCGGGGCCGAGCACGCCCTTGAACAGGTACGACGGACCCTGATCGATGGCGAGCAGGCGCTTCACCGAGTAGACGACGTCGTCCGCCGTGACGGGGGCGCCGTTGTGGAAGGTGGCGTTGGGCCGGAGGTGGAAGGTGTAGGTGGTGGCGTCGGGCGAGGCCTCCCAACTGCTCGCAAGCAGCGGCTGGATGGCACCGTCTTTGTCGACGGTGACGAGCCCGTCGTAGAGGTTCACCGCCGCCATGTAGCCGGTATAGTCCGTGACCTTGGCGGGATCGATGGTCCCGAAGATCTGGACGACGTTGAGGGTGACGGTGGTGGCTGCCGACGCCATCGCAGCTGCCCACACCGCCCCCAGGGCCAGGAACGTGATGCCTACTCTCTTCATGCGGCTCTCCTTCCGGTCGTGGTCACGTGCCGACGCGGTCTTCGACCGGCCGGTAGTCGATGTCGTAGCCGAAATAACGGGGCCCCACCAGGGCGAGACCCTCGTCGCTGCGCCATTGCGGATCGCTGGGGATACCCAAGGCGACGACGCGGAAGCCAAAGCGCAACGACTCGGTGGTGATGGCCTCCCCGGTGTCGGCGTCGAGAAGGGTGATGAGATCGGGTGTCGACACGAGCACGTCGTCGTCCTCCAGCGCAACCAGGAACTCGTTCTGGAATTGGATGCGGAACGAGCGTCCGGCGTCGTCGTCGACGCCCTCGAGCAGGGCCTCCCCGCGCGCGAAACCGCCCACGGTACGACGGTCGACGTCGAGGATCTTGGCGCTGAACAGCTTGTGGGCGCCCACTCGCGCCTGGACCGCCTCGATGGGGTCACGTCTTGTCGCCCTTGCCTCGCGGATGGTGCGTCCGATGTCCGCGGCGAGCGATACGGTGCCGCGGACCACCGCGCGCTTGGCCGTGCGGCCGTCCATGGCGTAGAACGCGATCAACGCGGCGCCGCCCATCTCGATGGTGGCGCTACGGGCCAGCCGCTCCGTCCAGCGGTTGTCGATGGTGTGGAGCAGGACCGAGTTGCCCTTGTCGTCCGCCATGACCATCGGCGTGGCGGGCACGTCGTGCATGGTGAACGTGACCATTTGCAGCTCCGGGAAGGCCCGCCCCATGCCGTCGCCGTCCACCAGTGGCAGGCCCAGCTCGGCCGCCACGATGAACGGAACGGTGGAGTTGAGTCCCCCGGCCTCGCCGCAGAGCACGGCCGTGATCGGACGACCCAGGTACTCTTCCAAGCTTCGGAAGGCTGTCACGATCTCGGTGCCGTTGGGGAGCTTCTCCACCATCACCGTCGGCGCCCCCATCATCGCCGCCGGGGCTACCACGGCGTCGTCGTCGAGTTCGTCGACGCCGATGACCTCGACGGGCCCGTGTGCACGGATCGCCTGCATCGCCATGAGCTTGCCGATGTAGGGGTCGCCGCCACCTCCCGTGCCCAACACGGCGGCCCCGACCGCTACATCCTTCAGGTCGTCAACGTCGAAGCGTCGCATCGTCGCTCCTTTCGCGGGCAAGAGGCCGGTACGCGATCTCGGGATAGCCGAACGAGGCGGGACCGATGACCTCCAGCGCCTCCGGCGTCCTCAGCAGCGCGTGGCACGGCAACGCCAGGACCGAAACGCGCAGCCCGAAGCGCAGGACCTCGGTGGTGATCGACAAGCCGGTGTCGGCGTCGAGCACGATGATCAGATCCGGGACGCTGGCCTCGACCACCCCCTCGCGGCGGAAGACCAGGTTCTCGTTCTGGATGTCGATCTCGGCCTTCTCGCCGCTGTTGGCGTCGGTCCCTTCCAGACGCACGCGGCCCACCGCGAACCCGCCCTTGAGCTCGCGACGCACGTCGGTGACCTTGCCGTCGAAGAGGCGCACACCTCCCTGCGACACCCGCACCTCCTCGACCACGTTGCGGCGTTCCGCCCGGGCGCGAGCCACCGCCTGCCCCAGCTCCAGGCATTGCGTCACGGTGCCGGGCACGGCAAAGCGCTGCAGGAAGTCGCCCCGCATCGGTGCCAGGGCGAAGCCGGCGGCAGCGCCCATGTCGACGGCGGTGGTGCGGGCCAGGCGCTCGAGCCAGTACATGTCCTTTACCTGCGCGTACAGCACGCGGTTGCCCTTCTCGTCCGCGATCGCCGAGGGCGAAGGGCGGTGGCCGTAGATGAAGTAGGTGCACATCTGGACCTCGGGGAAGGCCCGGCCCATGCCGTCGGCATCGACCACCGGGATCCCTGCCTGTGCCGCTGTGATCATCGGTTCGATGCTGTTGGAGCCACCGATCTCCGCGGCGATGACGGCGTCGGCCGGTCGTCCCAGGTAGTCCTCGAGCGCGCGCAGAGCTTGCAGGCACTCGTCCCCCTTCTCGATCTTCTCGATACCGACGACGGGAGCGCCGATGCCGCCGACGCTCACGACAACGGCATCCGGTGCGAGTGCCTCCAGAGGCACCACCTCGATGATGCCGCCGGACCGCAACAGCTGCTTGGCGCGGAGGCTCCCGATGTAGGGATTGCCGCCGCCCCCGGTGCCCAGAATGGAGGCTCCAATCGCCAGCGCGTCGATGTCAGCTTCGTCCAGGCGCCGCGCGTCGATGCGATCGACTGGCTCACGCGACACTCAGGTCACCGACGGCTTTCACCCGGATGCGCGTGGCATTGCCTGGGAGGTAGGCCAAAGGGACGTCGTCGACGTCGACGACCTGCGTGCTGTCCTGGTCGGCGCCTGCCTGGATGGCGCGTTCGATGGCCTCCGCCTTGGCCCGAGCCACGGCCTCGTCCCGCGGCATCTCGGCAAGCGAGAAGACGCGATCCACCTCTCCACTGATCTGTGCGATAGCTGCTCCGACGGCGTTCGCGACAGCGAAGTGCTCGGGCCGGATGACGTTGAGGTCCCCGACCCGGTCGGGCACCAGAATGCTCCCGCCGCCGACCACGATCACGGGGACGGGCTCCGGCGTCAAGCGCATACGCTCGACAGCTCGTTCGACCATGGCGACCATCACGGCCAGGGCTTCCTGGACCAGCACCGCGTCGACCGTCCGTACCCGCTCGGGGTCGCCGATGTTCGCACGACCCGCCGCGACCGCGACGTCGGTGGCCGTCAGCACCTCCCCGCCGAACACGTGGGCCTCCTGCGTCAGGCGGTAACCGACGCTCTGGGGTCCGACGCGGACGGGATCGATCGTGACCCGCGAACCTCCCCCGAGGCCGATCGAGAACACGTCGGGCATGCGGAAGTTGGTGCGGACGCCGCCGACCTCGACGGCGACGCTCGCTTCGCGCGGGAAGCCGCTGACCAGTGCGCCGATGTCGGTCGTGGTGCCCCCGACGTCGATGACGATGGCATCCTTGATGCCCGACAGGAAAGCGGCGCCGCGCATGCTGTTGGTCGGACCGCTGGCGAAGGTCAGGACGGGGAAGGCCTCGGCCGTCTCGGCGCTCATCAGCGTGCCATCGTTCTGGGTGAGGAAGAACGGGGCATCGAGGCCGGCGCCGGCGAGAGCCTCCCGGAAGGCGCGGACCGTCTTGCGGCTGAGATCGCGGAGGCAGGCGTTCATGATCGCCGCGTTCTCCCTCTCCAACAGGCCGATTCGACCGATCTCGCTGGAGAGCGTGAAGTGGGCATCGGGAAGCGACTCCTGCAGGATGTCCCGGGCGCGCTTCTCCATCTCGGTGTTGACGGGACTGAACACCGAGGAGACCGCCACGGTGCGGATGCCCTTGGCGGCGATGTCGGCGGCGATGCGGCGCAGCTCCTCCGGATCGAGGGCGGAGATCTCGCGACCGTCGAACTCGTGTCCTCCATGGGCCAGGTAGGCGTGGTTGCCGATGCTCTCGCGCAAGTCGACAGGCCAGTCCACCATCGGCACGAGGCTCGCCGTCGCCGGTAGACCCAGGCGCACGGCTGCGGTCGGAGCCAGATCTCGGCGCTGGACCACGGCATTGGTGAAGTGCGTCGTGCCGATCATGACCACGTCGACTTCGCTGCGATCGATGGAACTGCCCTCGAGCACGCCCTGCAGCGCAGCCAGGACGCCCGACATGACGTCCTCCGTAGTGGCCGTCTTGACGGAGTGAAGCACGCTGCGGTCGCTCATCACGACGGCGTCGGTATTGGTTCCTCCCACGTCGATTCCGATTCGGATCACGCGTTCACGCTCCTCGGGTGCCGCCCGCCGGGCGACGGGTTGTGCCAGGGTAGGGGCCCGAGTACGTGACCGCGTACTCCCTAGGGGAGTACGTCGTTGTCGGTTGCGGATCAGAGGAGGCTCAGTCGGCCGTCCACAGCACGTAGCGTGATGCCAGATGGTAAAGAAGTCGCTTCTCGCCGTCCAGGGCGCCACGTCCGAGGATGTCCTCGACCCGGTCAAGGCGGTAGCGCAGGGTCTTGGGATGGATCCGCAGCGAAGCCGCAGCCCGCTTCAGCGAGCCGCCCGCGTCGAAGTAGGCGGCTATGGTCTCGACGAGAACGGGGCGGCGGCTGTACTCGGCGTCCTGGAGCGGCTGCAGTTCGTCAGTCAGGAGGCTGGCGATCTCCGGCGTCTGGGCGATCTGCTGGAGTAGGGCCGAGCCAGTCACCTCACGGAACGCGACGAAGCGTTGGCGGATCCGAAGACGCTTCCGGAGACCGATGGCCATGCCCGCCTCGCGGTACGAGTGCGCGAGGCCGGCCAGGTCGGCTTTGGGGAGACCGGCTGCCACCGCCACAGGAACGAAGCGGAGCTCGCTCTGAAGTGACGCCGCGATGGTGCGCCCGATCTCCTCGAGTGGTCCACGTCCCAGCACCACCGCGCCCTCGGCGTGCGCGGTTACGACGGTGCCTGAATCCTCAGAGGCCGTCGCGTGACGGACGATCTGCAAGATGCGGCCCTTGAGCCGCTGGAAGTACAGCTCGCCCTGTTCCTCGTTGTGCAGATAGAAGCGCTCGAAGTCGTCGAAACCAACCAGCAGGACCGTGGTGACACCATCGAGATCGATGCCGAGGCTTCTGGAGCGCCGGAGGAGGGCGCCACTGTCGCGGAAGCGGCCGAGCACCAGGTCCTCGACCAGGTCCTGTCGAGCGCGCGCGATGGTGTCGCTTCCCAGGAGCGAGCTTCCGGCCAGGTCGAGCAGGTACTGCACCCTGGCGCCCAGGTCGAGAGGGATCGAGGAAGGGAGGGCGATGAGGGTCGCCCGGAAGCCGGCCAGCGATGCCAAGTCGAGGCCGAGGGCGGCGGGGGCGGGGAGCACAAAGGCGGCGTTGCGTTCGCTCCGCGCCAACGCTTCGGCTGCGGCGGGCAGGGTGTCGTTGCCCAGGAGGAAGAGGGTTCCCTCCGGAACGCGCGCCGCCGCGGCTCCGAACTCCCGAACCCGTACGACGTCCATCTGCGACGCGTCGCCGCTGAGGATCTCGACGCCTCCCAGGCGCAGCTCCCGAAGAACATCCGCCAGGACCATCCGACCGCGGTCGGCGTGTCGCCCCCCGAGCCTCGCCGACGACCTCCCTTCCGCCCCCGCCTGAGCGCGAGCATACCCGGGGCGGGCCGCCGCGTGCCGACCGCCGGGACTGGGACGACGTGCTCAGGTGCTCGTCGGATCGCTGTCGTGGTCGACGTCTTCGACAGCCAGCACGGCATCGACGTCGGCGCTGCTCCGCACCATCGGCCGCGGCCGCCGGTCGACGCGCAGGTCGAACACGTCCGGCCGACCGTAGTGGCCGGCCACGTCGAGCTGGTAGCGCGGACCCCGCCACGACGCCGGGTCGATCTCGGCGTAGAGGATGCCCTCCTCCTCGTGCAGCGGTCCCGCCAGCATCTTGCCGTCGGGATCGACGATGGCGCTGTCGCCGGGGTTGAGCCACGCGGCGTCCGGTAGGTGGCGCTTGAAGGCGTAGCGATCGGGGATGAGGTCGCGATGGAAGGGGATGCAGGCGCTCACCACGGCCACGCGCCCCTCCTTGGCGATGTGGCGGAGGGTGCTGAGCCACGGCTCGCCGCGGTCCCAGGTGGGTGCGGCCCATACCTCCGCACCCTCGGCGTAGAGCGCGAAGCGCGCCAGCGGCATGTAGTTCTCCCAGCAGATGAGCGCGCCCAGGCGGGCCTGCTCGAGCTCCACCACCTCGAGCGTGCTGCCGTCGCCGGAGGCGTGCACCAGGCGCTCGGCGACCGTCGGCATGAGCTTGCGGTGGCACGAGCGCAAACGTCCCTCGGCGTCGATCACCAATAGGCTGTTGTAGAGGCTGCCGCCGCTGGCCTCGCGGTTGACCTCGTTGATGCCCATCACCACGTTCACGCCGGCATCGCGCGCAGCGTGCGCCAGGCGCTCGACCACCGGACCGGGGACCTCCACGGCGTTGTCGAGCAGCTCGGCGTACAGCGGCCTCAGCTCGCGGCTGGCGTAGGGCGGGACGAACCACGACCACAGCGGGTAGGTCGGGAGGAAGCCTTCCGGGAACACGGCCAGGCTGGCGCCGTGGGCGCCGACCTCGCGGATGAGGTCGCAGGCCTTGGCGACGCTGGCGTCGAGGTCGAGGAACACCGGCGCCGCCTGCACGGCGGCGACGACGAAGGGCTTGCGCGTGGGTGCGGGCACGGCTACCTCCTGCACGGCAAGGGCACGCGAAGGACGCAGGGGGTCGCGGACCGGGGGCTCGAGCCGATATCGGGTGCGCCCAGTATCGGGAATCCTCGGCCTGGGCGTCAACCCGAGCCTTCCGCAGGCTCATCTTCGCGCCATGGCCGCAGTTGTAGGCTTGGGACCTGAGAACCGGCACTGGCCGGGAGGGGGGGTGGCAGCGGATGCGGGATCGCAGGGCCTTGGGGAGGACCGACATCGCGGTGACGCCGATCGGTCTCGGCGTGATGCAGTTCGCGGGGGGCTCGGGCGTGTTCCGCGCCATGTTCCCGCCCATCGAGCAGACGGCGATGACCGACATCGTTCGTGCCGCCCTCGACGGCGGCATCGGCTGGTTCGACACCGCGGAGATGTACGGCGGTGGTCGCTCCGAACGCGGGCTGGCCGCGGCGCTCGATGCGCTCGACGTGCGGCCAGGGCGCGTCACCATCGCGACCAAGTGGTTGCCGTTCCTTCGCAGTGCCCGCAACATCGGCGCTACCATCGGCGAGCGCCAGGCGGCCTTGGATCCCTACACCATCGACCTTCACCAGATCCACCAGCCGTGGTCGTTCTCCAGCCCCGAGGCGGAGATGGACGCCATGGCCGATCTGGTCGAGGCGGGCGTGATCCGCGCGGTCGGCGTCAGCAACTTCGACGAGCGCCGCATGCGCCGGGCGCATGCGGCGCTGGCTCGCCGCGGTCTGCCGCTGGCGTCGAACCAGGTGCACGTCAGTCTGCTGCATCGTGAGATCGAGTCGAACGGCGTGCTGGCGGCCGCCCGCGAGCTGGGGGTGACGATCATCGCCTACTCGCCGCTCGATTCGGGGCTGCTGACCGGGAAGTTCCACTTCGAGCCCGAGCGCCTGAAGGCGACGCCCATCGGCCGCCGCATGGGGCTGCGGCGCAAGCTTGACCGGAGCAGGCCCCTGATCGATGTTCTGGAAGCGATCGCCGAGGCCTACGACGCCACGCTGGCGCAGGTGGCGCTGGCATGGCTGCTCGACCGCTACGGCGAGACCGTGGTCGCCATCCCGGGCGCGAGCCGCCCGAAGCACGCCGCGGATGCCGCGGGCGCGCTCGACCTCACGCTCACCGAGCGCGAGATCGAGCGCCTCGACGAGGTCTCCGAGCGCGTGTCCGGCTGATCCGGTCGCGCCAGTAGGTGGATCGGGCCTTCGCGTTGGCTACCGCGGAGGGACGTTCGAGTTGAAGATGTCGCGGTAGATCCTCCAGCTGCCGTCGGGCTGCCGGTGCAGGACGGTGAGGAACTTGCCGTCGACCGTCGTGAGGTCACCGAACTCCCCGCGTCGGCCGACCTTCGGCGTCATCCGAAGGGTATAGGTGCCGCGCGCGTAGGCGAACTCGCCGGCGATGGTGGCCTCCAGGACGTCGATGCGGATGTCGTCGTCGTACTGGGTAAAGCCGGGGCGCATGCCCGCTCGGATGGCCGTGATGCCCGTGCGCATCGAGGTGCCCGGGGGCATCTGGATGCCACCCGGCTCCCACAGCGCGAGCCAGGCGTCGAGGTCTCCGGCGTCGACGGTGGCGACGTAGGCGTCCATCACCTCGCGGATCTCGGCGGCGCCAACGACGTCGTTCGTGGCCATCTGCGGCACGACCAGGTCGTACCCGGCGTCGGCCAGGACCGTGTACGGGTGCGACGGGGCGCCGGCGAGGGCAGGGGCCATGGTGAGCGCGAGAAGCACGAGGGCCAGAGTTCGCGGTCGGATTCCTAGGTTCCGTGGCATGGTGGCATCCCTCCTCCTGGGTTTCGAGCGCCCCGGCTGCGTTTCCGCGCCCCCGGGGCCGACGTGCCGCCATTGCAGCAAGCCGTGGGGCCGCCATGGTCGCGCTACCTTGTACCGCTACCGGTACAACCAGCGTCACGGCCGCGAACGCGCGACCGCGCTAGCATGGGTGTCTCACGCGTCGTCGAGCACGCCATGCAGGAGGGGGGCACGCATGGACGCCGAACCCCAGGAAGGGTCGGTGTTCGGTCTCTGGCTGCGGAGACGCCGACGACAACTCGGATGGACCCAGACGAAGCTGGCTGCGACGGCGGGGTGTTCCGTTGCGATGGTCCGCAAGCTGGAAGCGGACGAGCGGCATCCGTCGACGCGCATGGCCACCCAGCTTGCCAAGGCGCTGGGCGTGCCGGAGGACGAGCGTGCAGCCTTCGTACGCTTCGCGCGGGCCGGTTGGGCCGACCGGCCGCCGAGGAGCCCCGAGCCGGAGATGGACCATCCGTGGCTGACGGATGGGGACGCGAGCCCGCCATCGATCGAAGTTGACTTGCCCGCGACCGCCCTGCCTGCTGCGCTGGTCTCGACCCTAGCTACCGAGCTGATCGAGCTCCGCCCCAGGTTGCCCGAGTCCACGATCTACCCGCCCAAGCTCGTTGGGCGGAAGGCGCTGTGGGAGGAGATGGAGCGGGCGTGGCAGGCGGGGCGCAACATCACGCTGCGCGGGCCGGGCGGCGTGGGAAAGACACGCCTCATGCTGGATTTCGCGAAGAGCAAGGGCAGCATCGCCGTGGGTGAAGGGAATCCCGGCGATCGCCTCCTGCCCTACAGCACGCTGCGGCGGTCCTTCCGGAGCTTCTTCGCGACACATCCGGAGGCCTTGTCGGAGGTCGAGCCTTGGGTACGCGCCGAAGCAGCACGAATCCTGCCGGAGCTGCATCCGTCCCCGCCCCCGCCGGCGCGGGACGGCCCGGAGCGGGTTCGGTTCTTCGACGCAGGACTCCGGCTGAACCTGGTGATGGCAAACCACGTGGCCATGGCGGTGGCGGACGACCTGCACTACTTCGACCCGTCGAGCTTCGAGCTCCAGGCCTGGGTGACGGCGCAGATCGTTGCCCGCGGGGGCCGAGACATCGCCCGCAGTATCGCGGCGCTGCGGCCCTCCGACCTGCCGCGGGAGTACGCGACGATGATCGACCGGATGATCGCCAGCGGTGTGAGCGTAGCCTTCGAAGTCGGGCCGTTGCGAGCGGACGGCGTCGCGGAATTGCTGGACACACTGGAGGTTCCGCGCGGCGAGTTGGGCGCCGCCTACGTCGTGGCGATCACAGGCGGCATTCCCATGCTGGTGTTGGAAGTCGTGAAGGCATGGTGGGAGACCCGTGAGCCGGGCTCTCGTGAGGTTGTGAGGGCAGCCGCGGCAGGGCTCGCGCCGCGGACGATCACGACCCGTTTCGGACGCCTCGACCCTGATGACCGATGGCTCGCCCAGGCGATCGCCGTCCTTCAGGACGCCGCTACACGGGACCTCCTGGCCGACGTCCTCAACGAATCCACGTGGCAGGTGGCCGAGGGGTTGGGCCGCCTCGAAGCCGCCAACATCGTTCGCGACGTGCGCTTCGTACACGACCTGCTGTCCGAGGGCGCTCTCGATTCGTTGTCCGCGCCGGAGCGAAGGCTCCTTCACGCACGTTCGGCCGACGCCCTCATCCGCTCGGGGGCCGAGCCGGCGCTGGTAGCGCATCACCTCGAGCATGCGGGTCGCATCGACGAAGCCCTTGCGTGGCGTCTCGACGCTGCCGAGCGGGCCCTCGAGCAAGGCAGCCGCATCGAGGCGCGCCGTTGGCTCGAGTGGGTACTCGAGCGTGCCCCGCCCCATAGCTCGAGCGCCGCTCGCGCCGGCGTGCTCCTGGGGCACGCCTGGCGGTCGGCCGACGCCGATGCTGCCTACCGTGCCTTCTCGCGGGCCCTGGTCGGAGCGCGGCAGGCCGCGTCGCCCGCCCTCGAGGCGCGTGCGCTCGCCGGGCTGGCGCAGATCGAGGCGTTGCTTGGGCGCGACACCGCGGTGCGCGCGCACGATGGTGCCGCGTCGGAGCTCGCCGAGGCCCTGCCGGCGGCCGAGCGCGCGCGTCTCCTCCTCGACTTGAGCGAGGTCCGTTGGGCGATCGGCGACTTCAGCGAGTCCGAGGAACGCATCGCGGAGGCGGTGCGGCTCGAGCCCGGAAAGTCGCGCTACCGCCTGGCCCTGGCCCACGCACATTGGCACCGAGGACGCTTCCGGGACGCGATCGAAGAGCTCCAGAACGTTCTTCGCGGTCATCCGGAAAGCGCTCGGCTGACGCCGGCGTTGCTGGATCTCGGGCAGAACTACCGTGCGCTCGGGGAGCTCGAGCCCGCCGTGCACTGGCTCGAGCGCGCGCTCG
>JASBRS010000065.1:0-40000 GCA_030149325.1 Deinococci bacterium
TGAGCCTGGGCGTCCTGATCTACTTCATCCACCACGCCGCCGAGAGCGTCCAGGTCAGCTACGTGCTGGCGCGGGTGGGGCGGGAGCTGACGCAGCAGATCCTGGCGCTCCCCGAGGCCGGCGCCGACCCCCAGCGCGCGCCGGGGGACGGCGCCCCGGGTCTCCCCGAGGGCTTCGAGGACGAGGCCGTCACCGTCCCCGCCGGCCGAACGGGCTACGTCCAGGCCATCGACCTGGCCGGGCTGGTGGCGCTCGCCCGCGACCAGGGGGCGGTGGTGCGTCTGCACCACCCGCCCGGCAGCTTCGTGATGCTCGACGGCCCGCTGGCCGACGTCCATCCGCCCGAGGCAGCGGAGGCGCTGGAGGGTCGGATCGATGGCGGCTACGCCCTGGGGGCGGTGAGGACGCCGCACCAGGATCCCGGCTTCCTGTTGGATCAACTGCTGGAGGTGGCCGTGCGGGCGCTGTCGCCCGGCACCAACGACCCCTTCACGGCGATCACCTGCGTCGACCGCCTGGCCGAGGCCCTGAACCTGCTGGCGCACCGCCGCCTGCCCTCCGGCGAGCTGCGCGACGCCGACGGCACCCTGCGGCTGGTGGTGCCGCGCGCCGAGCTGGCGGAGCTGCTCGAGCACCTGTTCGGCGAGCTCCGCGCCTACGGTGCCGGAGACCCGATGGTGGCGCGCCACCTAGCGCTCAGCCTGCGTCGCCTGCAGGCCAGCAGCCCCGATCCCGAGCTGCGGCGGGCTGCCGACCGGGAGGTCGGTCGACTCCTGGAGAGCGCCGTCACGCGCCTCTCCCCCTCCGACTACCAGGCGCTGACACTGGCGTCACGGCGGGTCACCGCCTGGATCCGCATCGAGAACGGCTGACGCCGCGCCCTCAGCCGGGAGCCGGCCTCCGCCCCGAGCACGCCTGGTAGACCGCGAGTCCGTCCTCGACCAGCGGCAGCGCCGTACCGGCCGCGAGCTGCGCCCCGACGCCGTCCGGTGTCGCGGTGTCGAGCACGTGCACCCAGCCGTCGCCCTCGGGCGCCGGCGGCAGCACGAAGCTTCCGCCGCCACGGCCGTGGAACACCACCAGGAACGAGCAGTCGCGACGCGGGCGCCCCTGGCGGTCGCGCTCGTGGACGGCGGCGCCGCACAGCAGCATGCCGAAAGCGCCGTCCTCCAGGCCTCGCCAGTCATCGGTCTCCAGCTCGCGACCGCTGGGGTGGATCCAGGCGACGTCCTTGCAGCCGCAGCTGGCGTCGAGCCCCCCGTCGAGGAAGGTGCGTCGCCGGAACACGGCGTGCTCGCGCCGCAGCTCGAGCACCCGACGAGTGAAATCGAGGAAGTCCCGGCCGCGGTCGTCGAGCCGCCAGTCGAACCAGCTCAGCTCGTTGTCCTGGCAGTAGGCGTTGTTGTTGCCGCGCTGGCTGCGGCCGAGCTCGTCGCCCCCCAGCAGCATCGGCATCCCCTGCGACAGCACCAGGGTGGCCAGCAGGCTGCGGCGGCGGACGTCGCGGCGCGCCAGCACGGCGGGGTCGTCGGTCGGGCCCTCGGCACCGCCGTTGCTGCTCAGGTCGTGATCGCTGCCGTCGCGGTTGGCCTCGCCGTTGGCCTCGTTGTGCTTGCGCGCGTAGCTGACCAGGTCGTGCAGCGTGAAGCCGTCGTGGGCGGTGACGAAGTTGACCGAGGCGGTGGGGCGGCGCTGGCCGCGGCCGTAGAGGTCGGCCGAGCCGCTCACGCGGGTGGCCAGCTCGCCGGCGCGGCCCGGGTCGCCGCGCCAGTAGCTGCGCACGGCGTCGCGGTAGCGGCCGTTCCACTCGCACCAGCGCCACGGGAAGTTGCCGACCTGGTAGCCGCCGGGACCGACGTCCCAGGGCTCGGCGATGAGCTTGACGCCGGAGAGCACCGGGTCCTGCTGGATCACCTTGAAGAACGCCGAGAGCATGTCGACGTCGTAGAGCTCGCGGGCCAGCGCCGACGCCAGGTCGAAGCGGAAGCCGTCGACGTGCATGCCCTGCACCCACGTGCGCAGGCTGTCCATGATGAGCTGCAGCACGTAGGGGTTGCCGGGGTCGAGGGTGTTGCCGGTGCCGGTGTAGTCGATGTAGTGCTCGGGCCGGCCGGGGTGGAGCTTGTAGTAGCTGCGGTTGTCGATGCCGCGGAACGACAGCGTGGGGCCGCGGTGGTCGCCCTCGCCGGTGTGGTTGTACACCACGTCGAGGATCACCTCGAGGCCGGCGGCGTGCAGGCGCCGCACCATGGTCCGGAACTCGTCGACGGCGTGCACCGGTCCGTTGGCGGCGTAGCGCGGTTCCGGCGCGAAGTAGTTGAGCGGGTGGTAGCCCCAGTAGTTCGACAGTCCCATGCGCCGCAGCCGCTCCTCCTCGGCGATGGCGTGCACCGGAAGGAGCTGCACGGTGGTCACCCCCAGCGACCTGAGGTGGTCGATCACCGCGTCGGAGGCGAGCCCCAGGTAGGTGCCGCGCTCCTCCTCCGCGACCTGCGGGTGCCGCATCGTCATGCCGCGCACGTGGGTCTCGTAGATGACGGTGTCCTCGGAGGCGATGGCGGGCGGACGGTCGTCGCCCCAGGCGAAGGCGTCGGCCACCACCGCGCCCAGTGGCGCGAAGGCGGCGTCGTCGCGGGGATCGGGGCGGTCGTCGCCGGCCGGACCGTGGAGGTAGCCCATCAGGCTGTCGTGCCAGCGCAGCGGCCGGCCGATGGCCCGAGCGTAGGGGTCGAGCACCACCTTGGCGGGGTTGAAGCGATGGCCGCGCTGCGGCTCGTAGGGGCCGTGGACGCGGTAGCCGTAGCGCTGACCGGGCGCGATCCCAGGTAGGTAGCCGTGGAACACCGGCCCGGTGCGATCGCTCAGCTCCAGGGTTCGCGCAGGCTCGGGGTCGTAGGCGGTGTCGAACAGGCACAGCTCGACGCCGGTGGCGTGCTCGCTGTACAGCGCGAAGTTGACACCCTCCCCGTCGAAGGTGGCGCCCAGGGGGTGGGGCTGGCCGGGCCAGACGTTCACCGCGCCGCCGCCCTCACAGGTCCCAGAAGCGCAGCTCCGCGTCCTCGAAGGCGGGGTCGGTGGCGTGCGCGAAGGCCAGCAGCCCGTCGCGGTCGGGCAACTCCAGGTAGTAGCGGAAGTTCGCCAGGTAGCGCTGCACCACCGCCGGTGACAGCCCGAGCCGCTCGGCCTCGACGGCGGCGACCTCGGCCAGCCGCCCCAGGCCCGCCTCGCGCGCGGCGCGGAAGCGCGCCACCAGGAGCTCCGACGGCGGACGGTCGTCAAGCGAGGCCCACACCGCGAAGGTGAAGGGCAGGCGGGTGTGGCGGTACCAGGCCTCGCCGAGGTCGGTCACCTCGGGGTGTCGACCGTCGATCTCGCGCAGCGCGACCGCCTCGCGCAGGGCGGCGTCGCCGATCAACAAGGCGGCGTCGTGGTCGCGCAGCATGGCGTCGAGGTCGGGCGCCATCGGCACGAACGTCGCCTCCACGCCGTCGGCGTCCAGCAGCGTGCGCAGCAGCTCGACGCTGGTCGCGGAGTGGGTGGTCACCGCGACCCGCGCACCCGCCAGCTCGCGCCAGGGCCGCCAGTGGAAGAGCATGACGCTGTACACGGGCCCGAGCGTGGCGATCGAGAAGTCCGGCAGCGCCCGCAGGCGATGCCGGTTGCGGACGAACTCGATCGACGAGATCAGGGTGAGGTCGATGCTGCCGGCCAGCAGCGCGGCGTTGAGCTCGGTGGGGACGCCGTGGACGAACTCGGAACGCCCCTCGTCGGTGCGCCATGGGGTGAGCCCCCAGTGCAGGGGGGCCACGTTGGTGTAGGAGACGATCCCCAGTCGCTCGACCCGGGCAGGCGCGCCGGCGCCCTTGGAGGCCCCCTCGACACCGCCGCCGCGGCTCATGGCGCGAACGTCCTCGCCCTCACGCGTACACCTTCAGCTCGCGGTAGAGCGCGTCACGCCGAACGGGAACTCGGCCGGCGTCCTGGACCAGCCGCACCAGCTCGCTCTCGGTCATGCCCTGCTCGGTGACGGCGCCGGAGGCGTGCGCGATGCGCTCGTCCTTGATGGTGCCGTCGATGTCGCTCACGCCGGCGGAGAGCGTCACCTGGGTGAGCTCGGGGGTGATCATGATCCAGTAGCCCTTGATGTGGGGGAAGTTGTCGAGCATCAGCCGCGACACCGCCAGGTTCCGGAGATCGTCGAGGCCGGTGGTGAAGCGCGTCCCCAGCTCGATCGCCAGGGGGTTGTTGTCGGGCTGGAAGGCCAGCGGCACGAACGAGTAGAAGCCGGGCGCCTCGTCCTGCAGCTCCCGTAGCCGGATCATGTGGTCCAGCCGGTCGGCGTGCGACTCCACGTGGCCGTAGAGCATGGTGGCGTTGGTGGGGATGCCGAGTTCGTGGGCGGTGCGGTGCACCTCCAGCCACCCCTCGGCGCTCACCTTGGCGCGCGCGATGCGCCGGCGCACGTGCTCGGCGAAGATCTCCGCGCCGCCGCCGGGCATCGCCACCAGCCCCGCCTCCTTGAGCTCCGAGAGCACCTCCCGGTAGCTGAGGCGCGGGCGCGTGATGCGCGTGAAGTGGTGGATCTCGGCGGCCGTCCAGGCCTTGACCTGGATGCCCGGGTAGCGCTGGGTCAGCCCCGACACCAGGTCGAGGTAGTACGACCAGGGGCGGGTGGGGTGGTGCCCGGCGGTGATGTGGATCTCCGTCAGGTCGGGGTGGTGGTGCCGATCGACGTACTCCCAGACGTCGTCCAGCTCCATGTCCCAGACGCCTTCCTCGTCCAGCTTGCGCTGGAAGCCGCAGAAGGTGCAGCCGACGTAGCAGACGTTGGTCTGCGACAGCCTCAGCGAGTGAACGAAGTAGGCCTTGTCGCCCACCCGGCGCTCGCGCACCAGGTCGGCCATGCGGGCCACGGCAGCCACGTCGCGGGTCGCGAACAGCGTCATGCCGTCCTCGAGCGTGAGGCGGCGGCCCTCGAGGACCTTGTCGGCGATGGGCTCGAGCTTGGGGTCGTCGATCAGCAGGTCGCGCACTCCGGCCACGGTCACGGCTCCGAGTATAGCCCCGGTTCGACGGCGAGCCCGAACGCCACCTTGCGGCCCAAGGCGCTCACACGTGCAGCGCCCGGCCGTCGACGGCCAGCGCCGCCTCGCGGACGATCTCGGAGAGCGTGGGGTGGGCGTGGACGGTGCGCGCCAAATCCTCGGCGCTGGCGCCGTAGGTCATGGCGGCCACCGCTTCGGCGATCAGGTCGCCGGCGCGAGCGCCCACGATGTGCACGCCCAGGATGCGATCGGTCTCGGCGTGCGCCAGCACCTTCACGCGCCCCTCGGTACGCCCCATCGCCCGAGCCCGGCCGTTGGCGGTGAACGGGAAGACCCCCTTGCGGTAGGGCACCCCGTCGTCGGCCAGTCGCTCCTCGCTGCGGCCCACCGAGGCGACCTCGGGATCGGTGTAGACGATGGCCGGCACCAGGTCGTAGTCGACGTGGCCGGCACCGCCGGCGAGGCGCTCCATGAGCGCCACCCCGTCCTCCTCCGCCTTGTGCGCCAGCATGGGGCCGGCGATCACGTCACCGATGGCGTAGACGCCTTCGGCACGGGTGCGGAAGCCCGCGTCGACGCGCACCCGGCCGTGGTCATCCAGCTCTACGCCGGCCGCCTCGAGCCCCAACCCCGAGGTGACCGGACGGCGCCCGACCGCCACCAGCACCTTCTCGGCCTCGACGGGTTCGCCCCCCTCGAGGTCGACGCGGACGCGCCGGCTCTTGCCCTTGCCGGAGACGGCGGCGCCGGTGACCCGCACGCCGAGCTGGAAGGCCAGCCCCTGGCGCTTCAGCGCCTTGAGGGCCTCCTTCGCGGTCTCCAGGTCCATGCCGGGGAGGATGCGGTCGAAGTATTCGAGCACCGTGACCTCGGCCCCGAGTCGGGACCACACCGAGCCGAGCTCGAGCCCGATGGCCCCGGCCCCGATCACCACCAGGCTGTCGGGAACGGCCTCGAAGTCGAGCGCCTCGGTGCTGGTCACGACGGCGCTGCCGTCGACCTCGACGCCCTTCAGGGCGGCGGGCACGGAGCCGGTCGCGAGCACGATGTGCCGGGCCGTCAGCTCCTGCTCCTCGTCGCCGTGCACGGCCACCCTGCCGCCGCCGAGCAGCTCGCCGGTGCCCCGGTAGCGCGTGATCTTGTTCTTGTCGAAGAGGTAGCCCACGCCGTCGGTGTTCTGCTTGACCACGCGCGCCTTGCGGGCCTGCATGGCGGCCAGGTCGAGCTCGACGTCCTTGGCGACGACGCCGTGCTCGGCCAGCTGCTCCCGGGCCTCCAGGTAGCGCTCGCTCGATTCCAGCAGGGCCTTGCTGGGGATGCAGCCGACGCGCACGCAGGTGCCGCCGAGGGCGGCCTCCTTCTCCACCACGGCGACGTCGAAGCCGAGCTGGGCGCCGCGCAACGCCGCGACGTAGCCGCCGGGGCCCGCTCCCAGGATGACGATGTCGTGTTCAGGCATGCCTCAGACCTCCAGCAACATGCGCGCGGGGGTCTCGATGGCCTCCTTGATGCGCTTGAGGAAGGTGACCGCTTCACGGCCGTCGACGATGCGGTGGTCGTAGG
Source organism: Deinococci bacterium (assembly GCA_030149325.1). Classification (GTDB taxonomy): domain Bacteria; phylum Deinococcota; class Deinococci; order Deinococcales; family Trueperaceae; genus JASBRS01. The sequence goes on from JASBRS010000065.1 coordinate 6,609, forward strand.
TGAGCGCCAGGTACATCATCGGACGGATGACCACCTGACCGTTCCGCGCCACGGGCCGCTCCTGGATGGCGTGCATGCCCAGGACACCGGACTGCGGCGGGTTGACGATGGGGGTCGACATCATCGACCCGAACACCCCACCGTTGCTGATGGTGAAGGTGCCGCCCTGCAGTTCCTCGGGCGCCAGCTTGTTCTCGCTGGCCCGCCGTCCGAAGTCGCCGATGGTCTTCTCGAGCTCGGCGAAGCTGAGACGCTCGGCGCCCTTCACCACCGGCACCACCAGGCCCTTCTTGGCGGAGACGGCCACGCCGATGTCGTAGTAGTCCTTGTAGATGATGTCGGTGCCGCGGATCTCGGCGTTGAGCTGCGGGAAGAGCTTGAGGGCGTCGATGGCGGCCTTCACGAAGAACGACATGAAGCCCAGCCGCACCCCGTAGCGCTTCTCGAAGTCGTCGCGGTAGGCCTTGCGCAGCTCCATGACGGCCGACATGTCGACCTCGTTGAAGGTGGTGAGCAGGGCGGCGGTGTGCTGCGCCTCGACCAGGCGCTCGGCGATGCGCCGCCGCAGGGGGCTCATCGGCACGGCCTCCTCGAAGCGCTCGCCGCCGGCGCCGGCTCCCGGCGCCGCTTCCGGCACGCGCTCGCGCTCGGCGGCGCGGCGCTCGCGCTCGGCGATGAAGCGCTGCACGTCCTCCTTCAGGAGGCGACCGCCGGGGCCGCTGGCGGGTACCGCCTCCGCCGTCAGGCCGTGCTCCTCGAGCAGGCGCTGGGCGGCCGGCATGACGATGGCTTCGCCGGAGGCGGCGCTCTCGCCGCGCGGCTCGGGAGCGGCGGCGGGGGCGCTCTCGGAAGCTGCCGGGGTGGCGGCCGGCGCCTGGGCCCGGACCGCTCCGGCGGCCCCCTCCTCGATGCGGGCGATCACGTCGCCCACCTGGGCGCTGTCGCCCTCGTCCTTGAGCACCTCGCGCAGGACGCCGGCCACCGGCGCCGGCACCTCGAGGGTGGCCTTGTCGGTCTCGACCTCGACGACGGGCTCGTCCTTCGCCACAGCCTCCCCCGGCTTCTTCAGCCAGGTGCCGATGAACACCTCGGTGATCGACTCGCCCACGGCGGGCACCTTCAGATCTACGGGCATGGGGGTTCTCTCCTCGGGTCCAGGGGGGGTCAGACGTCCATCTCGAAGGCGGTCCGGACCACCTCGGCCTGCTCGAGCCGATGGGCGGCGCCGGATCCGGTGGCGGGACTGGCGGATGCCGGTCGCGACACGCCCACGAAGGGCCTGCCGAACAGCTTCTCGCCCCACTTTACTCGCAGGAAGCGCCAGGCTCCCATGTTCTCGGGCTCCTCTTGCACCCACAGCACCGGGGCCGACGGGTCGATGCCTTCCAGCGCCGCGGCCACGGCCTCGTCGGCGAGCGGGTAGAGCTGCTCCAGGCGGACGATGGCGACGTCGTCGCGACCGCGCTCCTCGCGCGCCGCGAGGAGGTCGTAGGCCATCTTGCCCGAGGTCAGGAGCACCCGTCCCACCCGGGCCGGCTCGACGGCGTCGTCGGCCAGGACCCGCTGGAAGCGCCCGTGCGCCAGGTCGTCGAGCGAGGACACCGCGCGGGGGTGGCGGAGCAGGCTCTTGGGGGTCATCACGATCAGCGGCTTGCGCAGGGGGCGCACCACCTGGCGCCGCAGCAGGTGGAAGATCTGCGCGGGCGTCGTGGGGTAGGCGACCTGCAGGTTGTCCTCGGCGCAGAGCTGCAGGTAGCGCTCGAGCCGCGCGCTGGAGTGCTCGGGCCCCTGCCCCTCCATGCCGTGCGGCAGCAGCATCACCAGCCCCGACAGGCGCTTCCACTTGTCCTCGGCCGAGGCCATGAACTGGTCGACGATGACCTGCGCGGCGTTGGCGAAGTCACCGAACTGGGCTTCCCACAGCACCAGCGCCTCCGGCGTGTCCAGGCTGTAGCCGTACTCGAAGCCGAGCACGCCCGCCTCCGACAGCGGGCTGTTGTGGACCTCGAAGAGCTCCGGCGAGGCTCCCACCTGCTGCAGGGGGCAGTACTCGTGGCCGTCCTCGGTGTCGTGGAACACCGCGTGCCGCTGGCTGAAGGTCCCGCGTTCGCTGTCCTGACCGGTGAGGCGCACCTTGACGCCGTCGGCGACGAGGGTCGCGTACGCCAGCGCCTCGCCCGCCGCCCAGTCGAGCGGCTGCTCGCCCTCGGCCATCGCGACGCGCGTCTGCAGGGCCCGCCGGATCTTGCTGTTGAGCCGGAAGTCGTCGGGTACCTCGGTGAGCGCGCGCAGCAGGCCGGCCAGACGCTCGCCCTCGACGGCGGTGTCGGGCTCCGCGACGTCGGCATCGACGCCGCCGCTGTACGGCCGCCACACCCCTTCGAAGGCGGAGTAGTGCGGCTTGAAGTCGTCGCTGCGGGCCACCGACAGCTCGTGCTCCAGGTGCTCGCGGCGGGCCTCGGCGATCTGATCGGCCTCCTCGCGGCTCACCTCGTCGAGCGCCAGCAGGCGCTCCAGGTAACCGTCGCGGACGCTGTGCCGGCGCTTGATCTTGCCGTACATGACGGGCTGCGTGAACGACGGCTCGTCGGACTCGTTGTGGCCCTGGCGCCGGTAGCAGTACATGTCGACGACCACGTCGCGCTTGAACTCGCGGCGGAAGTCCATCGCCAGCTCGATCACCTGGGCGACGGCCTCGGGGTCCTCGCCGTTGACGTGGAAGATGGGGCTCTGCAGCATCTTGGCGACGTCGCTGGCGTAGGTCGACGTCCGCCCCTGGCGCGGCCCGGTGGTGAAGCCCACCTGGTTGTTGACGATGATGTGCAGGGCACCGCCGACGCGGTAGCCGCTGAGCCCCGAGAGGTTGAGGCTCTCCTGGACGACGCCCTCTCCGATGAAGGCGGCGTCGCCGTGGACCACGATGGGGAGGACCTTCTCGCGCTTGCGGTCGCCGATGCGATCCTGCTTGGCGCGGACCCGGCCGAGCACCACGGGATCGACGAACTCCAGGTGCGAGGGGTTGAACGCCAGCGACAGGTGGATTTGCTCGCCGGCCTCGGTGGTCCAGTCGCTGCTGTAGCCGAGGTGGTACTTGACGTCCCCGCGGCCGCGGTGCATCTCCGGGTCCTTGTCCTCGAACTCACGGAAGATGGTGCGCGGGTTCTTGCCCAGGATGTTGGCCAGCACGTTGAGGCGACCGCGGTGCGCCATCCCCAGGACGATCTCGCGTACCCCCTGCGTGCCCGCCTTCTCGATGGCCTGATCGAGCAGCGGGATCAGCGTCTCGCCGCCCTCCAGCGAGAAGCTCTTGGCGCCGACGTACTTCTTCTGGATGAACTCCTCGAAGATCACGGCGTCGGTCAGCTTGGTGAGGATGCGGAGCTGGCGGCCGCGGCTCAACGCCAGGCGGTTCCTGCTGCCCTCCATCCGCTCCTGCAACCAGCGCCGGACCTCCAGGCTGTCGATGTGCATGAACTGGGCGCCGATGCTGCGGGTGTAGGTCTCCTGCAGCGCCTGCAGCACCTCGCCGACCGTCGACGCACCGGGGAAGGTGCTGTCGAGGACGGTCTGCGACAGCTCCTCGTCGCGGAAGCCGTAGTAGCCGGGGTCGAGCTCCGGCGCCTCGAAGGGGTCCCGCCCCAGCGGGCTGAGGTCGGCGAGACGGTGGCCGCGCACACGGTAGTTGCGCACCAGCCGCTCCATCCGCTGTTGCACGTTGGCGGCGCTGCTGTCGACGCGGGCGGCGGCCGGGAGGTGGCCGCCGCTGCCGTGGAAGAGGCTGCGGGGCGCGAAGCTCGGCCCCAGTCGGCGACGCTGCGCCAGCCCGTCGACCGGCAGCTCCGCGAAGGTACTGCGCCACGGCTCGGGAACGTCCGCGGGGTCCTGGAGGTAGCGCTCGTACAGCTCCTCGACGTACTCGAGGCTGGCGCTGTTGAGGTGCTCGTCGATGTGCATCATGGCCTCACCTATGCGGCCTTCCGGGCCGCCGGTCCGTGCGCCCGGCCCCGCGTCGCCACCTTCGTCCACGCCCCGGCGAGCGCCGGGGCCTGCGGGTTGCGTACGGGACAAGCGGGAACACGTTGCAGAGCGCCCGGACGCCGTCTCGCCCGTGCGCCGGGCGGCGGGTTCACGTCCTCAGGCATGGTCGGTTCGCGCGGCGTGCACGGCGATCTCGGACCGCGCGTAGAACCCCCTTCATGCGTCCCCTGTTGTATCACAGTGCCCCGCAGAAGACGCCGACCCCCACGACGTCGCGGGCGCCGCGGGCGCCGCCGGGCCTGCGGTAGGCTGACGGCATGACTGGGTCCCCGCAGGCGGTCGCCCTGGGCGAGCTGCTCATCGACTTCGTACCGGAGGAGAACGGCGTCTCGCTGGCCGAGGCGCGCGCCTTCGTCAAGGCTCCCGGCGGCGCTCCCGCCAACGTCGCCGTCGGCCTCGCCCGGCTGGGCGTCCGTGCCGGCTTCCTCGGCAAGGTGGGGGACGACCCCTTCGGCCGGTATCTGGCCGGCGTCCTGACCGAGAACGGCGTCGACGCGTCGCAGCTCCGCTACGACGACGGCGCCCGGACGGCGCTGGCGTTCGTATCGTTGACGCGCGGCGGCGAGCGCGACTTCCTCTTCTACCGCCACCCCAGCGCCGACATGCGCCTGCGGCCCGACGAGATCGACGCGGACTACCTGGCGGGGGCGAAGGTCCTCCACATCGGGAGCATCGGGCTCATCCAGGAACCGTCGCGCTCCGCCACCCTGCGGGCCCTCGATGTCGCCGAGGAGCACGGCCTGCGCATCTCCTACGACGCCAACCTGCGGCTGGCGCTGTGGCCCTCGCCGGACGCCGCGCGTGAGGGCATCCGCAGCGTGTGGCGACGGGCCCAGGTGATCAAGATCAGCGACGACGAGCTGGAGTTCCTGACGGGCGGGCGCGACCTGGCGGCCGCCCGCACCCTCCGCCACGACCGCCTCGAGCTGCTGGTGGTCACGCGCGGCGCGGCGGGCGTGGGGTACCTGACGCGCCAGGGCGAGGGCGAGGTCGAAGGCTTCCGCGTCGAGACCGTCGACACCACCGGAGCCGGCGACGCCTTCACGGCGGCGCTGCTGGCGGAGCTGCTGGAGCGCGACCCGCTGGCCGCGGGGCGCGGCGCCCTCGAGGCCGCACTGCGGCGCGCCAACGCCTATGCCGCCCTCACCACCACGCGCCGGGGAGCGATCCCGGCGCTGCCCAGCCGGCAGCAGTTGAAGGCGTTCCTCACCGAGCGGGGCGGCTGAACGACGGAGCGGCCGAGGCGGGGCGCGAGGCCGGCCCCACGTCCGAGGGGCCGCGAACCCCCGCGCGCACCCGGGAGCGGCCCCACGAGAAGAGCGCCCTTCCGGGCGCCCGCTGTTCCTTTCGATGTAGAGGCATTATAGACCGCTATGCGGGATTCGTCAAGATTATGCAGCGACACCGGCCCCATGCGCGCTCGAGCGGGCCACGCTCGTGGCAGACTTGGGGGATGAGGCCGGCAGGAACGCCCCCCTTCCCCGGACACGACGACCTCGAGCAGGCGCGCCGCGCCGTCGCCGCCGCAGCCGTGCGAACCCCACTCGTACGCCTCCCCCTCGACGGTCCGGACGGCGCCGCGGTGTACGCCAAGGCCGAGAACCTGCAGCGCACCGGCTCGTTCAAGCTGCGCGGCGCCCTGAACTTCCTGGCGGCGCTGCCGCCGGCGACGCGGGCGCGCGGGGTGGTCACGCATTCCAGCGGCAACCACGCCCAGGGCGTGGCCTTCGCAGCACGCCACTACGGCGTGCCGGCGACCATCGTCATCCCCGAGGGCGCGCCGCGCGTCAAGGTCGAGGGCACCCGAGCGTTGGGCGCCGAGGTGGTGCGCTGCGAGAACAGCCAGGCCGCCCGGCACGGAACCGCGGAGCGGCTGGCGCACGAACGCGGGGCGACGCTGGTGCCGCCCTACGACCACCCCTGGATCGTCGCCGGCCAGGCCACCGTCGGGCTCGAGATCGCCGAGGATCTCCCGGACGTCGCCAACGTCCTGGTCCCGATCGGCGGCGGCGGGCTGGCGGGGGGCATGTGCCTGGCGCTGGCCGAACGCGCTCCGGACGCCCGCGTGATCGGCGTCGAACCGGAGCTGGCTGCCGACGCCCGCGACTCGTTGACCTCGGGCACGCGCACCGCCTGGCCCGCCGCCGACTTGACGCGCACCCTGGCCGACGGGGTACGCACGCAGAGCATCGGCGAGCTCAACTTCGCGGTCCTGCGGCGCTACCTGGCCGGCGTCCGCACCGTCGACGAAGCGTCCATCCGGCGAGCGACCGCCTGGTACGTGGAGCGCGCCCGCCTGGTGGCCGAACCCACCGGCGCCCTCACTCTGGCGGCTCTGACGCACCTCCTGGACGGTCGGGGGGAGGGTCCGACGTTGGCGCCGGGACCGATCGTGGTGGTGATCTCCGGCGGGAACGTCGACGCCGAGCTGCTGTGCCGGCTCCTGGAGGACCCCGAGACCTGACGCGGCCGGGCGAGCACCGCACTCCTCTCGGGGGCCGCAGTCTTCACGCACCTTCATGAAGTCGTGGACTATCCTGGGGGCGTGTCGGCCCTCGTCGTCATGTTGCTCCTCGGGTTCCTGCTGGTCCTCGCCGTCAGCCTGACCCTGTGGTCCGCGCTCACCCTCACGCCTCCGCCCCCCTCGGCGCTGGAGCCCGAGGTCGCGGCGGTGGCGCCGGCCCCCGTGCGACCCACCAACGATGAGGTCCGCGGCGCGCGGGCGACCGTACGCGGACGCAGCGAACCGTCCGACGACGCCTTCGAGCGCTTCCTGCGTTCCGACCGCCGGCGCGACGAAAGCGAGTTCTGACGCCCTCGGGCGGCCAGGGCGATTCCGCACCCGCCGCGGTAGGCTGGGTTCACACTCCAACAGGGAGGGAACCCCCATGCCCTTCGAGCGATACCGCCGCCTGACGCTGACCCGGCCCGAGGACGGCATCCTGGTCGTCACCATGGATCGCCCGGAACGCCTCAACGCCGCCGACGAGGTGATGCACCGCGAGCTCGTCGACATCTGGCGCGACATCGACGCCGCCGACGACGTCGAGGTGGCGGTGCTGCGCGGTGCGGGCGCCGGATTCTCGGCGGGCGGCGACCTGGACATGGTGGAGCGCATCGCCGACGACTGGACGACCCGCGTACGCGTCTGGAAGGAGGCACGCGACCTGGTCCGCAACCTCGTCGATTGCGGCAAGCCGGTGGTCTCGGCCATCCACGGCGCCGCGGTGGGCGCCGGGCTGGTCGCGGGGCTCCTGGCCGACGTGTCGATCGCCGCTCGCGACGCCCGCATCATCGACGGCCACACGCGTCTGGGGGTAGCGGCCGGCGACCACGCCGCAGCGGTGTGGCCGCTGTTGACCGGCATGGCCAAGGCCAAGTACCACCTGCTCACGTGCGAGCCGCTGTCGGGCGAGGAGGCCGAGCGCATCGGACTCGTCAGCCTGTGCGTCGACGGCGAGCAGCTCGACGAGCGCGCCCTGGAGGTCGCCCGCCGCCTGAAGGGCGGCAGCGCCAGCGCCATCCGCTGGACGAAGCACGCCCTCAACCACTGGTACCGCCTGGCGGCACCCACCTTCGAGACGAGTCTCGCCCTGGAGTTCCTCGGCTTCACCGGGCCCGACGTCCGCGAGGGGATCGCCTCCCTGCGGGAGAAGCGCTCGCCTCGGTTCGAGGACGCCGCGCCACTGTGAGCCCGGACCCTGCGGACCCCGATCGCCGCGGGTCCGCCCCCCGTTTTCGCGGCCGACGGCGGCGAGCTACACTCGGGCCGTGAAGGCGCCTTCCCGCCTCCAGCGACTCGCCACCGTCAACGCCATCGGCGACGCCCTCAATGCCGCCCCCACCTTCCAGGAGGCCGCTCCCGAGGCCCTGACGCGGCTGTTGGAGCGCGTGGCCCTGAGTGCCGGCTGGTGGTTCCTGTCGACCGTCGACGAGGGCGATCCGCACGAGGGCGGCTTCCGGCTGGCGGCCGCCACCGGCCTGCCGCCCGCACTCGCTCACGACGATGCCGCACCCCTACGTCGCGCCGGCTGCGAGTGCCAGCGCCTGCTCCGCAGCGGCCAGCTCGAACGCGGCATCAACATGGTGACCTGCAGCCGGCTGCGCGACGCTCACGGCGACAAGGGGGGGCTGACCATCCACGCCAGCGTTCCGCTCCCCGGCCACGACGGCCCGGTGGGCATCCTGAACCTGGCTGCGCCCGGGGATACCCGGTTCGACGACGAGACGCTGGCCTTCCTCGCGGCAGTGGGGCGACAGCTCGCCGTCGCCTACGATCGCTCCCGGCTGCTGGACGAACGCACCCGGCAGGCGCGCTACGCCGCTGCCCTCGAGGAACGTCAACGTCTGGCCCAGGACATGCACGACTCCCTGGCCCAGCTCCTGTTCGCGGCCGACCTGTCGCTGACCGTGGCGGCCCAGCACCCGGAGCCCGCAGGGCGCCAGCGAGCCGCGGACGATGCCGCCGAGTCGGTCCGAGCTGCGCTCGCCGAGCTGCGGTCGCTGGTCGAGGTGATGCGGCCGGCCGACCTCTCGGCCGGCCTTCGCACGGCCCTCCAGCGCCTCGCGCGCCGAACGCGAGGCTCGCTGCGCGTGCACCTGGAGCTCCCCGACGAGGAGCCCGACGCGGAGCTGGCCGAGGCCCTCTACCGCATCGCCCAGGAGGCGGTCCACAACAGCCTCCGGCACGGGGGCGCCTCCAGCCTGTGGCTGCGCCTGGAGCGCTCCGGTGATCGCCTTCGTCTGGTCGTGGACGATGACGGCGTAGGCTTCGGTCCCCACCCCGAAGAGCGCCTGGGCAGCGGTTTCGGGCTGGCGGGGATGCGTGACCGCGCCCTGCGGGTGGGGGGCACCGTGACGTTCGGCAACCGCCCGCAGGGCGGTGTCCGCATCGAGGCGGAGGTCCCGTGGTCAGCCGCGTCCTGATCGTCGACGATCATCCGGTGGTACGCGCCGGGCTGCGGTCGTTCCTGGAACTCCAGCCCGACTTCGAGGTCGTGGCCGAGGCCGGCGACCTGCGCAGCGCGGCCGAGGCCTTCGAGGCGACACACCCCGACCTCGTGCTCCTCGACGTGCAACTCCCCGACGGCAACGGCCTCGCGCTCCTCGATGCCTTCGTCGGGAGCGCGCGCGTGCTCGTCCTGAGCAGCTACCTCGACGAGGGCAAGGTGCGCCAGGCCATGCGCCTCGGCGCGGCCGGCTACGTCCTCAAGCACGCGGGTCCGGCGGCCCTGCTCGACAAGGTGCGCGCCGCCCTGCGCGGAGAGCTGCCGCTCGATCCCGAAGCGGTACGGGCGCTGACGTCGGCCGACGTCGACCCCTTCGCCGAGCTCACGCCGCGCGAGCGCCAGGTGCTCGCGCTCATGGCCGAGGGCCTCAGCAACAAGGCTATCGCCGCGCGGCTGACGATCAGCGAGAAGACGGTCAAGACGCACGCCAGCCACGTCTTCGCCAAGCTCGACGTGCGCGACCGGGTGCAGGCGGTGCTGATCGCCAAGCAGCACGGCTGGTAGCAGCCCGGGCCCGGCTCACTCCCGATCGGCGGCCGTCGCCACCACCGGCTCGGTGGTCGATACCCGCACCTCGATCTCGCGCCCGGGACGCTGCAGCAGCCTCCGAACGAGCTCCCGCACGACCCCCGCCAGCATGCGCCGGGGCGTCAGCAGGCTCGGGGCGAGCCCGGTCTTCCCGTCGGTGGCGCTCGAGGCCAGCTCGACGACCGTCCCGGCCGGCACGTCGGGGTCCTCGCCCCAGAGCCGCAGCACCGTCGCGAACGGCCGCATGCGGTCCTCGTAGCCTCGGATGGCCCGCACCTCGCCGACCATGTCGGTCAGCATCAGCCCGGGATTGAAGGCGAGGACGCTGATGCCGCTCCCCCGCGTCTCCCGGGCGAGCGCCAGCGTGAAGCTCCGTACCCAGGCCTTGGACGAGGCGTAGGCGTTCTGGTTGGGGACCGGGCCGCGGTCGCCCCGGCCGAGCGTGTTGATCAGCTTGCCCGAGCCCTGGCCGAGGAAGTGGCGGACCGCGACCATCGAGCCCAGGTACACGCCGCGCACGTTGGTGTCGAGCACGCGCAGGAAGTCCTCGTCCGGGACCGCCGGGGTCGGGCCGTAGGGGCCGGACACGCCGGCGTTGTTGACCCACACGTCGAGCCGCCCGAAGCTCGCGAGCGCGGCTCGCGCCAGGGCCTCGTGGTCTTCACGCCGCGTCACGTCGGCCACCACGCCTACGGACACCTCCGGGCCGAGCTCCGCTACCGCCGCGTCGACCGCCGCGCGCGAGCGCGAGCTCACCACCACCCGAGCGCCCTCGCGAACGAAGGCGGCAGCCGTGGCCCGCCCGAAGCCGCGCGTGCTGCCGGTGACCACCGCCACCCTCCCGTCGAGCCTTCCCATCGTCCCGCCTCCCCGGGCCGGCGCTGCACGCCGGCGCTCGTCGCCGCCTGCGACCATGGTCGTAGGTCCAACTCGGTCCGAGCGCCGAGGCGCTCGTGGGCACCCAGCCACCATACTCGCGCTCGGAGGTACCGTCATGCCCTTGGACCACTCCCTCGCCACGGAGGCCCTGATCGCGCGCAGCCTGCGCGAGGCCCGTCGCGCCGCCCGCCAGGACCCCTACAGCCCGACCGCGCCCGATCGATCCTCGGCCCGTCGACGTCCCAGCTGGGCCGAACTCGTCCGCCCCGGTCGCGCGACGAACGCATGAGCGCCGACCGCATGCCGAGCTCGCCGGCGCCCAGGGCCGTCGTCACCGGCGCCAGCCGCGGGCACGGCCTGGCGCTGGCGCGCTTCCTGGCGGGCGCCGGCTACGAGGTCGTGGTGACGGCCCGGGACTCCGCCGCCCTGGCGCTGGCGCGAGCCGAGATCGCGGCGGTGGGGCGCGTCAGCGCCGTCCCAGGCGACGTCGGCGACCCCGCCCACCGCGCGGCCCTGGTCGAGCGCGTCGGCGATCGCCTCGACCTGCTCGTCCACAACGCTTCGGAGCTCGGGCCCAGTCCGCTGCCCGCCCTGGCGACGGCCGACGCCGCCGCCTTCCGAGCCGTCCTCGAGACCAACCTGGTCGCCCCGCTCGCCCTCACGCAGGCGCTGCTGCCCGCCCTGCGGCGGGCCGGCGGCCTCATCGCCGCCGTCTCCTCCGACGCCGCCCAGGGCGCCTACCCGGGCTGGGGCCTGTACGGCGCCAGCAAGGCCGCGCTCGAGCTCCTGGCCCGGACGCTGGCCGCCGAGATCGGCGACGTCGCGACGGTGATCGTCGATCCCGGCGACATGCGGACCCCCATGCACCAGCTCGCCTTCCCGGGCGAGGACATCGGGGACCGACCGCTCCCCGAGGTCACCCTGCCGTTCTGGGCGTGGCTGATCGGCCAGTCCCGGACCGCCGTGACCGGCGGGCGCTTCGAGGCCCAGGCCGACGACTGGACCCTCCCCGTCGACACGGTCGCGTCGTGATCCCCGCAACCCGCCCGCCCGTGGCCGACCGCCCCCCCGAAGCTCGCGGACGGGCACGCGACCAGGTGCGGTTGCTGGTGTCCACGGACGCCGACGACCGCCACGCCGAATTCCGCGATCTGCCCGACCTCCTCGCTCCGGGCGATCTGCTGGTCGTCAACGACAGCGCCACCCTGGCGGCTGCCCTCCCCGCCGAGGCCGCGCTGGGGCCCTTCCGTCTCCACCTCTCGACGCGCTACGCTCCCTGCCTGTGGCTGGCCGAGCCGCGCTGGAGCGTGGAGCGCCCCGGCCCGCTGCCGCTCGCTGCCGGCGAGGGGATCCACGTCGGCCGGCGAGAACGGATCCGCGCCCGGATCGTCGCTCCCCATCCGCAGCTCCCGCGCCTGACGTTCGTGGCGACCGAGAGACCCCTCGATCCCACCCTGGCCGCCGACGGCGAGCCGATCCGCTATCGCTACCTGGCGCGGCCGCAACCGCTCGACGCCTACCAGACGGTGTTCGCGCGCACGCCCGGGAGCGCCGAGATGCCCTCGGCCGCACGCCCCTTCAGCGCGGCGACGGTCACGGCCCTCCGGGCCGCCGGCATCGAGCTGGCCAGCCTCACGCTGCACACCGGCGTCAGCAGTCTGGAGGCCGGCGACGCTCCGGTGCTCTACGCCGAGCCGTTCCGCGTCGAGCGCGCCACCGCCGACGCCATCGCACGGACCCGCGCGCGCGGCGGTCGCGTCATCGCGGTGGGAACGACCGTGGTGCGCGCCCTCGAGACCGCCTTCCGCGACGGGGCGGTCCGGCCCAGCCGCGGCTTCACCCGGCGCTTCGTTCGGCCCGGACAGGTGCACGGCGCTGCCGACGGGATGATCACCGGCTTCCACGAAGCCGCCAGCACCCACCAGGCCCTGCTCGCCGCCGTGGTCGGCCCCGAGGTGGTCCACCGCGCCTATCGCACGGCCCTCGCGACGGGGTACCTGTGGCACGAGTTCGGCGACAGCCACCTGCTGCTGCGACGGCACGGATCGTCCCTGGCATGATGGGAGTCGAGGAGGTCCCCGATGCCCTGCGACGGGAGAGCCCGAGCGTGAGCGGCGCCACGACCTTCGTGTGCGCGACCTGCGGCACCGCCTTCCCACCGGCCGACCGGCCGCCGGAGCACTGCCCGGTGTGCGAGGACGTCCGTCAGTACGTGCCCGAAGGCGGGCAGCGCTGGACCACGCCGGTGGAGCTGGCCTCGGTGCACGGCAACCGCATCGAGCGGCTCGAGCCCGGCCTCTACGCCATCCGCAGCGACCCCGCCTTCGCCATCGGACAGCGCGCCCTGCTGCTGCAGACGGCCGACGGCAACGTGCTGTGGGACTGCGTCACGCTCCTCGATCGCGCCACCGTGGAGGCGGTGCGCACGCTTGGCGGCATCGACGCCATCGCCGTCAGCCACCCCCACTACTACAGCGCGCACCGCGCCTGGGCCGAGGCGTTCGACGCGCCCGTCTACCTGCACGGCGCCGATCGCGCCTGGGTGGTCGACCCGCACCCGCGGCTCCACGCCTGGGAGGGCGAGACCCACCGCTGGTTGGGGGGCACCACCCTGATCCGGGCCGGCGGTCACTTCCCCGGCGGCACCGTGCTCCACTGGCCCGACGGCGCCGGCGGGGCCGGGACGCTGCTCAGCGGCGACATCCTGCAGGTCGTGCCCGACCGCGGCGTGGTGGGGTTCATGTACTCGTACCCCAACTACCTGCCCCTGCCCGCCTGGGAGGTCGACGCCATCGCCGCCTCGGTCGAGCCGTTCGCCTTCGATCGCATCCACGGCGCCTTCGCCGGGCGCACCATCGTCAGCGGCGGCAAGGAGGCCATCGAGCGCGCCCGCGTGCGGTACCGGCGCGCCCTGGACGGCGATCTCCCGGGGTTGCGCCCCCGACCGGACGCCTGAGGACGTCGGCCTGCACGCGAACGGCCCGGCGCGACCCGCAGGGGCCGCGGCCGGGCCGCGTTCGTCGGACCTCGTGTCGAGGCGCTCAGGCGGTGGCCTGGGCGAGCTCCTTGAGCTGGTCGTAGGCGCTCTGCGCACGCTGGCGCAGGGCGCTGGTATCGGCCTTGCCGGCCATCATCAGGTGCATCTGCAGGTGCTGGTCGACGTCGCCGAAGATGCTGTTGAGCACCTCCACCTCGGTCCGCGACCGCAACGCGTGGTCGTCGCGGAACATGGTGGTGTACATGGCCTCGAACTGCCGGTCGTCGATCACGCCGGTCAGGTACTGCTCGAGCACGTCGAGGTAGGGGCGCAGGCTGGCGCGGCCGCCGGCTTCCTGCGACACCACCGCAGCGCCCACCGGAACGCGGGCGAAGCCCTCGCTCACGACGTCGGGGGTGATCCCCCAGTTGTTCGCCTCGAACACCGGCTCGCCGTCGTGGAACACGATCACCTGCGGCGACTCGTGCCGGATCCCGGTGCGATCGGCCACCAGGTTGCTGGCAGGGCGCGACTCGACGACGCGGATCACCCCGCACATCAGGTCCTCGCGGTCGCCGAGCTGCTCCTCCAGGACGCCGAAGCCCTGCATGGTCTTGTGGCAGGTTCCGGCCTTGAAGATGACGCTCGACGGGAAACGGCCGAGGAAGGCCTCGACGGCCTCGGGGCTGCTCAACAGCACGACACGATCATTCAGCATGCTCACGCCTCCTGCGCACTGCGATTGTAGATTCCGGGGCCCCCCGACCGATGTCGCGGTGCGCACGCTCGTCGCGGCCGCCGCGCTTCGTTGACCCCCCTCGGGGCGCCTGATAGACTCGTCGGTGCCACCGACGGAACGGAGAGGTGTCCGAGTGGTTTAAGGAGCACGCCTGGAAAGCGTGTAGGTGGGACTCCCTGCCTCGCGGGTTCGAATCCCGCCCTCTCCGCCAACCTTCGTCGCGGCACCGCCCCGGGTCCCGGGCCGGCCCCTCAGTCCTCCGACATCGCCAGGAAGGCGTCGACCACCTGCGGGTCGAAGTGGCTCCCGCGCCGCTCGCGGATGTGCTCGAGCGCCGCCTCGCGCGTCCACGCCTGCCGGTACGGGCGGTCGCTCGTGAGCGCGTCGTAGACGTCCACCACGGCGAAGATCCGGGCGGCCAGGGGGATGGCCTCCCCGGCCAGCCCGTCGGGGTAGCCCGTGCCGTCCCAACGCTCGTGATGCCAGCGCGGGATCGCCACGGCCGGTTGCAGGAACGCGATGTCCTTCAGCATGTCCGCGGCGTACACGGGGTGCCGGCGGATGACGTCGAACTCCTCCTCGGTGAGCCGCCCCGGCTTGAGCAGGATGCTGTCGGGGATCCCCATCTTGCCGATGTCGTGGAGCAGCGCGCCGCGGCGGACGTGTTCCAGCTCGTCGCGGGGCACGCCGAGTCGCTCGGCGAGGTCGAGGGTGAGTCGCGTGACGCGTTGGCTGTGGCCCGCCGTCTCCTCGTCCTTGAGGTCCAGGGCGCGCGCCCAGCCTTCGATGGTGTCGTCGTAGGCGTCCTGGAGCTCGCGGTTCGCGGTCTGCAGATCGATGACCAAGGCATCGCGCTGGATGGCGAGTGCGACCTGCTGCGCGAGCGCTTCCGTGAACACCTGCGCGTCGTCGTCCAGGTCGAGCGATCCGCTGCTGTAGAGCTCGAGCACCCCTTCGAGCCGCCCCATGCTGACCAGGGGCAGCGCGAAGCAACCTCGGAAGCCCATCTTCTCCAGCCAACGCACGTCGTACCCGGTGCTCGCGCGCGCGTCGTGGACGCGGACCGGCAGGCGCGTCCGAACGACCTCGCCGGCGAGCCCCTGATCGATGGGGACGGTGGTCCCGCCCGGAGGCATCCCTCGATCCGCCAGCCTCCGGAGATGGCGCTGTCCCGGCTCCATGCGGAACACCGCAGCCGCATCGACCCTCAGCTGCCGCGTGATCTCGTCGAGCGTCATGGCCAGGACGGGCCGCAGCGGCCCATCGACGAGGATCGCGGTGTCGACCCGGTGGATGGCCTTGAAGCGCTCCAGGTTGCGCTCGAGCCTCTCGTTGAGCGCGCTGACGCGCTGCTCGGCAAGCACCCGTGACGACACGTCGCGGACGATCCCCTCGACGACGTCGACGCCGCCGTCCGACCCTCGGATAGGTCGGCTGTGCTGCTCCGAGTGGACGACGTGGCCGTCGCGGTGGATCCAGCGTATCGTCGACAGGAACGGCTCGCCGCGCTTGGCCGCCTCCTCGACACGGACGAGGTCGTCGGGGTGCATGACGCGCGTCAGGATGCTGGGATCGGCGTAGTGGTCTTCGGCGGTGTACCCGATGAGGGCGGCCACGGAGGGGCTGACGTACTCGAAGCGGTAGGCAGGGCGCACGCGCAACCGGAAGACGACGTCGACGGCGTTCTCCGCCAGCATCCGGTAGCGCTCCTCGCTGGCCTGGAGCTCCCGCTCGGCGTGGAGCCGCTCGGTCACGTCCTGGGCCACGGTCAAGCGGGCATCGTGCCCCTGGAACTCGAACGCGTGGGTGGTGATGTCGACCTCGAGGAGCCGGCCGTCCCGGGTGGGGTGACGCCACACCCCCTCCTGGGCCAAGGGGTCCATGGGGCCGGCCAGGCGCCGTTCCAGGATGGGGACGTCCTCGGCGGGCCGGATGTCCCGGAGCGTCATGCCCAGCAGCTCCTCCTCGGTGTATCCGTAGTACCGGACCATGGCCTCGTTGACGGCAAGGAAGGCGAGGCTGGCGCGATCGAAGACGTACATCGGCAGGGGGTTGTCCCGGAACAGCTGGCGGAACGAAGCTTCGCTGGCCCGGAGCGCCTGCTCCGAACGCCTGCGTTCCGACACGTCCTGCTTGATGGCGATGAAGTGGGCGATGCGGCCGCCCTCGTCCAGGACCGGCGTGATCGTCTGCGCCTCGGGGTACACCGATCCGTCCTTGCGGCGGTTCAGCAACTCGCCGCGCCATACCTCGCCTTCGAGGACGGTGCTCCACAGCCGGCGGTAGAACGCGGGCGGATGCTCTCCCGACTTCAGCAGGCTCGGCTTCTTGCCGACGGCCTCGTCCAGGCCGTAGCCGGTGAGCTCGGTGAAGGCGCGGTTCACCCACTCGATGGTGCCCTCGGCGTCGGTGATGACGATCGCGTTCGCGGCCGCGTTCATCGCCGTATCGGCGACGGCCCGGCGACGGTCGCTCTCCTCGGCGGCGCGCACGAGCCGGCGGCGCTCGGAGATGTCGCGCACCACCAGGCTGGTGCGCTCGCGGCCGACGTCGTCGACGAAGCTGGCGGCCGACACCTCGGCAGGGATGAAGGCGCCGTCGGTGTGACGGAGCCGCAGCTCACCGAAGAAGCGGCCCTTCGCCTGCCGCGTCTCCAAGGCAGCCGTGAAGGCGGGGTCCGACTCGTCGAACAGGTCGCCGCGGCGCACGGGCCCGACGTCGTCGATCCCGTAGCCGAGCATCGCCCGGAGGGCCGCGTTGGCAGCCAGCACGGTGCCCTCGGGGTCGAGGATCACGACGCCGTCGATGCTGGTGTCGAAGAGCGCCTGGTAGGTGGCCTCCGACACCGCCCGGGCGGTCTCGGCGGCGTGCCGAGCCGAGGTGTCGCGGCCGGTGCCGTAGGCGACGCCCAGATCACGGTCGACCTGGATGTCCCATTGCAGCCAGCGCGTCCGCCCGTCCTTGCGCTGGAACCGGTTCTCGAACGCGTCCAGGCGGCCGCTGGCGATCGCCTGCCGGGAGGCCGTTCGGGTCCTGGCAACGTCGGTCGGGTGCAGGAAGTCGCTCAGCGGACGACCCACGACCTCCTCGGGAGCGTAGCCGAGCACGCGAGCCCAGGCACCGTTGGCGTAGCGGACGGTGCCCTCGAGGTCGACGATGGCGAACAGGTCCTGGGCGAGACCGAACAGGCGTTGGAAGGCCTCGGAGTCGAGGGCGAGCGTGGAACCGTGCCGTCCGGCCGCGCCCGTGACGGCAAGGCCGGGGCCGTTCCGATGCTGCGTTGCGGAGCGAGGATCGCGTCCGTGGTCCACCGTGCTCGCCGCCCCTCGTTCGACACGATGCCAGCTGGCCGGTTCCCGGCAGCTGCGCGGCCCCGCCCACGACGGGCAGCATCCACGCACCCCCGAGCGTAGCCGCACGCGTCTGACGGCGTTCTTACGAGCTGGGAGGTTGCGCGACGCCGAGAGCCTTCCCGATATCCGGGAATCGCCTCTTCTGCCCCCCGCCGGCCCTTGGATACCGTCGGAGTGTGCCGGGGCCACCCCCCAAGGTTCCGGCACCATCCTTCCTCCGACCCGACGGACCCCGTGCCCGTCCGCCCAAGCGGGCGCGCCCACGTGGGCGCGCCCGCTTGGGCGACGCGGTGGGTGCGTCACGTTCGAGCGCCTCCGGACCGGGGTCCGGAGGCGCTCGTCGGCGTTCGGTAGGGCGCGCGGCGCCGCCGGAGCGCCCGCTGCCAAGAACGTCAGGCCTGGGCCGGCGCCTGGCTCACCTGCTTGAGCGCCTCCGCGAAGGCGTGCTCCGGCTGCGCACCGAGCACCCGGGTAGCGTTGGTGCCGGTCACGATGGTGTCGGGCACGCCCGAGATGCGGTGCTGCTGGGACAGCGTCGGGAACTCGTTGGCCTCGACGCCCTCGGCCACGATGCGATCGTTGACCAGGGCGAAGCGGTAGGCGGTCAGCACGGCGCGCGGGCAGTACGGGCAGGTCGGCGTGACGAACGTCTGCAGGTGGATGCTCTCGTCGATCGCC
Source organism: Deinococci bacterium (assembly GCA_030149325.1). Taxonomy (GTDB): domain Bacteria; phylum Deinococcota; class Deinococci; order Deinococcales; family Trueperaceae; genus JASBRS01. The sequence goes on from JASBRS010000065.1 coordinate 24,810, forward strand.
TGCACGCTCTCGAGCGTGGGCGTCACCTCGACGTCGTCGCCTCCCAGCATGATCAGCGTCTCGAGCAGCGTCGTGAACTCGTAGCCGCTGGGGATGCCCAGGAAGCGGATGTTGCTGCGCGCCGTGCCCTTGCGACGGAACAGCGTGGTCGGGGCGCGCGTGATGCCGAGGGCGGCCGCCTCGTCGTCGGCGGCCAGGCTGCGCTCGACCACGTGCACGTGGTCGTTGAGGGCCGCGACCTCGTTCAGCAACTGGAGGGTGGCGTCCTGTTCTCCCGCAGGATCCTGGCCGGGAACGACGACCTGACCGGCCTTGTACACGACCATCTCCACGTCGTGCTGAAGGCCGCTGAGGGCGTCCCGGACCTGACCCTGGATGGACTCATCGAGAAAAGCCATGGTGGCTCCCTTCCTTCGAACCTCACTCAACGACGTCAGCCTAGCACATACCCCTGGTGGGTATGTTGTCGGGCGGGCGACGTCGGTCTCACCCTGGTCACCTACGTCCTACGACGGTCTCACTCCGGACGCCTAGGCTGGAGGCGAAGCGAGCGATGGAGGCGCCGTCCTGGCGCCAGAGAGGGGAGCCCCATGCGACCCAGGGATCATGTCTGGCTACGTGACGATCAGGGTGTGCACGTCGCGACGGTCGTCCCCCCCGCGGCCTGGCGGGGGGAGCGCGCGTGCGTGGTAGGGCCCTTCAGCAACGCCCAGTGCGCCCGTACCTTCCTGATGTTGCGCAACGGGCGACGGGGCGGTGCACGCGTGTTCCCGGCCGGGTCCGCGTTCTACGTCGAGATGCTCACCTGAATCGAGGTGGCGACGCCGGGCGGGCGTCGGGCGCGGGATGCCCCACGTCGGAGCCGAACTCCGGGTGGTAAGCTACGCCCGTGCCGGACCTCGCCACCCAGCCACTCGGCGTCTTCGACTCCGGGGTCGGTGGCCTCACGGTGCTCGCCGCCTTGCAGCGCGAGCTCCCGCACGAGTCCCTGCTCTACCTGGGCGACACCGCGCGCGTGCCCTACGGCTCGAAGCCGATGGACATGGTGCGCCAGTTCGCGCGTCAGATCAGCCACGAGCTGCTGCGGCGCGGCGTCAAGGGCATCGTGGTGGCGTGCAACACGGCGTCGGCCGCCAGCCTCCCGGCGCTCGCCGACGAGCTGCCGGTGCCGGTCTGGGGCGTGATCGAGCCCGGGGTCGCGGCCGCGTTGGAGGTCAGTCGCTCCGGTCGGATCGGCGTCCTCGGCACCGTCGGCACCATCGCGGCCCGCGTCTACCAGGACCGGCTGGAGCGCGCCGGCGCTACCACCTGGGGGAAGGCCTGCCCCCTGTTCGTGCCGATCGTCGAAGAGGGCATCTCCGACTCCGACATCGCCGCCCTCGTGGCCGACTACTACCTCCAGGACCGACCGCCCTTGGACACCGTCATCCTCGGCTGCACCCACTACCCCGCGCTCACCGCCACCTTGCGTCGAGCGCTCGGCCCCGACGTGAGCCTCGTCGACTCCGCCGACTCCACTGCCGCCGTGGTGGCCCGCGACCTGCACGCCATGGGCCTGGCCGCGACCGGGCCGGGTCCCGGTGAGGTGCGCCACCTCGTCACCGGCGACGTGGCCAGCTACCTCCACACGGCCCGCATCCTCGGCGGTCCCCTGGGTCCCGCCGAGCGCGTCGAGCTGGGCGCGTTCGAGCCGTCGCCGAGCTGAGCATGCGAGAGAACCGGCGTCCCGACGAGCTCCGCCCCATCAAGGTCACGCCCGGATACAGCCGCTACGCGGAGGGTTCGGCCCTGCTCGAGTGGGGGGGCACCACCGTGCTGGCCACCGTCACCATCGACAACCGCCTGCCGCCGCATCTCCGCGGTCGCCGCGCCCGCGGGGGCTGGCTGACCGCCGAGTACGCCCTCCTGCCGCGCAGCACGCAGGAGCGCAGCCCGCGGGAGCGGCTGTACGCGGGCGGGCGCACGCAGGAGATCCAACGCCTCATCGGCCGCGCCCTGCGCAGCGTCGTCGACCTGAGCATGTTCCGCAACCAGACGCTGATCGTCGACGTCGACGTGCTCCAGGCCGACGGCGGTACGCGCTGCGCCGGCATCACCGCCGGGTACGCCGCGCTGCACCACGCCGCCAGCCGCCTGGTCTTCGACGGCGTGCTGTCGGAGTGGCCCCTGCACCACGAGCTCGCCGCCGTCAGCGTCGGCACCGTCGACGGCGAGACCTACGTCGACCTCCAGTACAGTGAGGACGTGCAGGCCGAGGTCGACCTCAACGTCGTCGCCACCCGCGACGGCGAGGTGGTGGAGGTCCAGGGCGGAGGCGAGGACCGCCCCATCCCCGCCGAGAGCTACGTGACGCTCGTCGCCACCGGGGTCACGGCCGTGCAGCGGGTCCTCGACATCGTGAGGCCGCAGTTGCCATGAGTCGACTCCGCATCGTCATCGCCACCGGCAACGACGGCAAGCTCCGCGAGTTCCGACGCGCCCTCGCCCGCCTCGACGTCGAGCTGGTCTCGGCGCGCGAGGCCGGCATCGCCCGCTTCCCCGAGGAGACCGGCGCCAGCTACGAGGAGAACGCCCTGCTCAAGGCGGGCTTCGCCGCCCTGCAGACCGGCCTGCCGGCGCTGGCCGACGACTCGGGGTTGGAGGTCGACGTGCTCGAGGGCGCCCCGGGGATCTACTCCGCCAGGTTCGGCGGCGAGATCGGCGACGGCGAGCGCATCGCGTTCCTGCTCGAGAAGATGCGCGACGTCCCGCGCGGCGCGCGCGGCGCCAGCTTCGTCAGCACCGTGGTCCTGGCCACGCCCGGCGGCGAGGTCAAGAGCTTCGTGGGGGAGTGCCGCGGCGAGATCCTCGAAGGGCCCCGCGGCGACGGCGGCTTCGGGTACGACCCGGTCTTCTTCAGCCCCGAGCTCCACCGCACCTTCGCCGAGGCCGACGGCTACGCCAAGGGCCGCGTGAGCCACCGCGGGCGCGCCCTGCAGAGGTTCCTGGAGTGGGCGTTGACCCCGGTCGGGAAGCGCACCATCCAGGAGACCGCCCCCCGGCGCAACCCCAACCTCTGAGGGATCCGACCTCACCAGCCTCCGGGCGGCGGGCTCCCCAACGTCTCCGTAGCCTGCTGCAGGTCGGCGGCGAAGCGCTCCTCCCAGACCGCGCGGCCAGCGCCGGTCGCGAGCTCCAACGCCTCCTCGCCGTCGCGGCCGGGGTCCTCGGCCAGGCGCCGGCGCCAGGTGCGGATCCAGTCCGGGTGGTAGCGCGCCAGCGTCTGCCCGCGCAGCAGGCACTGCGCCGAGGCGACCACGCGCTGCCGAGGGTTGAGCCGCCGCATGTCCCGGAGCAGGGGCTCCGCGAAGGGCTTGCGCCAGCGGAACAGCGCCACCTGTTCCGCGACCGCGTCGAGCCAGGCGCTGCGGTCGACCCACACGTGTCGGAGCGGCAGCAGCGCCGCCTCGGGCAGCCAATCGGGGTGGCGCGGGCCGCTGCCGGGATAGTCGCCGTCGCGGCCGGCACGGTACAGCAAGAGCCGCCCCAGCTCGTAGCTGAGCGAGCCCGCCGAGAGGGGCGAGCGCTCATCGAACCCGCGCAGGGAGTGGAGCAACGTGCCGGTCACCGGGTTGGCGCCGCTGGCGCGGGCGACCTCGAGCAGCTCCAGCCGCACGCCCCCCTGCCAGGACACCCCCAGGTAGCGGGCCACCACCGGCCTCAGCACGTCCACCAGGTCGGCGGCGGCTTCGGCACGGGTCTCCTGGCCACGCGGGAAGCGCAGCTCGAGGTCGCCGCGCTGCAGGCTGGCGACGCCATCGAGGCGCAAGGAGGGTCGGGAACCGTCGCCCACGGAACGCCGGGGCGCGCTCAGACCTGGACGGTCACGCGCGCGCCGTCGCCCAGGAGGTGGACGGCGTCGCTGAAGCGGATCACCTTCGAGCGCCAGCCCATGGTCACGCTGTGGGTCCGGGCCCCGTTCTTGAAGAACTTGACGCCTCTCAGCAGGTCGCCGTCGGTGATGCCGGTAGCGCTGAACACCACGGTACGGCCCGGGGCCAGGTCCTCGGTACGGTAGATGCGGTCCTCCGAGGCTCCCATCGCCTCGAGCCGGGCGCGCTCGTCGTCGTTCCGCGGACGGAAGCGCCCCTGGATCTCGCCGCCCAGGCACTTCAGGGCGGCCGCCGCCAGCACCCCTTCGGGCGCCCCGCCGATCCCCATCACGGCGTGCACCCCGGTACCCCGGACGGCCGCCGACAGGGCAGCGATGACGTCGCCGTCGCCGATGAGCTTGACGCGCGCGCCGGCATCGCGGACCTCCTGGATCAGCTCGGTGTGACGCGGACGGTCGAGGATGACCACCGTCAGGTCGTCGACCTTGCGATCGAGCGACAGCGCCACCGAGCGCAGGTTCGCTCCCACCGGCCAGGACAGGTCGACCGTCCCCGCCGCCGGCGGGCCGACCACCAGCTTCTCCATGTAGGTGTCGGGGGCGTGGAACAGCCCCCCCTGCTCGGCCAGCGCGATGACGGCCACCGAGTTGTTGATCATCCGCGCCGTGATGTTGGTGCCCTCGACCAGATCGACGGCGATGTCGACGGCCCAGGCGCCGGGCCCGGCACGCCCCAGCTTCTCGCCGATGAACAGCATCGGGGCCTCGTCGCGCTCACCCTCGCCGATGACGATCTGGCCATCGATGTCGAGCTCGTTGAGCACCGACCGCATGGCGTCGGTGCCGGCCTGGTCCACCAGCTCGGCATCGCCCTTGCCGGCGACACGGCTGGCGGCGATGGCCGCCTGCTCCGTCACGCGGACGGTATCGAGCACCAGGGCACGTTCCATGTCGACACTGCTGCTCCCAGCCGCACGCCCACCGGCCCGCGGCCCCGCCGATCTGTTGGAGGAGGCCATGCCCTGCATTGTGTCAGCCCGCGGAGCCTTTGTCACGTTGTACGGCGCCGGGAGCGGTGCGTTCGGCCGGCCGGCCGCGGAGCCGCGCTCAGGCCCGCTCGGGGGCCTCGCGGTGCCGCGACGCCAGCTCGTCGGCGACGCGCTGCGGATCCACGCCGCGCTCGGCGAGCAGCACCGTGAGGTGGAACAGCAGGTCGGCGGCCTCCGCCACCAGCTCGTCGTCCTTGTGTTCGAGGGCGGCCACCGCGCTCTCCCCCGCTTCCTCGATGACCTTCTGCGCCACGTAGCCCACGCCGCGCTCGTGCATGCGCCGCACGTAGCTGCCCTCGGGGAGCAGGCGCAGACGCTCGTCGACGACCGACGTCAGCAGCTCCAGGACGTCGCCCAGGCGTTCCGTGCCGCCCGGGGCCGATGCGATCCGCCCGGCATCGTCGTCGCCGTCGGCCGCGCCGCCCGACGGCGGGAGCGTACGGAAGAAGCAACTGCGATTGCCGGTGTGGCACGCCGGTCCGGTCGGATCCACCCGGTAGAGCAGGGCGTCCTCGTCGCAGTCGTACCGCACCTCCAGGACGCGCTGGATGTTCCCGCTGGTCTCACCCTTGCGCCACAGGCGCCCGCGCGAGCGGCTGTGGTAGTGCGCCTGCCCGCTCGCCAGCGTGGCCTCGAGGGCCTCCCGGTCGGCGTAGGCGAGCATCAGGACCTCGCCGGAGGCGGCGTCCTGCGCGATGACCGGGAGCAGGCCGCGATCGTCGAAGCGGAAGCTGGGGTACGTCATGCCGACCAGTCTACGGCGCACGCGCGCTAGCTCGCGAGCGCCTGCGCCAGGTCGGCGATCAGGTCGTCGGGGTGCTCGAGCCCGATCGAGAGGCGCAGCAGGTCGTCGGGCGTGGTGGTGCCGGGCCCCTCGATCGACGCACGGTGCTCGGCCAGGCTCTCCACGCCCCCCAGGCTGGTGGCGCGCGTGAACAGCCGCAGCCGGGCCGCCACCGCCATCGCCGCGGCGCTGCCCGCGGCGACCCGGAACGACAGCATGCCGCCGAAGCCGCGCATCTGCCGGGCCGCGAGCTCGTGCCCCGGGTGGTCGGCCAGGCCGGGGTAGTAGACGCGCGCGACCTCCGGGCGGCCCGCGAGGAAGGCGGCCACCCTGGCCGCCCCCTCGGTGTGGGCGCGCATGCGGTACGGCAGGGTGCGTATCCCGCGGAGCACCAGCCAACAATCGAAGGGGCTGGGGACGGCGCCCTCGTTCTGCTGGAGGAAGCGCACGCGGCGCCAGGCCTCGTCGACGCGCGCCGTCACCACCGCGCCCCCCAGCACGTCGCTGTGGCCCGACAGGTACTTGGTGGTGGCGTGCACCACCACGTCGGCTCCCAGCGCCAGGGGGTCGGCGACACCGGGGGGCGTCCAGGTGGCGTCGACCGCCACACGAGCGCCGCGCTCGTGGGCGAGCTCCGCCACGGCCGCCACGTCGGTGATGCTGAGGAGCGGGTTCGACGGGGTCTCCACCCACACCAGGCGGGTCTCGGGGCGCCAGGCGGCCGCGACCGCAGCGACATCGGTCATGTCGACGGCCTCGGCCTGCAACCCCCACGGCCGCAGTGCGCCGTCGATGAGCTTGCGGATGCCGTGGTAGAGCTCGCGCGGGACCAGGACGTGATCGCCGGGCTCGACGCTGCGCAGCACGGCAGCGGCGGCTGCCGATCCGGAGGCGAAGCCGGCCGCCTCGGCGCCACCCTGGAGCGCCGCCAGCGCCTCCTCCAGGGCGTTGCGGTTGGGGTTGCCGCCGCGGGTGTAGACGTAGCCGTGGGGGTAGCTGCCGTCGGCGTCGCGCTCGAACGTGGTGCTGAGATGGATGGCCGGCGTCACCGCGCCGGTGGCGGCATCGACCGCGCTGCCCGCGTGGACGGCGAGCGTCTCCAGATGGGGTCGTTCTTCGCGCACAAGCACCTCCCGGGGCGCCCTCCGGCGCCGCTCAGATCCGACGGACCACCACGCCGGCCTCGGCGCAGACCCGCTTGACGTCGTCGACGGTGACCTGGCCGCTGTGGAAGATGCCCGCGGCCAGGGCGGCGTCGGCCTCGCCGTGCACCAGCACGTCCCGGAGGTGCTCGGCGCGCCCGGCGCCCCCCGACGCCACCACCGGGATGTCCACGGCGCGCGCCACCGCGCGCGTCGCCTCGATGTCGAAGCCGGTGCGCATGCCGTCGGCGTCGATGCTGTTGAGCACGATCTCGCCGGCGCCGAGCTGCTGCCCCTGCACCGCCCAGGCCACGGCGTCGAGGCCGGTGGGGCGCCGACCGCCCGCCACGTAGACCTCCCACCCGCCCCCCGGGCGGCGCTTGGCGTCGATCGACAGCACCACCGCCTGGCTGCCGTAGTGCTCGGCCGCCTCCCGCACCACCTCGGGCCGCGCCACCGCCCCCGAGTTGATCGACACCTTGTCGGCGCCCGCCAGGAACAGGGCACGGAAGTCGGCCAGCTCGCGCACGCCGCCGCCGATGGTGAGGGGCATGAAGCAACGCTCGGCGACGCGGGTGGCGACGTCGAGGATCGCCCCCCGTCCCTCGGCGGTGGCGGTGATGTCGTAGAACACCAGCTCGTCGGCCGCCTGCTCGTCGTAGACGAGGGCCAGCTCGACCGGGTCACCGACGTCGCGGAGCTCCCCGAGCTCGGCGCGACCGAACTGCTGTCCCCGGGTCACGCGTCCCGCGGCGACGTCGAGGCAGGGGATGATGCGGCGCGCGAGCATGGACCGAAGCATACCCGGCTCAACGCTCGAGGAGCGACAGCACCTCGACGTGGTGGGTGTGCGGGTAGAAGTCGAACGGTTCGAAGCGCGCCAGCTCGAGCCCTTCGGCCTGGAAGGCGGCGACGTCGCGCGCCCAGGTGACGGGATCGCAGGACACGTAGAGCAGGCGGCGCACGCCACTGGCGGCGATGGCCGCGCGCAGCGGCGCCGCCAGCCCGGCGCGCGGCGGGTCGACGGCGATCAGCTCGGCGTCGGAGGGCATCGGCGCCCGGCGGGCGTCGGCCCGCACGAAGCGCACGTTCGCCAGGCCCAGGCGCTGGGCGTCGCGCTCGCCGCGCGTCACCGCCGAGCGGTCGATCTCGACGGCGGTGACGGCCCGGAAGCGCTGCGCGAGGTGGAACGCCAGCGCGCCGCCCCCCGCGAAAAGGTCCCAGGCGTGCTCGCCCGGCTCCACCCAGGCCACCGCCTGGCGGTAGAGCGCGCCGGCGGCCTCGGGGTTGGGCTGCGCGAAGGAGGTCGCGCTCACCGTGAGATCGACCCGGCCGTAGCGCTGGCGGATCGTGCGGGCACCCGCCAGCCGTGAGCTGCCCTGCCGGAACCGCCCGCGCGGATCGAACGGTGCGTGCCCGACGCCGTTGAGCCCGGCGCGTACCAGCTCGTGCGCCACGGCCAGCAGCTCGCGCTCGGGGAGGCTCGTCACCAGCGCCGCCAGCACCTCGCCGTCGTCGTTGCCGCGGAGCGCCACCTCGCGCACGCCCCGGAGGTCGCCGATACGCTCGGCCAGCACGCGCCAGCCTGCCTGGACGGCGTCGTTGGCGGTGGGGTCGCGTTCGAGCGGCACCACCTGGTGGCTGCCGGCGCGCCGGTAGCCGAGTCCGCGCTTCGAGACCGCGGGCTGGACGGCGGAGCGGTAGCCCCACGCGCGGGGTGCCGGGCGCACCGGGGGCACCGCCTCGACCTTCGCTCCCGCCCGCCTCAGGGCGTCGGCGAGCACCTCGCGCTTCAGCTCGAGCTGACGGGAATAGCTCGCGTGGCCGTAGTCGAGGCCGGGGTGCTCGGGAGGCGCGACGCGGTCGGGACTGGGCTCGAGCACCTCCCGGACCTCGCCCCGCAGCACCCCCTTCGCGCTCGCCAGCTCCGCCACCACCGTCTCGCCCGGCAGCCCACCGGCCACCAGCGCCACCCGGCCGTCCGCCAGGCGGGCCAGAGCGAGACCGCCGTGCACCATCCTCTCGAGCTCGAGCCGGACCTCCACGAAGGCCCAGTCTACCGAGCCGGAGCCCTCGTGGGACGCAGCGTCCGCACCGACCCAGCCGCACTCCGTCGCATGCCGTGCGGCACGCCCCTGCTATACTGCCGGCATGAAGCGTTCGCTGCAGGAAGTCGTCGAGCTCGTGGTCTTCGGACTGATCGCCTTGCTCATCGGCACCGGCGTGCTGTGGCTCGGCGGCTGGGTCCTGGGCCTCGTGGGACTGCTCTTCAAGTTCGTGGCCGGTCTGATCTGGTGGCTCCTGCGCTTCATCGTTCCCGTCGCCATCGTGGCCGGCTTGATCTACTTCCTGGTGCGCGTGCTGCAGGGCGACCGCTCGCCGGCACCGGCGGTGGCGCCGGCGCCAGCCGCCACGCCGCCGGCGCCAACCGCCCCGGCGTCCGCTCCGGCCGAGGCCACCGCCGACGCCGAGGCGACCGAGGACACGGGCGACGGCGCCACCGACACCGGGCCCGACGAGGCCGACGACGACCCCACCCACGGCTGAGCCCGCCTGCGGGCGCTCGCCGTCCCCCATCGCGGCTCGGCACCGCAGCCCGAGCCTGCGGGTCGGCTGCGGACGCTAGGCCCGATCATGCGACGTTTGCTGCTCTCCCTGCTCGCGCTCGTCCCCCTGACGCTGACCGCCGTCAGCCTGTCCGACTCGGGCCAACCGGGCCCGCTCCCACCGCCCCCCGGCAGCCCCGCAGGGGCGGCGTCGGTGGCGATGCCGGAGACGCGCAGCGACCAGCCTACGGCGGGGCAGCTCTACGTGCAGCAGCTCCTCGTCGACGCCTCCCCGCAGGTACGGGCCGGAGCGGCCGAGTACCACATGGTGTGCGAGGCCTGCCACGGGGCCAGCGGGCTGGGGATGGCCGAAGGGCGGCTGTCGTTCGACCCCGCGCACCGCTACTGCGAACGCTGCCACAAGCCCTTCAACGCGCCGCTGTGGGACGACGTCCACATCGGCCAGTTCAACTCCTTCAACCTCGGCGACGCCCCGCCCCTCCGCGGTCCCGGCGCGCTCGCGGACCTGCCGAACGCCCGCGTCCTCTACGGCTACCTGAAGGCGGCGATGCCGCGCTACCGGCCGGGTGACCTGACCGACGCGCAGTACCTGGAGATCACCGCCTTCGTCGCCGCGCTGCGGGGCGACCTGCCTCCCGACGGCAGCCTGACGCTACAGGACGCGGCCGACGTCACGCTGAAGTAGCGCGCGTCGGCCGCGTCGGGAGCGCCGGATCGGCCGGCGGGCTAGCTGCGGACGTCGAGCACGTCGCGGACGGCGTCGCCCAGCAGGTTCCAGCCCAGGACGAAGATGACGATCACGATGCCGGGCCAGAACGACACGAACCAGTAGGCGAACGGCTGGCCGGGAGGCCCCTGGATCCAATCGCGCGCGAAGCTGATCATCTGGCCCCAGTCGGCGTAGCCGACCGGAGCGCCCAGACCCAGGAAGCTCAGCGCCGCCGCCGTCAGCACGATCGAGCCGATGTCGAGGCTGGCGATGACCAGCAGCGGCCCGATCGAGTTGGGCAGGATGTGCCGGAGCACCACGCGCGGCCCTCGTGCCCCCAGGGCACGCGCGCCGTCGACGAAGTCGCGCTCCTTGATGGCCTGGATGTCCCCGCGGAGGATGCGCGAGTAGGGCGCCCAGGCGACCGCCGCGATGGCGATCATGACGTTGGTCAGGCTCTGCCCCAGGATCGTCACGATGACGATGGCGATGATCAGGCTGGGCATGGAGAAGATGACGTCGACGAGCCGCATCAGGATGTTGTCGGCGATCCCCCCGAGGTAGCCGGCGATGCTGCCGACGATGCCCCCTGCCACCAGCGCGAAGCCGATCACCAGGAGGCCGACGTAGAACGCCGAGCGCGTGCCCCACACCAGGCCGTAGTAGATGTCGTAGCCGCCGGAGGAGGCGCCCAGCCACAGCTTCGACGACATCGGCGCCGGCACCGAGGAGTAGCTGGCGCGGGGGATGTCGAAGCACGATGCCGGAGGCGCGACCATGGCGTGCCAGAACACGCCCTTGAGCGGGTTGGCGATGTTGTGCACGTTGTCGAAGCCGAGCCCGAGATCGCGCACGCAGGTGTTGCGGAACGTCGAGAGCTGCGTGACGGTGAGCTGCGGCGCGAACACCGCGACGAGGATGTAGAAGAGCACGATGAGGGCGCCGGTGATGGCCAGCGGGTTGCGCCGGAAGCGCTTGAACGTCTTCGAACGCCAGAAGCCCGAGGGCTGGGCGTTCGCGGGGTGGAGGTCGTGCTCGGACGGATCGAGGAGGGGTTCGGTGGTCATGTCAGTTGTACCGGATGCGTGGGTCGACCAGGCCGTAGAGCACGTCCACGACCAGATTGGCGAGGACCACGATGATGGCGATGAAGACGGCGCCGGCGAGCACCGATGAGTAGTCGAGCTGCGTTGCGGCGTTGGCGATGAACGAACCCATCCCCGGGTAGTTGAAGATCGTCTCGGTGATCACCACGCCACCGAGCAGGCCGATGATGGTGAAGCCGGAGAGCGTCAGGACCGGGATCAGGGCGTTCTTGCGCGCATGCTTGTTGTTGACGACCACCTCGGCCAGCCCCTTCGAGCGTGCCGTGCGGACGTAGTCCTGCCCCAACGCGTCGAGCAGCGACGAGCGCATCACGCGCATGATCTGCGCGCTCGACACCGCCGCCAGGGTGATCACGGGCAGCACCAGGTGCTTGAGGTCGTCGAGGAAGATGTCGAAGCGGCCGTTCAGCAACGAGTCGATCGTCAGGAAGTGGGTGTAGCGGTGGAAGGTGCCGTTGGCGATCTCGTTGGCGAGCTCGATGGCGTGCTTGCCGGTGATCTGCCCTGGCGTGAACCAGTTGAGCGCGCCGTAGAAGATGACCAACAGCCAGATCCCGAGGACGAACGTCGGTAGCGACCAGCCCACGATCGACATCACGCGGGTGACCTGGTCGATCAGCTTGTCGCGGTTCAGCGCCGCCGCCGTGCCGAACCAGATGCCCACCCCCACGATGGGCAGGAGCGCGGCGAGGGCCAGCTCGACGGTCGACGGGAAGCGCTCGCCGATAGCCTTCAGGACGGGCATCTTGGCGACCTTGGAGTAGCCGAAGTTGCCCTTGGCGGCCTCACGGAGCCAGGTCCAGTACTGGACGTACCAGGGGTCGGCGAGGTGGTAGCGCTTGATGATCGCCTCGACGTTGGCGAGCTGCTGCGGCGAGGTCACGTAGGAGGCCGCGCGCTGGGTGGGGCTGAGCAGCTGCATGAGCAGCACGATGCCGAGGGTGACCCCGACGAAGACCACGGGCAGGAATAGCAGACGTCGAATAATGAACGTGAACAAGATCGGCTCTTCTCGATAACAGAGGGCCGCTCCGGTGGGGGGCCGAGGCCCCCCACCGGAGCGGGGACGAGGTCTACTTGGAGATGTCCTTCCAGAGGAACTGACCGCTGTACATCGGGTTCAGGTAGACACCCTGGACGTCCGAGCGCAGTTCCATCATGGGCCGCTGCTGCGGCAGGTTGATGTAGGGCGCGAGGTCGTACGCGAGGTGCGCAGCCTGGCTGTACAGCAGCTTGCGGGCCTCGGGGTTGGTCTCCGTGGCCGCCTGCCGCACGATCTGGTTCATCTGGGCGTTGTTGAAGCCCTCGTACGCGGCGTAGTAGCCGTTCTCGCCGTCGTAGTAGGTCGTCACGTAGTTGTCCGGGTCGGCGTAGTCGGGGGCCCAACCGGAGATGTAGACCGGCAGCTCCTTGGCGCGCTGGGCGGCCAGGAAGTCAGGCCAGGCGATGCCGCGGACCTCGACGTTGAACTTCGGGTTGAGGTACTCGAGGTTCGACTTGAGGATGTCGGCCACGGTCTGGCGCTGCAGGTTGCCGGTGTTGTACGAGATCACCAGCTTCATGCCGTTGGACCAGAGCTGACCGTTCCACGCCAGCTTGCACTCCGCCGCGGCCTTCTCGAGGTCGAAGGTGTACTCGGGCACGTTCTTGTCGTAGCCGAGGAACGACGGGGGCAGCAGGAAGTTGATGGTGTTGCCCATCCCGAGCAGCACCTGCTTGATGTACGCCTGGTAATCGAAGGCGTAGTTGAAGCACTTGCGGACGTGGACGTCGGTGAAGAAGTCCGGCGGGATGCCCTTGCCGTCGAGCTTGCCCGAGCCGATGCTGGGGTTGTTGTCGGCCTTGATCTTCTCGTTCATCGACACGGCGCCGACCGTGACCGAGGTCCAGCCGAGGTCGCCGTTGCGGTTGTAGACCTTCACGCCGGGGAGGCCCTCGACCTGCGAGAGCGCCGACAGCGAACCGAGGCTGATGCGGTCGGCATCACCGTTCTTGAGGGCCAGGATGCGGGCGTTCTGGTCGTCGACGATCTGGTAGAGCACGTTCTTGATCGCCGGCGCGCCGCCCCAGTAGTTCTCGTTGGCCTTCAGCACGACGCGCTGACCGGGCGTCCAGGACACGAGCTGGTAGGCGCCGGTGCCGCTGGCGTGATCGTTGAGGTAGGTGTTGTGGCCGTCCTGGCCGATGTACTTGCGCCAGGTGGCTTCGGTGCCGTCCCAGGCGCCGTTGGCGATCGCCCACTTGCTGTCGATCGGGTAGGCGGCCGGGAAGGCCATCTTGGCCAGGAACGCCGGATCGGCGGCGTGCAGGTGCATGACCGCCGTGTAGTCGTCGGGGCAGGTCACGGCGCCGTCGATCATCTTCCAGTACTTGGCGTAATCGGCGTCGGTAGCGTCCTTGCCGAGCGCGTCGCTGGCGTTGGCGGCCGAGCCGGTGAACGGCTGCGCCAGGAACCAGATGGCCGACGCCGGGTTGTTCGTCACCAGGTCGCGCTTGATGGTGTAGGCGACGTCCTTACAGGTGAAGTCGTTGCCGCTCTGGAACTTCACGCCCTTGCGCAGCGTGTAGGTGACGGTCTTGCCGTCCTGCGAGACGGTGACGCCGGTCGCCAGGCGCGGCGCGTACTCGCTGGCGCTGTCGCCCTTGTAGCCCATGAGGGGCTCGTAGACGTTCTCCAGGATGGTGCCCGACGAGGTGTCGTAGGCCATGGCCGGGTCGAGCGTGTCGACCCCACCGAACGTCTGCCACACGAAGGTGTCCTTGGCGGACTGGCCGAACGCGACCATCGCGAAGGCAGCCACCGCAACTAGAATGAGTACTCTTTTCATGTTCCTCCCACATCCGAAAGCGTGTCGTGATCCTCTCGGCCGCCTGATGCAGCGGCTCGACGAGGGCCGGTAAGGTTCAAAGAAGTTGCCTCGCCACGCCTCCTTTCGTTCAGGGCATTGGCGCCCCCGTTCGGACGGTCGACGCAGTCTACCAAACCACGCCCACCCCGTCGCATGAGCGTGCATGAGGGGGGAACTCACGCAGCGCTCGCTCACGCCTGCCATGCTCGTGCCATGGAAGGTCCCACGCCCCGCCGCGCGCTCCCGGTCCGCGGTGCGATAGACTTCGGTTCGATGCGCGCCCGTTCGACCCTCTCCGCCGACCGGCGCCGCCCGTGGCGCCGCCGCGCCGGACTGCTCGCCCTGCTGGCGACCGGCCTGGTGCCGCTGTTGTCGGCGTGCATGGGCCGCGGCGACTCGACGCCGCCCATCGTGGCGATCACCGATCCCAAGAGCGGGACCACCCGCACCGCCGACAACCTCACCATCACCGGCTACGCCATGGACGACTTCGGCGTCGCCTCGATCGACATCAACGGCACCAACGTCATGGCCGACCCCGCCTACGCCACCGAGCGAGGCAAGCGCCTGGTGCGCTTCCGCTTCACCGTCGGGGGCCTGAAGGACGGCGAGGTCACCACCCACATCGACGTGGCCGACGTCAACGGCCGCACCTCCAAGCTCGACTACCACCTCACCATCGACAACACGCCGCCCACCGTCGACCTCACCAAGGTCGAGTCGGCGGGCAACGGGCAGCTCCACGTCGAGGGCGAGGCCAAGGACAACAACCGCGTCGCCAGCATCACCGTCGACGGCCAGCCGCTGGCCTTCACCCCGGGCCCGGACGTGCCCTTCTCGGTCGACGTGCCCGCCCAGACGGGCGGCGAGATCGTGGTGGAGGACAGCGCCGGGAACAAGACGAGCCGGCCCTTGCGATGACGCTGGCCCGCAGGGAGGACGCGCACGAGGCCGTCCTCCCCTTCGCGACCGCCGACCTGCTCGGCGAGGCGCCCCCCTCCGACAGCCTGAGGCTCGAGCAGCGCTACGGCAATGGCGACCTGTTCAAGGTGCTCGAGATCCTCGGGGTGGCCGGCCCCTTGCGCGTGGAGAGCCCCTGGGAGCTCCGCGACGA
>JASBRS010000066.1 GCA_030149325.1 Deinococci bacterium
ACCGAGGAGAAGATGACCCTGAAGCCCTTGGGTGACAAGGTCGTCGTCGAGGTGATCGACGAGCCGCAGACGACGGCGAGCGGCATCGTGCTGCCCGACACCGCCAAGGAGAAGAGCCAGCGCGGCAAGGTCCTGGCGGTCGGGCCCGGCAAGGTGCTCGACAACGGCGAGCGCGAGCCGATGGAAGTGAAGGTCGGCGACACCGTGGTGTTCGCCAAGTACGGCGGCACCGAGGTGAGTCTCGGCGCCAAGGAGCTGATGATCCTCAGCCAGCGTGACATCCACGCCGTCGTCGAGGGCTGAGTAGGAGAGGGAAGCCATGGCCAAGGAACTGATCTTCAAGGAAGAAGCCCGCCGCGGCCTGGAGCGCGGCGTCAACGCCGTTGCCAACGCCGTCAAGGTGACGCTCGGCCCCAAGGGCCGCAACGTGGTGCTGGAGAAGAAGTTCGGTAGCCCCACCATCACCAAGGACGGCGTCACCGTCGCCAAGGACATCGAGCTGGCCGATCACCTCGAGAACGTCGGCGCCAAGCTGCTGATCGAGATCGCCAGCAAGACCAACGACATCACCGGCGACGGCACCACCACCGCCACCGTGCTCGGCCAGTCGATCGTGCGTGAGGGCCTGCGCAACGTGGCCGCCGGCGCCAGCCCGCTGGCACTCAAGCGCGGCATCGACAAGGCCGTCGAGGCCGCCGTCGCCAGCATCCGAGACATGGCCAAGCCGGTCGAGGACAGCAAGGCCGTGGCCGAGGTCGCCAGCATCTCCGCCAACGAGCCCGAGGTCGGCAAGGTCATCGCCGAGGCGATGGACAAGGTCGGTCGCGACGGCGTCATCACGGTCGAGGAGTCGAAGACCCTCGATACCGAGCTCGACGTGGTCGAGGGCATGCAGTTCGACAAGGGCTACCTGAGCGCCTACTTCGTGACCGACTCCGACGCCATGGAGGCGGTGCTCGAGGACGCCTACATCCTGATCCACGAGAAGAAGATCTCGGCCCTGAAGGACCTCCTGCCGGTGCTCGAGCAGGTCGCCCAGACCGGCAAGCCGCTGCTGATCATCGCCGAGGACATCGAGGGCGAAGCGCTGGCCACGCTGGTGGTCAACAAGCTGCGCGGCACCCTGAACGTGGCCGCCGTCAAGGCCCCCGGCTTCGGCGACCGCCGCAAGGAGATGCTCAAGGACATCGCCGCGGTCACCGGTGGCGAGATGATCAGCGAGGAGCTCGGCCACAAGCTGGAGAACGTGCGCCTGCCGCAGCTCGGTAGCGCCAAGCGCGTCCGCATCAGCAAGGACGAGACCACCATCATCGAGGGTCAGGGCAGCAAGGACGTCATCGAGGCCCGCGTCAAGGGCATCAAGACCGAGCTCGACAGCACCGACAGCGACTACGCCAAGGAGAAGCTGCAGGAGCGCCTCGCCAAGCTGGCGGGCGGCGTGGCGGTCATCCGTGTCGGCGCGGCCACCGAGACCGAGATGAAGGAGAAGAAGCACCGCTTCGAGGACGCCCTGTCGACGGCCCGCTCGGCCGTCGAAGAGGGCATCGTGGCGGGGGGCGGCGTCACCCTGATCCACGCCATCGACGCCGTCAAGAAGGTGGCCGAAGGGCTCACCCACGACGAGAAGACGGGCGCCAGCATCCTGATGCGTGCGCTCGAGGAGCCGGCTCGCCAGATCGCCGGCAACGCCGGCGCCGAGGGCTCGGTGGTGGTCAACACCATCAAGAGCAACAACGACGGCAAGTTCGGCTACAACGCCGCGACCGACGAGTACGTCGAGGACATGTTCGCCGCCGGCATCGTCGACCCGGCGAAGGTGACGCGCACGGCGCTGCAGAACGCCGCCTCGATCGGCGCGCTGCTGCTCACCACCGAAGCGGTCATCACCGACAAGCCCGAGAAGGAAGCCCCGGCCGCGGGCGGCATGCCCGGCGGGGACATGGGCGGCATGGGCGGGATGGACTTCTGAGCCTGCCGGCCTAGGAGCGCTGGAGCGCTCCGACCGAGCGAAGGGGCGGCCCACGGGGCCGCCCCTTCGTCGTGCCGTGCCGGGGCCGCCGCCGCGGCGGTAGGATCGGCGCATGGTCGGCCTGTTCGAACGTCTGGGCGTCGACGGCGGCGCCAGCGTGCTGCCCGATTACCGCGGCGGTTCGGTGCTCAACCTGCCGGCTACCGTCGGCGCCCTGCTTTCGCAGCGCCGGGGCTGGCACGCGCCGCCGCTCGACCCGCGTTTCGGCCTCGGCGCCGTCGAGGCGCAGCACGTCGTGCTGCTGGTCGTCGACGGGTTGGGGTGGCACGCGCTGCACCGGCACGGCGCCTCGCTGGAACGGGTGCGCGCGCTGGTCGACCGCTACGGCGGGCGTCTGGAGCGCCTGACCTCGGTATCGCCCGCGACCACCAGCGTCGCCACCACGGTGCTCGTCGGCGACGGCTCGTCTCCGGTCGAGACCGGCATGCTGGGCTTCACGCAGCGCCTCCCGTCCCTCGGGACGGTGGGCAACATGCTGTTCTGGACGGTCGCGGACCCGCCCGCCACGTCCGACGCGGTGGAAGGGCTGGAAGGGCGCGGCCTGCGACCGGAGACCTTCCTGCCGACCCCCTCGCTGTTCCAGCGGCTCACGGCCGGCGGCATCGACGTGGCCGCGTTCCTGCCCGCCGCCATCCACCGCAGTCCGCTGTCGCGGCTGCAGTTCCGCGGCGCCCCGCCGGCGCCCACCGCCGGGCTCGGGGACGCCCTGGGGCAGGCCGCCGCGGCGCTGCGCACCGCCGCCCCCAGCTTCGACTACGTCTACCACCCCGACCTGGACACCGTCAGCCATCGCGAGGGGCCCGGCTCTGCGGGCTGGGAGCACGTGATCGACCTCGTGCTCACCGACCTGGAGCGCTGGCTCGATACGCTCGAGGTCCCTCAGGGGACGTGGCTGCTGCTGACCGCCGACCACGGGCTGGTGAGCACGCCGGTGGCGCGTCGGCGCTGGCTCGCCGACGTCCCCGAGCTGCAGCCGATGCTGGACTGCGCCATCGGCGGCGAGCCGCGTCACGTCTACCTGTACGCCCGTCCGGGCGCCGGCGGAGAGCTGCTGGCCGCCGCCCGCGAGCGCCTCGGCGAGGACTTCCTGGTGTTCGACGGCGGCGAGGCCCTGGAGGGGGGCCTCTACGGCGACCCGTCGCGTCGGCATGCCGAGGCGCGCCAGCGGATCGGCGACGTGGTGATGCTCTCCCGCAGCGACGCCACCTTCTGGGCGGAGCCCCCCAGCGGTGAGCTGCTGGGCATGCACGGAGCCCTGCTGGCCGACGAGATGCACGTGCCGCTGGTGGCGCTGCCGCTCGGCTAGGCGCCGCCCGAGCCCGGCTCAGTTCTCGATGAGGCTCCGGCCGGTCATCTCCTCGGGTTGGGGCAGGCCGAGGAGTTCGAGGAGCGTCGGAGCGACGTCGCCCAGCACCCCGCCGGAGCGCAGCCGCACCTCGCGCAGCTCGGGATCGTCGCACACCAACACGCACGGCACCGGGTTGGTGGTGTGGGCGGTGTGGGGACTGCCGTCGGTCTCCATCATCGTCTCGGCGTTGCCGTGGTCGGCCAGGATGATGGCGGCACCCCCCTTGGCGAGGATCGCCTCCAGCAGGCGTCCCAGGCCAGCGTCGACCGTCTCGCAGGCGCGGACGGCCGCTTCCAGCACGCCGGTGTGCCCGACCATGTCGGGGTTGGCGTAGTTGAGCAGCACGAAGTCGTCGTCGGCCTCGCGCAACCTGCGCACGGTGGCATCCGTCAGCTCCGGCGCGCTCATCTCCGGCTTCAGGTCGTACGTCGCGACCTTGGGCGACGGCACCAGCAGCCTCTCCTCGCCGTCGAACGGCTCCTCGCGCTTGGCGTTGAAGAAGTAGGTCACGTGGGCGTACTTCTCGGTCTCGGCGGTGTGGTACTGACGCAGCCCGGCGTCGGCGACGACCTCGGCCAGGGCGTTGCGCAGCGGCGGCAGCTCGAAGGCGAAGGGGGCGTCGAGCTCGCGATCGTACTGCATCAGGGAGGCGTAGGCGATGCTGGGACGACGGCAGCGCTCGAAGCCGTCGAAGTCGTCGCCGCCCAACAGCGCGTAGGTGAGCTGGCGGGCGCGGTCTGCGCGGAAGTTGAAGAACACCACCGAGTCGCCGTCGCGCAGCTCGCCGAGCGGGTCGCCCCGGTCGTCGACGATCACCGTCGGGGTCACGAACTCGTCGGTCTCGCCGCGGGCGTAGGCGTCGGCGACCGCCTGCGAGGCGCTGGACGCCACGTGCTCCGCCTCGCCGCAGACGACGGCGTCGTAGGCGCGGCGGGTGCGGTCCCAGCGGCGGTCTCGGTCCATGGCGTAGTAGCGCCCCGACACGCTCGCGACCACGGCCGGCACCGTCAGCGCGGCGATGCGCTCCTCGAGCTGGGCCACGTAGCGTCGGCCGCCGTCCGGCGCCGTGTCGCGCCCGTCGGTGAAGACGTGCACGGCCACGCGCTCGGCGCCCCGTCGCTGGGCGAGCTCCAAGAGCGCGAAGAGGTGCGGCAGGTCGGCGTGGACGCCACCGTCGCTGACCAGCCCCATGAGGTGGAGGGTGCCGCCGCGGGCCGCCTCGACCGCCCCGACCAACACCGGGTTGTCGAAGAACGACCCGCCGTCGATCTCGGCTTGGATGGCGCTGAGGCTCTGCATCACCACCCGGCCGGCGCCGAGGTTGAGGTGGCCGACCTCGCTGTTGCCCATCTGGCCCTCGGGGAGCCCCACGGCCCGGCCGGAGGCGGCCAGCTCGGTGTGCGGGTAGTCGCGCCACACGCGGTCGAAGTTCGGGGTGTCGGCCAGATCCACGGCGTTGCCGGGTCCTGCGGGGGCAAGCCCGAAGCCGTCGAGGATGAGAAGGGCCACGGGTCGTCGCGCTGGTGTCATGGGGTCACCTCGTTCGCGGCGGCGGCCGCCGGGCCGCTGCCGGTGGAGACGGACGTGCCCGTGCGTCGCTGCGCGCGGGGCGGTGCGGTCGTCAGTGTACCTCCGAACGGGGCCGCTCCCGCGCTCGGCGCGGACGTCGGCGGTCAGCCGAGCGCGCCGAGCACCCGCCGGATGCGCGCGGGCAGCAGCTCCAGATCGGCTTCCTCGACCTCGTCCAAGCGCTTGCCCGCTGCCAGGGCGGCGCGGCAGCGTGCGGCGCGCTCGAGGAGCGGCTTGAGGCCGGGGTCGCCCAGCACCTGTGGGAGCAGCTCGGACAGGGTGGCGTCGAGCGAGCGCGCCGCGATCTGCCCGGCCACCGCCCGCTCGTCCTCCGAGAGTGCCGGCGTGGCCATCCCCGGCCGGATCGCCAGCTCTCGCGCCGCCGCCAGCACGCGCCCCTCCCGAGCGTAGCGACGGCAGGCGTCGCATGCGCCCGCCTCGGGTGTCGGGGCACCGCAGGTGGGGCAGACGGACCAGCCCTCCTCCAGCCGGCGCGCCCGGTACCCGAGCATCGCGCGGCCCGCGCGCATGGCGGCGCCGGCGACCTCCTCGGGCAGCTCGAGCTCCCCCAACGCGCGCGCCAGCTCGGCCAGGGCCGCCGGATCGGGGCGGCCGGGTTCCGGCGTGGGCTCCGGTTCCGGGGGCGGGGTGGGCCGCCCCACCCGGAAGCGGATGTCACGGACCTCCCGTACCTCGAACCGCCCGTGGTAGACGTCGAGGAAGCGTTGACGCTGCAGGCTCAGGTGCATGGCGGTCTCGCTGTCCGCGACGTCGACGTAGAGCACGCCGTCGCGGACCACCCGGGCCTCGGCGAAGCGCGCCACCTCGGGGCCCGCCACCTGGGGCCACAGCAGCACCGCTTCGGCGCGGCGCACCGCGCGCTTCATGCCGGAGCGTCGGAAGAACTCGCCCAGCAACTCGGACACGTGACGCTCAGGCACGCGTCACCTCCCCGTCGGCCACGCGCAGCAGCAGATCGTATCGAGGCGGCGGCTCGGTGCCGCTGACCAGCGCCTGCGGCGTGCGCGAGGTCAGGTCGAGCAGGAACGCACGGCGCCCGGCGTCGAGCTCGGCCGTGAAGTCGTCGACCAGCAGCACCGGGGCCTCGTGGTGCTTCTCCTCCAGCAGCCGGTACTCGGCGACCCTTAGGGCGAGCGCCACGGTGCGCGCCTCGCCGCGGGAGCCGTAGGCCTGGGCGCTGTGTCCGTCGAGGTCGAACCCGAGGTCGTCGCGGTGCGGCCCCACCGGCGTGACGCCGCGGGCGCGCTCCTCGGCGCGCGCCAGCGCCAGCGCCTCCCCCAGATCGCAGGCCGATCGCTGCTGCTTCAGGCGCACGTCCAGCACCTTGCCGTCGGCCGCCACCTCGGCGTAGGTGGCCGACGCGAGCTCCGTGAGCCGCTGCAGGGCGCGATGCCGCAGACCGTCGATCTCGGTCCCCAGGGCCACGAAGCGCTCGGTCCACACGTCCAGCTCCGCGGCGGTGGCGCCGTTGCGGAGCAGCGCGTTGCGCTGGTCCACGACACGCTGGTACTCGCGCAGCAGCGCTGCGTAGCGCGGCGACAGCTTCGACAGCAGGGCGTCGAGGTAGCCGCGCCGCCGCGACGGCGAGCCGTGGACCAGCTCGGCGTCCTCGGGGGTGATCAGCACGGCGCTGGTGACGCGTGCGATGTCGACGGCGCGCGCCGTCTGACCGTCGAGCCTGAGCTGCTTGCGTCCCGGGGCCAGCCCCACCTCGATGCGGCTGACGCCCTCGGCGTGCTCCACCTCGGCGGCCACGAACCCCTCGCTCTCGCCGATGCGCACCGTCTCGGCGAGGGTCCCGGCCGGGATCTCGCCGGTACAGCCCAGGTAGGCGGCGTCCATGACGTTCGACTTGCCTGCCGCGTTGCGCCCCACCAGCGCCACCACGCCGGCCTCGAAGGCGAGTGCCGGGGTACGCAGGTTGCGCACGTTGAGCTGCGACAGGGAGCGCAGGACCACGCCCCAGTGTACCGTAGGGCCCCCGCCCCGACCCGGGGGCGCCCGGGGGCGGGGGGGGGGGCAGGCGGGCACCGGCCGGCAAACGACCG
>JASBRS010000068.1 GCA_030149325.1 Deinococci bacterium
GGAGAGAGCTTTTGGCATTGGGCCCTCGGCGCTGACGGAGGCCATGGGCATGCTCAACCACCATTTCGCAGCAGCCGCCTGATCGGCGCAGAGCGACAGCCTACCTCTGACTGCCGCCAATCTTTGCAACAGAGCCGCCGTCAGCGTTCGAGCTGGCCTGGCCGGTCGGCGGTAGGTCCGCTCGGCCGTGCTGCTGTCGCCGTGACGGCGCGGGCCTGCGGGGCGCTCGGGAACGATGCAGCCCTGGCGTTCGTCACGGCGCCGGCGAGAGGGGCGCGCTCGCCCTCCTCGGTGAGAGTGAATGCCTCGACGACCTCGGCGCGATCGAGCGGGATTCGGTAGTGCAGCTCGCCGTCGGGGAACTCGTCTTCGAGCTGCGCGTCGGCCTCGTCGACGCGCACGTGCACGACGGCTGATCCGTAGCCGGCGGCCTCGCCGTCAATGTGGGTCGAGACGTACGCCTCCGGCGTGTTCTCGCGGGTGAGGAAGCGGCCGGTGGCCACGATCGCGCGGGCGGCGTCCTCGCTGGTGCGGTGGTACAGGTCCAGGGTGGTCATCGCGCCACTGCCTCGGCTCGCGTAACGTAAGTCAAGCCGGCGCGGTGCAGCGCGTCGGCGGGGGTGCCGCTGGTCCAGTCGGGAGCGGCCCCGGTCATGGGCAGCGGAGCGTTCTTGCGCGCGTGCTCGTGCAGCTCGTCGACGAGCGGGTCCCACTCGCCCAGCTCGGCGCCGCTGGGCTCGACGACCTCCACCTCGACCGTGAGGCCGCGGTCGGTGAGGGCCTGGCGGATCGCGGCTGCGTACGCGTCGCGGTAGGCGGCCTGGTCCTGCTCCCACAACTCGCGTGCCGTCTCCTCGGCGGTCTCGGCGGCCGTCAGCGCGGCCGCCAGGGGGTCGTCGGCCGCCACGGCGCGCTGAGTGATCGCCTCGACAATCGCTTGCGCCTCCTCCATGAGCGGCTTCGAGCGCTTGAACAGGGCCTCGTCGTCGGTTCCGATGACGTTCGTCGTCGCAGCCCGAATCTCCTCGATCCGGGCTCGCTCCTCGGCCGTCACGTACGCCTCGAACAGGGCATCGTCGGCCGCCGCCGAGCGGCTGGCCAGCTCGTCGACGTCGCGCTCGTACAGGTCGGTCAGGCCGAAGTCGTAGAACACGTCCTCGACGTCGACCTCGATGCGCACCGGCTCGGTGCGGTAGCGCATCAGCTCGGTGTCGTCGTCGCCGGCGGTGCTCTGGACGATCTGTCGCACGTAGTCGGCTTCCCACGATCCGGGGCGGCCCGACAGCAGGACCTCGACGCCTCCGACGTTCGCCGCCACGGCGGTGATGACGTGGCAGGCAATCTCTCCGAAGTCGACGGGCTCGGTGTGCTCGTTCGGCGTACCGGCGCCGATGGTCCGCTCTCGGCGCGCGGCCGCGGTCAGGGCGGCGATCGCGTCGGCGATCGGATCGGGCTCGGGTACGGGCGTCTCGATCAGGGTTGTGGTCATGGCTAGTCCTCTCGGATGGTGACGTGGGTGCCGGGCTCGATGCCGTCGAGCGCGCCGGCTGGGACTTCGAGCAGCGCGTCGACGGGCGCTGGTGAGGTCCACCGTGGGCATTGGCTCTGGTCGGTGAGGGTGCACGGGTCGAGCGTGTCGGTGGCGAGCACCTGGTCGTCGACGATCCAAGCGACGTCGATCGGGATCTCCATTCCGGCCATCCACACCTGCTGCTCCTGGCGCTCCTCGAACGGGAACAGCATTCCGGTGCCCTCCGACAGCGAGGTGCGGCCGCTGAGGCCGTCTCGCTGGGTCTGTTCGGTGTCGGCCACCTCGACGCTGAACGTCAGCGCGGCACCGACCTGCACCGTGGCGGTGGTGGGTGATGTAGTCGCGCACGCCGCCAGGGCGGCCGTGAGGGCCGCTGCGGCGATCGCTCGGGCCTTCATGGGTCTACTCCCCCATCGGGCGGCCCTGCGGCAGCTCGCGGGCTCCTACAGGCGGGAACGGCTCGCCGTTGTTGTACTTGCGCTCTAGTCGCTCGACCTCGGCCATGACGGCCTGGTTGATGAACTGTGACAGCGAGCGTGAGCCCTCGGTGGCCATCGTGTGCAGGATCGCCCCGCGGATGCGGTCGGTCTCGGCGCGCTCTTGGTAGAACGACACCTTGGCCGGGTACTTCCTCTTGGGCTGCGGCCGCTGGGCGACCTGCTCGGCCTCGGCCTCGACTGCGCGCATCTGCTCGGTGTGGGTCGCCTCCCGCTGGTCCTTCGTCCCGCCCGTGGCGTCGACGGCCGCTGGCTCCGCTGGCGGTGAGGTGATGGGGCTCGACCCGGCCAGGCTCGACTTGCGAGGTGTGGGACGGCTCATGATGCAGCTCCTTCGATCGCGGTCAGGTGGTCGGCGTAGATGGCGCCGAGCGCCGTCGCCTCGGCACTCCCCCACTCGTCGAGGCCGCGCGCCGCTTCGAGGGCGTCGCTGATGACGACACGCTTGGGGATCGGCGGGCTGAGGACCGTCAGGCCGCGACTCTCGGCCGCGGTGTGCAGCTCGTCGAGCCAGGTGCGGCCGCTCACGGTCTGCTCCTCGTGCTGGTTCACGATCACGCCAGCCACGGTCAGCGTGGGGTTGTAGTGCTGCCTCACGCTGTCGATCGTGTCGAGGAGCTGCGCCAGGCCGTTGGCGCTGAACAGCTTCGAGTGCGTCACGACGACGATCGACCCCGCGGCCGTCAGGCCGTTGATCGTGAGCTGGTCCAGGCTCGGCGCGCAGTCGATGAGGATCAGGTCGTAGTCGTCTGCGACGGTCGCCAGTGCCTCGCGCAGGCGGCCCTCTCGGCCCGCTCCGGCGATCACGAGCTCGTCGCGCACGTAGCCCAACGTGACGCCGGACGTGGGCACCACGTCAAGGCCGGGCCACACGCCCCGCACGATCACGTCGCGGATCGTCTCGGGTGCTCGTGAGCTGAGAGCGTCCGCAAGTCCTGCCTGGTCCTCCTCGACGGTCTCGGCGGCCGCCACGGCCGTGAGGTTGCCTTGCGGGTCGTTGTCGACCACGAGCACGCGCTGTCCCCTCAGCACGGCGGAACGGGCCACGTGGAACGTGGTGGTGCTCTTGCCGACGCCGCCCTTCTGGTTGCACAGGGCGATGATTCGAGCTGTCACGGTAATACCTCCAATAGGGGTAATAGTACTGTTAGGGGTGCGGCGCCTGCACGATCGCGGCGCCGCACCCCTGGTCGGTCAGTAGGTGTCGGTCTCGCGCTCGTCGCTGCGGCCGGTGCGCTCGACGGTGACGCTCTGGCCGCGCAGGCTGACGCTCACCTCGTCGGCGCGCACCTCGTGCTGGATGCGCGTGCCCTGCTCGCCGCGGAACTCCGTGACCCGGTAGCGGCCGGAGAACGTGATGCGGATGTTGCCGCTGCGCTCGGCCGCCTCGACGAGGTTGGTCGCCTGGCTGCCGCCCACGGCGACGTCGTAGAACACCGTCGGGCCGTCGTCGTAGGAGCCGTCCTCCTGGCGGATGCGGTCGCTCACGGCGACTCGGGCGTAGGTGTAGGGGCCGTTCTCGCCGGTCCGCAGCGTGGGGGTCTCGGTCAGGTTGCCGGTTCGGGTGATGTAGCTCATGGTTCCTCCTGGTTGGTGTTGTAACTCTAATAGTACTGTTGGGGGGAATAGGGTTGCTAGGTCTAGTTGCGCACCACCTCCGTTGCCTCGTCGCGGTCAACCTCGATGCGCAGCGCGTCGCTCAGGTTCTCCACGTGCAGCGTGTAGCCCTCGGTCGTGCGCTCGACGTACAGCGTGAGGACCGTCCGGCCCTCGTCGTCGTCGAAGTCCACGCGGCCGTAGTCGTCCTCCTCCGTGCGCCTCGGCAGGCCGCCAGGGGTGGCCACGTCGCCTCGGACCCACACGTGGGGCTCCAGCCGGGTGCCGTCGTCGTACGGGGTCAGTCTCGCGTTCATGCCCTCATCCCTTCTAACCCTGTTACCTCTAATAGTACTATTACCGTTGCAGTAGGTCAAGCGGAGGCGCGTGCCACGCGCTTGATGTTGTCGGGGCGGAAGCCGGACCAGTGGTCCTCGCCGGTGCCGTCCTCGACGATGCACACCGGGGCCTCGCTGTAGCCCAGGTCCTCGGTGATGTAGGCGCGCGCGTCGTCGTTCTCCCGCACGTCGACCTCGACGAACGGCACTCCCTCCTTGGCCAGGGCCTTCTTGGTCAGCGTGCAGCGCATGCAGCTCGGCCCGGTGCTGTAGACGGTCACGGTCAGCATCTCGGCATCCTCCCATCGCTCATTTTTTGGGTTCGTTCCTGATAGCGGAGCATGGGCCGCCGTGAGCGGCCGGAGTGCAACCCGCAGGGCGGTGGGGGAGAGAAGTTCGGCGCGAAATAAGGGAGCGCAGCGACCGCGTGCCGAAGTTCTCGGCGGAGCCGGCGGCGCAGCCGCTTGCGCGCAGGGCGCGGCGGCCATGATGGAGCGCCAGGAACGAACACAAAACAGCGCGTGCAGCCGGCGGCCGTAGGCCGTCGTCCGTTGGTGCTCGCGGGCGCTCCGTCGCGCGCGAGCCTCGGGGTGCGCGAGGGGTGGAACCCCTCGCCGCCGCCCGCCAGGGCGGCACGGCGTCGCCAGACACTCGCTCGGGCCACTGTCGACACCTCCCAACCCCATTAGCCCCAATAGTACTATTACCGTCACCATGTGGTAACGGTAATAGTACTATTGCATTAGGCGGCGTCGCTCTCCTCGGCGGGCTCGGTGATCGCGTCGGCCAGTGCGTGGGCGGCCCGCAGCACGTTTGCCGCGGTGGCCTTGATGGTCTCGGCCTCGCCGTTGCTCCATCCGGCGACGTAGCCGACGCTGTAGGCGCTGGTGTCCAGGCCCAGGATGCCCGCGACGACGTACGCCACCGATTCGGCCTCGGTCTCCTTGACGCCGCGGTGCTCGACGTACTCGGCCGGGTCCTGCTCGGCGTGCAGGATGACGTGGGCAGCCTCGTGCAGGGCGGTCTTGGCGGCTTGGGCGGGGGATAGGTCGGCGTCGACGACGACGCGCCGGGTCCCGTCGGTGGTGGTGTAGCCGTTCGTCTCGCCGGGGATCGCTTCGCGCTCGACGGTCCAGCCCTGGCCGGTGAGGTAGTCCGTGACGGCGGCGAGGATGCCGAGCGGGTCGTCTCCGCGCAGGCGGTGGGCGAGCGTGCTCGGGTCGTCGGCCTCGGGGTCGATGGGGTCGGTCTGGGCCATGTCGAACACGGACACGGGGAAGAACCTCACCCGCCGCTGTTCCTTCTCCTCGCCGGTCTGCTCGTCCTCGACGGTCTCGCGCACGTCGCGGCCGCCGAAGATGCGGATTCCGCGCTCTCCCTTGCGCACCTGGCGGCCAAGCTTCTGCCACGTGCGGTAGCCGGCGACGTGGGTCGCCTCGGGCTTCTGCGCGAGGATCAGCAACAGGTTGTTGATGCTGTAGCGGTGGAACGCCTGGGCGAACGTCAGGAACCGGGTCCATGCTTCCGAACTGCGCAGCTCCTCGACCTGCTCCGCGATCGTGGCGTGCAGGCCCTCGGCCTCGGCGCGACGCTCCTCGGGGCTCTTCGTGGTCTTGATCTTGCGGGCCATCTCTCTACCTCCGGTAACGGTAATAGTACTATTAGGGTTGTTGTCAGTGCTCGATGCCGGGGTGCGTGCACTCGCAGCACGCGCGCTCGGTCTTGGCTGCGGGGCACGTCTCGTCGGTCGCGTCGCAGTAGGGGCACACCTGGTAGGGCGTCAGCGTGGCCGGGCTCGGCTCGATGAGGGCCGCGCCGGGGTGGTCCTGGTGGTGGTGCTGGCGCCACTGGTCGAGCATCCGGGCGGTGTCCTCCTGGGTGCTGCGCTCGGCGTGGCTCCATCCGCACGAGCACTCGACCCACCACACGGGCTCGCCGTCGGTGCTGCTGGTGCAGATGAGGACGGTTGGCGCGGTCGTGGTGCTCATGGTGACGGGCTCCTCGGGGTCCGGGTGGCTGTTGCTTCCCCCTCCACGTTTTCTTGCCGTGAAGGCACGAATGTGCCGCTAGGGAGAGCCGACCGGAGTGCAAGAGACCGTGGAATACCGGACTGAGCGCAGCGAGGGAGGATATGCCGCGAAAGCTCTTGCGCGTAGGTCGGCCGACCGTATGCTGCCGAAGGCTTCACGGCGAGAAAACGAGCGCCGTAGGCGCGATGCTGCCGGCCGCGCAGCGGCCGTCGGTCACGGCCCGCAGGGCCGCTCGCGGAGCGCGAGGGCGCAGCTCTCGCCGGTGACGAGCGTGAGCGCTCGTGGGTGCCCTGCTCGGCCGTCCCCACTGTGTGCAGGCCGGCCCCGGCGATCGCCGGGCTGTGCCCATTGGGGGCGGGGGAGTCCTGACGGGCTCAGGCGATGCGCACGGCTCCGAGAACCGACATGAGCACCTGCTCGGCCGACGACACGTCGTCGTCGGCAGGGGGCCGGGGTCGCTGGGCTCGACCATCGCGCTCGTCCTCGACGATTCGGCGGGCCTCGCGCCAGTCGAGACGTCCGTCGGCTCGACGTGGGTGCGGGCCATAGGCGTGGGTGCCGGCGTCGGGGGTGAGCACGAGCGCGAGCTGCCCTCGACCGGGGCGGTGCTTGGCGCCGGGTCGCCGCGGTGCTCGCATCCATGCGTCCTCGGCCTGCCACCAGGCCCACAGCTCACGCTCGACGGCGTACCTGTGTGCTCGGTCGTCGAGGCGGCCGTCGACGTCGAGACGGCGCGCGGCCGCGGTGCGGTGGTCGGTGCGGTGTCGACGCCAGCCGTGGCGCGATCGCACGAGCACGCCGGCCGACACGAGCCGGTCGAGGATGCGGGCGGTGCGTTCGGGGGAGTCTCCGGTCCGAGCTGACAGCTCGTCGAGGTCCTGGGGTTCGGTGGTGGTCCTGGCGTAGGTGTTCCCAGCGTGGTGTCCCAGCCCCGGTGCCATCGTGAACAGGTCGTGCGTGGCGTCACCCGAGCGCGCGCTGAGCGTGGCGAGGAGGGCGGATCGTTCGGCGGCCCCGGCCCCTGCGGGGCGCGGGTCCGCTTGTGACCGATCTATATCGGCAGGAGTGTGGATAACCGAGTCGGGGCCGATCGTCCAGTGCGCTCCGTGCGGGCCGGCGGCCTCCTGGGCCTGGGCGATCCATCCGTCCGCTGAGAGGCGCAGGAGCGCCGTGCGGGCCGTTTCCCGGCCGACCCCTGCCAGGAGTGCCAGGCGGCGGGTGTCGGCCTCCACAGCGCCGCTGAGGGCCTGTAGCGCGAGGATGCACAGGACGTCGAGCACGCGCCGGTCGGCTGGGCCGCCTCCGGTGGTCCAGCGGCCGGCGCTGGCGTCGGCACGGCCCTGTACGTCGCGCACGTGCGCGGCGATCGCGTCGGCGCGGGCGTCGAAGGTGGGATCGTCCCCGATCTGGCGGGGCGAGCTGGCCACGTGCCTGACGGCCTTGTCCCACTGGCGGCGCAGGACGCGCGCTGCGTCGACGGGGCCGCGGGGCCGGCGCTGGCTGCGGTCTCGGTAGGTGCGCACGTGCTCTAGGCCGGGGGAGTCCTCGACGAGCGCGGCGACGTCGGCGTGACGCCACCGTGCGGCGGCGGCGCCGATCAGGACGCGCCACAGCACGGCTGAGGCGTCGCCGGAGGCGGCGTCCTCGCGGAGGGCGGCGGCCGAGACGGCCGGCAGCTCGCGCCGCGGTCCTGGCAGGTAGAGCCGGGAGTGGTCGTCGAGGGGGACGGGCCTGTGCGGGTCGAGGTCGTGGGCGGGCTCGGCGTCGTCGACGAGCTGCGCCAGGGCCTCGACGAGCCGCCGCACCTGCTCCGCGGTGCCTGTGGGGCTCGTGAGAGCGTCCAGGACGCCTGAGAGCACGGTGGAGCGGCCGCCGGCACGGTGTGGGGCGCATGGTGGCCGCACACAGCCCGTGGCAGCGTTGCTGAGCGGGGAGAGGTCGAGCGAGGGGCACACGTGGCGCGCCAGGCGCGCGAGCGTGGCCACGGTCTCGGCGTCGACGCTCTCCGCGAGGGCCGTCCACACGTGGCGGCCGCCGGTGGGGCC
>JASBRS010000091.1 GCA_030149325.1 Deinococci bacterium
CGCCGCCGCCGGGGCCGCGCCGGCTCCCGCCGGCGTGGTCGGCGATGCGGTCCAGGCGCGGACGGTGCAGGTGAGCATCACCACCACGCCGCCCGGCGCCACCGTCAGCATCGACGGCTACGCCCTGGCCGGCACCACCCCGATCCGCGACGCGCCGGTGACGACCCGCGAGGGACGGGTGGTGAAGATCACGCTGGATGGCTACCAGCCGCTCCAGACCACCGTCGACCTGCGCCAGGACACCACCCTCGACTACAGCCTGACGCCGCTGCCGCGGACGGCGTCGACGCCGGTGGAAACGACGCCCGAGAGGCCGGTCACGCCGGCGTCGGTCGGCCCCAAGCAGATCGGCATCAACATCACCGAACGCACCTGGCTGGAGGTCTACCACAGCACCACCCGCAACCAGGGCGAACGGCTGGTCTACGCCACCGTCGATGCCGGCACCCACTACGTCTTCGACCTTCCGGTCTACCTCCACGTCGGCAACGCCGCCGGCGTCGACCTGGTGATGAACGGGAAGGATCTGGGAACGATGGGCTCGCCCGGCGCCGTCGTCAGCCAGGCCTTCCCCGCCCCGTGAGTCGCCCCATGCGTCCCCGTCGTCCCGCCCCCCCATCCGAGCGCACCGCGGCCGCGCGGCGTGCCGCGCGCGGTCGGCGCCCGTCGCGGCCGCTGCTGGTTCTGCTGGCGCTGCTGCTGCTCGGTTGGGCCGGGGCCCAGAGCTACCAGTGGCGCGATGTCGTCCAGGACGTCACGCTCGAGGCCGACGGCAGCGCCGTGGTGCAGGACACCCGCACCCTGTGGACCAGCGGCGACTTCGGCGAGGCCTTCATCTGCGTGGGGCACGACGCCGGCCAGACCGTCACGCTGCTCCCGGAGACCGCCGCCCTCGGACCGGGACCCAGTTGGCACGCCTACAGCCAGCCCTGCGACCACGGCACCGAGGTGGTGGTGCACATGGACCGCCGTATCCAGGAGCGGCGCGTGCACTTCGCCTACCGCCTGAGCGGCACCATGGACGCCTACACCGACGTCGTGCAGTGGTACTGGAACCTCATCCAGCTCGACCACCCGGTGATCCTGGGCTACCGCCTGACGGTGCACGCCCCCGGGCCGATGGCCGCTCCCTTCGACGCCTACGTCCACCGCTACGCCAACCCCGAGCAGCCCACCGTCCGCCTCTCCGACGACCGCAGCACGCTGAGCGTGGCCTTCGAGCGCATCCCGGCCGGCGACGGCGTCGAGGTGCGCTACCTCATGGACCCGACGCTCTTCACCCTGAACGGCACGCGTCCGGGGCTGCGCGACCTGCTGCGAAACGAGCAGGAGCACGTCGCCGAGCAGGCGCGCAACCGCCTCGTCGAACGCGTCCGATCGCACTGGCTGTGGGGCCTGCTGCCGCTGCTGGCGGTCATCTGGCTGGGGAACGGGGTGGGGCGCGACTACCGCCGCTACGGCCGCGAGCCGAGCGTTCCCAGCATGCGCTACCCCTTCGAGCCGCCCAGCGACCTGCCGCCCGCCGCCGTCACGGCGCTGCTGATGCAGACCTTCAGCTCCACCAGCATGGGCCCCGCCTTCTTCGCTACCATCATGGATCTGGCGCGCCGCGGCTACGGCAGCTTCGTCCCCAAGGGACGCCGTTTCGAGATGCAGCTCGATCCCGGCCGTTCCGACGCCGACCTCGAGCCCTTCGAGCGCGACGTGCTGGAGTACCTGCGGGCGGCCGCACGCACCCATCGCCGCGGCGACCCCGACTTCCTGGAGTTCAACGAGCTCAAGGCCTACTCCAAGCGTCACGGCGCCACCTTCGTGAAGGCCTGGGGCAAGCGCGTCCGCGACTGGGTCGAGGCGCAGCGCGGCGGCGCGCTCATCAGCCCCGAGAGCCGGCAGGCGAGCCGCCGCTGGACGGGGACCGCGCTGGTGACCGCCCTGCTGTTGGGCCTGGGCGCGTTCGTCGGGCACGGCGCGGCGCGCGCCCTGTTCGGCGTCGGCGCCGGGCTGGCCCTGCTGGCCACGGCGGTGGCGAGCGCCGCCCTGCCCGCCTGGCGGGAGGAGCTCGCCCCCGAGATCTACGGCTGGCGCGGCTTCCGGCGCACCCTCACCGACTACACCCGCATGAAGGACGCCCCGCTCGACTTCTTCGGCCTGTGGGACGTCTACTACTGCTACGCCGCGGCGCTCGGCGTCGCCGACCGCTACCTCAAGACGGTGGCGCGCGCCGCGCCCCTGGCGGGGGCCGACGAGGCGATGATGCTGCAACGCGGCGCCTGGCTGGGCGCCCACCCGGGCAGCGGCATCCAGAGTCTGTCGTCGATGGCCGCTCAGATCCAATCGCTGTCGAGCGCGCTGACGGCGGCGTCCGCTTCGGCCTCGTCGGGCGGCTCGTCGTCGGGTGGCGGGGGCGGCGGCGGGGGTGGCGGCAGCTCCGGCGGCCGCTGAGGCACGGGCCACGGGGTTCGCACGGTACGATGCCCGGCGTGTCCGACGTGAGCTCCTACCTCGAGGATCGCGCGCGCCCCCGGCGAGCGCCTACACCGACGTTCCGCGCCCACCCCCACGGGGAGCGCCCGTGAAGCCCGCGCGCGCCGGCATCGGGCTGTCGCCCGCGACGGCGGCCGCCTGGGGAGCTGCCCTGGCCGGCGTGGCCGTGGTGCTCGGGGCCTTCGGCGTACACACCCTGGCCGCGGTGCTGCCGGCCTCGACCATGGACGTGTGGGAGACGGCGGTGCGCTTCGAGATGTACCACGCCCTGGGGTTGCTGGCGGTGGGAGCCCTGCGCCCCCGGACCCGGCTAGCGCCGCTGCTGCTGCTGCTCGGCACGCTGGTCTTCTCCGGGAGCCTGTACCTGCTGGTCGCCACCGGCGTGAAGCTGCTGGGGGCGGTGACGCCGCTGGGCGGGTTGCTCCAGATCGGCGGCTGGGCCCTGCTGGCGTGGTCGTTGGCGACCGACGGTCGCACGCAGGCCCCCTGACCGGGGAGCCGGCCGGCGCGATCTAGGTCGGCTCCAGCAACGCCTCGGGGGCTGTCCCCCGCACCACCGCCGCGTAGGCGTCGAACGACCGCTTGGGCGTCCGCCGGAGCGTCTGCAGGTCGAGGTGCACCAGCCCGAAGCGGCGCGTGAACCCCTCGGCCCACTCGAAGTTGTCCACCAACGTCCAGGCGAAGTACCCGCGGACGTCGCACCCCCGAGCGATCGCTTGCCCCACCGCCTGCAGGTGCCTCGCCAGATAGCGCACCCGCTGCGGGTCCTCGACCCGACCGCCCGAAGGCGCCGGGTCGGGGTACGCGGAACCGTTCTCGGTGATCACCACCGGCGGGTTGCCGTAGTCGTCCTTGAGCTCCTGGAGCTGGGCGAGCAACGCCTCGGGCACGACCTCCCAGCCCATGGCGGTGGTCTCGGAGGCGTCGCTGGGCGGCACCAGCTCGAGCCCGACCGGGCTCTCCAGGCTGGCCCGCACCTGCGCCCGGGTGTAGAAGTTCACGCCGAGCACGTCGATCGGTTGGTGGATCAGGGGGAGATCGGCGTCGACATCGAGCCCGGCCAACAACGCCTCCCCTGTCTCGGGATAGCGCCCCCGGAGCAGCGGGTCGAGGACCCAGCGGTTCCACACCGCGTCGAGCAGCTCCGCCGCCCGCTGGTCGTCCTCGCCGTCGCCGGCGGGGACGACGGGCTGCAGGTTGAGCACGGTCCCCAGGCGGGCGGGCCCGCCGAGGTCGCGCAACCGGGCGAGCCCCAGGCCGGTCGCCAGGTTCAGGTGGTGCACGGCATCGCGGAAGGTGACCAGATCGGTCGATCCAGGGGCGTGCACCCCGAGCAGGTGGCCCAGCACGGCGTGGACGTTGGGCTCGTTGAGCATGAGCACGTGGTCGAGCCGGTCGCCCAGGTGCTCGCCCACCGCCGCGGCGTAGTCGGCGAAGTACAGCGCGGTGTCGCGCGACGCCCAGCCTCCGCGGTCCTGCAGCGCCTGCGGCAGGTCCCAGTGGTACAGGCACAGCCAGGGCGCGATGCCGCGCGCCAGCAGACCGTCGACCAGGCGCTCGTAGAGGTCCAGCCCCTGCCGCCGCAGGCGCCCGCCGCCCTCGGGGAACAGCCGCGTCCAGGCGGTGGAGAAGCGGTAGGCGCCCACGCCCAGATCGGCCAGCAGGTCGAGGTCCTCGTCCATGCGCCGCAGGTGATCGCAGGCCACGTCGCCGCTGGTGCCGTCCCGGATGCGTCCGGGCTCGTGGGCGAAGGTGTCCCAGATCGAGGGCCCCTTGCCGTCGTCGACGGCCCCCTCGATCTGATAGGCGGCGGTCGACACCCCCCAGATGAAGTCCGACGGGAAGTCGCTCACGGTCCGTACTCTACCGCGCGTCCCCCGCCCGCGAGGGCGTCGTCGGCGCGGCCTGCACACGGTACGATGACGCCCATGGCGGCGTCGGGTCGAACGCGCGTTGGAGCCGTGCTGGCGGTCGCGATCCTCGCCATCAGCCTGGCCGCCATCTTCGTGCGGCTGGCCGCCGCCCCCGGGGTCGTCATCGCCCTGTACCGCATGGCCCTGGCCACGCTGGTGATGGTGCCGATCACGCTGCGGGGGCTGCGCCGCACCCCTCTCCGCGGGCGCGCGCTGCTGCTCACCGTTGCCGCCGGCGTGCTGCTGGGCGTGCACTTCGCCACCTGGATCACCTCCCTCAACGTCACCACCGTCGCCGCCAGCGTCACGCTGGTCGCCACCACGCCGCTGTGGGTGGCGCTGTTCGCCTGGCTCTTCAGCGGTCGGGCGCCCACCTTCTCGGTGTTGATCGGCGTCGTCCTGGCGGTCGGCGGCGCCGCCGTGATCGGGTTCGGCGACCTCGGTGGCGGGACCTCGCCGCTCGTCGGCGACGCCCTGGCGCTGGCGGGCGCCGCCAGCGCCGCGGGCTACCTGTTGCTGGGGCGGACCGTCCAACGCTCGGGCGTGGGCCTCGACGCCTACGCCGGGACCGCGTACGCCGTGGCCGCCGTGGTGCTCGCCCCCCTCCCCGCCGTCTTCGGGCTCAGCTACGGCGCCTACCCCGCCGTCAGCTTCGCGTGGATCGCGCTGCTGGCGCTGGTGCCGCAGCTCATCGGTCACAACGGCATCAACTACGCCATGCGTCACCTCGACCCCACGCTGGTGGCCACCACCACGCTGCTCGAGCCGATCGGCTCGACCCTGCTGGCGCTGGCCGTCTTCGCCGAGGTGCCGTCCGCGCTGACCGTCGTGGGCGCCCTCATCCTGCTCGCCGGCGTGGTCTTCACGGTGCGCTCGACCGAGCTCCCGGTGCCGCAGGCCGCACCCCCCGAGGTCCCCGGCGACTGACGCCGCCACTCGCCCCACCATCGGCGGGCCCCAATCCACCGATCACGTCCAGGACGCACTCCAGGACCTGCGCCAGGAGGGTCGCGCATGCGTCCGGACCCCGTGCACGGGTGGCCCGTATCTGCTAGAATGCCGGACGTGGAAGCGACCGCCGTAGCTTCGAATCGACCTACGACGAGCCTCCCCACCCAACAACCCCAACAACGTGCTGCATCCGACGCCTCTGCGGTCGGCGGTTGTTGACGTTTGGACCAGCCCCGAGCGAAGGGAGCAAGCTACCTTGAAAGACCAGTCCAAGACCTTCAAGAACGGCGACCAGGTGGTCCTACCCCCCTATGGGGTCGGCATCGTGTCCGGCACCACGGTGAGGACGATCGCGGGCAACGACCTCGACTACTACGAGGTCGAGTTCCCCAACGGCACCTCGCGCGCCTACGTGCCGGTGCACGCGCCCCAGGAGGCCGGCCTGCGGCCCGCGCTCACGAGCGATGAGGTGCAGAGCGTGCTGGAGCGCTTGAACAACGGCCGCATCACCCTGCCGAAGCAGTGGGCGGCCCGTCACCGCAAGGTGACCGATATCTTGACGAGCGGCGATCCCTATCAGATCGCGACCCTGGCCAGCGAATTGCGCCGCTGGGACCTCGAGCGCGGCCTGCCCGACCTCGACCGTCAGGCCTACCGACGGGCCCTGCGCCTGCTGGCCGGCGAGATCAGCGCCGTCCTGGGCGTAAGCGTCCAGGAGGCGCGCGCCCTGATGGATGCGGGCGACGACGACGAGCTCAACTGAGGGCCGCCGGATCACGGCATCGGCGCGGGCCGGGGAACCACCCCGGCCCGTCCTCGTAGGGGCACCGGCGGCATGAGCCTGCGCGACTGGCTCGACCGCCGCGCCGGCGGCGCCGACCGCCTCTACGACCGGGTGGTCCGTCCCCTCGACGACGCCGGCCTCGACCGCTTCCGGGACGCCCTCGTGGCCGACCTCCGGGGGCGCGTCCTGGAGCTGGGGTGCGGACCCGGCGCGGCCTTCGCCCACTACCCTCCGGGGGTGCAGGTCACGGCGCTCGAGCCCGAGCCCGCCTTCCGCGCCGCCGCGGTGGCGCGCGCCGCGCTCGCGCCCGCCGACATCACGGTGCTGCCCGGCGACGCCCACGACCTGCCCTTCGACGACGCCTGCTTCGACGCGGTGGTGGCCGAGCTGGCCCTGTGCAGCGTGGCCCGCCCCGACGTGGTCCTGGCCGAGGTGGCCCGGGTGCTGCGCCCCGGCGGCGAGCTGCGCCTGCTGGAGCACGTCCGCCACCCCAGCCGTCCGATCGCCCGTCTGCAGGACGCCCTCGACCCTCTGTGGACGGCGGTCGAGGGACGCGGCTGCCATCTCGGCCGCGACACCCCCGGCGCCGTGGCCGAAGCCGGCTTCACGCTCGAGTCGGTGGCCCCGGTGCCGATGCCGCCCGGCGCGGGCTGGCTCTTCCCCATCGTGACGGTGCGCGCCCGGAGGCCCTGAGAGGACGGCGCCCCTGGGGGCGCTAGCGTCGGCGCTCGAGCCAGCGCAAGGCGATGGCGTAGGCGGCGTAGTCGTCGAGGTTGCGCGGGGGGCTCCGCAGGCCCGGCGGCAGCAGCCGTTGCAGGCCGCGCGGCGGGTGATCGCGGAAGTACAGCTCGCGGGCGATGAGCGTGGTGTCCCGTTCGTCCACCACCACCGGGGTCGCGCCGCGGGCGCGGAGACGCGCCACCAGCTCCCCGCTGCCGGTCCCGTCCCCCACCAGCACCGGTCCCCGTGCCGGCAGCTCCACGCGGTCGGCGTCCTCGGCCCGGAGGAGCGCCAGGCGTTCGAGGCTGCCGTCGGGGCGCACCCAGGCCGCGCCGAGGTTGAACCCCGGGTCGAGCGCCAGGATGACGGTCGCTTCGCCGCCGCCTTCCTCCGCGCCCGTCCCGGTGCCGCCCTGAGCCGCGTCGTGCACGTCCCTCACCTCGGCAGGATAGCAGCCCACAGCACAGCGAGGGGCCGGCGCTGGCCGGCCCCTCGCTCGGGTCCGTAGGGGGATCGAGCGCTCAGGCCTCGGGGCGCTGCTCGCTCTCGGCCTGCGGCCTCGCCGGGGCGGCGGCCACCGCGGCACCCGCCTCGCGGCTCTTCTCCAGCATCCGTTCGTCGGCCACGCGCGTGTGGCGGATGGCGTCGAGGCCGGTGCCGGCGGGGATGAGACGCCCCAGGATGACGTTCTCCTTCAGGCCCACCAGGTTGTCCGCCTTGCCCGACACCGCAGCCTCGGTCAGCACGTGGGTGGTGTGCTGGAACGAGGCCGCCGAGAGCCAGCTCTTGGTGGAGAGCGAGGCCTTGGTGATGCCGAGCAGCACCGGCTTCCACGAGGCCGGAGCCTTGCCCTCGTCGAGCAGACGGTCGTTGACCTCCTCGACGTCGAAGCGTTCCACGGTCTGCCCCTCCAGGAACTCGCTGTCCCCGGGCTCGAGGATCTCGACGTACTTCAGCATCTGCCGCACGATGACCTCGATGTGCTTGTCGTGCACGCTCACGCCCTGACCGCGGTAGACGCGCTGCACCTCGTTGACGAGGTAGGCCTGGACCGCCGCCGGACCGCGCGACTCGAGCAGGTCGTGGGGGTTGATGGCCCCGCGGGTGAGCTGGTCGCCGGCCTCGACGCGATCGCCGTCGCGCACCAGCAGGCGCACGCCCTTGTCGATACGGTAGGTGCGGCTGAACTCGCCGTCGTCGGAGCTGACGGTGACGCGCACGCGCTCGTCGTCCTCCTGGATGGCGACGACCCCGTCGAGGTCGCTGATCACGGCCTTCACCTTGGGCTTGCGGGCCTCCACCAGCTCGATCACGCGCGGGAGGCCCTGCGTGATGTCGCTGCTGGTGGCGATGCCGCCGGTGTGGAAGGTACGCATGGTGAGCTGCGTGCCCGGCTCGCCGATCGACTCGGCGGCGATGACGCCCACCGCCTCGCCCAGGCTCACGTCACGCATGGTGGACATGTCGAGGCCGTAGCAGGTGCGGCACACGCCTGCGCGCGTCTGGCACGCCAGCGGGCTGCGGACCTCGATCTCCCGGACCTCGGGCGCCTCGCTCATGCGCTTGGCGATGACGGCGATGTCCTCGCGCATCAGGGTGTGCCCCTGCGGCAGATGGAAATCGCCGAGGCTCAGGTCGAGTGCCAGGTTGCGGCCGTACAGGCTCATGTCCAGGTGGCTCTTGGGGCGCGGGCGGCCGTCGGGATTGTACAGCGCGATCGACACGAAGTCGGCCGTCCCGCAGTCGTCCTCGCGCACCACAAGCTCGTGCGCCACGTCGACCAGCTTGCGCGTCAGGTAGCCGGAGTCGGCGGTACGCAGCGCCGTGTCCGCGCCGCCCTTGCGGGCGCCGTGGGTGGAGATGAAGTACTCCAGCACGTCGAGGCCCTCACGGAAGTTGGCGCGGATGGGCAGCTCGATGGTGTCGCCCGAGGGCTTGGCCATCAGGCCGCGCATGCCGGCGAGCTGCCGGATCTGCTGGGGGTTGCCTCGGGCTCCGGACTGCGCCATGACGAACAACGGGTTGAACGGCATGTTGTCGCGGAAGTTCTCGAACACCGCGTCCTTGACCGCCTCGGTGGTGTCGTTCCACAGCCGCACCACCTGCTGGAAGCGCTCCTGCTCGGTCACGAAGCCGCGCTCGAAGGCGGTGTTGATGCGTTCGAGCTTGCGCTGCGCGTCCTCCAGCAGCTCCTTCTTCTTGGGCGGGATGGCGACGTCGTCGATGCCGATGGTGATCCCGCTGGTGGTCGACAGCTCGAAGCCGTACTGCTTCAG
This sequence comes from Deinococci bacterium, assembly GCA_030149325.1. Taxonomy (GTDB): domain Bacteria; phylum Deinococcota; class Deinococci; order Deinococcales; family Trueperaceae; genus JASBRS01. The sequence continues at coordinate 9,129 of JASBRS010000091.1, forward strand.
GCCGTCGAGCAGCGCGGCGGTGCGCTCGATGCCGAGGCGCTTGAAGGAGTCCACCACCAGGTCGCGCAGGGCGCCCTTCTCGTAGGCGGTGTCGTAGCGGATCATGCCCGGCGGCAGCTCGGCGCCGCCCTCGGCCAGCGTCTCCTTGACCATGCGCGCGAACAGGCAGCGGCCGGGGCTGGTCTGGACCACCTCGCCGTCGTCGACGCGCACGCTGACGACGTCCTGCATGTCGATCTCACCGTGCTCGACGGCCAGCAGGGCCTCGTCGACGTTGGCGAAGCGGTAGCGCAGTCGCCCGACGCTGGTCTCCTCGCCGCCCACCACGATGCTGGAGTTGAGGTCGAGCTCGCCGGCATCGAACGCCGCGAAGGCGGCCTCGGCGCTGTCGAACTCGCGGCCGACACCGCGGTGGCCGGTGTGCACCTGGGTCAGCACGAACAGGCCCAGGATGATGTCACGGCTGGCCTGCACGTTGGGATCGCCGTGCGCCGGGCTGAGCAGGTTGTGGCTCGACAGCATCTGCAGCCTGGCCTCGGACTGGGCGTACACCGACAGCGGCACGTGGATGGCCATCTGGTCGCCGTCGAAGTCGGCGTTGAAGGCCTCGCACACCAGCGGGTGGAGCTGGATGGCCTGCCCCTCGACCAGGACCGGCTCGAAGGCCTGGATGCCGAGGCGGTGCAGGGTGGGGGCGCGGTTCAGCAGCACCACCCGGTCCTGGATGACCTCCTCGAGGGCGTCCCAGATCTCGTCGCGGGTGTCGCGGTAGCGCTCGAGCAGCTTACGGGCGCTCTTGATGTTGCTGACGATGCCGCGCTCCTCGAGCTTCTTGAACAGGAAGGGCTTGAACAGCTCCAACGCCATGCGCTTGGGTACGCCGCACTGGTGGAGCTTGAGCTGCGGGCCGACCACGATGACGCTGCGGCCGGAGTAGTCGACGCGCTTGCCCAGCAGGTTCTGGCGGAAGCGCCCCTGCTTGCCGCCCAGCAGGTCGGTCAGCGACCTGAGCGGCCGATCGGAGCCGGGGTGCACCACCGCGCTGCCGCGCCGGCCGTTGTCGATCAGCGCGTCGACCGCCTCCTGCAGCATGCGCTTCTCGTTGCGCACGATCATCTCGGGCGCACCCTGCTGCATCAGCTTCTTCAGGCGGTTGTTGCGGTTGATGAGACGGCGGTAGAGGTCGTTGAGGTCGCTGGTGGCGAAGCGGCCGCCCTCGACCTGCACCATCGGCCGCAGGCTCGGCGGCATGATGGGCACGGCCTCCAGGATCATCCAGGTGGGGTCGTTGCCCGAGGCCAGGAAGGAGCGCACGATCTCCAGGCGCTTGCGGGCCTTGGCGCGCTTGTGGCGGCTGGGCGAGGACATCTCCTCGACCAGCTCGGCCTCCAGCGTCTCCAGGTCGAGGCTGGCGAGCAGCTCGCCGATCGCCTCGGCGCCCATCTTGGCCTCGAAGTCGTACGACTCGATGACCCGCACCTGACGGCGCACCAGGTCGATCTCGACGCGACCCGAGATGTCGGACTTCAGCCGGCCCTCGTCGGCCAGCTCGTCGCCCGGCAGCACGCGGTCGCCGTTGACGACGATGGGCTCGTCCTCGTAGGGGTAGACGCGCGCCCGCGACACGATGATGCTCGCCGGGTAGGACAGGTGCACGGTGCCGTCGGCCGCAGCCACGATCTCCTGGGCGGCGTCGATGGCGCCGACCACCTTGTCGCCGGCGCGGACGTCGGCCCCGTCGCCCACCAGCACGTGCATGGTGGGGTTGATCTCGTGCTCTTCACGCCGCGCCCACTCCACCTTGAGGGTGGCGGTGAGCTCCTTGCCCTTGGCCTTGCTGGCGCGCAGCGTGGCGGTGGCCTCGGCGGGCAGCTTCAGGGTGGTGCCGGCCGACGCCTTCGCCAGCTCCATGCCCTCCTCGAGGTACTCGCCGTCGCCGACCAGGACCTCCATGCCGGCGGGGATGAGGTAGGCGTAGCGGACCTCCTCGTCGTCGACGTCGCGCACCATCAGGATGCCGCCGTCGGCGCCGATCGGGAGCAGCTCGGCCACCCCTTCGGTCTCGCACTTCACCACCACATCGGACTCGAGGTCGGCGATGGGCTGGCCGCCCTTGTAGCTCTCCTCCTCGATGAAGTCCTTCTTCGGCAGCAGCAGGCGGCCGTCGCGGGCCTCACGGTAGTCGAGCGTGACCCTGCGGGGGAAGCGGTACTGCGCGATGCCCGAGAGCTTCGACTTGACGCCCTTGGCCAGCGACTGCCCCTGCTCCACCTGCTCGCCGTCGGCGACGACGGCGTCCTCGGCGCCGGGCACGGTGTAGGTCTCCTGCATGCCGTAGCGCAGCTGGCGGTACTCGTCGTCGGTGAGCAGGTCGCCGCGCCGCAGCGGACGGCCGTTCATGTGGGCGCCCTGCGGGTCGGTGACGATGTACTTGGCGAAGTACAGCACCTGCTCGAGCTGGCTGGTCGAGAGGTTCAGGAGCGCCCCGATCTTGCTGGGGATGTCCTTGACGTACCAGATGTGGGCTGCCGGGGTGGCCAGCTCCACGTGGCCCATGCGGTAGCGCCGCACGGTGGACTTGGTGACCTCGACGCCGCAGCGCTCGCAGACCTTGCCGGCGAAGCGCTGGCCGCGGTACTTGCCGCAGGAGCACTCCCAGTCCTTCTCGGGACCGAACACGCGCTCGTCGAACAGGCCGTCGCGCTCCGGCTTCAGGGTGCGGTAGTTGATGGTCTCCGGTTTGGTGATCTCCCCGTAGCTCCACCCCCGGATGCGCGCCGGCGACGCGATCTGGATCTGGACGCGGGTGAACTCTCTCAGGTCCTTCATGGCCGTCCCTCCGGGCTTGCCTCGTTGCGGAAACGAACCGCGCTCACCAGTGCCGCCCCGTCTCGTCGAACATGCTCACGGGCTTGTCGTCGTCGTCCAACACGCGCACGTCGAGGCCGAGCGAGTGGAGCTCCTTCACGAGCACCTTGAACGACTCGGGGATGGTGGGCTCGAGCACGTCGTTGCCCTTCACGATCGCCTCGTAGGCGGCGTTGCGGCCGTCGATGTCGTCCGACTTGATGGTCAGCATCTCCTGCAAGGTGTAGGCGGCGCCGTGCGCCTGCAGCGCCCAGCCCTCCATCTCCCCGAGCCGCTGCCCGCCGAACTGCGCCTTGCCGCCCAGCGGCTGCTGGGTGATGAGCGAGTAGGGGCCGGTGGAGCGCGCGTGCATCTTGTCCTCGACCATGTGGTAGAGCTTCATGACGTACATGATCCCGACCACGATGGGAGCGTCGATGGCCTCGCCGGTGCGCCCGTCGTAGAGCACCGCCTTGCCGGCCATCGCCAACGCCCGCTCGGCGTCGTGCGGGTCGAGCTCGGGCGGGATGATGCCCAGCTTCGAAGCGCGGCGGTGCACCTCGAGCTCGCGCCGATCCGGGTCGAAGCCGGCCTCGTCCTTGGCGACGATGTCGCGGTCGGCCGCCTCCTTGAGCTTCTGCTTGATCTCCTCCTCGCGCGCGCCGTCGAACACCGGCGTGACGTAGGAGACGCCGTCCTTCAGCGCCGCCAGTCCGAGGTGGGTCTCCAGGATCTGCCCGAGGTTCATGCGCGAGGGCACGCCCAGCGGGTTGAAGACCAGGTCGACGGGGGTGCCGTCGTCGAGGTAGGGCATGTCCTCCGGCGGCAGGATCTTGGCCACCACGCCCTTGTTGCCGTGGCGGTTGGCCAGCTTGTCGCCCTCGATGAGGCGCCGCTTCTGGGCCACGTAGACGCGCACCATCTCCTGCACGCCGGGCTTGAGCTCCACGCCGGGATCGCCGCGCTTGAAGCGCACCGTGCGCAGCACGATGCCGCCGTCGCCGGGGGGCACGCGCAGGCTGGTGTCCTTCACCTCGCGCGCCTTCTCCCCGAAGATCGAGCGCAGCAGCCGCTCCTCGGGGGTGGGGTCCTTCTCCCCCTTGAAGCTGGTGTGCCCGACCAGGATGTCGCCCTGCTTCACCTCGGCGCCGATGCGCACCACGCCGTCCTCGTCGAGGTCGCGGAGCGCGGCCTCGGAGAGGCCGGGGATGTCGCGGGTGATCTTCTCGGGGCCGAGCTTGGTGTCGCGCGCTTCCTTC
>JASBRS010000093.1 GCA_030149325.1 Deinococci bacterium
GCACCCCCCGCGGGGGGTAACCCCCCCGTCGGGGGGGGGCCCCGCGGCGGCTGGCGCGGGGGGCCCACCACCCTGTCGGCCCGGCGGCCCGCGAGCCACGACGGGCGAGCGTGACCCGACCGGGCTCGACTTCGAAGCCGAGCGACCGGTGCAGGCGGACGATGGGAGCGTCGGGGCTAGCGCCCCCGCCGGCGTCGACCTCGCTGCAACCGAGAGCGAGCGCTGCCTCTACGGCGCGCGCCTCGAGGGCGGTGCCGATGCCTCGGCGGCGGCGGTCGGCCACGACGCCGGTGAAGGCCACCGCAAGGGCGCCGTTCCGACCCCAGCGCACAAGGTACGTGATGCCGACGGGGCGGCCCTCCGTCGTCAGCCCCAGGAAGTCCTCGCGGATACAGGTGAGGACCTCCCGGGCGACGATCGGCGTCGAGGCCAGCAGGGCGTCGAGCAGCTCGGAGTCCTTGCCGCGCCCTCGGGGATCACGGCGCACGTGGGCGAGCTTCCACAGGCGTCCGTCCTCGGCGGGACCGGTCCAACGGCAGCGGACGGTTCCGGTTGCGACGGCCTCGGCATCGACTTCGGCCACGAGGCGGCGGAAGGCGGGGTCGGCGCGCCGGAACGAGGCGTCGTGGTCCAGGAGCTGCTGCACCGTGAGGCGCTCGTCAGGTTCGTTCAGGGCGTTGCGGATGGCAGCGACGGCCGGAGCGTCGTCCGGTCGCGAAGGACGCAGGACGAAGGGCACGGTGATCTCCTCGGGTCGACGGGTACGTGGGGTCGATGGGGCGGGCGTCGTCGTCAGCGTCGCGCATGGAGTCACCTCCCTTCCTTCTGGCCGAGGCGATCACCCTGCGTGGAGCGGTACCGCAGCACGGGGTTTCCTCCGACGGGCAGGGGGTGCCATCGCGGCCCGGGCGCACCTCGGGCCGCGCAGCGGTCGTGGGCTAGGGTCTCGGTGGTGCAGGTCGCTGCGACCGCGGTTGACCCCCGACCAGGGTCTGCCGGACACGCCCCACCAGCAACAGCAGTCCGAAGAGGATCGATGCGGGTCTGGCCGGACTGCCGGGCACGTAGACGTCGACATCGAGCACCCGGTCGACTCCTCCTCGCACGCAGGGGCTCCCAGCGAACAGCTCGCCGGCGATCGCTTCGTTTCCGACCGCGACCACGGCTTTCGGCGCTGCCATGGCGTGGTACGTGCGCTCGAGCGGGGGGAGCATGTTCTCGCTCACGGGCCCGGTGACCAGAAGCGCATCGGCGTGCCGCGGGGAGGCGACCAGCGTGAAGCCGAACCGGCTCATGTCGTGGTAGGGGTTGCCCGCCAGAGCGATCTCGGAGTCGTCCAGGCCGCCGTTCCCCGCCGATACTGCGCGGCAGCCGAGGGTCGGGAGACGGAGCTCGGGCCGTGACGGCGGTGGGTCGCTCGGCTCGATGAGCGTCCCTCGCGCGAGATCGACCCGCTGAACGAGATCGTCACGACGCGTCACCGCGACGTCGAGGGTGCGCCACTCCCCGATGGCGTCGGGGTGCCGTCGAAGGCAGCGTCCACAGGCCACGCACGCGGCCAGGTCCAGCCGGAACTCACCGCCGTCCTCCGCGAACGCACCGCTAGGGCACAACGCGACGAGGGCGGCGCGGACCTCGTCGCTCAGACGTTCGGGTCGGAGCAACGGGATGCCGGGGGACGAGGCGGGCAGGGCGAGGAGATCGTCCAGCCTCTTCGTCAGTCGACCGGTCTGCAGGGTCGCGAGGAGACGCTTCATAGGTCGCTGTCCGCGTAGGAGAGATCGAAGGACTTGTTGCAGATGGGGAAGTCGGGGAGCCCGCCGCCTCGGACGGCGACCTCCAGAGCGGGCCAATTCTTGAAGCTCGGGCTCACGATTTCGATGGCCTGGACTCGCTGCTCTCGCGCCTTCACCACGTAGAGGAGCTCGCCCCGCGCCGATTCGATGCGTGCCCAGGCTTCGCCGTCCGGCGCCACGACCGGGACGGCCGTGGGCCCGTCGGGGAGTTCGCGGAGGAAGCGATCGAGGAGGCCGAAGCTGGCCTGCGCTTCGAGCAGGTAGACGTGAGCCCTGGAGAGCACGTCCCCTCCCACGCGCGTCACCGGGACGAACGGCCGGTAGCTAGGCTCGTCGCTGCGGAGATCGCGGCCGATCCCACTTGCTCTGGCTGTCGGGCCCACCAGACCCAGCCTGTGCGCTTGCCCCTCGCTCACGACGCCGACATAGCGCAGGCGATCGAGAACCATCGGGTGCCGAAGGACGGGAGCGATGTACGTCGAGGTGTCGTAAGCCAGTTCGGACAGCTTCGCTCGCGCCGCGCGCGCGGCGTCCTCGTCGACGCGCGCCGCCACACCACCCAGCACGATGGCGTTGCGCGCGTAGCGATGGCCGCTCAAGCGCTCGATCTCGGCCTGCACCATCGCGCGCACCCTGCCAGTCTGGGTGGCCGCGAAGGCGTAGCCGATATCTGTGAACAGGCCAGCGAGGTGCCCCAGGTGTTGGAAGATGCGTTCGAGCTCGAGCAAGACCAGGCGAAACCGGTCTGCGTAGGGGGGCACCTCCACGCCTGCGATCAGCTCCACGGCTCGTGCATAGCACAGGGCGTGGGCGACGGGTTCACTCCCCACCCGCTCCGCCAGCAGGCGGCCGCGCTCCAGCGACGATCCGAGGAAGGCCGCGCGGACCCCTCGGTGCTGGTAGCCGAGCCGGATCTCGAGGTTGACGATGCGTTCACCCAGAACCGAGAAGCGGAAGTGACCGGGCTCGATGACGCCGGCGTGGACTGGACCGACCGGAACCTCGTGGAGTCCGTCGTAGGTTGCGAAGGGGAAGGGCGTGCCGTGGTCCCGCAGCGGCTTCGGGTCGGCGCAGCCGATCCTCTGCAGGGCGGCGACCTCCGCCAGCTGGCGCTCGAACCACGCCAGGGCGGGGAACTCGCGCGCGAGACACGTGAACGTGCGGTCCGCTGGGATGCGGAACTCCTCCATCCCGCTCGGCCCTTCGACCAAGTAGCGGAGCTGCGGGGGATCGTGCCACAAAGCGACCGGCCTGCCGGATCGCAAGGCCCGCTTCAGGGCTTCCATGGGAGCACCTCCGCGAGCATGCGCACCTCGCCGGTCGGTGGGAACAGGCCGAGCCATACCACGGTCAGGAGCAGGGCGGCTGGCACCGCCAGCAGGAGCCGGTTCTGCGGTACCGACCGGGGTTGCGTGGCGGCACCGAAGACCAGGTGCCCGATGGGGAGCGCGACGGCGACGAACGCGACGGAAAGACCCACCAGGTACAGGACCATCATCACAGGCGGGGAGTGCCAGAGGGCCTGGAATTCGGCGTAGAACAGCGCGAACGGAGGCAGACCGGCGAGCGCGAGCAGCGACAGGGCGACCAGCCCGCCGGTTCCCGGCAGCACGTGCATGAGTCCACCCACGCGGCGGAGGACCTTGCTGCGGTAGGCCAGGAACACGTTCCCGAACGAAAGGAAGGCGGCGGTCTTGGTCAGCGAGTGGAACAGGGTGTGGAGCATGGCAAGCCACGGCACCCCAAGTCCCAGGGCGTAGACGGCCAGGCCCATGTGCTCCATGCTGGAGTAGGCCAGCAAGCGCTTGTAGTCGCGCTGGGCGAACATGAACAGGCCCGCAGCAAGGAGCGAGGCGAGCCCGAAGCCGAGCAGCAGGCCCTGGGCGAAGCCCGCCAGCCCCGCTGGCACCATGAGGGCCGTGTAGCGCAGCAGGGCGTAGAAGGCCACGTTGAGCAACGTGCCGGATAGCAGGGCCGAGGCGGGGCTCGGCGCCTCGCTGTGGGCGTCGGGCAACCATGCGTGCATGGGGAACAACCCCACTTTGGTCCCGAAGCCTACGAGCAGGAAGGCATAGGCCAGTTGGAGCCGACCAGGCTCGGCACTCGCCGCCAGGGCCAGCGCACCGCGCCAGTCGAGCGTGGTGCCTCCGAGCAGCGCGTAGACGAGGATCACGCCGACCAGGCTCAGGGCGATGCCCACCGAACCGAGCATCAGGTACTTCCAGGTGGCTTCGAGGGCATGGGCGTCGCGATGGTGGTACACGAGCAGCGCTGACGCGAGCGTGCTCCCCTCCACGAACGTCCACATCAGCCCCAGATTGTGGGTCAGGTAGGCACCGTGGGTCGCGAACAGGAAGAGGAAGAACGGCGCGTAGAACGACGCAGCGTGGGTGTCGTGCCCGTCCTCGAAGTAGGCAAGCGCGTAGACGGCGACCACGGCGAAGAGGGCGTCGGCGAGGACGAGGTAGAAGAGCCCAACGCCGTCGAGTTGGAGGGCCCCCCGAGCGTCCGTGTGAGGGAGCAGCGCCAGCGCGATCGATAAGAGGGGCACCGTCGTTCCCAGCACGCCGAGGCGACGCAGGTGGCGATCGCGCAGGGCGTAGATGCCGAAGGGGAGTGGCAGGAACAGAAGCAGGTAGAGCACGATCAACCTCGGAGGTCGCGCATGCGCGAGGTGTCGACGTGTCCGAAGACGCCCTTCAAGCGGAACATCAGGATCCCCGCCAGCACGACGGCGGCGAACGTATCGATGGCGACGCCCAGTTCGATGAAGAGCGGGAGCCCGTGGCTCTCGGCCAGAGCGAGTAGGAAGACACCGTTCTCGAGCGTCAGGAAGCCGATGACCTGGGTCACCGCCTTCCTGCGGGTGCTCATGATCAGCATCCCTAGCAGCAGCAGGGCCAGCGCCACCGGCACGGCCTCCGGAAGGAGGGCGCCTGCCAGGACGAAGCCCTGGCCCAGCCGATAGGCCAGCGCTACCAGAAGTCCTCCGACAAGCAGCGAGGGAGCGACGGCCAGGTAGGATTCGATCTCGTGACTCACGTCGAGGCGCTCCAGTACGACGAGCAGGAACCACGGGATCGCGATGCCCTTGACCACGAACAGCAGGGCACCGGCTACCAACAGGTGCACGCTTCCATCGGCGAGCGCGAAGGCGAGCGCTGCCACGAACACGTTCTGCAATGCGTAGAGTCGTATCGACGCATCGAGGCTCCGCCGGCCCACCATCAGGAAGGCGGCCACAAGGATGCCGCGGGTCAACGCGAGAGCTAGTTCCGCAGTCGTAGCACCACCCCCAGGGTGGCGAGGATGCCGGCAAGGGTGTTGTAGGACAGCAGGTCGGGGACCCTCAGGTAGCGCAGGCGCACGCCGTAGGTCTCGAGTACGGCGAGAGCGACTCCCGTGACGACGAGAGCCAAGGCGAAGGCCAAGACCCGGGGGAAGGGGAGCAACAGGCCGATCAGGCTGACGTAGACCAGGAGCTTCAACGATGCGGCCAGCTCGTAGAGCGCCAGCAACGGCCCCGAGTGATCGAGCACTTGGGCCTCGTGGATCATGGTGAGTTCGAGGTGCGTCGTGGGATCGTCGACCGGCATGCGAGCGCCCTCGGCGACCAGGGCGATGGCCAAAGCGACCAGTACCAACAGGTAGACGAGGGCATTCGAGGCATCGAGGTGTGCCAGGCCGGCCAGTGAGAGTTCGCCGGAGGCCAGTTGGGCGGCGGCGAGGGCAAGGAGCGTCCCTGGCTCCGTCAGCGCGGCCAACAGGAGCTCGCGGTAGGACCCCTGCGCTCCGAAGGCGCTTCCGGTGTCGAGAGCGGCCAGCGCTTGGAACGTGCGCCCAAGGTTGAGGAGGTAGACGAGCACGAGGAAGTCCCCTGCAAACGAGACGCCGGGCAACACCGGAAGCACGACCGCGGCCGAGGCCGGACCGAGGACGGCCGCGACCGGTCCGAGAAGGAACACCGGGGTGGCCGGTCGTGGCCAGACGTAGTCCTTCCGCCACAACTTCCAGAGGTTGCGGTAGTCGTACAGCAGGCCCGGGCCGCGTCGATTCTGGAGCGCGGCCTTCAAACCCTTGATGCTGCCGCTGAACAGCGGCGCGAGTAGGAGCAGGAGCAGGCTCGTCACGGCCAGATCACCACCAGGACGATGACAAGGGCCAGGAATTGGAGCGCCAGGTACACGTGGAGACTCCCGGACTGGAGGAGGCGTTGCATCCCGCGTGCCAGCCGGCCGTAGCGGGCGCCGAGTTGCTCGTAGGCGTCTTCCAGGGGGTCGCGCACGTCCACATGGACCTGGCTCGCTTCACGCCCGTCGCCTCGAGCGGGGAGCGAGCGCACCCTAAGCTGGACGAGGGGCAGCGCCTTCAGCAGCTGTTCGGAAAGGCCGAGGCCGTTGGCCTGCATCCTCGGCGACGGCGCGCCGTAGCCGCAGTCCCAGGGACCGTACTCCGATCGACGGCGTCCGCGAAGGTGAGCGAAGAGGCCGGCCCCGGCCACGGTCACGGCCGCGAACATCGGGAGGACGGGGAACAGGGGTGCGTCCATCGCGCCCAGGACGAGGCGCGGGAAGGCCGATACCAACAGGAGCGGGCCGGCCAGTAGGACGAGCCCGAGGTGCGTGCCGCGCCTCGCGTCTTGTGCGTCGGCCACGACTCGGCTGCGCGGGGATCCAAGGAACGCCAGCCCGAACAAGCGCACGTACAGGGCGGCCGCGAGTGAGCTCGCGAGTGCGACGGCGCCCAGTCCCAGCACCAGGAGGCCCGGTCCGGCGGAGCCCGAGGGAGCTGACAGGAAGCCCCGGAAGAGGTACCACTCGCCCAGGAAGCCGGCGAGCGGAGGCAGGCCAGCTGCGGCCACGACCCCGAGCAGGGTGTATGCGGCCGTTCGGGGAAGCGTCTTCCAGAGGCCTCCGAGTTCCGAGAGCGATCGGCTGGGAAGCGCGCCGCTTGCGAGGAACAACAGCGACTTGAACAAGGCGTGGGCCAGCTGGTGCACGAAGAAGGCGTAGAGGAACAGCGGCGTGTGGAGCACCAGGTAGCCGCCGAGTGCGGCCAGCAGAAGGTTGAGGTTCTCGACGCTCGAGTAGGCGAGCACGGCCTTGTAGTCGTCCTCGGCCAGGCCGCGGAGCAAGGCGTAGACAGCGCCGCAGAGCCCGAGGACGACCAGGGTCCAACCTACCCAGCCGGGCGGGGAGCCTGCCCAGGTGAGACTACGGAACAGGCCGTACAGGCCGAGCTTCGTCATGCCGCCCGAGAGGAGCGCGGAGAGAGGGCTCATGGCGACCGGATGGGATCTCGGTAGCCACATGTGCAACGGGAAGAGCGCTGCCTTGGTGCCGAAGCCGATGAGGAGCCCGGCCCAGACCAGGGACCGCAGCGTGCCGTCGATCGCCTCCCCTCGGGCGAGAAGGATCAGCGCGAGCAGCAGCCCGCCGCCCGATACACGGCTGGCGATGAAGAACCAGCGGCTGCCGTTCACGGAGGCCGCGCCGTCCAGCGCGATGAGCACGTAGCCAAGCAGGGTCATGGTTTCCCACAGGAAGAGGAAGCGGTAACCCATGGGGGCTAGGGTGATGCCGGCCATGACGGCAGCGAACACCGGGATCAAGGAGGCTTCGAGCCGTGCCCTGCCACCGTGGTGGTGTTCGAGGTAGCTACCCAGGTAGGGGCCCAGTGCCAGGTAGAGCAGGCCGAGCAGGGTCAGGTAGAAGCCGGACGTCGCGTCGACGGCGCCGCTGCCTGGCCGGAGCCATGCGGGGTAGCCGATGATCAGCATCAGCCCGCCGCTGATGCTGAGGGCCCAGGGTAGCGGTGCACGAGGCGAGCGGGACACAAGCGCCCACACGGCTTGACCGAACAGGACGAAGAAGGGTGCGGCGACGAGGTAGGTTGCCATTGTGGGGGCTCTAGGCCGGCGGATCCGCGCCCCTCAGGCGCGATCGCTCGGGTTCTCGTCCGATGCCTGGAGCTTCTCGAGGAGCTGGCTGCTAGCCTGCAGCTGTCGCTCGAAGAGGCGGCGTCCCATGTCGAGGAAGGTGTAGACCTCGGGGTCCCTGGCGCTGTAGAAGCTCAGGGTCGCCGCCTTCCGAGCCGTCACGAAGCCACGCCTGCGGAGCACGCCGAGCTGCTGGGAGAGGGTCGATTGCTCCACACCGAGTTCGGCCTTCAAGGTCGACACGCTCTTCTCCCCGTCCTTCACGGCGTCGAGGATGGCGAGGCGCAACGGATGCGCCAGTACCTTGAAGAACTCGGCCTTGAACTGATGCAGTTGGCTCGTCACGTCGATATCCGACTCTCTCAATATCGCAATAGTCGGATATTACGTACGCTGAGCGCCGGCGTCAAGACCCGGGACTCGCCCTATCCCAGCGGTTCGAGCACCGCCCGCACCGGCGAGGCGTCGGCGTGCGGGATGCGCAGCGGCAGGCAGATCAGGCGGTAGCGCCCGGGCTCGACACGGCTGAGCTCCAACCCCTCCACGATGACGATGCCGTTGCGGAAGCAGGCCTGGTGCGCGGGCAGGTCGGTGCTGCCGAGGGCATCGACGCTGGGGGCGTCCGTGCCCACCAGCTCCACGCCGCGGCGTCCGAGTTCCTTGATCAGGGCGGGGGCCAGCCGCCGGAACTCGGGGAAGGCGTCCCAGTGCTCGGGTTGCCCGGTGCGCAGCAGCACGCGGCGGGGCAGTGGGCCGGCCGGCAGGGCATCGACGTCCACCGCTCCCTCGCCCGTCACGTCGAGCACCATCGCCTCGCCGATCAGCAGCTCGAGCCCCACCACCCCCAGCCGGCCGCCCTCGGCGGCGTAGTGCCAGGGCGCGTCGAGGTGCGATCCGAGGTGGGTGGTGGTGTCGAGGCGCAGCACGTTGGCCGGGGAGCCGGGGCCGATCTCGGCGACCTGCTCCAGGGTGAAGGGGGTGTCCCCGGGCCAGACCGGGTGCCCGGCGGAGAGCTCGCGCGTGATGTCGATCATGCTCCATGCTACGCGCACGGCCGTGGCTCTCACGGGCGTGCGGTAGCGTGGAGGGGATGCTCCGGTCGCGCTGGCGTTCCCTCTGGCTCCTCGCTGCCCTGGCGCTGGGCTCGGCCGGCGTCGCCCAGACGGTGCGGGTGGTGGCGGCCGGCGACATCGTGTGTTCCCCCGGCGACGCGCCGAGCCTGCGGGCCTGCCAGCAGGAGGCGACCGCGGCGTTGGTCGAGAAGCTGCACCCCGATGCGGTGCTGGCCGTCGGCGACCTGCAGTACTCGCAGGGCACCGCCGACGAGTTCCAGCGGGCGTACGAGACGTCGTGGGGGCGCTTCAAGTCGATCACCTACCCGGTCCCCGGCAACCACGAGTACTACAGCGGCGGTGGAGGCTACTACGCCTACTGGGGCGCGCGCGCAGGTGACCCCAGCAAGGGCTACTACAGCTTCGACCTCGGGGCCTGGCACGTGCTGGCGATCAACTCCAACTGCCCGGCCATCGGGGGGTGTGGCGACGGCTCCCCGGAGGTGGCGTGGATCCGTCGGGATCTCGCGGCGCACCCCAGCCTGTGCACGTTGGCGTTCTTCCATCACCCGCGCTTCAGCTCGGGTCCGCACGGCAACGACGAGGCGATGGCGCCGATCTGGCGCGCGTTGCAGAGCGGCGGCGTCGACATCGTGCTCAGCGGTCACGACCACGACTACGAGCGCTTCGCGTTGCAGGACGCCGACGGCCAGCTCGACCCCGCCAACGGCATCCGTGAGTTCGTGGTGGGCACCGGCGGGGCGCCGCAGTACTTCGCGCTGTGGCGCAGGGCCAACAGCCAAGCGCTCAGCGTCGGCAGCTTCGGGGTGTTGGAGTTGACGCTACGCCCCGACAACTACGCCTGGGCGTTCCGTGCCATCCCGGGGGAGTCCTACCAGGACAGCGGCAGCACCGCCTGCCATCCCGCTCCCGGCCCCTGAGGGACGGGAGGGAAGCTCAGGCGCGGGTCGCGCGGGGGCGGATGAGGGCCCAGCCGCCGCCCACGACCACGCCGGCGGCGAAGCCGACGCCGGCGCCGGACAGCGCCGTGAAGGCCGGCGACGAGTACTGGAGCCAGACGCCCAGGGTCGCGGCGCCGCACAGGCCGAAGCCGATGGCGTAGCCGATCACGACGCTCCAGGCCGGGCCTCTTCGGGGTTCGCTCATGTCGGCACTATACCGCTCCCGCGGGCGTGCAGCCCGGCCGGCGGGGTACTCCGAGGACTCGGCCGGCGCGGTCGGGGATGTGCCGGGCGAGGGTGGGCTCGACGGTGTCCGCGCGCCGGTTCAGGCGGCCGCCTGCGCGACCGCCGCGGCCACCTGCTTCGCGAGCCGTTCGACCAGCGTCGCGTCCTCGGCCTCGACCATCACCCGCACCAGCGGCTCCGTGCCGCTCGGGCGCAGGTTGATGCGCCCGCCATCGCCCAGGCACGACCGGGCCTCCTCGACCGCCGCCAGCACGGCGGCGTCCTCCAGGACCGCGGCGCGGGCCTCGGGCGCGACCGTCACGTTGACGAGGCGCTGCGGGTAGACAGGGATCTCGTCCATCCACGCTTCCAGCGGCCGTCCGGACTTGCGTACCGCCGCCAACAGTTGCAGCGCGGTGAGGATGCCGTCGCCGGTGGGGGCCTTGTCGAGGAACAGGATGTGGCCCGACTGCTCGCCGCCCAGCCTCAGGCGCCGCTTCGTCAGCGCCTCGTGGACGTAGCGGTCGCCGACCTGGACGCGATGCATCTCGACACCCCGCTCGCGTAGGTAGCGCTCGACGCCGAGGTTGCTCATCAGCGTGGCCACCACCGCCTCGTCGCCGCCGGTGAGGGCGCAGATGGCGAGGATGTGGTCGCCGGTCACCAGCCGTCCGCGCCGGTCGACGAGCAGTGCGCGGTCGGCGTCGCCGTCGAAGGTGATGCCGACGTCGAGGTCGTGCTCGAGCACCCGGGTGCGGATGGCGTCGGGGTGCGTGCTGCCGCACCGCACGTTGATGTTCTCGCCGTCGGGCCGCGCGTGGATGACGTCGAGACGGGCGCCGATCTTGTCGAACAGGCGCGGCGCGATCTGGTGGCTGGCGCCGTTGGCGCAGTCGAGCCCCACGCGCAGGCCGTCGAGGTAGGGGGCGTGATCGAGCAGGTGCTGCAGGTAGTGCCCTTCGTCGGTGCGGTAGCGGACGGCCGAGCCCACGCCGCTGCCGGTGATCGGCTCCAGGCTGTCGGGATCGAGCTCGATCAACGCCTCGATCTCGGCTTCGAGTGCGTCGGAGAGCTTCTCGCCGTCGCCGTTGAAGAGCTTCAGCCCGTTGTCGAGGAAGGGGTTGTGGCTGGCGCTCACCACCACGCCGGCGTCGGCGCCGAGCGCGCGGGCGAGGTACGACACCCCCGGCGTGGGCATCACCCCGAGCCAGGTGACGTCGGCGCCGCGCGACGTCAGACCGGCCGCCACGGCGTGCGCCAGCATCGGGCCCGAGCGGCGGGTGTCCATCCCGACCACCACGTGGGGCCGCTCCGTGCCCTCGCGCCGGAGGCCCTCGGCGGCGGCGATGCCGAGCCGGAACGCGAAGGCGCCCGTCATGGGGTGCTCGCCGGCCACCCCGCGGATGCCGTCGGTGCCGAAGTATCGCCGGTCTGCCATGACCGTCATCATAGCCCGCGCGTCGCGCGCCCCGAGGCGCAACGGCGGCCGCGGACGCGGCTACTTCGCCTCCAGCCAGTTGGCTCCCACGCCGACCTCGGCCACCAGCGGGACCTTCAGCGGGTAGGCGGCGGCCATGGCCTGCGCCGCCTCGCGGGCGACGGTGGCGGCGCGGTCCTCGGGGACCTCGGCCACCACCTCGTCGTGGACCTGGAGCAGCAGCCGGCCGCCGTGCTCGGCCAGCAGCGGCGCCAGCAGCAGCATCGCGCGCTTCATGATGTCGGCGGCGGTGCCCTGGATCGGCATGTTGTAGGCGGTGCGTTCGGCGTACTCGCGGGCGCTGCGGTTGGGGCTGTGGATGTCGGGGATCCAGCGGCGCCGGCCCAGCAGCGTCTCCACGTAGCCGTCGGCCCGGCACGCCTCGATGGTGTCGTCGATGTAGGCGCGGACGCGCGGGTAGCGCTCGAAGTAGCGGGTGATGATGCGCTCGGCCTCGGCCAGGGCGATCTCCAGATCGGCGCTCAGGCGGCGCGCCCCCATGCCGTAGAGCACCCCGAAGTTAACGACCTTGGCGGTCCGGCGCATGCCCTCGTCGACGCGTTCGGGCTCCACCCCGAAGACCTCGGCGGCGGTACGGCGGTGGATGTCCTCGCCGTGGCGGAAGGCCTCGATCAGGCCCGGCTCGTCGGCGACGTGGGCGAGCACGCGCAGCTCGATCTGGCTGTAGTCGGCGACCAGCAGGAGGTGCCCATCGGCGGCCACGAAGGCGCGCCGGATCTCGCGTCCCAGCTCGGTGCGCACCGGGATGTTCTGGAGGTTCGGGTTGACCGACGACAGCCTCCCGGTCGCCACCACCGCCTGCTGGAAGGTGGTGTGCAGGCGGCCCGTCTGCGGGTCCACCAGCTCGGGCAGGGGGTCGAGGTAGGTGCTCTTGAGCTTGGCGAGCTCGCGCTGCTGCAGGATGAGGTCGACGGCTTCGTGCTCGCGGCGTAGCGGCTCGAGCGCCGAGATCGCGGTGCTGCGCTTGCCGGTCGAGGTACGTCGGCCGGACCGTAGGCCGAGCCGGTCGTAGAGCAGCGCGGCGACCTGATCTCGGGAGTTGACGTTGAAGCCGGGGTCGTCCGCGATCTCGCGAAGCCGCTGCTCCAGTCCGGCGATGCGCTCGCCCAGCGCCTGCGACTGGCGCCGGAGCAACGCGCGGTCGAGGCGCACCCCGGCCAGCTCCATCTCCGCCAGCACGGTCTGAAGGGGGCGTTCGAGCTGCTCGTAGATCGCCCGCTGGTCGCCCTGCAAGCGGGCTCCCAGGTGGCGCAGCAGCTCGGCGGTGACCGCGGCCCGTGAGTCGGCGTCGGCCCCCCACTCGCCGGCACCGTACCGGCGTGCCAGACGCTCGGGGGAGGCTCCGCTGGGGTCGAGCAGGTAGGCCATCAGCAGCGGGTCGTCTCCGGGCTCCGCCTCGATGCCCAGGCGCCGCGCCACCACCGTCAGGGCCTTGGCGTCACAGGCGTCGAGCGGCGTGCCCCGCGACAGCGCCGCCAGCCGTGCTGCCGCGTCCGGCGCGCGCGCGACCCTGCCGTCCCGTGCCAGCGAGAGCTCCACGAGGCTCGCCGTGGTGGGGCGGTCGCCGTCGAGCACGTAGCCGAACGCACCTTCGGGCGCCAGCTCGGACCACGGCGCCGTGCGGTAGTCGGTGTGCTGGGTGAGTCCGAGGTCGTGCAGCACGGAGCCGAACTCGAGCTCGCGCAGCAGCTCGGTGAGGGCCTCGCGATCGGGCTCGCGACGGCGCCAGCGCTCGGGCTCGACCTCGATGTCGGCGTCGGTGCGGATGGCCGAGAGCTCGCGGGACAGCTCGAGCGACGCCAGGCCGTCGCGGATCTTGGCCGCGTAGCCCGCCGGCTCGACCTCGTCGAGGTCGGCCAGCACGGCATCGAGCGAGCCGTAGCGGCGCAGCAGCTTGCGGGCGGCGACGGGTCCGATGCCCTTGACGCCCGGCAGGTTGTCGCTGCTGTCGCCGGTCAGCGCGCGGTAGTCGACCCACTGCTGCGGCGTCACGCCGTAGCGCTCCTCGACCTCCGCCGGCCCCAGGCTGTCGCTGCGATCGGGGTTGCGGACCCGCACCGAGTCGCGCACCAGCTGCAGCGCGTCGCGGTCGCTGGTGACGATCTCGACGTGGTAGCCGCGGTCGTCGCAGCGCAGCGCGATGGTGCCGATCAGGTCGTCGGCCTCCAACCCCGGGACCTCGATCCGCGCGACGCCCAGCAGGTCGAGCAGACGCTTGATGACGTCGATCTGCTGCGGGAGGTCGTCGGGCGTGGGCGCGCGGCCGGCCTTGTAGTCCTGGTAGCGCTCGTGGCGGAAGGTGGGGGCCGGCGCGTCGAAGGCCACCACTACCGCGGCGCCGTTCTCGTTCAGGACCTTGAGGAGGCTGCGTACGAAGCCGTAGATGGCGTTCGTGGGCTGGCCGCGGGAGGTCGACAGGTCGCGCACGCCGAAGTAGCTGCGGTAGGCCAGACCGTGGCCGTCGACGACGACCACCCGCCCACCTTCGGCGGATGCCGAGGGAGCCGCGAACAGGCCGTCCTGGCGCGTGCTCGTGGGCGTGCCGTGGTCCTTCCCGTCGTCGGCCGGGGCCATGCCGTCAGGATAGCCTCCGGGCGTCGGGCGCGCTCCTGCACGCGTACCCCGGGGGCGCGATGCGGCCGTCGGGCAGGGGACGGACGTGGTAGGGTCCGTGCCATGGTGAACAACGGCCGTCGTGTGATTCCGATGGAGGGGCGGGTCTACACCAACGAGTTCCGGCTGTACGGGTTGTTGCACCTACCCGAGTTCGTGGGCACCGCCCGCCTGCTCAACCTCACCGACCGGCCCTACCTGCCGGTCACCCGCTGCATGGTGTACGACGCGGGGTTCCGCCACCCGCCGGAGAGCGACGCCATGCAGTACGAGACCGACTTCGCCGCGGTCCCCAAGGACCACATCCTGTGGGTGATGGGGGGACGCCCCGAGGAGCCCTCGGAGCACGTGCGTCGGGAGGCTCGGCTGGTCTACGTCATGTACGACAACTACGTGCTGACCGGCCGTCTCTACATCATGCCCGACCAGCGCGTGTCGGATTACCTGCACACGGTGTTCACCGACCGGCCCTTCCAGGACCTCTACGGCGCCCGCGTGCTGCTGCCCCGCAAGGACGTGCCGCTCGAGGAGTTCGAGGTGCTCCAGTACCACGAGTTCGTGACGGTGAACCTCAAGCAGGCGGGCGGGGTGTTCGACGTCCGTCGCGAGGAGGGCAAGGGCTTCCGCCTCGACGAGGGCGAGATCTGACCCGGCTCACAGGTTCCAGCCTCCGGCGACCTCCAGCGTCACGCCGGTGACGTAGGCCGCGGCGGGGGAGAGCAGGTAGCGTACCGCCCCGACGAGTTCGTCGAGGCGCCCGGTCCGTCCCATCGGGATCTCGCGCAGCGGCTGCGTGACGCTGTTCTCCAGCACTCCCGGGCTCACCACGTTGACGGTGATGCCGCGGGCGGCCTCGGTGGTCGCCAGGGCCTTGCTGTAGAGCACGACCCCCGTCTTGGCTGCGGCGTAGGCCACGATGCCCGGCCGGGCCTTGATCTGCTCGGAGCCGGCGTAGCCCACGTTGACGATGCGCCCGCCGCCCTGCTCGCGCATCCGCGGGACCACCGCCTGGCAGGTGTAGAAGGTGGCGTGCAGGTTGCTGGCGAACATGGCGTGCCAGGTGGCCGCGTCCAGCGCCTCCAACGGGCCGTGATGGTAGGCACCGACGTTGTTGATCAGCACGTCCAGGCGCCCGAAGGCGGCGTGGGCGCCGGCGACCAGCGCGCGCGCCTGTGCCTCCACGGTGACGTCGGCACGGAGCACGACCGCACGGGCCCCGAGCTGGCGTGCGGCCTCGGCGACCTGGCCCGCCTCGTCCTCGCTGGTGCGGTAGTGCACGGCGACGTCGTAGCCGTCCTCGGCCAGCGCCAGGACCAGCGCGCGGCCGATGCCGCGGGCGGAGCCGGTGACCAGCGCGGCGCCGCGGCGGGCCGGGTCAGCCATCGTCCGGCACCCGCGCGGCGTCGTCCCCGGCAGTCAGGGCGTAGTCCAACAGCACCCGCGTCGGTAGGTTCAGGTCCATGCTCCTCGCCTCCTCGGGCGTCACCCAGGCGAACGCCTGCGCCTCGTCGTTGAGTCGCACGTCTTCGCTCGTGCTCCTGGCCAGGAAGTTGAGCAGCACGAAGTGCGCGGGCCGGTGGAACTCGGGGCTCTCCACGGCCTCCTGGACCGGCCCCCAACGCACGTCGTCGAGCTCCAGGCCGGTCTCCTCGCGAGCTTCGCGGCGCACGGCGGCGAGCATGCCTTCGCCGTACTCGATCTTGCCGCCCGGCACCCCCCAGAGGTCGCGCCACTTGTGCGTCCGGATCAGCAGCCAGCGGCCCGACGGCCCGCGGATCAACACCCCCACCGTCGCCAGCGGCCACCGCGTGGCAGCCGGCCGCTCGAGTGCGCTCATAGGGTGAGCCCCCGCTCGCGACGTAGCCGGCGACGCAGGCGCATCACCCGCACCGCCTGGACGGCCGCCACCCCCAGCAGTTGCAGCAGCACCGCCCCCACGTAGAGGTACGGACGGCCGATCAGACACAGCACCCCCAGCAGCGCCAGCTGCGTGCTGAGGCCGAGGTTGACGATGCTGGCCGTCGAGAACAGATCGGACCAGGCGAGCCGCGTGGCCTGCGGGGCCGTCGCCAGGCGGCTGCCGGCGGCGAGGCGGAACAGCGTGGCGTCGAGGGCGCGTAGGAGGCGGTCCTGGGGTGCCAGCAGGGCGCGGTAGACGCCGCGCGGAGCGGTCAGCAGCCACCGCGGCGCGCCCTCGGGGACGGGGGCGGCGCCGACGTCGAGGTCGGCGCCGCCCCGGAGCTCGCGGTAGCGGCGTTCCAGGTTGTGGTCGAGCGACAGGATCAGGGTCAGGGCCAGGAACGCCGCGACCGCCGGCAGCCACGGCCCGTGCAGCGCCAGGGCGGCGAAGAGCGCGGCGTTCACGACCAGGTCGACGACGGTATCGAGGTAACGCCCCGCCTCGGTGACCCGGCCGGTGACGCGTGCGAGCCCGCCATCGATGTTGTCGAGCAGGGTCTTGAGCTGCAGCAGCACGGCGGCTCCCCACCAGGCGGCCGGCGCATCGGCGGCCAGCAGCGCTGCCGCCGCCAGACCGAGCAGGCCGTGGGCCACCACCACCGACGTCGGCTCGACGCCGGCGCGGGCCAGGCGCGCCACGCCGCGGTCGGCGAGCGGTTGCACCAGCCGCATGATCCACTCGCGGCGGGGGCGGGGTTTGGCGGCCTGGAGGGCGTCCACGACGTGACCATGCTAGCAGAGGGGGACGCCACCGGAATCCGTCGGGGGCCACCGTCCAGGCCGCTCCGACGCTATACTCCTGGGGATGCTCTCCGGGCCCTTCGGTACCGTCGGCGACGTCGTCGCCTACCTTCTCCTGCTGACGGCGGCGCTGGTCACGTGGCGCGTCCTGTGGCGGGGCCGTCCGCTCCCCGGCGTCGACCGCGCACCCCCCCTGCTTGTCGGGCACCGCGGCACGCGCGGGGTCGAGCCGGAGAACACCCTGGCGGCCTTCCGCCGCGCCTTCGACGAGGGCCTCGATGGCATCGAGTTCGACGTCCAGCGCAGCCTCGACGGGGTGCTGGTGGTGACCCACGACGAGGAGGCCGGGGGTCGCCCCGTGGCGGGGCAGAGCTACGCCGAGCTCGCGGGCCGCATCGCCGGCCTGGCCACGCTCGAGGAGGTGTTCGAGCTGGCGCGCGCCTACCCCGGACGCCTGCTCAACCTCGAGATCAAGGCCAGCCGCTGGCGCACGGCGGGGCTCGAGCGCGCGGTGGTGCGGGCCGTGCGCGCCTCGGGTCTGGCCGACCGTGTGCTGGTGTCGAGCTTCAACCCCATCTCGCTGGTCCGCGTGCGGCTGCGGGCGCCCGGGCTGCGGGTCGCGTGGCTGTACGACGCCACCACCCTGGAGCACCTCGGCGCGCCGCGACCGGGCTGGCTCCACGCCGATGCCGTCCACCCCGGCCACGCCCTGGTGGACGCTCGCCTGGTAGGGTCCATGCATGCTCGCGGCGTCGCCGTGAACGTGTGGACGGTCAACGACCCCGAGGACATGCGCCGCCTGCGTGGGCTGGGCGCGGACGCCCTCATGGGGGACGATCCGGCGACGCTGCTCGCGTCCGGGGCAGGAGGCTAGACCATGGAACCGAAGTTCAAGCTCATCAGCTCCAACAACTTCGAGCTGTTCGAGTCGAGGCTCAACGAGTTCATCCAGTCGCTCGATCGTGACGACGTCGTGGTGGACGTCAAGTTCGCCACGTCGGCGCTCAGCAGCACCATCGAGTTCTCCGCCCTGGTGCACTACCAGCACACCGAGAGCTGGGACGACTGAGGCGTGACGCACACGGCGATGGCGGGTCGATTCCTTCATACGGCGACCGCAGACGACCGGAGTAGACTCGGGTGATGTCGACGACCCTCGTCATGGTCGTGGACGACGAGCCCGGTACGCTGAAGGTGACGGAGCTGAGCCTCGTCAACGCCGGGTACGCCGTGCTGACCTTCGACAACCCGCGCGAGGCCCTCGGAGAGCTCAACGAAGGGCTGCGGCCCGACGTCATCGTGTCGGACATCTCGATGCCCGGCATGGATGGCTTCGAGTTCTACCAGCAGGCCCGCACGGTGCAGGAGCTGCGTGCGGTGCCGTTCCTGTTCCTCACCGCCCTCGAGGACCGTGGCTCGATGCGCAAGGGCATGGCGCTGGGGGCCGACGACTACCTCACCAAGCCCTTCGACAAGGCCGAGCTGCTCGAGGCCGTCGAGGTGCGCCTCAAGCGCATCGCCGAGCTGCGGCGACCCCTGGAAGGGGTCGTCACCGCCAAGGGCTTCGGGCATCCGGTCATCAACCGCGACCAGGAGCGTCTCGACTGGGATTCGCTGAAGGCGCTCGAGCTGCTGTTCTACCTGCTGGAGCACCGATCGGGCGTCACCACCTTCGAGGTCGCCGAGGCGTTGTGGCCCGGCAAGAGCGAGTCGAAGGCGTCGAGCAGCTTCCACACCACGCTCTACCGCTTGCGCAAGGTGATGGGCGGGGAGCTGGTGGAGTCGGCGAACCGGCGCTACTACCTGCACAACAAGTTCAACATCGAGTACGACGTCGATCTCTACCGGAAGGCCAGCCAGCAGGCGCGCGAGTCGGGGTCGCTGCGCGACTACGAGGCCGCCATGCAGCTCTACAGCGGGCACTTCCTGATCGGCTTCGACTCGGCCTGGATCGAGTCCATCCGCCTCAACCTGCAGGCGGAGCACCTGACGCTGTTGCAGGCTGCCGCCGAGCACGCCGAGGAGCAGGAGGACCTCAAGCAGGCCACCCTGCTGTACCAGCGCATGACGGAGCACGAGCCGTTCAGCGAGGTGGCGTGGGAAGGGCTGGCCTCCGTGTGGGAGGCCAGGGGCGAGCGCGGCAAGGCCAGCGACGCCCGCGAGCGCTTCGAGCGCCTCATGACCGAGGGCTAGCGGCGCGGGTCACGAGCTACGTTAGACTGACGCAGCCTGTTCGCACAGCGTGCGTTCGTCGAGCCCGACGGGGCTCCGGGCGCTTCGGGAGGGAGCATCATGTACGGGATCGATCTGACCGGCAAGAACGGCTTGGTCATGGGGGTTACGAACCAGCGATCGCTGGCCTGGGCGATCGCCCAGCCGCTCGCCGAGGCCGGTGCCCGGCTGGCGTTCAGCTACCAGGGGGAGCGCCTGCGCCCGACGCTGGAGAAGCTCACCGCCGGCATGGAGGGCGCGGTGCTGGCGGAGTGCGACGTCACCAGCGACGACCAGCTCGACGCGCTGTTCGCCACCGTCGGCCGTGAGATGGGCCGCCTCGACTACGTCGTCCACGCGCTGGCCTACGCACCGCCTGCCACCTTCGAGAACCCCTTCGTCCAGGTAGCGCGCGACGACTGGAAGACGGCCATGGACGTCTCCGCCTACTCGCTGGTCGCCGTCATGCAGCGCGCCGCGCCGCTGATGACCGAGGGCGGCAGCGCCGTGACCCTCAGCTACCTGGCGGCCGAGCGCGTGGTGCCGCACTACAACATGATGGGCGTCGCCAAGGCCGCGCTGGAGGCCAGCATGCGCTACCTGGCGTACGACCTGGGGCCGCAGGGCATCCGCGTCAACGCCATCTCGGCAGGGCCCGTGCGCACGGTGGCGGCGCGCTCGATCAAGGGCTTCGGCGACCTCTACGGCGAGGCCGGTGGCCGCAGCATGATGAAGCGCAACATCGAGCACGAGGACGTCGCTGGGCTGGCCCTGGCGCTGCTGAGCGATCGGCTCGGCGGCGGCATCACGGGCGAGACCATCTACGTCGACGCCGGCTACCACGCCATCGGCATGTTCCTGCCGGAGGGCGCGGAGGGCTGATCCCCGCAGGTGGCGGCGCGCCCCGTACCGGGCGCCCGCCGCGGTCGCGCCTCCAGTCGGTATACTCCCGGCATGCACGTCCTCCATTCCTGGACCGGGGCCCTCGGGCGATGGCGCCACGCCATCGGCTGAGTCGTTCGTGACGCGCCGCCGTTCGGCGCACCGCCCAGGTCCTTGGAATCGGAGCCCCACGTGTCCCACCCCAGCAACGCAGAAGCCCGTCTCAGACCCGTCTATCGCGAGGTGCTGGCGGACCTCGAGACGCCGCTCACGGCCTACCTCAAGGTGGCCGGCCACCCCTCGTTCCTGCTCGAGAGCGTCGAGCGCGGCGAGCGCGTGGGCCGCTACTCGTTCATCGGCACCGGTCAGCGCAGGCGCATCGAGGCGCGGGGCGACGAGGTCACGCTGACCACGCCGGGGGGCGTCGAGCACGTGCGCACGCGCGACCCGCTACGCACCCTGTGGGACATGACGGTGCGGCCGGCCGAGGGGGTCGACGCGCTCCCGCCGTTCTGGGCGGGCGCGGTGGGCTACGCCAGCTACGACCTGATCCGCCTCTACGAGCAGCTCCCCGACGGCAACCCCGACGAGCTGAACGTCCCCGATCTGCTGTTCGTCGAGCCCGAGGTGCTGGTGGTCTTCGACCACCTGCGCCGCCGGCTGTTCGTGGTGGCGCCCGCACTCGACGGCGACGAGGCGGATCGCGCCCGCGCCCAGGCGCTGGTCGACGCCACCTACCTGCGGCTGCGCGGGCCGCTGCCGGGGGTCCCCGGCGATCGCGCCGGGCGCCGCACCGCCTTCGAGGGCAACTTCACGCGCGAGGCGTTCATGGCGGCGGTCGAGCGCTCGGTCGGCTACATCGAGGCCGGCGACATCTTCCAGGTGGTGCCGAGTCAGCGGCTCAGCGCCGAGCTGGGCGTGCACCCGTTCGCCATCTACCGCGCCCTGCGCTCGATCAACCCCAGCCCCTACCTCGGCTACCTCGAACTCGGGCCGGTCACGCTGGTCTCCAGCAGCCCCGAGAGCCTGGTCAAGTCCGACGGTCGCCACGTGGAGACGCGCCCCATCGCCGGGACCCGCCCGCGGGGGGCCGACGCCGACGAGGACGCCGCCCTGGCCGAGGAGCTGCTGGCCGACGAGAAGGAGCGCGCGGAGCACGTGATGCTCGTCGACCTGGGGCGCAACGATCTGGGACGGGTCAGCCGCTTCGGCAGCGTGCGCGTCGACGACCTGATGCGGGTCGAGCGCTACAGCCACGTCATGCACCTGGTGTCGACGGTGGTGGGGGAGCTGGCTCCCGGGCGCACGCCGCTCGACGCGCTGGCCTCGACCCTGCCGATGGGCACCGCGTCGGGGGCGCCCAAGATCCGCGCGATGGAGATCATCGACGAGCTCGAGCCCGTGCGGCGCGGCCCCTACGCCGGGGCCTTCGGCTACCTCAGCGTCTCCGGCGCGATGGACATGGCCCTGACCCTGCGCACCGTGGTGGTGGCGGGCGATCGGCTGCACCTCCAGGCCGGGGGCGGGGTGGTGGCCGATAGCGACCCCGCTGCCGAGTGGCAGGAGTCGGTGAACAAGCTCGCCGCCCTGCGTCGCGCCGTCGAGCTGGCCACCGAGGGGCTCGGGTGAGCGCGATGAAGACGGTCCTCGTGATCGACAACTACGACTCGTTCACCTACAACCTGGTGCAGTACCTGGGCGAGCTCGGCGCCGAGCCGGTGGTGTGGCGCAACGACGCCTTCGAGCTCGATGAGGTCGCGCGGCTGGCGCCGGACGGCGTGGTGGTGTCGCCGGGTCCGTGCACGCCGGCCGAGGCCGGGCTGTCGGTGGACGTCGTCCGCCGCTACGGCCCGACCCTGCCCACCTTGGGCGTGTGCCTGGGGCACCAGGCCATCGGGGCCGCCTACGGCGCCCGGGTGGTGCGCGCGCGGCGCCTCATGCACGGCAAGGTGAGCCGCGTCGAGCACGACGGCAGCGGCGTCTTCGCCGGGCT
This sequence comes from Deinococci bacterium, assembly GCA_030149325.1. GTDB lineage: Bacteria > Deinococcota > Deinococci > Deinococcales > Trueperaceae > JASBRS01. The sequence goes on from JASBRS010000093.1 coordinate 21,871, forward strand.
GCCCAGCCCGCTCACCGCCACCCGCTACCACTCGTTGGTGATCACCGACCTGCCCGACGAGCTCGTCGTGAACGCCTGGACCGACGACCCCGACGAGCGCGTGGTGATGGGCGTCCGCCATTCCGAGCACCCGGTGTGGGGCGTGCAGTTCCACCCCGAGAGCATCCTCACCGACGACGGGCCCCGGATGGTCCGGGCCTTCCTCGAGCGGCTCTAGCGGGGGACGCGATGGCCTGTCCCTACATCAGCGTGCTGACGGTGTCGACCGGTCGGCGCGAGCTGCTTCTCCGCAAGGCGGAGGCGCTGGCGGTGCAGTCGCTGCCGCCGGAACGCTTCGAGTGGGTGGTGTGCCTCAACGGCGGCGACGATGGCACGGCGTCGGCGCTGCAGGCCCTGGGCCTGCCGTTCTCGCTGCGGGTGTTCGACACCGATCGCGTGGTGAGCGCAGGTGTGGCCCGCAACGCCTGCGCGCAGCGCACCTGCGGCAGCGTGCTGCTGTTCTCCGACGACGACTGCCTGCCCGGCGCCGGCGACCTGGCCGCCCACGTTGCCGAGCAGGAGCGGGGCCTGTGCGCCGCGGTGGGCGCGATCCACTTCCAGGGCGCGGACGGCTCGGTGAACGCCTGGCGGCCGGACCGCGTCGGCTTCTGGAACCTCAACGGCGCCAACAGCAGCGTTCCCGGCGTGGCCTTCCGCGCGGTGGGAGGCTTCGACGAGGGGCTGAGCGGCTACGGTGGCGAGGACGTCGAGCTCGGCTACCGGTTGGCCGCCTACGGCTTGCCCTTCCGCGCGCTGCCCTCGGCGGTCGCCCGCCACCTGGGGCCCGATCCACGTGCCGCAGGCGACCGCGCCAAGGCGCGCTCGGCGGGCCTGAACGCGGCGCGGGTGGGCCGCCGGCACCCGCAGGTGCGCTGGCGGCTGGGCGTCCACCCGCTGCAACTGGGGCTCAAGCGCCTGCTGTTCCCCCTCGGCCTGGCGAGCTGGCTCGAGCGCCTGGGGGGTGCCAGCGCCGCCTACGAACGCGCCTACCTCGAAGGCGCGCTGTCCCTGCCGCCCCGACCCTCGGAGGAGACCGCATGACCGACCTTCCCGCCGACACCTACGACATCGCCCCCGTGCTGGCCGAAGTCTTCGATGGCCGCACGCTGTCCCGCGACGAGGCCCGCGACGTCATGGGCCGCCTGATGGACGGTCGCCTGTCGCAGATGCAGGCCGCCGCCCTGCTGGCCGCCCTGCGCACGCGTGGCGAGACGGTGGAGGAGATCGTGGGCTTCGCCGAGGCGATGCGGGCGCGGGCCGTGCCCGTCGTCGTGCACGGCGACGGGCCACTGGTGGACACCTGCGGCACCGGCGGCACCGGTCTGGACACCCTCAACATCAGCACCACCGCCATGTTCGTCATCGCCGCTGGCGGCGTGCGCGTGGCGAAGCACGGCAACGTCGGCATCACTCGCAAGTCCGGCTCCGCCGATGTGCTGCGGGCCCTGGGGGCCGAGCTCGCGCAGAGCCCCGAGCGTCTGGCGGAGTCGATCGAGACGCTGGGACTCGGCTTCCTGTTCGCGCGCAACCACCACCCTGCGATGCGCTTCGTGGCGCCCATCCGGGCCGACCTCAAGGCCCGTACCATCTTCAACAACCTGGGCCCGCTCACCAACCCCGCGTCCGCCGACCGGCAGCTCATGGGGGTCTACGACGCCTCCCTCACCGAGCGCCTGGCGCGCGTGCTGGCGGGGCTCGGAGTACGGCGCGCGCTGGTGGTCCACGGCGACGGACTCGACGACTTCACCGTCACCGGCGAGAGCCAGGTCACCGAGCTCCAGGCCGACGGAGGCCTGCGCAGCTACCAGGTCGTTCCCGAGGACGTGGGCTTGGGGCGCTACCCCATGGAGGCGCTGGCGGGCGGCGACGCCGAGGCCAACGCGGCGGCACTCCGCGGGGTCCTGGACGGCAGCATCACCGGCGCGCGGCGTGACGTCGTGGCGTTCAACGCAGGGGCGGCGCTCTACCTCGCCGACGCGGCGCCCGACCTCAGGGCCGGCGTGCAGCGGGCACTCCGGCTCCTCGACGACGGCTCGGCGCTGGCGAAGCTCGAGGCGTACCTGGCGTTCACGCGCAGCTGATCCGGGACGCGCCGAGGGCGGCGTCGTCGCGTATACTCCTGGCGACCGCGGCCTGGCTGCGGCACAATACAGGCACGAAGGCGAGCGCGCGTCGCGGGGCATCGCCGGAGCCGCGGCGGGGGCGGACGGCGGCGAGACCGGCCCGAGACGAAGGCGAGAAGGAGTGGCCATGGCAGAGAAGACGATCGGCAGCACCCAGGTGAAGACCGGCTTCGCCGAGATGTTCAAGGGCGGCGTCATCATGGACGTCGTCACCCCCGACCAGGCACGCATCGCCGAGGACGCCGGCGCCACCGCCGTGATGGCGCTCGAACGCGTCCCCGCCGACATCCGCGTTCAGGGCGGCGTCGCCCGCATGAGCGACCCCGGCCTCATCGAGCAGATCATCGACGCGGTGTCGATCCCGGTGATGGCCAAGGTGCGCATCGGGCACTTCGTGGAAGCGCAGATCCTGCAGGCGCTGGGCGTCGACTTCGTCGACGAGTCCGAGGTGCTCACGCCGGCCGACGAGGCCTACCACATCGACAAGTTCGGGTTCGACGTGCCCTTCGTGTGCGGCGCCACCGGCATCGGCGAGGCGCTGCGGCGCATCGGTGAGGGCGCCGCCATGATCCGCACCAAGGGCGAGGCCGGCACCGGCAACGTGGTGGAGGCGGTGCGCCACGCCCGCGCCGTGACCGGCGAGATCCGTGCCATCCAGGCGATGCGCCCGGAGCAGCTCATGAGCTACGCCAAGGACCACGGGGCCCCGGTCGATCTGGTCCGGTACGTCCACGAGCACGGCAAGCTGCCGGTGGTCAACTTCGCTGCCGGCGGGGTGGCCACGCCCGCCGACGCGGCGTTGATGATGCAGCTCGGCCTCGACGGCGTGTTCGTGGGCTCCGGCATCTTCAAGGCGGCGGCCAGCGAGACCGACGAGGGCAAGCGGCACGAGGCCTGGCTGCGCCGCGCCGACGCCATCGTCAAGGCGGTCACGCACTACAACGACCCCGACATCCTGGCGGACGTGTCGCGCAACCTGGGCGAGGCCATGGTGGGCATCAACCTCGACACCCTCAAGGAAGAGGAGCTGCTGGCGACGCGCGGATGGTGAGATCAACCCCGGGCGCGACGCCGTCCGACGGCGCCGACACGGGCCGCACGGGCGTGGTGGAGCCACATGAAGGCGGGCCCAGCCATCTCAACCTCCGCTCATCGGTCGCCCTGGTAGCATGGAGCCCGTGAAGATCGTCCAGGGGCTCTTCCTGCTGGTGCTCACGGCGGTGCTGTCGCTGGTGGCGCTGTTGGGATCGTCGTTCCTGAAGTGGGCACAGGACCTCCCCTCGCTGGATCAGGTCGACGCCCTCGAGTACACCTCGAACACCGAGGTCTACGCGCACGACGGCACCCGCATCGGCACCATCGTGCCGGCGGTGGGCAAGAACAAGGAACCGACCAACCGTGTCCCGGTGACGCTGAACCAGGTGTCGCCGGCGGCGCTCGAAGCGATCGTGGCGTCGGAGGACGACCAGTTCTTCCGGCACTACGGGTTCGACCTGCCGGGCATCGCCAAGGCCACCTACCAGGAGTTCTTCGGGAACTCCAACCGCGGCGGTTCGACCATCACCACCCAGGTGATCAAGAACACGGTGCTGCAGAACATCGCCAGCGAGCGTTCGCTCGAGCGCAAGGCCAAGGAGATCATGCTGGCCATCGAGCTCGAGCGGCGCCTGACCAAGCCGGAGATCCTGCAGCGCTACATCAACGTGGTGTTCTGGGGTGGCAACGTCTACGGCATCCGGGCGGCTTCGCAGGCCTACTTCGGCAAGGACCCGATCGAGCTCAACCTGGCCGAGGGGCTCTACCTGGCCCGGCTCATCCCCGCGCCGAACGCCATCCACGACAACTTCATGACCGCGCGTCAGGGGATGCGCGACGTGCTGGACAAGATGGTCCGGCGTGGGAGCATCTCGGCCGAGGCGGCGCAGCGGGCGTGGGAGTACAAGCTCGAACCGCGCGGTTGGAAGATCACCTACGACGACAAGGGCAACGTGCTCAAGGCCGAGCGCACGGGCCAGGACGTGGTGGTGCAGCCGAGCATCAGCTCCGACCTGTCGCGCGGCGTGATGCTTGCGGTGCGCAACTGGCTCACCCAGCGCTACGGCGAGAACGCCGTGTTCGGCCGCGGCGGCCTGAAGGTGTACACCACCATCGACGTGCAGGCGCAGAAGGCGGCCAACGACGCCAGCCGCACCACCGAGATCCCGCCGGGCGCGCAGATGGCCATCGTTGGGATCGACCCGAAGACGGGCGGCGTGCTCGCCATGGTCGGCCAGAAGCTGGGGCCGGGCGAGGCCCCGCAGGAGTTCAACCGCGCCATCCAGGCCTACCGCCAGCCCGGCTCGTCGTTCAAGCCCATCGTCTACGCCACCGGCGTCGAGCAGGGGGCGCTGAACCAGGCCAGCATCCTGGTCGACGACAAGACCATCTTCAAGGTCAAGGGCCAGCCCGACTACCAGCCCAAGGAGTGGGACAAGTCCTACGACGGCTACCAGACGGTGCGGGAGAACCTCGACCGCAGCCGCAACATCCCCGCGGTCAAGGCGCTCGAGGCGGCCACCCCGGAGGCGGTCGCGGAGAAGGCGCGGGAGCTCGGCTACGACGTCAAGCCCTACCTGGGCATGGCGCTCGGCAGCTTCGAGGTGACGCCGTTGCAGCACGCTGCGGCACTCGCCGCCTTCGCCAACGGCGGCATCTACACCGTGCCCTACTTCATCGAGAAGGTCGAGGACGCGCAGGGCAACGTCCTGTACCAGGCCCATCCGCGACGCTCGCGGGTGTGGAGTCCGCAGACCGCCTACGTCATGCTCGACATGATGCATGGCAACATCGTCGACCGGAAGCCGTACTGGGCGCTGTCGTGGCGGGCCGACGTGCCCGGACACTGGCTGGCGGGGAAGACCGGCACCACCGACTCCGAGCGTGACATCTGGTTCGTGGGGCTGACGCCGGGGCTGGTCGGCGCGGTGTGGATCGGCAACGACGACAACCAGCCCATGCCGCAGCACATGACCTACGCCGACGGCAAGGTGCACCTGGTGACGAGCTCGCAGCAACCCATCTTCGCGTTCAACACCTTCGCGCAGGGCGCGTTGCGCGGGCACTCCGCCGATCCCAACGGCTTCCCGGTACCCAACGGCATCGTCTTCCATTCCATCAACCTGAAGACGGGTGCGCTCGACCCCAACGGCACGCGCGCGGCCTTCAAGGCGACCACCGACCTCAGCGCGCAGGGCTTCCTGCCGACGGTGCAGCTGCAGATCCCCATCGACGAGCGCACCGGCAAGCGCGCCACCATCTCCACGCCGCCCGACCAGATCAAGATCATCGACGTCGATCCCAAGAACGTCGATCAGTACCTGCCGGCCGGCGCTTCCCTGGGCCCGTCGGGCGACGCCCTCACGGGGGCGCTGCCCGGGTCGACCGGCTCCGGCGGCAGCGGCTCCAACTCCACCGGGCAGGCGACCGGCGGCTCCCCGGCCCCCTAGCGGCGGCGACCGGAACGGGGCGCGAGCGATGGACGACCCTGGACGCACCCCCGCACCCAGCGGCGGACTCACGGCGGTGGCAGGAATCGACGTGGGGCACTGGACCGATCCGGTCGCCCGCACCGGCTGCACCGTGGTGCTGACCCCGGAGGGGGGCTGCCTGGCGTCGGGTCTGGTGCTGGGGCCGGCCCCCGGCTCGCGAGAGACCGCGCTGCTCGACCCCGAACGTACGGTGGAGCGGGTCGACGCGGTGGTCCTGACGGGCGGCAGCGCCTTCGGCCTGGCCGCCGCCGACGGCGTGGTGCGGTGGCTGCAGGAGCGCGGCCGCGGCTATCCCACGCCCTTCGCGCGGATCCCCATCGTCCCGGCCGCCGCCCTCTACGACCTGGGCGTGGGCGACGCAGCGGTCCGCCCCGACGCCGCCGCCGGCTACGCCGCGGCCGCCGCTGCCGGTCCGGGCGCGGTCGCGGAAGGGCGCGTGGGGGTAGGCGCCGGCGCCACCGTGGGCAAGCTGACGGGCGCGTCCGGGGTCGCCAGCGGCGTGGGGAGCGTGGCGGTCGCGGTGGGCGGTGCGGTGGTCGCGGCGCTGGCCGTCAGCAACGCCGTGGGGAGCCTCGTCGATGCGCGCACGGGGGAGCTGGTGGCGGGTCCACCCGAGGCGCTCGACGTCGCCGGCCTGGGGCACGTCGCCGATCCCTTCGCCGGCAACACCACCTTGGTGGTCGTCGCCACCGACGCGTCGCTCGGCAAGGCCGAGGCGCGCGCGCTGGCGCAGAGCGCACACATGGGCATCGCGCGTGTGACCCGGCCGTCCCACACGCCCTTCGACGGCGACAGCGCGTTCGTGCTGAGCACCGGCACCGGGCCGAGGGTGCCGCTGGCGCAGCTGTCGGCGGCGGTGCAGGAGACGGTGGCCCACGCCCTGGTGCGCGGCGTGCGCGCGGGCTCCGTCGAAGGAGCCGGCGATCCGGGACGGCGGCGCGCCTAGCGGGCGTCGTCGTGCGGACCGCACCGCGCGTTCGCGCCACTGTGCCACAATGGCTGCCGTGAAGCGCACCGCCCCCCTCCCCCGCATCGGCGTGTTGGCCCTCCAAGGCGCCTTCCGCGAGCACCGTCAGGCCCTCGAGCGGCTCGGCGTGACGGTGGTGGAGGTACGCCTTCCGCGGCACCTGGAGGGGGTCGACGGCGTCATCATCCCCGGCGGCGAGTCGACCACCATGGCGAAGCTGATGCGCGACTACGGACTCGACGACGCCCTCGGCGCCTTCTACCGCCAGGGGGGCGCGCTGTGGGGGACGTGCGCCGGCGCCATCGTGCTGGCCACCGACATCGTGGGGTTCCCCGAGCAGCCGCGGCTGGGCATGATGGATCTCTCGGTGGTCCGCAACGACTACGGCAGGCAGGTCGCGTCGTTCGAGGCCGACCTGGACGTCGAGGGGCTGGACACCCCGTTCCACGCCCTGTTCATCCGTGCGCCCCGGATCGTGCGCGTCGGGCCCACCGTGCGGGTGCTGGCGAGCTACGAGGGCGACGCCGTGGCGGTGACGGCCGACAGGCTGATGGCCACGGTGTTCCACCCCGAGCTCCTCCGAGACGACCGCGTGCACGCCCTGTTCGTCGAGCAGGTGTGCTGCGAGCGGCCCACGACGGCCGCCTGAGACAGGAGACCATCCCGTGACCAACCTCATCGAGCTGAGCCCCGGCGCCAAGGCGCCCGACATCGTCAACGCCGTCATCGAGGTGCCGTTCGGTAGCAGCAACAAGTACGAGTACGACGCCGAGCTCGGCATCTTCCGGCTCGACCGCGTGCTCTACAGCCCGCTGCACTACCCCGGCGACTACGGCTTCGTCCCCGGCACGCTGGCCGAGGACGGCGACCCGGTCGACATCCTGGTGCTGATGACGCGCCCCACCTACCCGGGCATCGTGGTCCGGGCGCGGCCGCTGGGGTTCCTGGAGATGAGCGACGAGAAGGGGCGCGATCAGAAGCTGCTGGCGGTGCCCGTGGACGACCCCCGCTACGACAGCAACCGCCACCTCGAGAGCGTCTCGCAGCACCGCCTACGCGAGATCGAGCACTTCTTCACCATCTACAAGGAGCTCGAGGGCAAGCACACACACGTCGACGAGTGGCACGGCTTGGACGAGACCCACGACCTCATCCGCAAGTGCATCGACGTCTTCGAAGCGCGCAAGGAGGCGGCCGCGACCGCCGGCTAGCCCGTCACCCTCGACCGCATCCCGCCGGGCACGCGCTACAGCGCGATCCCGGCGTTGTTCTTCTCCAGCGCCCGTTCGGCGCGGTACGAGCTGCGTACCAACGGCCCCGACACCACCTCGAGGAAGCCCATCTCCAGGCCCAGGTCGCGGTAGCGACGGAAGTCCGCGGGCGGCACCCAGCGCTCGACCGGCAGGTGGGCCCGGCTGGGCCGCAGGTACTGCCCCAGCGTCAGGATGTCGACGCCGATGGCGCGCAGGTCGCGCAGCGTCTCGACGATCTCCTCGTCGGTCTCGCCCAGCCCGAGCATCAGGCTGGTCTTGGTGAGGATGTCGGGGCGCGAGCGCTTGGCGTAGGCCAGGACGCTCAGCGTCTGGTCGTAGCCGGCGCGGGGATCGCGCACCGGGTGGGTGAGCCGCCGGACCGTCTCGATGTTCTGGGCGTAGACCTCGATGCCGGAGTCGAGCACCCGTTGCACGTGCTCGGTGTTGCCGGCGAAGTCCGGGGTGAGCGCCTCGACGGCGGTCGAGGGGCTGGCCTCCTTGATGGCCCGCACGCAGGCGGCGTAGTGCGACGCGCCGCCGTCGTCGAGGTCGTCGCGATCGACCGAGGTCAACACCACGTAGGTCAGGCCCATGCTCTTGACCGACTGCGCGGCCAGCCGCGGCTCGTCGGGATCGAGCAGGCCGAGCGGGTTGCCGGTGGCCACGGCGCAGAACTTGCAGCCGCGCGTGCACACCGACCCCATCAGCATGATGGTGGCGGTGCCGGCATTCCAGCACTCGGCGATGTTGGGGCAGCGCGCCTCCTCGCACACCGTCGCCAGACGGTGCCCGGTGACGTTGCGCTTCATGTCGTGGAAGGCGCCTCCGGAGGGGAGCTTGACCTTGAGCCACGAGGGCTTCTGGCCGAGGCCGCCGTCCTCGGCGACCTCCTCGCGGCTGCGGACGCCGCCCTCCACGGCCTTGACCTGCTTCTTGAACTCGCGTGAGTTCATCATGACGCGACGCGCTCCTTCTCGTCCGGGCGGGCCTGCGGTTCGGCGCCCTCGAACTCGGCGCGGAACGCTTCGACCAGCTTGGGCTTGACCTCGTCGAGCGGGACGGCACGCCCGGTGAGCGAGGCGAGACTGGCCACGCCCTTGCCCTCGAGCCCGCACGGAACGATGGTGTCGAAGTGGCTGAGGTCGGTGGTCACGTTCATGGCGAAGCCGTGGAAGCTCACGTCGCGCTTGATGGCCACGCCGATCGCCACCACCTTGTCGTTGCCGACCCACACGCCGGCGTAACCCGGGCTGCCTACCGCCTCGATCCCGTAGCCGGCGAGCACGCGCACCATCACCGCTTCGAGCTTCCGGAGGTACTCCTGCACGCGGCGGCCCACCGGGAAGATGGGGTAGCCGACGAGCTGGCCGGGACCGTGGTAGGTGACGTCGCCGCCGCGCTCGATGTCGAACAGCTCGAAGCCGCGTCGGCGGAGTTCGTCCTCGCCGACGCGCAGGTGTTCGTGGCCGCCCTTCTTGCCGAAGGTGACCACGGGCGGGTGCTCGACGAGCAGCAGCGTGGGGGGCTGTTCGCCCCGAGCCACCAGGTCGTGCACCCGGAGCTGCTCGTGCCAGGCTTCGGCGTAGGCCATGCGGCCGAGGTCGCGCACCACGAAGCTCTCCATCGCCGCGATTCTACCAGCGCCTCTCCCCGGCGCCCGCCAACCAGGCGTCATCGACGCGCCCCCGCCCCGACGCTCTCAGGGCACCAGCTTGTACAGCACGCCGCCGCCGTAGTCCGCCAGGTAGAGCTCGCCGGCGGCGTCCTCGCCGAAGGTCGAGACGTTGAAGCCGGTCTCCAGCAGCAGCTCGACGGTCCAGGTGCCGTCGGAGGCGGGTCGGGCCGTCCACACGCGGCCGCTGCCGAAGTCGGCGAAGAGGTACGCGCCCTGCAGCGCCGGGAGCGCGCTGCCGCGGTAGACGTAGCCGCCCGTGACCGAGTTCCCCCAGGCCGCCGCGTGAGGGTAGGTCACGATCGGCAGCGTGAGTCCGGCCCGGTCGCACCCCTCGGCGGGCTGGTAGCAGTGGTCGCCCTCCATGACGTTCCAGCCCAGGTTGGCGCCGCCGGTGCTGCCGGCGGGGATGCGATCGATCTCCTCGTAGGCGTTTTGGCCGACGTCGCCGATGTAGAGGTCGCCCGTGGCGCGGTCGAAGCTGAAGCGCCAGGGGTTGCGGAGGCCGTAGAGCCACACCTCGGGGCGGGCGTCCGGACGCTCCAGGAAGGGGTTCCCGGCTGCCGGCCGTAGACCGTCGCCGGACACGTCGAGGCGCAGCAGCGTCCCGAGCAGCGTTGCCGGGTCCTGGCCGTTGGCCTGCGGGTCGCCGCCGGAGCCGCCGTCGCCGAGCCCCCAGTACAGGAACCCGTCGGGACCGAACAGCAGGCCCCCGCCGTTGTGGTTGGCGTAGGGCTGCGCCACCCGCAGCAGCACCTGGGCCGACGCCGGATCGGCGCGGTCGGCTGAGGCGTCGCGCAGGTAGCGCACCAGCACGGTGGCGCCCTGACGGTCGGTGAGATCGACGTAGAGCCGGCCGCTGGAGACGTAGTCGGGGGAGAAGGCCAGCCCGAGCAGCCCCCGCTCGCCCCCCGTGCTGATCCCGGAGCTCACGTCCAGGAAGGCGCCGGGAAGCACCCGTCCGCCCTCCACCACGCGCACGCGGCCGCCCTGTTCGGCCACGTAGAGGCGGCCGTCGCCGGCGTCCGCCACCGCCACCGGCTGCACCAGGCCGCGCGCCACCGGCTCCAGGGTCTGGGCCCACGCCGCGGACGCCAGCAGCAGCGCCACCAGGGCGGCCGCCGCGACCCTCCGGGTCTGCTCCATGCTCCAGGCTAGCCGGAGTCCTCGGTCGTGTCAGCGAGCGCCGCCACCGTCGCGGCGGGCAGCGAGCCGTCGGGCTCGAGCTGCGGTAGCGGCAGCCCCCGCGCCTCCAGCAGCGCCGTCTGGCGGGGGTGCAACCAGCGCACGGCGAGGGCGTTGCGCGTTCGCGCGTCGAGGCGGGGGCGGTCGTAGAGCCCGGCGGCGCGACGCTGACGCTGCGCCTCGAACAGGATGACGGCGGCGGCGACGGAGACGTTGAGCGACTGCACCATGCCCTGCATGGGGATGATCACGTGCCCGTCGACGGCGGCGGCGCAGGCGGGGGTGACCCCCTCCTTCTCGTTGCCGAACACCACACACGTCGGCCGGGTGTAGTCGACGGCATCGTAGCGCACCGCCTCGGTCGAGAGGTGGGCGGCCAGGACCTGCATGCCGTCGGCGCGGAGCTTCTTCAGGGCGGCATCGAGCGAGCCGTGGACGCGCAGCTCCACCCACTTCTCCGCCGAGCCGCTGGTGGCGTTGTAGGTGGGGACGCCGCCGGTGGGACGGACGGCGTGCGCCAAGCCGATGCCCACGGCGTCGCACGACCTCAGCATGGCGGAGAGGTTGTGGGGCTTGTAGACGTCCTCGGCGAGGACCGTGAGGTCGGGCTGACGACGCGCCAGGACCTCCAGGATCCGGCGATAGCGGCGTTCGGTCATGCCCGAGGATACCGGCCGCGTGCGCCGGTCCTTCCTTGACACTCCGGAAGCGAGCGACGTATCATTTCGTTTGCGCGCTACACGGTGGCTCTGGTGCTTGCCGAGGTGGCGGAATTGGTAGACGCGCTAGCTTGAGGGGCTAGTGACCGCTTAGGTCGTAGGGGTTCAAGTCCCCTCCTCGGCACCAGACACGCGGGCCGGCATCCAGCCGGCCCGTCGTCGTCGTGGTCCTGGGGCTGCCCGCCGGCCGTAAGGGTTCCGTTACCCGGGCCGGGCCAAGCTGGGGGCGTGAACGTGGTCAGGCCTGGGGCCCTGCAACGCAGTGAGGTGGAGCAGCTCCGCCGCCGCAACCACCTGTCCATCCTCAGCGTCGGCCTGTTGTTCTACGTCTGTGACGTGATCCTCAGCTGGGTCGGGGCGTGGGGTTACGCGGGCGACGCCCCCGCGCGCCTGGCCTTCGTCGCCCTGGGCCTGATGCTCCTCGTACGCATGCAGGTCCGGCACGCCGTGGGTCGGAGCTGGGAGGTGTGGTCGTTCCAGCTACTGACCGTCGGCATGCTGGCGCACGCCGTGCTGGCGGTCGCCGCCCAGGGGCTGTCGGCAGACTCCCTGCTGTCGTCGGGGCTGTGGCTCTACCTGGTCTACGTCTACGCCTTCTACGTGCTCAGCTCGCCCAGCGCGGTGCGGTTGACGTTGACGACGTGGTCGCTCTTCACCGTGGCGGGCCTGGTCCTGATCGTGTCCGGGGACGTGCGGATCGAGGGGTTGGCCGCGTTCGTGCAGTTCCAGGGGGGCGGTCTGGTGGCCATCGTGCTGGCGGCCGCGTTGTCGGGCTGGAGACGGGCGCTCGACGATGCCAGCGAGCGCATCGCCGACGTCGAGCGCGAGTCGCTCACCGACGCGCTCACCGGGCAACCCAACCGACGCGCCCTGCAGATCGCGATCCGGCGCGAGATCGCGCGAGCCCGCCGCTCCGGTGCGCCGTTCAGCCTGCTGCTCCTCGACGTCGATGGCTTCAAGGCGCTCAACGACGTGCACGGGCACCCGGCCGGGGACGTCGTCCTGCGCGAGATCGGAGCCGTATTGCGGGGGGCCCTGCGCGTCGAGGACGAGATGGGGCGCTGGGGCGGCGAGGAGTTCATGGTGGTGGCGCCAGCCACCGATGCGGACGCCGGCCTGCACCTCGCCGACCGCCTGCGCGCCGCCTTGGAGGAGCACCGCTGGAGCGTGGGGAGCGTGACCGCCAGCTTCGGCGTGACCGTGTACCGCCAGGGTGACGGCCTGGAGCACCTGTTCAAGCGTGCCGACGACGCCCTGTACCGCGCCAAGCAGCTCGGGCGCAACCGCAGCGAGCTCGAGCTCGCCGCCGGAGGCGCCGCCACGCCCCTGCCCAACTGAAGCCCGGCCCCGCCCGGGCGTCGCCCGGTGCCGTGATAGCCTGGGCCGTGCCCTCGGGCGGTTTCCCCTTCGCCAGCTACCGGGAAGGTCAACGGGAGGCGCTCGAGGCGGCACGCGAGGCCTTCGACGACGGCAAGCGTTTCGTGGTCATCGAAGCGCCCACCGGCGCCGGCAAGTCGGCGATCGCGGTGGCGCTCGCGCGCGAGGCCGGCTCGAGCTACGTGCTCACCGCTCAGAAGGTCCTCCAGCAGCAGTACCATCGTGATTTCCCCGAGCTCGCCCTGATGAAGGGGCGCAGCAACTACCCCTGCCTGGTGGCCCCCACCCATGCCGCGGCCGCGCCCTGCCTGACGGGCCGGCGCTTCCCCGCCTGCGACGACTGCCCCTACTTCGTGGCCAAGGACGTCGCCATGGCCGCCTCGGCGGTGACGCTGAACTACGCCTACTACCTCGCCGAGCTGAACTACGCCGGCGGCTTCCGCGACCGCGAGCTGCTGGTGCTCGACGAGGCGCACAACGCCGAGGGCGCGCTGATGGGCTTCGTGCAGGTGACGCTGGGCGAGGCGTGGCTGGCTCGGGCGGGCATCACGCGGCGCCTGCCGCCGCCCCTCGGCGACGAGGCCTACTTCGACTTCGCCGAGGACCTGGTGCCCGAGCTGCTGGAGCGCGGCCGCGAGCTCGATAGCGAGCTGCGCTCGGGCGATCTCCCGGAGGCGGCGACGCTGGCGCGACTGCAGGCCAAGCAGTGGCTCGACACGCAGCTGGCCCGGCTCGAGCTGCTGGTGGGCAGCCGCGACGAGGACGGCGTCGATTGGGTGGTCGAGCGGCGCCGCGCGCCCAACGGCGAGAGCCTGGAGTTCAAGCCCGTGGAGGTGGCACCGTTCGCGGAGCCGCTGCTGTTCCGGGGCACGCGCAAGGTCCTGATGCTGTCGGCGACGGTGCTCGATCCGCGTACCTTCCTGCGCGGGCTGGGCATCGAGGAGGACGACGCCGCCGTCATCCGCACCCCCTCGAGCTTCCCTCCGGAGAACCGCCCGCTGGTGTTGCAGCCGGTGACGCGCCTCACCCGCCACCACCTGGCCGCCGGCCTGCCCAAGCTCGTCGACGCCATCGCCGAGCTGTTTGAGCGCCACGCCGACGAGAAGGGGGTCATCCACGCGCACTCCTACCGCATCGCGCGGGCGATCGAGCAGGGCCTGCCCGAGGAGCATCGCTGGCGGGTGGTCACGCACCACGACGCGGCCGAGCGCGATGCCGCCCTGGAGGCGCACCTGGCGTCGGACGAGCCGACCGTTCTGCTCTCCCCGAGCATGACCGAGGGCATCGACCTGGTCGAGGACCTGGCGCGCTGGCAGGTGCTGTGCAAGGTCCCCTACCCGTACCTGGGGGACCCGCAGGTGGCTCGGCGCATGGAGCGCGATCCCGGCTGGTACGACTGGCGTACCTGCCTGAGCATCGTCCAGGCCTACGGCCGTTCGGTGCGGAGCGAGGACGACTACGCGGTGACCTACCTGCTGGACGCCGACTTCCCGGGCTACCTACGGCGGCAGCGCGCTCGACTGCCGGGCTGGTTCCTGGAGGCGTTCCGGGAGGCCTAGGGGGGAAGCTCGGGGTGGCTAGAAGCCGTCGGCGTTGGCGTGGAACACCGGCTGGGCGCGGGTGAGCTCGGCCAGGGCCCACAGCGGCTCGGTGCGGCCGCGGGCGCGACCGTCGGCCAGCAGGGTCTCCGGCGTGGCGGCGTGCCCCAGCAGGGCGGCCAGCGCGCGTACGTCGAGCGCGGCATCGGCCTGGCTGCGGCGGCTGCGCTCGAGGTGGCAACCGTCGGGGGAGAGGCTGACCTCGAAGGTCCCGTCGTTCCAGGGGCACATCGCGTCGCTCACCTCGAGGGTCCAGCGCTGGCTCGTCGCCGCGCGCAGCGGCGCCAGGGCGGCCGCCAGGTCGACCACCCGGAGCTGCACCAGCGGCGAGCGCACGCCGTGGCGCGCCTGGGTATCGCTGAGCAGCGCGTCGCCCGGAGGGAGGTGGATGCGCACGTGCTGCGTCTGCCCCCGGAACGATGCCAGGAGCCGCCACAGCCGCTCGCGCCCCGCCGCCGTGGCGTAGCCGTAGTCGTCGGCGAACAGCGTGGTGGTGCTGTCGTTGCTCAGGTGGAACACCAGGTAGGCGTCCTCGAGCAGGTAGACGCGGCGCGGCGTGCTCCACCACGGCTGCACGAGGTCGCGCCAGGCGTCGCCGACCCCGCTCCGACGGCTGAAGGCCAGGCTGTAGCGCCGTGCGAAGGCTTCGTGAACGGGCTTCAGCTCCGACCAGCGATCGGCTGGCAGGTTCTCGGCGGCCGGCGGGTCCCCACCCCCGAACCAGGCGGGCGGGACCTCGACCATGTGGCCGTTGGGCAGGCTCTGGAAGCCGTAGCGGCCGTAGAAGAACGGATCGAACGGGTGCTCCGCGCACCAGCCGACGCCCTGCTCGTGCAGGCGCTCGAAGCCGTGCTGCAGCAGCGCCACCACGTGGCCCTGGCGCCGTGCCCAGGGGTAGGTGGCGACGCTGGCCAGGCCGCCGATCCGGTGCCGGACACCGCCGATCCACGCCTCGAAGTCCCGCATCGTGGCCGCACTCGCCAGCCGGCCGTCCTGGAAGCGCGCCGTCGTCTCGGGCAGGCGCAGGCGCAGGCGCTCGCGCAGGGCCGAGGCGTCGCCGTTCGGGGCGGGCCCGAAGGCCAGCGTCAGCAGGTCGGTGAGCGCATCGAGGTGTTCCTCCCCGACGCTCGCCAGGGTGGATGTCGCGCTCACGGTGCCTCGAACGGGAGGTACATCGGACGCTCCGCGTTGGTACGCAACACCATCGTCGTCTCCGTGCGCTCGACGCCCTCGAGCATGAACAGCCGGTCGAGGAAGCCATCGAGCGCCTGCGTCGAGGGCACGCGCACCTTGGCGACGTAGGAGTACGTCCCCGCCACGGCGTGCAGCTCCTCGATCTCGGGCAGGCTCAGCAGGCGGTCCACCAGTCCCTGGCCGGGCTTGCGGGGCTGCGGCGAGATCGCCACGAAGGCGCAGATCGGCAGGCCCACGCGATCGGGCTCGAGCACCGCCCGGTAGCCGCGGATGACCCCCGCCTGCTCGAGCTTGCGGATGCGCTCGCCCACCGCCGGCGCCGACAGGCCGACGGCCTTGGCGATGCTGGCGTGCGAGGCGCGTCCGTCCTCGCGCAGGATGTGGAGGATGCTGCGGTCGACGGCATCGAAGTCCATAGCCGGGCCAGCGTAGCATGGGCCCCCACCCCCCGAGGACGCCGGTGCCCACCGCGGGCGGGCGCTGCGTGCGAGGGCGGCAGGTGCGTCCCGAGCGGCATCCCCTGGTATCGTGCCGTGTGCGCGTCCTGTTCATCGGCGATATCTTCGCGACCCCGGGGATGAAGGCGGCCCTGGCCTACCTGGCCCAGGCCCGCGAGGAGTACGACTTCATCGTGGCCAACGGCGAGAACGCGGCCGGCGGTTTCGGGATCACCCGACGGCACTTCCAGCAGCTCCGCAACGCCGGCGTCGACGTGGTCACGCTCGGCAACCACGGCTGGGACCAGGCTGAGGCCCTGGAGCTGGCGGAGGAGACGCCGCGCCTCATCCGGCCGGCCAACTACCCGCCCGGCACGCCCGGGGTGGGATCGGCCAGCTTCGAGGCCCGCAACGGCGAGCGCATCACCGTCACGCAGGTGATGGGTCGGGTGTTCATGGACCCGCTCGACGATCCCTTCCGCGCCGTCGACGCCGTGCTGGAGGGCGTGCCGGAGGGGGAGGCCGTGGTGGTGGACGTGCACGCCGAGGCCACCAGCGAGAAACGGGTGATGGCCTACCACCTCGCCGGGCGCGTCAGCGCCGTCATCGGGACCCACACCCACGTGCAGACGGCCGACGAGACCATCGTGCGGGGCACCGCCACCATCACCGACGCGGGCATGACCGGGGTGCAGGCGTCGTCGATCGGCATGGCGTTCGAGGCCGTTCACGCGCGCTTCGTGCACAAGCTGCCGCGTCGCTACACGCCGGCCGACGGCAAGGGCACCCTGTGCGGGGTGGTGCTCGAGCTGGAGGGCAAGCGGGCCCGGTCGATCCGGCGCCTGCGCTGGCCCGGGGCCGACGAGGCCGCTTGATGGCGTCGGGAGGGCGTCGGGGGATGCGCCCCGGGGCACGGTAGAATCCAGCCCGTGGAGCCCATCGCCAGCGATCACGAGGACGCCTTCGCGCAACTGAGGGCCGACGTCGGGTTCCTGGGCAGCGCCTTGGGGAGCGTGCTCCGCGAGCTCGAAGGCGAGCGCCTGTTCGACCTGGTGGAGGCCGTGCGGGCCGACACCAAGCGCCGCCGTAGCGGCGACGAGGAGGCGGCCGACGACCTCCGGGAGCGCATCGCGGGGCTCGATCTGCCCACCGCCGAGCGGCTGCTGCGGGCCTTCACCGTCTACTTCCAGCTCATCAACCTGGCCGAGGAGATCCACCGCGTACGCGTCAACCGCCTGCGCGAGGCGCGCGCTACGCCCGAATCCCCGCGACCGGAGTCGGTGGCGGCGGCGGTGGCCAGCCTCAAGCAGCAGGGGTGGACGCGCGCCCAGGTGCGCGCCTTCATGGAGGGGCTGGACGTGCGCCTGACGCTGACGGCGCACCCCACCGAGGTGAAGCGCTACACCGTCCGCCTCAAGCTCGAACGCATCGCCAACGCGCTGCGCCAGCTCGGGGAGCGGGCGCTCTCGCCGCAGCAGGAGGAGCGCCTGAGGCGCGAGCTGTTCGCCGAGATCGAAACCCTGTGGCAGACGCGCGAGCTGTTCGCGGTGAAGCCGTCGGTGCTCGACGAGGTCAAGAGCGCGCTGTACTACTTCCGCCGCTCGCTGCTCGACGCCATCCCGCGCCTGATGCAGGACATGGAGGACGCGCTCGACGCCGCCTTCGGCCCGGTACCGGGACCGCCCCTGCCCACCGTGATCGGCTTCCGTTCGTGGATCGGCGGCGATCGCGACGGCAACCCGTTCGTGACGCCCGAGGTCATGCGCGAGGCCACCACCCTGCAGGCCGAGGTGGCGCTCGACGCCTACCTGGCCGACGTCGACGGGCTGGTCCAGCGCCTGTCGCTGTGGGAGCGGCGCGTCACCCTGACCCAGAAGTTCCGCGAGGACCTGGCCGAGCTGGCCCGCACCGAGGGCGCCCCGTCGCGCTTCACCGGCGAGCCCTACCGTCAGAAGCTCGCCCACGTGCACCGTTTCCTGGAGCGGGAGCGCGCCGCGCTGCGCAACCCGTCGGCCGAGGGCTATCCCGGCGGGGCGCGGCGCCTGCTCGACGACCTGAGGCTGGTGGAGAGCACCCTCGAGCGGGGCCAGGGCCACCGTGCCGCCCGCGCCTTCGTCCGGCCCGTGCTGTACCGGGCGGCGGCGTTCCGCTTCGATCTCGCCCCGCTCGACCTGCGGGAGCACTCCGGCGTGCACGAGCGGGCGCTCGGCCAGCTGCTGCGCTACGCCGGCGTGGTCGACGACTACGCCGCGCTCGACGAGGAGGCGCGCGTCGCCCTGCTGGCCCGCGAGCTCGCCTCGCCCCGGCCGCTGGCGCCGCCGGCGGTGGCGCTCGGGGACGAGGCCGATCGGGCGCTGGCCTTCCTGGCCGAGGTCCGCCGTACCCAGCGGCACTTCGGCGAGGAGGCCTTCGGCAGCTACGTGGTCAGCATGACCGAGGGCGTCTCCGACGTCCTCGAGGTGCTGGTCCTGGCGAAGCAGGCGGGGGTCCGGGCCATCGACGCCACCCCGCTGTTCGAGACCGAGGCCGACCTGCGGGCCGCGCCCGAGGTGATGGCGCGGCTGTTCGAGCTCCCGGAGTACCGCCGTCACGTCGAGCGTCGCGGAATCCAGGAGGTCATGATCGGCTACTCCGATTCCAACAAGGACGCCGGCTTCCTGGCCGCCAACTGGGCGCTGTACCGGGCGCAGGCGGGGGTGGCGCGGGTGTGCCGCGAGGCGGGGGTGCCGCTGCGCATCTTCCACGGGCGCGGCACCAGCATCGGGCGCGGCGGCGGCCCCACCGGCCAGGCCATCCTGGCGCAGCCGCCGGGCAGCTTGGGCGGCCGCATGCGCATCACCGAGCAGGGCGAGGCGCTCGCCGATCGCTACGCCGACCCCGACCTCGCCCACCGCCACCTCGAGCAGGTGGCCCACGCCTTCATCGAGTCCTCGGCCCGCGACGCCGGACCCCTGCCCGAGCTCCCGCAGCGCTACCAGGACGCCATGGAGACGGCGTCGGCCGCCGCGCGCCGGCGCTACCGCGGCCTGCTCGAGAGCGAGGGCTTCCTCGACTTCTTCCACACCGTCACCCCGATCGAGGAGATCAGCCGTCTGGACATCGGCTCGCGACCCGCTCGCCGGCGCGGCGAGAAGTCGCTGAGGAACCTGCGGGCCATCCCCTGGGTGTTCTCCTGGACGCAGTGCCGCGCCAACCTCCCGGGGTGGTTCGGCCTGGGCAGCGGGCTGGCGGCGCTGGACGGCGAGCTGACCGCCGAGATGGTGCGCGAGTGGCCGTTCTTCCGCACCCTCATCGACTTCGCCCAGATGAGCCTCGCCAAGGCCGACCTGGACATCTTCGAGCACTACCTGGAGCTGGTCCCGCGCGAGCTGCGCGAGCGCTTCCGCCCGGTGATCCACGACGAGTACCGGCTCAGCGTCGAGCAGGTCGAGCGCGCCACCGGCCACGCGCTGCTCGAGCACGACCCCACGCTCGCCCGCTCCATCGAGCTCCGCAACCCCTACGTCGACCCCATCAGCTACCTGCAGGTCGAGCTGCTCCGACGGCTTCGCGCCCTCCCTCCCGAGAGCCCGGAGCGCGAGGAGCTCGAGTACGCCGTGCTGGTGTCGTTGCTGGGAGTCGCTGCGGGGATGCGCAACACGGGGTGACAACGGCCGCCGGCCTGAAGGCCGGCGGCTTCGTGAAGTCGCATGAAGCCTCTGGTATAACCGTCTCATGGCGTTCATGGCCCGGCCACCTAGGCTGGGAGCTCAACGATGAGGAGTCGTCCATGAGTCTATTGATGAGCGGCGGACCCGTCCTGGTCGCGATCCTGCTCGTCTCGCTGTACGCCGTCTACCTGTTCTTCGAGCGCTTCTTCAAGCTGTCCAAGGAGAGGCTGGACAGCGACGTGCTGATGGGTCGCGTCAACGCCGCCGTACGCGAGCGCGACCTCGAGCTGGCGCTGGCCGCCTGCGAGCAGCACGGCGGTCCCGTCGCCCGCGTGCTCCGCGCCGCGCTGCTGCGCCTGCCCTACGGCCGCTCGGCCGTGGAGGCCGCCTTCCAGGAGGCCTCGCTGCAGGAGGAGCAGAACCTCACGCGGGGCTTGCGCCCGCTGGCCGCCATCGCCCAGATCGCTCCCATGCTAGGGCTGCTCGGGACGGTCACCGGCATGATCCTGGCCTTCTCCGAGATCGCCAAGCAGGGCACCGGCAACCCCTCGGTGCTGGCCGACGGCATCGGCCAGGCGCTGGTGACCACGGCGGCCGGTCTGATCGTCGCCATCCCCACCGTGATCGGCCAGAACTACCTCGCCAGTCGCGTCGACACCATCCTGATGGAGATCGACCGGCGCCGCGAGGAACTCATGGGCAACGTGGTGCAGGCGGTCGCGGCGCGCAAGGAGGAGACCGCCCGCGCCGATCCCGCCGCCGCCGAGCGGGAGTCCGCCTCGGTGAGCCGCGCGCCCTCGCAGGCCTAGGCCGTCATGCGCGAGTCACGCGGTCGCAGCCGCTTGAGGGCGTCGCCCTCCATCGATCTCACGCCGATGGTCGACGTGGTGTTCCTGCTGGTGATCTTCTTCATGGTGTCGACCACCTTCATCACCATGGAGACGGGGTTGCCGGTCGACCTGCCATCGGCGCAGACGGCCGTGGTGGAGCCGTCGTCGCTGCCGACCGTGACGATCACCAAGGACGACGCCATCTTCGTCGGCTCCACCCCGGTGACGGAGGCGCAGCTCGTCGACACGGTCCGCCGCGTGATGGCCGATAGCGGCTACACCACGGTCGTGCTCAGGGCCGACACCACCGTCGAGCACGGTCTGGTGGTGCGGGTCATGGACCTCATCAAGCAGGCGGGCGCCAAGCGCCTCGCCATCGCGACCGGCGGTTGAGGCGGGGCGTGTCCCGTCTGAGCGAGGCCTGGGGCGACGCCGACAAGCGGCGTGCGCTGCTGCTGTCGGTCGCGGTGCACCTGGTGGCGTTGCTGCTGTTGGCGACCTTCCTCAGCGCCCCCAAGCCGCGGAAGCTCGAGCCCTACCTGGTGATCACCCTCGGCTCGCCCGCCTCGTCGAGCCAGCCGGCCCGCGCGAGCACGGTCGAGACGCCGGCCCCCCAGGCGGCCCAGCCGCAGGTGGCCTCGGGCAGCCTGGGCGAGCCGCAGGCCCGCAGCGCACCGCAACCGCAGGCCCAGGCGCCGCAGACGCAGCAACCCACGGCCCAGCCGCCGGCGTCGGCCCCGCCGCCGGCGGCCGCCACGCAGGCGGCGCCGACGCCGAGCGCGCCACCACCCGAGGCCGTGCAGGCGCCCGTGCCCTCGCTGCCGGAACCGTCCTCGGCCCCGTCGCAGGCGGCGGCACCCAGCGGCACCACCACCGCCAGCGCGTTGCCCCCGATCGACGAGGTCCAACTCCAGCCGAAGCCGCAGGCGCCCGCCATCACCGTGCCGAAGCCGCAGACCCAGGCGGAGCTCCCGCCGGCCACGGTGCTGGCCGTGACGCCGCAGGCCAGCGTCACCCCGAGCCAACCCATCCCCACGCCTCAGGCAACGGCGCAGGTGCCCCAGGCGCGATCGCTGCCCACCCCGCAGACGTCGGTGAGCGTGGCCCGGACCCTGGCCGCCCCGCAGGCCAGCGCCCAGGTGGCGGCTGCGCGGCCCCTGGCCGCGCCCCAGGCGTCGGCCCAGGTCGCGGCTCCGCGGGCGCTCAGCGCTCCCCAGGCGACGGCCAGCGTTGCCGCTGCACGGCCCCTGGAGGCGCCGCAGGTGACGGCGTCGGCCGGGACCGCGCGCGACGTCAGCGTGACGCCCAGCGTCACCGTCCAGGCCGCCGTCTCCGTACCCGTCCCCAGCGTGCAGGCCACGGTGGCCGCGCCCGCACCCGCCGCCGGCGCACCGACCACGACGGGTGCGCCGCCCGGGAACACCGACGTGGCCAGCTCCCGGGCCGCCGCCAGCGCACCGGGGGGCAACGCGCCCAGCTCCGGGCAGACCGGCGGGGCGGTCGAGGCCAGCGCCGCGGGTCGGGGTCGCGCCGCGTCCCCCGATGGCAGCGGTGCCGGCAGCGGGGTGCCCGCGCCGGTCCCGGCGCCGTTCCGGGCGGAGCTGGAGCGCCCGCTGGCGGTGCTGGTCGACAACGTGCACGGGTACCCGCAGTCGGGCCTGCGGCAGGCCTCGAGCATCGTCGAGATGCCGGTGGAGGGCGGACTGACACGCCTCATGCTGATCTACCGGACGACCGATCCGGGGCTGGTGGGCCCGATCCGCAGCGCCCGCGACTACTTCGTGAAGCTGACCGAGTCGATGAACGCCGTCCTGGTCCACGACGGTGGCTCGCCGGGGGCCATGATCGCCATCTCCCAGAGCCGCCTGCCGACGCTGGACGCCCTGCACCGCAGCGACCTGTTCAGCAGGGCCGATCAGCGGCAGCCACCGTACAACCTCTACAGCCAGGGCGACTCCCTGCGGCGCGCCGTCAACCGCCTGCTGCCCGCCCGCCCCCAGGTCCTCACCGGGACGCTGTACCGGCCGCCGCGGGACGCGCCCACGGTGACCAGCGTGACCGACCGCTACAGCGGCGTCTACAAGACCGGGTTCCGCTACTTCCCGGAGCTCGACCGCTACCGCTGGGTGCGCAACGGCGCCGGCGCCAACGACGCCAGCGGCGAGAACGTGTTGGTGGACGCGGTGGTGATGGGGCAGATCACGGCGCGTCCACTCCCCGACGATCCCGAGGGGCGGCTCTACATCCCGTTGCAGGGGGGCGGCCCGGCCACGCTCTACCTCCATGGGCAGGCGGTCCAGGGCCACTGGGAACTCTCCGATGGCATCCGCTTCGTGACCGCCGACGGCACGCCCGTCGACCTGGCGCCGTTCCGGACCTGGTTCGTCCTCACGCCGACCTACCAGGACCGCGTCGAGAACTGAACCGGCCTTGACTCAGGTGTCGTTGCGGGGCACGACCTCGTCGAAGAACAGCCCGCGCATGCGCAGGCGGTAGCGCTTCTCCTTGATGTCGATGTCGAGGAAGCTGTACTCGTCCTGGTAGCCGTTGGTGTCGAGCAAGATGGCGCGTCCCTGGGAGGCGATGTTGACGCCGCCGCGGACCGGGGTGTGGCCGTAGATGCCGAGCCGGTAGGGGGTGCTGTCGAGGAAGTCCTTCTCCTCGTAGATCCAGCGCCGCCGGTTCTCGAGGTAGAAGCCGTTGTCGTAGGTGTTGTGCTCGGGGAGGGGACCCACGTGCGCGAGGTGCAGCTCCTCGATCACCACCTCCGCCGGCCACGACAGGATCCAGTCGCGGAGCTCGGGTTCCATGTCGTTGCCGTAGCCGACCTTCCACTCCAGGTGGGAGACGTCGTCGGTCCTCAACGGACCCTGTTCGGGGTGCACGGCGTTGAAGTCGTGGTTGCCCATGAGGATCGTCATCTTGCCGTCTGGGACGCGGTCCTGGAAGCCCTTGACGTCGCGCAGGAAGGCGCTCTGCGCCTTCTCCGCCCGTTCCAGATGACGCGGGTTGTACTCGTCGTAGCGCCGCACGTTGATGATCTCGGCGTAGCGGTCGCGGCTCTTGGCGTGGACCAGGTCCCCCAGCAGCACCAGGCGGACGTCGTCGTGCACCAGCGCGCCGGTCGGGCGGTGGCCCTCGTCGGAGAGCCCGGCCTCGATCAGCATCGACCACAGCTTGTCGGCCTGCATGTGGATGTCGCCGATGACGACCAGCCTCATCGCCGGCCTCCGGGCCGCTGCGAACCCGACCCGCTCGCGGCCGGCCTGCGGCCTCGCGCTACGAGCTCGGAGCTGGGGTTGGGGTCGAGGGTGGCTTCGTCGCCCATCGGCGTGCGCTGCGTCAGCGGCTGGCCCGGGTCTGGAGCAGCGGGAGCGGGTCGACGGGTTCGTTGTCGACGCGGATCTCGAAGTGGAGGTGCGGCCCCGTCGACTGGCCGGTGTCCCCGACCCGGGCGATCACCTGCCCCTCCTGCACCCGCTCTCCCACCTTGACCAACAGGACCGAGGCGTGCCCGTAGTAGTAGGTGGTGTTGCCGTTGGCGATGATGACGCACAAGCCGTAGCCGCCGTTCCATCCCGCCAGCGTGACGGTGCCGCCCACCGCCGCACGGATCGAGTCGCCCATGTTGGCGGCGATATCGATCCCGGTGTGGAAGTTCGAGCCGTCGACGCGCAACTGCCGGTAGCCGAAGTGCGAGGTGAGGGGGCCGTGGATCGGCCACATCATCGCCCCGGCGGGCGCCGGCTTGGGCTCGGCGCTCAACGCACGCGCCGCACCGAGCTCGCCCGCGGGGACGATGCGCAGCGTCTGACCGGCGAAGACGTCGATGGAAGCGAGGTCGTTGGCGCTCATCAGGGCCGCCACCGTGGTGCCGTAGCGGTGCGCGATCGACCACAGGCTGTCGCCCTTCTGAACCGTGACGGTGGGCGGCACCGGTCCGCCGGTGTCGGTGGTGGGGGCGGCGTAGCGTCCGGGCACGGTCAGGGTGTCGCCGGGGTGCAGCACGCTCGACGCGGTCAGACCGTTGGCGCTGGCGAGCGCGCCGACCGTCACCTGGTTGTCGCGGGCCAGGTTCCACAGCGTGCCGCCCGGGGCGACCGTCACGGTCAGCGGCGTCGGAGGCGGGCTGCTGGCGTGCAGCGACAAGGTCTGGCCCGGCCGGATGACCGAGCCGGAGAGGTCGTTGAAGGCGATGAGGTCGTCGACCGTCAGGTGGAACGCCAGGGCGATGTTGTACAGGGTGTCGCCCGGCTGGACCACGTAGACGTCGGGGGTGGCGTTGCCGCCGGACGGGAGCTTCAGCGTGGTGCCGGGCTCCAGGGCGCTGCCGGTCAGGTCGTTGGCCTGCTGGAGGGCTTCCACGGTGGTGCTGTAGCGCTGCGCGAGTCCCCACAGGGTATCTCCGGGTTGAACGGTGATCGTCTGCTGGGCCCAGGCGATGCCGCAGGCGAGCCCGAAGGCGGCGACGAGGACGGAGCGTAGGCGGGGACGTGGCATCCTTGCTAGGTTACCAGACCCGCGCGCCGCGCAAGTGGAAAGAATTCATGTCCGGTGGGGCTGCGGCGCCGCGATCGGCGCCGTCGGGGTGCACCAGCTCAGTCTCTCGGGTCGAGGATCCCGTCCAGAACGATGCTGGATCCCCTCGCCAGGGTCATGCGCCGCCCCAGCTCGCCGGCCAGGATCATGAAGGTGTCGATCTCCGCGCCCTCGGCAACGCCCAGGACCAGCTTCGACTCGAGATCCCGGACCTCACGGTCGAGGACGGGCGTCGGCAGGTTCGCCAGGGCGTTCGGCATCAAGAGCTCCTCTCGGTCGATCTCGAGAGGGAGTCTAGCAACCGTCTCCTTACGGATCTCTCAACCGTTGCCGGGGCCCAGCACGCGCGTGCCCGCTGCGCCGCGCAGGCCCGCGCGCGCGCTCGCTGCGTCGCGGCCGTCGGCGATGACCGCGAAGGGGGCCCCCTGGCGCAGGGCTGCCAGCGCCGCCTCGACCTTGGGGATCATGCCGCCCGCGATCCGGCCGTCGGCGATGCGGACCTCGACGTCGGAACGGGTCAGCTCCGGGACCAGCGACTCCGGACGCTGCGGGTCGTCGAGGACCCCGGGAACGTTGGTCAGGAACACCACGCCCGCGCCGAGAGCGCCCGCTACGGCCGCCGCCACGTCGTCGGCGTTGACGTTCAGCAGGCCGCCGTCGCCGTCGACGGCGAGGCACCCCAGCACGGGGACCAGGGAGATCGACGCCAGGCCGCGTAGGACGGCCGCATCGACGCCGGTCACGCGGCCCACCCGGTCGAGGTCGGAGCTCAGCGGGACCGCGCGAAGGAGCTCGGCGTCGCGCCCCGTGAGGCCGACGGCGGGTCCGATGTCCTGGGCCAGACGCTTCCCCAGGAGCGTCAGCACCCGCTCGATGACCTCGAGGCTGTCGGCGGAGGTGACCCGCAACCCTCGCACGAAGCGGTGCGGAAGGCCCGCGGCGTCGAGCGCCGCGGTGATGAACGGACCCCCGCCGAGGACCACCACCGGCGCGGCCCCCTCGTCACGGAGCGCGCGGATCTCGGCGGCCACGGCGCGGCGCGTGGCATCGTCGGTCATGGCGTTGCCGCCGTACTTCACCACCATCGGCATGCGCCAGTGTACCGGGCGCCGACGGCCCCGACGCGCGTGGTAGATTCGGACCCGCTGCCCGCCACGTCGGGGCGCCCTGTCGAGGGGGCGGAGAGGAGTGCACGGGTGGGGGACACCGGGACCCTGATCTTCGGAACGGACGGTTGGCGCGACCTCATCGCCGACCGCTTCACGGTGGCCAATGTGCGGCGCGCGGCGCGCGCCTACGCCGACCATCTCCTCGAACGGGGCGCTTCGCTGGTCCTGGTCGGGCACGACACCCGCTTCGGCGGCGAGCTCTTCGCGACCGCGGCGGCCCAGGAGCTGGCCGCCCGCGGACTCGACGTGCGGTTGTCCGACGGCTACCTGCCCACGCCCGCGCTGTCGTACGCGGTGGCGCACTACGGCGCCGGCGGCGGGGTGATGTTGACGGCGTCGCACAACCCTCCCGGCTACCACGGCTTCAAGCTCAAGGGCCCCTACGGCGGTACCGCCACCGACGACATCTACCGCGATGTCGCCGGTCGCATCGGTCCGGCCGACGAGGCGCCGGCGGCCCCGCGCGGGATCGAGCGCTTCGACGTGCGCGACGCCTACTACGACGCTCTCGAACGTCTGCTCGACATGGCGCTGCTCTCCGACCGGGCCGGGCACCTGGTGCACGACCCCATGGGGGGAGCGGCCTGCGGCTGGCTGGCGGGGTTCGTGGCCTCGCGCGGGCTGCCGTGGACGGTGGAGGAGGTGCGCGGGGAACCCCACCCGCTGTTCTACGGGGTCAATCCCGAGCCGATCGGCGCGAACCTGGCCGTGACCGCCCGGCGCATGGCGGAGGCCGGGGACGCCCTGTTCGCGGTGGCGACCGACGGCGACGGCGACCGCCTCGGGGTGGTGCTGCCGGGCGGCGCCTTCTTCGACTCGCACCAGATCTTCGCCGTGCTGCTCGACGAGCTGGCCCGTGGCGGAGCGCCGGGCGCGGTGGTCAAGACCTTCACCGTGTCGCGCATCGTCGAGCGCCTGGCGGCGCTCCGCGATCGCGAGGTGATCGAGACGCCGGTCGGCTTCAAGTACATCGTCGGCGCCATGCTCGCCGGTGACGTGCTCATCGGGGGCGAGGAGTCGGGCGGCATCGGGGTGACCGGGCACATCCCCGAGCGCGATGGCATCGCCAACGCCCTGTTGCTGGCCCAGAGCGTCGCGCGCAGCGGCCTGCCCCTGGGTGAGCGTTTCGCCGCCCTGGAGAGCGAGACGGGCTGGCGGCATGCCTACGACCGGCTTGACCTGCACCTCACGGACAACGTCCTCAAGGACCGGGTGATGACGGCGCTGGAGGCGCCGCCCGCGAGGATCGGCGATCGCCCGCTGGACTCCGTCGAGCGCCGGGACGGCGTCAAGCTCAACCTCGGCGAGGACGCCTGGCTGCTGTTCCGGCCCAGCGGCACCGAGCCGGTGCTGCGGATCTACTGCGAGGCCCCCGACGCCGCGGCCGTGCGCGACGTCCTGGCGTGGGCGCGCGGCTGGGTCGGTTCGCTCGGCTGAGCGTCGGCCCTGTCAGACCTGGACGAACCCCTTGGGGCTCTTCGAGAGCACGCGGTAGCCGTCGTCGGTGACGACGGCCAGGTCCTCGATGCGCACGCCCCCGAAACCGGGCAGGTAGACGCCGGGTTCGATGGTGACGGTCATGCCGGGCTCGAGCACGTCGTCGCTGCGCGAGGAGAGCCGGGGGCCCTCGTGGATCTCGAGCCCGGTGCCGTGCCCCAGCGAGTGGGAGAAGGCGGCGGCCAGGTCGTGCCGGGCCAGCAGGTCGCGGGCGATGGCGTCGAGCTCCCGGCCCGTCCGGCCCGGCGCGACGGCGGCCAGGGCGGCCTCCTGCGCTTCCAGCACGGCGTCGAACAGGCGCCGGAGCTCGGGCGCGATGGGGCCGACCGCGATGGCGCGGGTCATGTCGGCGTGGTAGCCGCCGTACACCGCCCCGAAGTCGATGGTGACGAGGTCCCCGGCCTCGATCACCTTGTCCGAGGCCACCCCGTGCGGCATGGCGCTGCGCGTGCCGCTGGCCACGATGATGTGGAAGCCGGAGCCGTCGGAGCCGGCCATGCGCATGCTGCGGTCGAGCTCCAGGGCGATCTCGATCTCGCGGACGCCGGGGCGCAGCTTCGGCAGGACCTCTGCCAGGGCGGCGTCGGTGATGCGGGCGGCCTCGTCGAGCAGCGCGATCTCCTCCTCGGCCTTGACCAGGCGCAGCGGGGCGAGGAGGGCGTCGGTGGCGATGGGCTCGCGGCCGAGGCGGTCGGTGAGCCGCCGGAAGCGCTGCAGGCTCAGGTGCTCGGCCTCCACCGCCAGCGGGGTGTCGCCCACCAGCTCGTGCAGGCGCTCCTCCCAGTTCGGCGAGATGAGCACCTCCAGGCGCGACTCCTCGGCCGTCTGCGCGGTGTAGCGACCGTCGGTGAGCAACAGGGCTCGGTCGGGCGTCACCACCACCACGCCGTCCTCGGGGCTGGTGAAGCCGGAGAGGTAGCGGACGTTGGCGGGGGCGGTGACCAGCAGGGTGCCGGCGCCTACCTCCGCCAGCTTGCGCCGGACGTCGTCGACGCGGCTCATCGCGCCGCCTCCACGATGCTGAGGAGCTGGTCGGCGTCGAGGCTCGCGCCCCCGATGAGGCCGCCGTTGACGTCGGGCTTCGCCAGCAGCTCGGCGGCATTGCCGGGCTTCATGCTGCCGCCGTAGAGGATGCGCATCGACGCCCCCGATTCGGGGTAGCGCGCCACCAGGTCGGCGCGGATGGCGGACCCCATCTCCTGGGCATCGTCGGCCGTGGCGGTGCGGCCCGTTCCGATCGCCCACACCGGCTCGTAGGCGATCACGAGCTCGTCGGCACCGGCCAGGCGGATGCCCTCGAGGTCGCCCGCGAGCTGCTCCAGGACGACCTCCCGGGCGCACCCGGCGAGGCGCTCGTCCTCGCGTTCACCCACGCACAGGATCGGCACCAGCCCCTCGGCCAGGGCGGCGCCGAGCTTGGCGTTGATGAGGGCGTCGTTCTCGGCGTGGTAGGCGCGGCGTTCGGAGTGGCCGACGATCACGAAGCTCGCGCCGGCGTCGCGCAGCATGGCGGCGGAGAGCTCGCCGGTGTAGGCACCCTCGGCGTGGGCGCTGACGTCCTGGGCGCCCAGCCGCACGTCGGTGCCGCGCGCCAGGGCCGCCATCGGGACCAGGTGCGTGGCAGGAACGTTGAGGAGCACGTCGCAGTGGTCGTGAGGAGCGGCGGCGAGGCGATCGAGGAGGGTGCGCAGCCAGGGCACGGCCTCGCTCGGCAGCTTGTTCATCTTCCAGTTGCCGGCGATGAGCGGTCGGATGGGTGGGGCGGAAGGCATGTGCCAGGATACCGCCTCACCGCGTCGATTCCGTGCACCGTCGGTTCTGGTGATGACCGGGCCGGAGCTATCGGCACGTACGCCAATTTCAGATTTCTCAAGGTTGACTGGCGAGCAAGCGCGGTCAGTCAGGTGCTTGCGGGGCGGTTCAGTGCCTCGGACAGGCTATCGCCGCCGCGCTCCGTGACGATGAGGACCTCGTCCACGCGGGCGCCGCCGACTCCCGGCAGGTAGACGCCCGGACCGACCGTCATGACCATCCCGGGTGCCAAGACCTCGCTGCTGTCGGCCGCAAGAGTCCGGGCCTCGCGCGACCGCAGCCCCGTTCCGTGGCCGACTGGCTCGAGGATCGCATCTGCAAGGTCGTGGCGCTCGAGGACGTCGCGGGCGGCCCCATAGACCTCGCGGGCGTACACGCCCTGGCCGACCGCCGCAACGGCAGCCGCTTGGGCCGCCGTGGCCAGGTCGAGCAGGTGCCGGAGAGTCAACGTGCCCATAACCACCGAACGCGTCAGATGCGTGTGGTATCCCTGGACAACCGCTCCGAAGCCGAGTGTCACGAGCTCTCCTTGCTGGAGAGGTCTGGCGGAGGGCGCAATGCGCGGTGCGGCACTACGGATCCCGCTGGAGACGGTGACATCGCCAGCGCTAATGGCCCCGGCGAGACGGATCCAACGTTCGAGGTCCTGTGACACGCGCACCTCGGTGGTACCTGCTCGCGTGATGGTCTGAACATGTGCGAAGGCCCGGTCGGTGATCCGTGCCGCTTCTCGGAGCAGCGCGACTTCTTCGTCCGATTTGACGAGCCGCATGCCTTCGACGTTGCCCTCAGTGGCGATCGGCTCGGCCTTGAGTTTGCCGTTCAGCGCCCGCAGGGCGCTCACTGTCACATGGTTGGCCTCGAACGCCATGCGAGCGTTTCCCACGAGCTCGGACAACCGTTTGTCGCGGTCGGCGGTGATGTCGACTTCAAGGGATGTCTCGTTCCTCGCTTGTAGCTCGTGACCAGCGTCGCTGAGGAACACAGTCCTGTCGCTCGTGATCACCACGACGGCACCCTGGGGGCCTGTGAACCCCGACAGGCAGCGCACGTTCTCAGGCTGGCTGACCAGCATGGAGTCAGCCCCGATGGAGGCGAGCACGTTGCGGAGCCGGTCCAGCGTCTTCATCGTGCGAACTTCGTGGTCACCGCCAACCTCGATCGCGTGTCCAGGTTGGCGTCGGGGGTCACGTCACACGCCCCCAACTGGTTGACGTCGGTCGCCCCGTTGATGCGGTGATCCGGCGGCCCGCCGTGTCCGTACCACTTCGGTAGGCGACTGCCTGGCCGAATCACTACGCCGCAGTTCCTTGACGCCGATCGGCCCTCTCGATCACCCCTCGTTCGCTAGATCCCGTACCTCTCGGGTCGCCACCGATCGCGGTACCAGTTGAACGTCTGCTCGACGCCCTTGGCCAGGGGCACGCGCGCCTCGAAGCCTGTGAGTTCACGTAGCCGGCGAACGTCCGGGCACCGCCGCTCAACCGATCCGGATGGTGCCTGCGCAGTCTCGATTGTAGGTCGATGGTCCGCGAGCCCAAGGATCAGGTCGACAAGATCGGCGATGCGGGTCTCGTCGGCGTCGTTGCCGATGTGCACGACTTCGCCTGATGCGGTCGCCGACTCCATGAGCAGGCGCATGGCGTATACGGCGTCCGAAACGTAGCAAAACGCGCGAGTCTGGTCGCTGCCGTACACGGTGAACGGATCCTCCCGGTCGAGCGCCCTGAGCGACAACTCCGGAACCACGTGCGAGGCCCCCATCCGGGGCCCGTAGACGTTGTGGAAGCGACCGATCACCGCCTCCAAGCCCCTTGCACGCGCGCCGTGGACGACGGCCGCCTCTCCGAGCAGCTTGCTTGCGGCATAGGCGAAGCGCGGCTCGGCGATGTCCGGGATGGTAAGGGGCACCCGCTCGGGGGTCGGGATCGACACCCCACCGACCGTCACGCCTCCGGCATAGACCTCACTGGTGGACGCGAAGAACAGGCGCGACTTCGGTGGGAGCCACTCCAGAACGTTGAGCGTCGTCAGTGTGTTGACGCGCACCACCCGGTAGGGGTCGCGCTCCACGTTCCGAACGCCCACGACGGCAGCAAGGTGATAGACGCGATCGGCGGTCACGGGAAGCCGCCCAAAGGTGTCGCAACGTGTCAGGTCGCCCTGCACCAGTTGTGCACCTGCTGTGACAACGTCCTCCAGTTCGGGGTCGACCCGCGCCCGTGAGAGATCGTCGACCAGTGTCACGCGCCAACCGTCTTCGAGCAGGTCGCGCGCCAGATGGAGGCCGATGAAGCCCGCTCCACCGAGGATGAGAGCCTCAGGCATAGCCGATTCCGGCGTACCGCACCCCGGCCGCGTGGACCGCGCTTTCGTCGAGGATGCGCCAGGAATCGAACAGCACGGCTGGACGGTTCATGCGAGGCAGAAGCTCTTTGAGCACCATGTCCTGGTAGCTGGGGTGGTTGGTGATGACCAGGACGGCATCGGCCCCTTCGAACGCCCCGGCGACGTCAACGGGCTCGGCTCCGAGCGAGCGGATCGTGGCCTGTGGCACCAGCGCGTCGTGGCCGCGCAGCCGTACGTTGGCGGCACGGAACTGCTCCAGCATGTCCAGGATCGGCGTCCCCCGCATGTCGTCGGTCGGTGGCCACCCCTTGTAGGCCCAGCCCAGTACCGAGACGGCTGCGCCCGCCGTGTCTCCACGTTCGGCCCGGATGAGCTCGAGGAGACGCGTGGCCACGTGCCCCGAGAGCGCCTCGTTGAGTGACCGCGCACGGGGGACCAAGTACGGTTCGTACCCCGAGCTGCGCGCCGCGCTCAGCAGGATGTAGGGATCCTTGGTGAGGCATCCACCGCCGACGTAGCCAGGCATGGCGAGATCCGGCCTGGGGTAGTCCACGTTGGTCGCACGGATCACCTCGAGAGGATCTAGCCCCCAGCGTTCGGCGAGCAGCGCCACCTCATTGCCGTAGGCGTAGATCATGTCCGTGTGGCAGTTGTTGGCGAGCTTCACCAGCTCGGCGGCCTCGAGCGAGCTCACGGGCACGATAGAGTGCGCGAGCCGGCCGAGCAGCGCGCACGCCGCCGTCTCGCTGGCAGTGTCCAGACCGCCCACCACCTGGGGCAACGACTCCAGTTCCTCGAGGGCCCGTCCCTGGATGGTCCGCTCGGGCGCCATCGCCAGCTGCGCGCGATCCCACAACTTCAGCAACTCGGGGAGTACCACATTGCGGCTCGCCCCGACGGGAACTGTGCTGCGCACGATGACGAGGGTGTCGGGTGAGCACGACTCAGCGATGTGCCTGGCGCCGGCTCGAAGGTTCTCCAGGTAGGGCTCGTGATCTTTTCCGGTGACCGGTGTGGAGACGCACAAGATGGCGGCGTCCACGCCCTCATCGGGGAGCCGGTCGGCGATCACGATGCGTGCACCGAGACGGGACGCGAAGATGTCTTCGACGCCCGGCTCGAAGATGTGCGGTCGCCCCTTTCGGAGTGCCTCGAGGACGGTCGGCGAGCTGTCGACGCCGTAGACCATGAAGTCGCGCTTGGCGAGGGCGGCCGCGAGCGTCAGGCCCACGTAGCCCATCCCGATGATGCCGACACGATCGAACGAGCGGGGTGGTCCATCGCGATCATTGAGGATTCGTGAGAGGTCGTCAGTCCGCATACTGGTGTGCCTTCCGGGAAGCATCGAGACGTTGGTGCCGGGGTCGGACGGTGCGCAGCTCAGCTGCCCTGATGAGGTGCTTTGGTGCCGGCGTCGGTCCAGGCTCCCGGTGCCGCCACGGTTCTCGTTCGATGAAGGTGTGTCTCATGAGGCTCGCGGGCCTTGCGCCGTAGGCTGCGACATGCGCACCGCTATCCTCCTCCTCTGCGTGATGCTGGAGGGGTGCACGGTTGCGCAGCCAGACGTTGGGGGGCGTCCGGGAACGTCGCCCGATCCGTCCTTCGGGAGCTGGGTGTACCAGCTCCAGGGGTACCCGCAGGGAGGGCTGGCCGCGATCGCCACCAGTGGCGCCGACCTTGCCGTCATCGACTTGGCGCGCGACGCCGCCAGCGACTACTTCACCCGAGCCGAGATCGATCGCCTGCACCAGCAGGGAATGTTCGTCCTCGCCTACTTCGAGATCGGCTCGATCGAGGACTTCCGTCCCGAGTATGCAGTCGTCGAGCAGCAGGCGCCCGACCTGCTGCTGAACCCTTGGATGGAGTGGCCGGCGGAGACGTTCGTGCGCTACTGGGACTCGCGCTGGTGGGATCTCGTCATCAAGGGCCGCATCGACCAGGCGGTCGCTGCCGGGTTCGACGGTGTCTACCTCGATACGCCCCTCGCGTACGAGGCGATCGATCTCGCACTCGTGCCGGGCGAGACGCGCGCTACGCTCGCCGCTCGAATGGTCGACTTGATCGCCCAGATAAGTGCCTACGGAAAGGGAGGCGTCCGAGGCTTCCTGATCGTCCCGCAGAACTCGCCGGAGCTGGGATATGCGCGGTTCGACGACCCGAGTAGCGGCACCAACTCCTCGTACCTCTCCGCCGTCGACGGCATCGGCATGGAGGAGCTCTACTACCTGGCCACCGATACTCCGTGCGACCGGTCGTGGTGCTCGGAGAACCTGGCGGCAACCCGCATGCTCGAGGCATCCGGCAAGTTCGTGCTGTCCGTCGACTACGCTGTGCAGCCGGCACACGTCCAGGATGCCTGCGCGCGCGCGCGGGCTGAGCACTTCGCGGAGTACGTGACCACCGTGGCGCTGGACAGGCTGGCGCCGCTCTGCCCCTAGACACACCCGGAGCACCGTTGGCCCAGTCTTCTGCTTCTGGCGCCAATCCGTGGTCCACGCTCGGACCCATTTCATGCTGCGAAGCTCTCCCATTGGGCTACGAGCGAGTCACGTAGATCGTAGGCGGGGCGCCACCTCAGCGCCCGCTGGGCGAGGGCGGTGTCAGCGGCGATCCAGGGCACGTCCTTCGATCGGTCGGAGCCTGCCTCGCCTTCGACCACGGCGCCGCCAAACCCGCTGACCTCGCCCAGCGCTGCGACCAGCGCCCGGACCTGGACCGCGTGTCCGCTGCCGATGTTGATCAGGTCTGGAGGCGGGTCTGCTTCCAGGGCGGCCGTCTTCACCGCGGACGCGACGTCCCGGACGTCGACGTAGTCACGATACGCGCCCAGTGGCCCGAGATGGATCTCGTTCCTGTGCGCAAGGAGCGCCTCCCGCATCCTCTCGGCCGCACGTCCGGGTAGCGTCGAAATCGGTAGCAGGGGACCCACGGGATTGAACACCCGCAGGACCACGGTCTCGGCGCGTCCGTCTCTGCGCGCGGCCAGGGCGAGCTGCGAACCCGCCAGCTTGGAGATGCCGTATGCGCTGACCGGATGTGCGGCGGCCGTTTCGGGGAGGGGCACGCGTTCGGTCGGCACGCCGTACTCCGCCGCCGACCCGATGTGTACCAGTCGGGCCGACTCGTGACGCGCCGCCAACGCGTCGATCAGGCGTGCGACCACCAACACGTTCGACCTCACCAGGTGGGCGAACGAGCCTCCCATCGCTCCGACGCAGTTGACGATGGCGTCGGGTTGGGTGTCTGCGAGCAGGCGGTCAAGCGCCTCCGGAGCGGCGGTCGCGATGTCGATCGGGCGCCAGTCATCGTCGGTCCTGGGCGATCTTCCGACACGGAAGACTTCGTGGTCGTGCGCCAGGACGCGCGTCACGTGGGAACCGAAGAAGCCGGCAGCACCGAGGACGAGGATCCGAGCCATCTTAGTCGGCCGGCTGCGCCAACCGCGTGGCGGCGGAGGCCACCACGAAGCTGGGGAGAAGCGATGGCTTGAGCTCGTTGAAGCGGGCGTTGGCGTCGTCGTAGTCGTCAGGTCGCCCGATGTCGAGCCAATGGCCCTCGAAGGGGTAGCTGCCAGGGAGCGTGCCACGAGCGAGGAGATCGAGTACGAGCTCGTCGAAGCCGAACGAGCGGCCGGCGGGGTAGCGCTCCAGGGCTCGACGCGATACGGCGTAGACACCCATGCTGACCGAGTAATCGACGTTGGGCTTCTCCTTGAAGCGGACGATCCGCCCTGCCTCCGTTTCAAGGACGCCGAAGTCGATGTGCACGCTGCGCCGAAAGGTGGCGACCGTGAGGGGATTGTCGTGGTCGATGTGGTGCTGCAGGAACGTAGCGTAGTCGAGGTCGGTGAGAACGTCACCGTTCATGATGATGAAGTCGTCGGGTAGTTGGTCGAGGAAGTTGAGGACGGGCCCGATGGTGCTGAGCGGCTGGCTCTCCTCTGCGTAGTCGATGCTCAGGTCCCACCGCGATCCGTCGCCAACGAACGACCGGATGAGGTGGCCAAGGTGGCCGATGGCAAGGGTAACGCGATCGAAGCCCCGCGCGCGGAGCTGGTAGAGGATGATCTCGAGGATCGAATACTGATCGCCGATCGGTACCAGAGGTTTGGGCAGGCAGGTCGTGTAGGGGCGGAGTCGAACGCCCTTGCCGCCGGCCAAGATGACTGCATGCATCGTGTCTCCTTCCTCGCCCATTCGCTGATCGTCTAGACGTTGTAGACGCCGGTCTTGTAGCGGGCCAGATTGGTGGGGTGCTGGAACCAAGCTGCGGTGAGCTCGAGTCCGCGCTCGAGCGTGTGGCACGGCTCCCAGCCGGTTGCTTCGCGAAGTCTCCGGCCATCGCACACCAGCCGCATCACCTCGGCGTCGTCGGGTCTGAGCCGCTCATCCTCGACCCGCACGTCAACCTGCCGTCCCATCAACTGGGCGATGAGCGTCACAAGCCTGCCTATGGCGATCTCGCTCCCGGAACCTACGTTGAAGACGTTGCCGGCAAGTGCGGGATCGTCGGAGGTACCGACGTCGACGAAGGCGTTGACGATGTCGCGGACGTAGTTGAAGTCCCTCGTGGGCTCAAGCGCGCCGAGGTGAATCACGGGGTGCCCGGCCGCCACCTGAGAGATGATCGTGGGGATGACGGCGCGGGCCGATTGCCGCGGACCGAAGGTGTTGAAGGGGCGCAGCACAACGACCGGCAGGCCGTAACTCAAGGCGAAGCTCTCGGCGAGCTTCTCGGCGGCAATCTTGGAGGCCGCATAGGGAGACTGCGCCTGCAGGGGGTGTCCTTCCTGGATCGGAGTCGTCCGAGCGGTACCGTAGACCTCGCTCGAGGAGACGTGCACCAGCATCTCGCTGCCGGTCATACGACAGGCTTCAAGGACGTTGAGTGTGCCACCGACGTTGGTATCGATGAACGAGCGCGGGGTCTCAAAGGAGTAGGGGACCGAGATCAGAGCTGCAAGGTGCACCACGCGCGGAGCGTCGTGCACGAGATCCAGCACGCTACGGAGGTCGCGAACATCGCCGGCGTGGACGTGGACGTGGTCCATCACCTCGGGCGTCAGCGTGTCGAGCCAGCCCCACGAGTTGAAGGAGTTGTACTGCACCATGGCACTGACGGTGTTGCCGGACTCAACGAGTGCCTCCACCAGGTGCGACCCGATGAAGCCATCGGCCCCCGTTACGGCTACCTGCTTGCTCACGTTCAACTCCCTTCGACCCGTGTCGGTCCCGGGCGCCGGCTCATCGGTACGTCTCGGCGCGAGCCAGTGTCTGGCCCAGCACGACGAGGAGGAGGGCGAGATAGAGCGCACAGGCAGTGAGGTAGCCGACGGCCATGCCGTGCGGCGGAAGCCCGCGTAGCGCGCCGCTGACGTCGGCCGCGTGGAGGCACACCACGACACCGAGAGCGACCACCACAACAACGATCCTGGAATGCGCGATGACCTCGAACGAGATGAAGATGGCGATGCCGAGGAGGAGTTGCGCAACGACGAGCACGACGACGTGCTCGGCACTCTGCAACGCGTAGATGATTCCGGGGAGCGCTGCAGCCGACGTGACGGCGATGATCGCGACGTACTGTGTCAGCGCGCGAGCGAAGGACCTCCAGATCCGGCCCGCGAACGCCCGCCGCGTGTGCGACGTGTTCAGCCAGCCGTGAGCTTCGTTTCGGAGGTTGCGCAACAGTGTCTCGATGACGCCCATCGTCAGCACCAGCGGTACGATGCTCGCGCCGAACGCGTTCGCCAGCTGCAGGTCGGTGCGGTACACGAGCTGAAGAGCATCGATGGTGAGCAGCACGGCCGTCAGCCCGCCGTAGATCGAGAAGGCAAGGGCTCCGAGGAGATCCGTGGAAGGCGTGCCGCCGGAGGCCGAGCCGCCCGGCAGCCGGCCCACCGCACGGACCGCCGCCAGGAGCGTCGCAACGACGGTCGCGGCCGTGAAGGCCGCTGCGACCGCTGCGCTGATGAGCACCCCGTGCGACAGGAGGTAGATCGTGTTCGCAGCCACCCCAGGCACGAGAGTGATCGCCAGCCGCCATTCAGCGCGTGCGAACAGTAGGATCGACGTGCTGAGTTGGAAGCACACCAGCATGGCAGCTGGTGCGACAGTGTGGATCGGGAGGTCGAGCGACCAGGCGGCGATGGCCAGGGTGCTGATGAGTGCGGCGATCAAGAGGCTGGTTCGGTACATGAGGAAGCGGCCGGCCGATGTGCCGTCCGTCTGCGCGAGTCGCCTGTACGCCAGGTAGGACAGCCCGTTGCTGGCTGCCCACCCAATCGTCAGGCCAAGCGTCAGACTGAGCGCGACGGGCCATGGCTCTCCAAAGGCGAAGGCCACCGGGTAGAGCAAGCCGACCAGCAGGAACAGCGGTCCCCGTGCGAGTTCCCACAGCGTCCGTCCGTCCTCGCGTGGAACGTCGGAGACACTTGGCTTCAACCGGAGCGGGACACGGCGGTAGAGCGCGTCGGCCAGCACAAACACGTCGGCGAGTCCGTACCGTTCACGTGCGATGCGGTCGGTGATGCCGTCGGACTCCAACACGGCTGCGATCTGCCAAGCGTCGACGGCCGTCGTGCAGACGTGGTCGTGACGGCGCGACAGTACGTCGATGGGAGCCTTCGCTCGGCGTTCATCGCTCCGGACAGGGGGTGGTCCCAGGTTCATGGCCGATCGTGTCCCATCAGGCTGCACACGCCCGGGTAGGGCGCTCCTCCCGTGCTGACTCGAGCGTGGCCCCGCACCGCCCCGCCGATGTCAGCGCGTCGGCGTATACCGCGCGGTACGAGTCCAGCATTCGGGTCATCGTGAAGTGTTCCAGGACGCGAGCCCGCGCGGCCCGACCCAGAGCCGTTCGGCGCTCGTCATCGGTGAGGACCTCGATGCACGCGTTGGCCAGGGCAGCGGCATTGCGCGGGGGGACGCCGAGACCGGCATCGCTGATCGCCTCGGGGACGCCGCCGACGAGGGTCGAAACCGTCGCTCGGCCGCACGCCATGGCCTCGATCACGGTGTAGGGGAAGCCCTCCGAGATGCTGGAGAGCACCACCACGTGTCCCGCATGGAAGGCCTCGACGGCCGTGCGAACACGTCCTTCGAAGGTCACGTGGTTGGTCAGGCCGAGTCGTTCGACGAGGCCCACGCAGCGGGCGTGGTAGGCCTCGTTGCCCGGCGGGACCGGCCCGAACACCCGGAGCTTCGCGTCTGGCAGAGCTTGGTGGACGCGTTCGAATGCCTCGACGAGCGTCTCGATATCCTTCAAGGGATCGATCCGGCCGAGGAATACGATGGTTGGTACGTCGGGGTCACCGGGCGCCTCGGGGAACCGCTCGGGTGCGACTCCTGTGTGCACGGTCCGGATCGAATTCGGCGAAGCGCCGTTGAGGAGCGCCCAGCGGCGGTTGTAGTCGGCCGCTGGCACGATCATGTCGGCTTCGGCGTAGGCAACGGCGCACAGCAGTTGGAAGAAGTTGAGCAGAACCGTCTTGACACTCTGGCTGAGGCGCGCTGTCGTGTACTCCAGATAGCGTTCCCGAAGATAGATCCCGTGCTCGGACATCAAGAAGGGCGTGCCCCGCCGCCACTTCGCGGACAGTGCGACGAGAGCTGACAGCCCGTTCGCGGTCGCGTGGCATAGGTCTGCCTCGACAGGTTCGAGCGAGAGGGGCCTAAGGATGTGCTCCAGCACTTCCGTAACGGACATGGCGTCGCCCAGCGATAGGGTTGGCTGAGGTCGCTTCGAGAGCGCTCCGTTGCCTTCTACCTGCTGCCATATGGTGAGTATTCGGTCCGTGGCGCGCGGCTCACGCAACAGCCGGCCAAGGTCGGCCTCCTGCGCGTAGCGGGCCAGAGACTGGAGTGACGCACGGAAGTCGGCTAGCAGGCCCGGCGGCCAGTGGCGCATCCAAGGATCGGGCCGGACGAGAACACGCAGGAAGGCGGCGTGCGCCTGCCTCGCCTCGAGGACGCGAGAACGTGGAAGCCAACGGCGCCTCTTCGCCTTGGGTGCAGGGCCCCACAGCGGTACGGGCTGGACCGACCTTACGTTCGGCGGCATGGACCAGACCCTTGGCTCGCGACCCGTCTCCTGGATGGCGATGACATCGAACACCTGCTCCGTGAGCCCTGTTGTGAGCTGATCGCACCACACGCTCACCCCACCTAGGTAGCAGGGGTAGGTCCCCTCGGTGATTAGGGCAACGGACACCTCTATCCCTCTCTTCTGTCCTGACGGCGCAGGGCGGTACGTTGGTGTGGACGATCATCCGCGGGACCCGCGCTCGTTCGGCAAGTGATCTCCACCTGATGACAACCGCCGAACGAGCGCAGGAGCCGGCCCGGCTAGCGCGCCTTCGGCCCCGATCCAACGGTAGTCGCGACGGTATAGGCCGCAGTCCCGAACCCAGTGCTCGTCGGAGCGGGAACGGACACGGTTTCGCCCGCCGAGAGGCCGAGCACGGAAATCGTGTCACCCCCGTAGCTCTGAGCGTGGCTGGCTCGGACGCCTGTTACGAAGAGGATCCAGTTGTTGTCGACGGCCGGGGTGGGCTGCGGCTGCGCGGAG
Organism: Deinococci bacterium; assembly: GCA_030149325.1. GTDB lineage: Bacteria > Deinococcota > Deinococci > Deinococcales > Trueperaceae > JASBRS01. The sequence goes on from JASBRS010000093.1 coordinate 62,376, forward strand.
GGCGCCGTGATCGTGATGGTACCCCCGGCCCGATCCCACACGGCCGTGGCGCCGTTAGCCACGGCTTCTTCGTGGAGCGTGTGCTGGGCAATGTAGGATGCCAGCTCGTCCCAGGTGGGCGTCAACAGCGGAACCTTGTAGTAGGAACTGTAGGCCGCAACCAGGGACTCGATCCAATCAAAGGCGAGGCTGTGGCCCGAGGCGTAAGCACGCAGGTTGCCCTGGTGGAAGTAGTGCGGGTAGACCGTCGTCTGAAGGTGGTACAGCGAGATCGTCGTCTCTTCGGCGAGGATCTCCGCATAGCTGAGGTTGTGGTCGAAGAACTCCATGGATCCGCCGGGTCCGTAGATGGCGTTGTACGAACTCGTGAGCTCCTCGGGCGTGGTGGCCCAGTAGTGGACGTTGTTGGGCCAGTCGGGGAGGAGCATGATGTCGGGCTGAAGGGGATGTCGGATGCCGCAGTTCAGGCAAGGCGCTTGGTGGCCGGGGATCGAGTTGTTGGATTCGATGTAGCGCACGCCCAGAGAGCTGGCGCCCCTCAGGAAGTCGTCGTTGGAGCACAGGAGCCCGTAGTCGGTGTACGTAGAACCCCACGGCGGGAGGACCCACGCGGGGCAAGCGCCTCCGCCCGAGCCGAAGTAGTAGCCCAGCCCAGAGAAGTCACCCGTCTTCAAGATGGTCTTGGTGGACTCGAGCTTCAAGGCCTTCGCCACCTTGGCGTTGCGTCTGATCTCATCCCTGGTCCCGGCATAGGTTTCCGACTCCATGTAGGGATGGGAGAAGGTGTGGTTGATCCAGTTGAACGTCTTTGCGAGGCAACGCGTGACGCTGGAGAGCGGATCGGCGCTGGAGACATTCGGGTCGCAACTCGCTGGCACGCTCGTGTCGAGGCCTTCGCCGTTGAAGGCGATGTCGAGCTTGAACGCGCTGGCAAGCGGATAGGTTGCATGGAGACTATCCTGCTGAGCGGCCACAGCAATCGCGTCGGCGGCCGAGATGCGGAAGGGCGGGCATTGTTCGCCGTACGGGTAGGTAGGGTCGTCGGTGCAGATCGTGCCGTCGGGGAGGCGTTCATCGCTGGGGATGCCCCAGTCGTCCACATCGGTCTTGAGGAAGAAGCGGAGGTCGCCTAGGTAGACATCGTGCGTCGCCCATCGCACGAGGCCGTACCCGAGAAGCTGGGTATAGACGAAGTACGGGTTCTGCGCCACGGTGACGGCGATGCGCTCCCGGCCGTCGGTCGATGTCGACATCGCTGCCAGTACATCGCCGGCGTCGTCGACCAGCAGTGGCGTTGCATCGCAACCGGGTGCAAGCGTCGCCTGGTACACCCAGGCATACTGGATTGGAACGGTGACGCCGTCTTTCAAGTACGTGAAGACGGAACTCCCGCTCGGGGTCAGGGTGGCCTGGATGGGAGCGAGCGTCGTGTCGATCTGCCCGGTCATGCGCAAGCAGAAGTCCTGCGGGTAAGTCGAGGGATACGTGTAGAAATCGACCTCACGGACGGCGAAGTCGCGCTCATACTGCCACAGCGCGTTCCACTCGGAGGCGTCGAAGGCGTTCGCCCAGGTGGCGCCTCCGTCCGGTGAATACACGAGTTGGCTGTTGGTTATGAGAATCCCGTTGTAGCGGCCCGTGCCGTCGGACGCGACCAAGCCGTCATACGTCAGTGTTGTTTGGGAGGCAATGAACACGTCGTACGGCGTAGCGAGCCTGTCAAGGATCTGGATCCAAGCATTCAACATGAAGTCGCTGTCATCGGCGGCGATCACGAGCAGTCGGAGCTGGACGCGATTCGTGTCGATGGCCTGGGTGCGGATCTGGGGCCCAGCGAGGGGCACTGCTTGCTCGTCGATCGAAGGCAGGGGGATGTCGGCGTGTGCCGACGGCAGGCGAGGCGGCGGCGGCGCGAGGATGTCACGCATCGCGTCCGGGCTCGGGCCGTTGACGGGCGGCAAGGCCGGCGGGGTCCCACAGCCGACGAGCGCGACGAGCAACACCAGAGCCAAGCCAAAGCCTCGGCCATGGTGATCCATATGCGGGAGCCTCATTGCAACCACCTCCACTGGGAGCGTGCCCAGCGTAAATAGCTTGATGGCCGACAGTGTGCAACGCACGCCGTGAAGCGCGCGTGAAATGCCGTGCGCGCCGGTGTGACCGGCATCGTTGGGGGCACAGTTCATGAGCGTATGATGAGACGTGCTCGTGCGAACCCTTGGAGCGCTGAGGCTCGAGGGGGCCGTGGTTCGCCAGCCCAAGCCCCTTCTGCTGCTCTCCTTCCTCGCCCTGGAACCGAAGCAGGAACGGCGGTTCCTAGCTGAGCTGTTCTGGCCCAATGCGAAGGACCCGCAAGGGAGCCTCCGCGTGTGCCTGAGGCAGCTTCGAAGAGCGAGCCCAGACCTCGTGGAGGTGACCGGTGGCCAGCTGATGACGCGTCTGGAGTCGGACGCCGCTGCCTTCGAGCGCGCCTTCCTGGAGGGCGACGACGCCACAGCGTTCGCCCTCTATCGGGGCCCCTTCCTGGCAACAGCGCCGCTCGATTCGGGCAATGTCGAGCTGGAGGAATGGGTCATCTCTCGCCGTGAGCGCTACGCCGAGCTGGAGCGGCGCATGCTGTTGCGTCGTGCCGAAGAAGCTTTGGCGGCGGGTCTCTTCACGCGTGCGTCGGCCTATGCCGAAGCTGCGTACCGCGTACGCGGTGCGCCCGAGCTCGGTGTCTTCGACCTTCAGCGCCTCTATGCTGTGTTGCTGGCATGCCAGAGCCCCCTCTGGTCCGATGTCCACTCCACGGCCACCAGCATCGGGCTTTCGCTACCGACGCCGAGCACGCTTGCGAGCCGCCTGCGGCGCGCCTCCGATATGGTGGCCCGGGTCCAGCCCAAGGAGCCGCTGGCATGGCCGGACTCGGCGTCGTCGTGCGACGAGGTGCGTCGCCTCGTCGACTACCTCTGCGGGCCGACCCACGCCGTCGTGTCCGTGTGCGGCCCGCCACGCGCCGGGAAGACTCGTCTGGCGCGCGAGGCATGTCGTGAGCCCAGCGTGTTGAGCGCGTTCGACGGGCCGGAGGCCTTCCTGGACCTGGCTGAGATCGACAGTTCTGATGAGCTTCCGGCGGCGGTGGCTCGTGCCTTCGGGCTGGACGAACTGGGGATCCGTTCAGCTTCGGGCCTGGCGGCCGAGCTCGGACACACACGCGCTCTGCTCGTGCTCGATGGTATCGATGGCGTTCGAATGGAGGCGGTCGGTTTGGTGACCAGCCTGCTGCAAACGTGCCCCAATCTCAAGATCGTGACCACGACGACCTCGCCGCTTGGACTGCAGGCCGAGGTGAAGATCTCCCTGCCAGCCAAACGCGAACCTTCGTCAGCACTCTGAAACCTGCCGGAGGAGCCGAGTTCCGAGACTCAGCCCCTCCGGGCCCGACCGTCTGGACCTGGACCTTCGATCAGGCGCGGACGCCGGCCTCGCTGGCCTTGCCGCTGCGGCGCCGGCTGCGCTTGCGGCTCCCGCCGCCTCCGCCGCGCCGCTCCAGGGCCTCCATGCCCCCCACCAGGGCCCGCTCGAGGACGTCGTCGAGGTCGTCGACCTCGTGCATCTGCAGGTTCTTGGTGAGGTGCGTGGCGATGTCCTTCATGTCGGCGGCGTTCTTCACGGGGAACAGGATGTGCTTGATGCCGGCGCGCTTGGCGCCGAGGATCTTCTCCTTGAGGCCGCCGATCGGCAGCACGCGGCCCCGCAGCGTGATCTCGCCGGTCATGGCCACGTCCTTGCGCACGGGCAGGCCGGTGAGGGCGCTGACCAGCGACGTCGCCAACGCCACGCCCGCACTCGGCCCCTCCTTGGGCGTCGAGCCGGCGGGCACGTGGATGTGGATCTCGCTCTCGTCGAGCACCTCGCGGGGGATGCCGAAGCGCTCGGCGTTCGACTTGGCGTAGGTCAGGGCGGCGCGCGCCGACTCCTTCATGACGTCGCCGAGCTGCCCCGTCAGCACCAGCCCGCCCTTGCCCGGGGTGATGGAGGTCTCGACGAAGAGGATGTCGCCGCCGACGGGGGTGTAGTACATCCCGGTGGCGACACCCACCAGGTTGTCCTCGGCCTCCGACTCCGGCGTGAAGCGCTGCGCACCCAGGTAGCCCTCGAGGGAGCGCTCGGTGATGCGCACGCGCTTGGCGTCCCCCTCGGCGATCCGCCGGGCGGCCTTGCGGCACAGCGTGCCGATGAGGCGCTCGAGGTTGCGGACCCCGGCCTCGCGCGTGTACGACGTCACCACGGTCGAGATGGCGCCGTCGGACATGTTGAGCTGGTTGGGCTTCAGCCCGTTCTCGGTGACCTGCCGCGGAAGCAGGTAGCGCTTGGCGATCTCCAACTTCTCCTGTTCGATGTAGCTGGAGAACTCGATCAGCTCCATGCGGTCGGCCAGCGCCTCGGGGATCTGCTGGGCGTAGTTGGCGGTCGCGACGAACAGCACCTCCGAGAGGTCGAACGGCACGCCCAGGTAGTGGTCGACGAAGTTGTTGTTCTGCGCGGGATCGAGGACCTCCAGCAGCGCCGAGGACGGGTCGCCCTGGTACGACGCTCCGAGCTTGTCGACCTCGTCGAGCAGGAACACCGGGTTCTTGGTGCCGGCCTGCCGGATGCCCTGGATGATGCGGCCGGGCATCGAGCCGATGTAGGTGCGTCGGTGGCCGCGGATGTCCGACTCGTCGCGCGCGCCGCCGAGCGAGATGCGCACGTACTCGCGACCGAGCGCCTTGGCGATCGACTTGGCGATGCTGGTCTTGCCCACGCCGGGGGGCCCCACGAACAGCAGGATGGGCCCCTTGTTGACCTCGAAGGCGTCGAGCTCGCCCTTCTTGGCGCGCTCCTCCTTGAGCTTGCGCACGGCCAGGTACTCCAGCACGCGGTCCTTGACCTTCTCGAGGCCGTAGTGGTCCTCCTCGAGGATCTTGCCGGCCATGCCGATGTCGAGGCGGTCCTCGCTGCGGGTGTTCCAGGGGAGCTCGGTGAGGGTGGTGAGGTAGGTGCGGATGACCGACGCCTCGGCCGAGTCGGGGTGCATGCGGGAGAGCCGGTTCAGCTCGCGCTGCGCCTCCTTGAGCACGACCTCGGGCAGATCGAGCTCTTCGAGCTTCTGCCGGAAGGCCTCGACCTCGTCCTCCTCGTCGTCGCTGCCGGAGAGCTCCTTCTGCAGCGCCTTGATCTGCTCGCGCAGGAAGTACTCGCGCTGGTTGCGGTCGATCTCCTCCTTGACCTCGCGCTGCAGCCGACGCTGGGTCTCCTGGAGCTCGAGCTCGGTATCGATGAGCAGCAGCACCTTGCGCAGACGCTCCTCGACGGAGGCGGCCTCGAGCACGGCCTGCTTGTCGGCCAGCTTGAACTCGAGGTGGTAGGCGACGTAGTCGGCGAACTGGCCGGCGTCCTCGAGGTTCATGACGAACTGCGCGACCTCGTGCTGCACCTGTCGGCTGCCGTTCTCCACGAGGTCGGCGAACTTCTCCTTGAGCTCGCGGAAGGTCGCCTGCACCATGACGGCGTCGCCCTCCGGCACCTCGACGGGCGTGACATCGGCCTCGATGAGCCCGCTAGAGGCGTGGAAGCGGTCGATGCGCACGCGCGCGAACGCCCGCACCAGCATCTGGATGCTGCCGTCGGGGTTCTTCTTCATGCGCATGATGTTGCAGGCGGTGCCCACCTCGTAGAGGTCCTTGGGCTTCGGCTCCTCCACGTCGCGATCGCGCTGGCTGGCGATGACGATGGTGCGATCGCGATCGAGCGCAGCGTTGATGGCGCGGATGGAGATGCCCCGGCCGGCATCGATCGGCATCACCATGGTGGGGTAGAGCACGCTGCCGCGCACCGGGCACACCGGGATCGGAGCGCTGAAGTCGGTGGGGTTGGGTGTCTCGGCCATGGGGTCTCCTAGCCTGCGCGGAGCGCGAGGCGCCCGGAACGAGGGTGAACATCACGCCGTGCGGGGCGCAGGGCCACGCACGAAGGGGTCGGAACGACCTGAGTCGACATCTGTCAAGTTTACTGCATCGTCCGTACTCAGCCGGAAGCTGGCTTACGTTCTGCGACGCGCCCGAGGTGCCCTCGCCCGGCCCGGGCGGCTCCCGTCCCGGCAGTATAAACCGTCGTCCCCGGAGCCGGGGAGAGCCGGGGGCACGGTCCGGGGCATGGGCGCGGTAGGGCTTCGAGGGGCGCTGTGGTAGCGTGCTGTCGCTATGTCCGACGTCACACACGCACTGCGCGAGGCCGTGCTGGCCGCCCTCTCCCGGATCGGCGTGGACGACGCCGAGGTCGCCATCCAGGAGGTCCCCGCCGACAAGCCCGGCGACTACGGCACCCCCGTGGCCTTCACCCTGGCGCGCACGCTGCGGCGCAACCCCGCGCAGATCGCCGGAGAGCTGGTGGAAGCGCTGGAGCTCCCGGCCGGCATCGAGCGCGCCGATGCCGTCGGACCCTACATCAACTTCCACGTCGATGCCGGGGCGTTCGTCGCCGGCGTCGTCGCGTCCGAGCGGGCGCCGGCCGACGCCCGGCCCAAGGTCGTCCTCGAGCACACCTCGGTCAACCCGAACAAGGAGGCGCACGTCGGACACCTACGCAACATCGTGCTCGGCGACGCCTGCGCTCGCATCCTGCGCGCGGCCGGCCACGAGGTCGAGGTGCAGAACTACATCGACGACACCGGCCGTCAGGCAGCCGAGAGCCTGTTCGCCAAGGACTACTTCGACGCGGCCCACGACGGCTCCCGCAAGTACGACCACTGGCTGGGCGAGCTCTACGTGCGCCTCGGCGACGCCAAGGCCGACGACGCCGACGCCATCGAGGCCGGCGTGTCGGCCGTCATGCATCGCCTCGAACGCGGCGAGTTGCGCGCCGAGGTGGAGCGGGTGGTGCGTTCGCAGCTCGAGACGTTTCACGCCCTAGGCGCCGAGTACGACCTGCTGGTGTGGGAGTCGGACGTGGTCCACGGCGGCTTCCTGAAGCGCGGCCTGGACGTCCTGGAGGCGAGTCCGTACGTCTCCCGGCCGACCGAGGGCAAGTACGCCGGGGCGCTGGTGATGGACGTGTCGTCGTTCCTGCCCGGCCTCGAAGAGCCCAACGTGGTGCTGGTGCGCAGCGACGGGAACGCCATGTACGTCGCCAAGGACATCGGCTACCAGTTCTGGAAGGCGGGTATCTTCGAGGGCCTGAGCTTCCGCCCCTTCGAGGTCCAGCCCTCCGGCGCGTCGCTCTACACCAGCGCTCCGGAGGGGGAGACGCACCCGGACGGCCGCACCTTCGCGCACGGGGCCGAGATCATCAACGTCATCGACGTGCGCCAGAGCCACCCCCAGACGCTGGTGCGCACCGCACTGGCGCTGTCCGGCACCGATGAGGGGGAGCGCGCCTTCCGCAACTCCCACCACCTCGCCTACGAGGTGGTGACGCTCGAGGGCCAGCCGATGAGCGGCCGCAAGGGCATCACGCTGTCGATCGACGAGGCGCTGGCCGAGGCCACGCGCAGGGCCCGAGCGGTGGTGGAGGAGAAGAACCCGGGGCTCGCCAGCATCGATGAGGTCGCGAGGCAGGTCGGGCTGGGGGCGCTGCGCTTCGGGATGCTCAAGAGCGAGGCCCGCAAGATCATCGACTTCCGCTGGGAGCAGGCGCTGTCGCTGCAGGGGGACAGCGCGCCCTACGTGCAGTACGCGCACGCCCGCGCCTGCAGCATCCTGCGGGCCGCCGCGGCCGAGGGCGTGCAACGCGAGGAGGCCGACTTCGCGGCGCTGGGCCCGCTGGAGGTGCGGCTCGCCCAGGTGATCGCACGGCTCCCCGAGGTCATCGCGACCGCCGCCCGCGAGCTCGCGCCGCACCTGGTGGCGCAGTACGCCCTCGACCTGGCCACCGCCTGGAACGGCTACTACAACCACAAGGGCCCCGACGGACGACCCGACACGCAGGTGCTCAAGGCCGAGCCGGGGCTGCGTGGGGCACGCCTGGCCCTCGTCGATCGGGTACGCAGCACCCTGGCCGAGGCCCTGGCGCTGTTGGGGATCGGGGCGCCCGACGAGATGTGAGCGGGGCCGGAGCGTGGATGCTCCGACCCCGTCTCGTTCTCCCCTCGATCCCTACGGGAAGACGACCACGTAGTTCGCGGTCACGGGCTCGCCGTTGATCTTGAAGGTGATCGAGCCCTTCAGGGTGGTCCCGGAGGCGGGCACGGGGCTGAAGGCGACGCGGATGCAGCCGCTCGCCTGGGTGGCGTTGAAGACGCCGTCGAACAGGCCCGCCAGGTCGGCGGCGTCCTGGACCTGGGCGAAGGTGCCGCCGGTCTGCGAGGCGATGCTGATGAGGTCGGCATCGTCGACGTAGCTGCCGAGCCCGACCGTGAAGACCTTGACGCCTGCGGAGTTCGCGGCACCGACGACGCCGGCCGGCGTACTCGAGCTCGAGTTGTCGTAGCCGTCGGTCAAGAGGACGGCGATCTTGTTGGTGCCGGTCACGCCCGCGAGGTAGTTGGCGCTATCGACGCCCGCGTCCCACAGGTTGGTGTTGCTGCCGTTGAAGGTCGCGGCGTCGATGGCGGTGCCGAGGAGCGCCTTGTCCGACGTCAGCGTCTGATGGATCTCGATCGCCGAGTACCCGGCCGTGGGGGTGGTGCCCGTGTCGAACGAGGCGACGGCGACACGATCGGTCGAGGCCATCCGGGCCACGAAGCCCTTGGCGGCGTCGGCGCGGAGCTGGCTGGGGTCGCTGCTGGCCATCGAGCCGGTGGCATCGAGCGTGAGGATGCCGGTGATGTCGCCGGTGCTGGCGGTGATGTCGCCGCACACCAGCGCGGTCGCGCCATAGGCGGTACCGACCGGAGTTCCGGAGCTCGTCGCTTCCGTCACCGTCGCCCCGGCCCCGGTCAGGACGCCGGTGGCGAGGACATGCCCCTGGGCGTCGAGGACGCTGACGCTCATGTCGGCGGTGCCGGAGGTCCCATCCACAGCGCTGACGCCGTTGAAGGTGGCATGGATGGACGTTCCCAGCGGTCCCGAGCACGCGCTGATGGCCAGCGCCAGCCCTACCGCCAGGACCCCGATGGTGACTCTTCGGGTCATGAGACCCCTCCTCGAAACACCGCTGAACGAGCAACGGTCGACGAGGCCCCTCCACAGACCGAGACGCGTGCATGGTACTCGCTGCCTCCGGGTCGGCGGCGTCAGCCGTCACCCCGCGGCCCCGCGAGCGGCGGTCGTCGGGCGCGCCGCCGGCGCACCGGCATCAATCCGCCGAGCGCACCGCCTCCGCCAGCACCTCCGTGAGGTGACGTGCCTGACGCTCGGTGCCGTCGGCGATCTGATGGCGGCAACTGAAGCCGCACGCCACGGTCGGGCCGTCGTGGTCCCGGACCGCCGGGAACAGGCGCTGCTCGCCGATCGCCATCGAGACGTCGTGGTGCGAGTAGCCGAAGGCGCCCGCCATGCCGCAGCACCCCGAGTCGAGCTCGGTGACCTGCTCGGCCACCCACCCCAGCACGGCGCGCGTACTGGAGGTGCCGAGAACGGCCTTCTGCTGACAGTGGCCGTGCAGCAGCACCTCGCCGGGCTGCTTGGCGAGGACGGCCGCCGGGTCGATCTCGCCGCGCGTCCACGCCTTCGCCAGGAACTGGTCGATCATGCTCACGTGGGCCGCCACGGCGTCGGTCCGCTTGCCGGGGAGAAGGTCACGGTAGTCGTCGGTCACGGCGGTGATGCACGAGGGCTCGAGCCCCACCACCGGCACGCCCTGCTCGACGTACGGCATCAGCCGCTCGACGGTGGTGCGCGCGAGGGCCTTGGCGTCGCGCAACAGCCCCTTCGAGATCTGCGGCCGCCCGCAGCAGCCGTAGGGCACCAGCTCGACGTCGTAGCCGAAGGCCTCGAGCAGCGCGACCGCTGCCTTGCCCGGGCCGGTCTCGTGGTACATCGTCCAGGTGTCGGCGAAGAGGGCCACACGCTTCGGGGCATCCGATCCCTGCGGCGTCGATCCGGCCGTTCGCGCGGTGCGCTCGCGCTTGCCGAACCAGCGGTCGAAGGCCTCCGAGGCGTAGCGTGGCAGGACGCGCCGGCGATCGACGTCGACGACCTTCTCCAGCAGCCAGCGCACCGGTGCCGCCGGCAGCAGGGCGTTGGCGACGGGCGCCAGACGCTGGGCCAGGGGCGCGAGGCGCGCCACGCTGCCGATCGCCCGGACCGCCAGGGGCGTGCCGTGATCGTCGTAGTAGTGCTGCAGGAACTCGTACTTGATCTTGGCCATGTCGACCTGGCTGGGGCACTCCGCCTTGCAGGCCTTGCACTCCAGACACAGGTCGAGGGCGTCGTAGACCTGCCGGCTGGTGAGGCCCCCGGGCATGCGCCCGTTGAGGGCGTCGCGCAGGACGTTGGCCCTGCCCCGGGTTGTGTGCTGCTCGTCGCGCGTGACCATGTAGCTCGGGCACATGGTGCCGGCGTCGACCTTGCGGCAGGCGCCGACGCCGTTGCAGGCCTCGATCGCCTCGAGGTACCCGCCGTCCTCGGAGAAATCGAAGTGGGTGGGGAGGTCGACCTGCGGGTAGTCGGCGCCGTAGCGCAGATCGACGGTCATGGGCGGCGCGTCGACGACCTTGCCGGGGTTCAGCAGGTGGGCGGGGTCGAAGGCGTGCTTGAGGGTGCGGAAGTCCTCGTACAGCACCGGCCCGAACATCTCGGGGTTCTGGTAGGAGCGGATCAGGCCGTCGCCGTGCTCGCCGCTCCAGGAGCCGCCGTACTTCCGCACCAGCTCGAACACCTCGCGACTGATCGCCTCGTAGGTGGCGACGCCGTGCTCGGTCTTGAGGTCGAGGTGGGGGCGGGTATGGATCACGCCGACCGACGCGTGCGCGTAGAACACGACGTGGGCGCCATGGCGCCGGCACACCTCGGCGACGTCCGCGATGTAGGCGGGCAGGTTCTCCACCGGCACCGAGCTGTCCTCGATGAACGGGGTCGGCTTCTCGCGTCCCTTGACGGTCGAGTAGATGCCGAGCCCGTCCCGGCGGAAGCGCAGGATCTCCGCCTGCTGCGCCGGCTCGAGCGCCAGGAAGGTCGCGTAGCTGAGGCCGACCACGTCGGGATCGGCCCGCATGCTCGCCAGCCCGGCGCGCATCTCGTCCTCGCTGGTGCCGTCGAACTCCACCATCAGGACGGCTCCGGGGTCGCCCTGCACCCACCCCAGCAGCGGTTCCAGCGAGGGGTTCTTCCGCCCCAACACGAAGATATCGCGGTCGAACAGCTCGACCGCCGAGGGTCCGTGCCGGTTGATGTACTGCACGGCGGTGAGCGCGCGTTCGAGGGTCTCGAAGTGGACCATCGCCATCAGGCGATGCGTGGGGATCGGGTCGAGGTGCACCACCACCTCGAGGATGATGGCCAGCGTGCCCTCGCTGCCGCACACCAGCTTGGCGAGGTTGAAGGGGCGGTCGCCCAGGAACTCGTCGAGGTTGTAGCCGCCGACCCGTCGCATGATCTTCGGGTAGCGCGCGTCGATCTCCTCGGCGTGCTCCGTCACGATGGCGTGGACCGCACGGTAGATGGCGCCCTCGCGGTCGTCACGCGCCAGCTTCTCGCGCAACCCGGCCTCGTCGAGCGGACCGAGCTCGAGCTCGGTGCCGTCCATCAGCAGCACCCGCATCGACATCACCTGATCGACGGTCTTGCCGTACTTGATGCTGCGCGTGCCCGCGGAGTTGTTGGCCACCATGCCGCCGATGTTGGCGCGGCTGGTGGTCGAGATGTCCGGTGTGAACTGCAGCCCATGCGGTGCCAGGACGGCGTTGAGCTGGTCGCGCACCACGCCGGGTTCGACCCGCGCCCAGCGCCCCTCGAGATCGACCTCCAGGATGCGGTTGAGGTACTTCGAGACGTCCAGGATGAGCGCGCGTCCCACCGTCTGGCCGGCCAGGCTGGTGCCGCCGCCGCGCGGCAGCACCGGCACCCCGTGCCGGGCGGCGATCTCGACGGCGGCGCGGATGTCGTCGGCGGTGCGCGGCAGGACCACGCCGTGGGGGCGGATCTCGTAGGGGCTGGCGTCGGTGGCGTAGAGCGATCGCGCCACCTCGTCGAAGCGGACCTCCCCCCGGACGCGTGCGCGTAGTTCGCGGTGGAGCGCGTCGAGGGTCGAGGGACTCAGGGTCGACGGCGACGCGGCAGCGCGGGTCATGCGGTCAGTATGGCACGCACCATGCGCCGTGCGCGGCGCTGCGGGGCTGCCAGCAGGGGGCGCGTCAGGCGGGATCGGAGGCCGCGGGGACCGCGATGCCCGGGCCGTACTCCGCGACGGTGGGTGCGGCACCCTCGGCCTGCGGATCGAAGAGCGCGGTCACGCTGGCGGCGAAGGCATCGTCGTCGAGGAACCGGTAGGCGGTGACGAAGCGCAGCAGTACGTGACGCGCCACCAGACCGTCGAGGAGGCTGTCGGAGCTGTAGGGGTCGCGCTTCTGACCGGTACGCGCACGGTGGGCCTCGTCGAGCAACTCCATCTCGAGCAGGGCGCGGCGGGCGCGCTCGGCCTTGGCGCCCTCGAAGGGCAGGGTCTGCCCGCGGCTCAGCGCCACGAAGCCGCGCCGGACGTCGTCGATCGTCGGGAACTGCAGCGCCTGCCAGCGCACGCCCGCCAACGCGCCGTCGTCGAGATCGAAGGCGACGGCGTCGGAGCGCGCTGCCAGCGTCCGCAGCGCGGCCACGGCGTCGTCGTCGGGAAGGCGCTGCAGGCACACCTCGCCGCGCGCAGGCAGCGCCTCCAGCAGCTCGGCCAGGGTCTCCGGCCGCAGCCGGGTGGCGCCGGGCGGTGCGCCCCGTTTGAACGCCGTCCGGGCCGCAGCCACGGCGTCGTCGGCCAGTCGCAGCGGCGCGGCCGGCCGCACCGCCTCCGCCACGAACTCCAGCGACTTGCGGTCCCGCCACTCGTTCTCGGTGAGGGTGACGGCAGCGTTGACGGCGTCGCCGACGGGAAGCGTCGCGGCGTGGTCCCCCATCTTCCAGGCCACCCCCTTCACGCCTCCGATGCGGAGCTGCAGGGTGGCGCCGTCGCGGCCGACGGCGCGCGCGGCCTCGAGCCTGTCGGTGAGCGCGAACACGGGGGCGGGATGGCCCTCGCCGAAGGGCTCGAGCTCGACGATCGAGCGCCACAGCGCCGCGTCGACCTCGTCCCCGGAGAGCACCGCATCGGCGGTGATGACGGGCATCGGCGTCGGGAAGCGCGCGGCGTAGCGGTAGATGGCCTCGCGGAAGGCGGCCAGGTCGGCCATGTCGAGCGCGAACCCGGCGGCCTGGGCGTGGCCGCCGAACCGCTTCAGGTGCCCGGCGGCCTCGCGCAGGCCGTTCACGGCCGAGATCCCGGGGGTCGAGCGGACGCTGCCCTTGCCCTTCGCCACGATGTACACGGGCTTGTAGAAGCGCTCGAGCAGCTTCGAGGCGACGATGCCCATGACGCCGGGGTGCCAGCGCGGGTCCTCGACGACCAGGGCCGGCGCCTCGGGGTCGACGATCTCCAGCGCCTGCTCGAACATCTCGTCCTGGATGCGGCGACGATCGGCGTTGCGGGCGTCGAGGTAGGCGGCGAGCTCGTTGGCGCGGCGCTCGCTGGCGGTGGTGAGGAGCTCGAGCCCGAGGTCGGCCTCGCCCAGCCGGCCGGCAGCGTTGAGCCGCGGGGCGATGACGAAGGCGACGTGCCGGGCGGTGATCGCGCCCCGCAGGTGCGACTGCCGTTGGAGAGCGCGCACGCCCGGCCAGCGCGAGTCGGCGAGGCGCTGCAGGCCCACCACCACCAGGGCGCGGTTCTCCCCGAGCAGCGGCGCGACGTCGGCGATGGTCCCGATGCTGGCCAGGTCGGCGTAGTCGTCGGGCCGCCCCAGCCCGAGACGGCGACGCAGGGCCCAGAGGAGGTGGAAGGCCACCCCGGCGCCGGTGAGCTGGGGGAGGCCGCCGTGGGCCAGCGGCGAGGTCGCGGGATGGACCACCAGGCCCTCGGGGAAGGCGTCGCCAGGCGTGTGGTGGTCGGTGACGATGACCTCGACGCCGGCAGCGCGGAGACGTGCGATCTCCTCGAGGTTGGTGATGCCGCAGTCGACCGTCACGAACAGCTCGCAGCGCTCGGCGTGCTCGTCGACGCGGTCGGGGTGGATGCCGTAGCCGTCGGTCAGCCGGTCGGGGATGAAGGGCTCGACGTCGGCGCCGAGCTCACGGAGACCGAGCGTCAGGACGGCCGTGCCGCTGATGCCGTCGGCGTCGTAGTCGCCGTGGATGCGGATGCGACGCTTGTGGCGGATGGCGTGCTCGAGGCGCTCGGCGGCGGTGTCGAGGTGCGCGATGCCGCTGGGCTCGAGCTCCGGCGCCAGGTGGTCGGGCGCGTCGTCCCTGAGGCCGCGCGACCACAACATGGCCGCCAGCAGCGGCGGGATCCCGAGATTGCGGGAGAGCGAACGGACGGCGTGCGGCGGAGCGGGCGGCCGCAGCAGCCAGGTGGGCGAGGGTGGCCGAACGTCGTCGGCCGGCGTCACGAGGGTTCGGCTTCCTCGTCGGCCTGCGGCCGGGGCCTGTCGGGGATGACCGGCATGCGATCGGAGACGAAGGCACGGTACGCCTGGCTGGGCGCCGGCTCCGGGGTGGGCTCGAGGTCCTCGATACGGCGGCGCAGGCGCCGGTTCTCGCGTCGCTGCCGCCACAGCATCAGGTTGGCCGGGAGCCAGCCGACCAGCCACCCGATCACCAGCGCCAGCGCCACGATGAGCACCGGCGGGAGCGGGATGACCATCGGCAGGAGCGGCAGCGTCAGCGGGTCTGGGTTGACGTTGCTGAACGCCAGGAGGTACAGGGCCACCAGGACCACCGCGACCAACTGCAGGATGCGAGCGCCTTTCACGTCGACCTCCGTGGCGCCCAGTCTACCGCAATGCCGGTCCGCGCCCGTGACAGGTTGTCGCCCCACGGCCCGGCCGCCGGCTCCCGTCGGCTAGACTTGGAGGCCGTGGAAGACGTTCGGGCCCGGACCCCCGCCGATCGGCCCCCGAAAGTGCTGAGCGCCATGTCGGGCGGCGTCGACTCGTCGGTGGCGACCTCGCTGCTCACCGAGAGCGGCTTCGAGGTGGTGGGCACGATGGCGCGCTTCTGGCCGGATGACTGCCCCACCGGCGCCTTCGACCTGTGCTGCAGCCCGCAGGCGGCCTACGACGCCCGCCGCGTGGCCGACGCGGTCGACGTGCCGTTCTACCTGCTCGACTTCCGCGAGCGCTTCCAGGAGATCGTGGTCGATCCCTTCGTGCCCAGCTACGAGGCGGGGGAGACGCCCAATCCGTGTGTGTGGTGCAACCGCCACATCAAGTTCGGGGCCCTCGTCCTGCGCGCGCAGGCGCTCGGGTGTGAGTTCATGGCTACCGGCCACTACGTGCGTCGGGTCGAGGGTCCCGATGGCGTGGAGCTGCACCGCGGACGCGACGATGACAAGGACCAGACCTACTTCCTGTGGGCGCTTCCGCGCGAGATCCTGCCCTACCTGCTGTTCCCCCTGGGCGAGCGCACCAAGTCCGAGGTGCGGGCGCTCGCCGCCGAACGCGGCTTCAAGACGGCGGAGAAGAAGAGCTCGTCGGGTCTGTGCTTCGTTCCCGACACCGTCCGCGACTACCTCCAGGGCGCCAGCGTCGAGCGTCCGGGCCCGGTGCTCGACGCCAGCCAGGACGACGCCGTGGTCGGAGAGCACCGTGGCGTGCAGTACTACACCATCGGGCAGAAGCGCGGCCTGGGGTTGTGGAAGTCGCACCTCGAGCGCTACGTCATCGACCTCAGGCCGGAGGACAACGCCGTGGTGGTGGGTCCCAAGGCCATGTGCCACTGGACGGGGCTGAGGGCCGAGCGCGTGAACCTGCTGATCGACGAGGCGCAGCTCCCGCCGCGGGTCCAGGCCCAGGTCCGCTACCGCCAGGCGCCCGTGCCCGCGACCGTGAGCCTGCACGACGGCGGCCTGTGGGTCGACTTCGACGCGCCGCAGTTCGCCGTCACGGTGGGCCAATCGGTCGTCCTCTACGACGGCGATCGACTGCTCGGCGGCGGCGTGATCCGCGAACGCTTCAGCTAGGGCGCCTCGTGCCCGCGTAGCCGACGGTGCGCTGCGCGTCGCCGTGACCCCGGGGTCCAGTACACTTGGGGAACGGGAGGTGTTATGGCGACCATCTTGCTGTTGGTCATCCTGGCCATCGTGGCCATCGCGGCTGTTGGCGTATACAACCGCATCATCAGTCTCGAGAACCGCTACGAGAACGCGTGGAGCCAGATCGACGTGCAGCTCAAGCGACGCGTCGACCTCATCCCCAACCTGGTGGAGACGGTGAAGGGCTACGCCGCGCACGAGAAGGCGGTGTTCGAGGAGGTCGCCCACTCGCGCCAGGCGATGATGAACGCCAAGGGCGTGAACGAGTCGGCCGAGGCGGCGAACGTCATGACCGCGGCGCTGGGTCGGCTGTTCGCCATCGCCGAGAACTACCCCGAACTCAAGGCCAACGAGAACTTCAAGATGCTGCAGGAGGAGCTGTCCGGCGTGGAGAACAAGATCGCCTACGCCCGCCAGTTCTACAACGATGCGGTCCTGCAGTACAACAACGCCATCGAGACGGTCCCCGGCGTGTTCTTCGCCGGCCCCATGAACAAGAAGCAGGCCGTCTTCCTGGAGATCCCCGAGGCCGAGCGCGCGGTGCCCCAGGTCTCCTTCACGAGCTGAGCCGCACGGACGGCTGAGCAGCGATGACCTCACCGGGCGCGTCGGGCCTGCCCAACGTCATCACCGACGGGGCGACGGGACGGCGGATCAGCCTGCTGGACTGGCAGGCGACCAATCGCCGCATGTCCTGGGCGCTGGGCCTCGTGATGGTGGCCCTGCTGGGAGCGATCGGTTACCTGCTGGCCCAGGTCACCAACCCCGACTCGGCGGTGTTCTTCGTGTCGCTGGCGGGCGTGCTCGGGGCAGGGCAGACGGTGGTCGCCTTCTGGTTCGGGGATCAACTGGCGCTCGGTGCGGCCGGCGCCCGTCCCGCCACCAAGGACGAGCATCGCTACCTGGTCAACGTCACGGAGGCGGTCGCGATCGGTGCCGGCGTTCCGACGCCGAAGCTGTACGTCATCGACTCGCCCGCGCCGAACGCCTTCGCCACCGGGCGGGACCCGCAGCACGCGTCCATCGCCGTGACGCGCGGCATGATCGACATGCTCGACCGGCAGGAGCTCGAGGGCGTCGTGGCCCACGAGATGTCCCACATCAAGAACTACGACATCCGGTTCATGTCGATGCTGGCGGCCACCGTCGGAGCCATCGTCATCCTCCGTGACCTGGTGCTGCGGTGGTTCCAGTTCGGCGCCTTCGGCGGCGGACGCGGGCGCCGGAGCTCCGGAGGCGATCGCGGAGGCGGGAACCGGGGCCAAGGCATCATGGTGGTCCTGCTCATCGTGCTGCTGGTGCTGGGTCCGATCCTGGCGACGATGCTGAGGTTGGCCGTGAGCCGGCGGCGCGAGTTCCTAGCCGACGCCACCGGTGCCTACATCACCCGCAATCCCGATGGGTTGGCCTCGGCGCTGCAGAAGCTCGCCGCGTACCAGGGCGAGGGGCTGCAGGTATCGGAGGGCGTGCGGCACATGTTCATCGTCAACCCGCTGGCCCGCCACAACGCCGTCGACCTACTCGCGACCCACCCGCCGATCGAGGAGCGCATCGAGCGCTTGCACCGGATGTAGGGCAGGCGAGCGGTCCGGCCGACCGTCAGCCACGCAGGGTGGACCCCGGCGCGGTCAGGTAGGGGCGATCGCCGAGGCCAGCACTGCAGCTCTCCGGGCCCCCCGAACGAGAGGAGGGCCCCGCTCGATCGAGCGGGGCCCTCCTGGCCTTCGTAGTTGCGACCTGCCCTGTCCTAGGCCTCGGTGCCCTCGGCGGGCGTTTCCTCGGCTTCGGCGGCAGCCTGCTTGGCGGGCCGCTTGCCTTCGCGGAAGGCGGCCGTGAGCATCGCGGCGGCTTCGGCGGCGTCGATCGCGTTCTCCGGTTCGACAGCCTCCTCGGCAGCAGGCGCCTTGACGGCAGCTTCGGCCTTGACAGGCTCGGCTTCCTCGGCGACGGCTTCTTCAGCCGTGGCCTCTTCGGCGGCGGGCGCCTCGGCCGCGACCACCTCGGTCGCCGCCTCCTCGGCCGGAGCCTCGCTGGCGGGAGCGGCCGCCACGGCCTCGTCCTCGTCGGCCTCGTCCTCGCCCTTGGTCTCGGTCAGGCCGAACTGGGCGAAGAGGTCGGCGTAGACGTCACCGAGCTTGGTGGTGGCCTTGGTGTTGACGTCCGACGCGGCGTAGCTGTAGTCGTAGTCGATGTCGCCACCGCGGCGGCCGCGACGGCCACGACGACCCCCGGGCCCTCGTGCTGCGGGCGTTCCCGTGCCGACCGAGTCGATGTCGGTGGCGGAGAAGGGCAGGAGCCGCTTGCGCGACAGGCTGGCGCGCTGCTCGACCGGATCGATGTTGAGGATCACGGCCGTGACCTCGTCGCCACGCTTGAAGTGGTCGTTGATGTTCTCGATGTGATCGTGGCTGAGCTCGCTGATGTGGACCAGGCCCTCGATGCCCTCTTCGATCTCCATGAACACCCCGAAGTCGGTGATGCCGGTGATCGGGCCGGTGACCTCGGTGCCGGGCGGGTAGCGGTCCGGCAGGCTGCTCCACGGGTCGGGCTGGGTCTGCCGCAGGCCGAGCGAGATGCGCTGCTGGCCGGTGTCGATCTTGAGGATCATGGCCTCGACCTCGTCGCCTTCCGTCACGATCTCCTTGGGGTGACGGACGCGCTTGGTCCAGCTCATCTCACTGACGTGGATGAGGCCCTCGAGGCCCGGCTCGATCTCCACGAAGGCGCCGAACGGCGTGAGGTTGGTGACCTTCCCGGAGATCTTCTGGCCGATGCTGTAGTTGGCCAGAACGTTCTCCCACGGGTTGGACAGCAACGACTTCATGGAGAGGTTGATGCGCTCGCGCTCGAGGTCCATGTCGAGCACCTCGACACGCACCTTCTCGCCCACCTTGACGACGTCGCGCGGGTGGTTGAAGCGCCCGTGGGTGAGCTCGCTGCGGTGCACCAGGCCGTCGATGCCGCCGAGGTTCACGAAGACCCCGAAGTCGGTGATCTCCACGACCTCGCCATCGAGCTTGAGGCCGGGCTCGAGCTTCTGCAGCGTCTCGGACTTCTTCTCCGCGATCTCCTCTTCGAGGATGGACCTGCGGGAGATGATGACGCGGTTGCGGCGACGGTTGAGCTCGATGATCTTGACCTTGAGGCGCTGGCCCACGTAGGGGGAGAGGTCGTTGACGCGCCGGATGTCGACCTGGCTGGCCGGCAGGAAGGCGCGGATGCCGAGGTTGGCGACGAGGCCACCGCGGACCTTCTCGATGATCTCGACCTCGACCGGCTTCTCCTTGTCGTGGATCTCCTGGAGCAGGTTCCAGGCGCGTTCCTGGTCGGCCCGCTTCTTGGAGAGCACGATGGTGTTGTTGGGGATGTCGGAGCGAACGACGTAGACCTGGATCTCATCGCCGGGCTTGAAGTACTTGGCCGCCTCTTCAGCGTTCGTCTCG
>JASBRS010000017.1 GCA_030149325.1 Deinococci bacterium
GCGGCCTCGCCCGCCTGCGCAGCGGCCGCCGATGCGGCCCCCTCGGCGTCCGCATCGACCCCCGCCTCGGGGGGCCGGTCGCCCTCCGGGTCGGGCGCGGACGGGGCCACCGCCGGCAGCGCCTCCGCCTCGGCCGCGGCCTCGACGAAGGCCAGCGCCGCGGCCTCGACACCGTCGTCCTCGCGTGCGGCCGCCAGCAGCGCCAGGAAGCGCTCGCGCGGGACCCGCATGCACCAGTCGAGCCGCGCCTCCTCGAGGTCGGCCACGCCTCGGCCGGCCAGGTGGTCGTGCAGACCGGCGTAGCTGCCGTCGTCGTCGACGACCTCGACGATCTCGCCGAACACCTGCGCCTGGTAGCCGTCGAGGGCGAAGCGGAAGCCGTCCTGCACCAGCTCGTCGGAGCGCCGCAGGTAGTCGAGTCCAGCGAGTCGCTCCCGCAGGATGGCGAAGCGTCGCGGCCCTCCCCCCAGTCCGATCGCCTCGTGCAGCGGCTCCTGCCGGATCCCCCCACCGTTCCAGG
This sequence comes from Deinococci bacterium, assembly GCA_030149325.1. Lineage (GTDB taxonomy): Bacteria > Deinococcota > Deinococci > Deinococcales > Trueperaceae > JASBRS01. The sequence continues at coordinate 521 of JASBRS010000017.1, forward strand.
GCTCGGCGAAGGCGGCGCTGCGATGGATCGTGCCGACGGCGCGCCGGAAGCGGTTGTTGTAGAGCACCAGCGAGGCCGAGCCGGACGCTCGGTTGCTGTAGGCGAAGACGTCCTCGTCCGCGCTGCCGTCGTCGGACCAGGCGTCGAACAGCCGGAACGACTCCGCCGCGGCGAACTGGGCGCGACGGTGCAGCAGCGGCGCGATCTGGCGCCGATGGCGCTCGACCATGCGCGGATCCGGCTGCTCGTCGAAGGTCGGGGCGCGGTACTCCATGCCGTACTTCTCGCGGAACCCCTCCACCTGGCCGTGGCCGAACATCGGCAGACCCGGCAGCGTAGCCATCAGCACCGCCACCCCGAAGTACTTGTCGCCGTCGCCGAACTGCGCGATCGCGGTCTCCTCGTCGGGGTTGTTCATGAAGTTGACGAAGCGCCCGAGGATGCGCGGATCGAACTCCAGGACGTTCTTCATGAGCTGCCGGTAGTCGGCGTTCTCCTCGCGCTTGAGCATGTTCATGAAGGCGCTGTTGTAGACGCGGTGCATCCCCAGCGTGCGGACGAAGTAGCCCTCCATCATCCAGAACGCCTCGGCCAGCAGCAGCGTGCCCGGCGCCTCCGCGGCCACCCGGTCCACCACCTCGCGCCAGAACTCCACCGGCATGCGGCGCTCGAACTCCTCCGCGCTCATGCCGCCGTAGGTGCTGCGCGAAGGGATCGCGCCGCCGTGCCCGGGGGGCGGGAACCACAGCCGCTGGACGTGGCGCTTCGCCAGCGTCATGGCGGCGTCGAAGCGGATGATCGGCACCGTGCGGGCGACATGAAGGATGGTCTGGATGACCGCCTCGCGCACCTCGGGGTTGAGGTAGTCGAGCTGGGCCGTATCGTTCCACGGCATGGCGGTGCCGTCGTTGCCGTGGTAGATGTAGCGCTCCCGCCCGCTGTGGCGATCGACGCGCTTGAACACGACGGCGGCGTCGCTGTCGTTCCAGTAGTGGTCTTCGATCATCACCGCCATCGCCGGGTGCGACGACAGGTCGGGGCCGTCGAAGCGGTAGCCCGGGTAGGGCGGGTGGTCGAGCTGCACGAACCAGTCGGGGTGCTCGGCGACCCAGCGGCCGTCGATGCCGACGTGGTTGGGGACCATGTCGCCGGCGAGCCGGATGCCGCGGCGTGCGGCGCGGGCCTCGAGCTCGCGCAGCGCCCCCTCGCCACCGAGGTCGGCGGCCACGGTGTAGTCGTAGAGCGCGTAGGCGCTGGCCATCGCTTCGGCCTGGCCGCGGCGCTGCTTGATGCGGCGCGAGGCCTCGCTGCGCTCCCACAGCCCGATCAGCCACAGCGCGTTGAACCCGCGCTCCGCCAGCTCGTCGAGCGCGGCATCGGGGATGTGGTCGAGGCGGCGCACCTCGCGCCCGAAGCGCCGCTCGAGCTGAGCCAGCCACACGTAGGTGCTCTTGGCGATCATCACCACGCGCGGCATCCAGTCGCTGTCGGGGCTGAACGCCTCGATCTCGCCGGCGCCGGACAGCGCCGAGCGATCGAGCATCACCGAGCCGCCGGGGCCGGCCGGCCCCCGCAGGCGTTCCTCGCGCAGCACGTCGACCGAGCGCAGCAGCCTGGCCAACAGGCCGGCGTAGCGCTCGCCGAGCAGCGGCCCCCACAGCTCGATGGCGGCCGCCAACTGCCCCTCCAGCGAGGTGGGGCTGCGGCGCTGCGGCGCCCGCAGCAGGTCGATCACGGTCTCGCCGCCGGCGCCGGGCCCGTGTTCGCGGAGCCCGTCCTCCACCACCCTGAGGGCGCGATCGTAGGCGCTGGCCGAGCGCAGGGGGGCATCGTCGAACAGCTCCCGCACGCGCTCCAGAGCGGGGTTGGCGTTGGCCAGCCACACCAACAGCGCCTCCTCCAGCACCACCTCGCGGTTGGGGGTGCCCTCGGTCGCGTCCCGCAGGTAGGCCTCGACCGACCGTTCCCCGGCGGCAACGGGCGGCGACGGGAAGCGGTCGGCGAAGGCCCGCAGGGTGCCGGCCAGCGCCTCGTCGCCGAGGGCCACGCCGACCCGTTGCAGCGACGGGCCCATCACGCCGCCTTCCGAGCCCTGCGCCACCGTCTCGATGAGCGCGTGCATCAGCTCGTGGAGCAGCGCGGCCGCGAACAGCTCGCTGCCGGCGACCGCCAGTTCGGGGTAGTGCTCGGTCCCGCGCACCTCGTTGATGCGGGCGGCCAGGCGGTGGGCCGTGGCCACGTCGCCGAGGAGCATGCGGCCGCGCAGGCCGAAGTGCTCCGGCTCGATGTCGTAGCGTCGCCGCGCCTCGCGCGACACGTGCAGGTAGCGGGGCCCACCCCGACCGTCGGAGTCCGCGGGCGTCGGGCGGGTGAGGTTGCGTCGGGTCACGGTTCGCCCTCCTGGGGGACCTGCCGGCGTCGGCGCGGCTCGGCCCCACGTCGCAGCTCGCGCGCGGCCCCGAGGGCCCACGCGCTCCGTCGGTGTCCCCTGGAGCTTAGCATGGGGGGTCGGGCCCCCTCGCCCCGAGCGCCGTCCCCGACGCACCCTTCGTGGTGAGCGTCGTTGCCGGGCACGGGCCCGCCCGGGTAGGATATCGGGGAGCGGAGGACCGTGAACATGTCGCGACGAGGCCGAGGACGGCAGCCATGGGGAGGGCCCGGCGGACGCCCGGCGCTGAGGCTGTTGGCGCTCTCGACGCTGGCGGCGGTCCTGCTGGCGGGATGCACCGGCGACCTCAACACGCCCGGCGAGGCCCTCCGGATCCTCGGCGCCACGCTCCCCACCGCGTACCTCGGAGAGCCGTACGACCAACCGGTCCAGGCCGTCGGCGGCCTGCGCCCCTACGACTTCTCGGTGGTCGACGGGACCCTGCCCGCCGGGATCCAGTTGCAGGGCGGCACGCTCCGCGGGACCCCTAGCAAGATCGGTCAGTACACCTTCACCGTGCAGGTCTCCGACGCCAACCTCTCCAAGACCGTGCAGCGCTACGAGCTGACCGTCGCGGAGATCCCGCCGCCCACGCTGGTGCTCAACGCCCCGAGCACCCAGGTCGACCGCCGCGTGACGTTGCGTGCGGAGGTCCGCGATGCGCGCGACCTCGAGGGGCTGAGCACGCAGATCCGCTGGGACCCGCAGCGCTTCCGTCTGGTGGCGGATAGCTTGAGGGCGTCCCGCCAAGGCCTGGCGTTGCTCCACCGCAGCAGCGAAGGGGAGCTCCAGGTCGACATCGCCCCGCTCGGGACCACCCTGAACGGCGACGCCACGCTCTTCCAGTTCGACCTCGAGCCGGTGGCGGGGGCCAGCTACCTGAAGCTCGACCTCCGCACCGTGACGGTGTCGGCGAGCGGCCGTCACTTCGCCCAGACCTCCGACGGCCGGGCGCCGCAACCGGCTGCCGCGCCCAGCGTCCCGACGGGAGGGTCGACGCCATGAGCGCCCCTTCGCGCCACCGCGGCCCGCGTGTGGGGAGGCGGCCCGGTAGGCTCCACCTCGGGTCGTTGGGCTGGCTCCTGGTCGCCGCGCTGACGCTCGGCAGCGCCCACGCCACCAGCTACCTGCGCCTCACCCCCGACGCCATGCTGACCAAGGCCGACCTGGTGTTCGTGGGGACGGTATCCGACCTCCAGGTCGCCGTGCTCGGCGACGCCCCCTGGACCCGCGTGACCTTCCGGGTCGACACGCCCCTCGAGGGCGTGCCCGCGCCCGCCGCGACCACCTCGCCCCCCGGAGCCACCTCCGGCGGTTCGTCGGCCGCGCCCTCGGTGACGCTCGAGTTCCTCGGCGGCTCGGTCCCCGGCGGACCCGCCCTGACGGTGGGCGGCATGCCGAGCTTCACGGTCGGCGAGACGGTCCTGGTGTTCGCCTACGACCAACGCTACGCCTCGCCGATCGTCGGCTTCCGACAGGGGCTGTGGAGGGTCGGAGCGGCCGGCCTGCGCGACGAGGACGGCGAGCTCCTGACCGTGGCCGCCGGCGGCGGACTCGAGCGCGGCGGCACCGGATCGTCGCTCGATGCCGTGGTCGCCGCCATCCGCAAGCGCCTCGCCGCGCCTTCGGGGACGCCATGACGCGGCCGCAGCGCCTGCGACTGCGCCTCCGGCTCCTGACGGCGACCGCCCTGCTGCTGCCGGCAGCGGCCACGGCCCAGAGCCAGCCGACGCCGCCACCGCAGACCCCGCCCGCGACCAGCGCTCCGGCGCCCACCACGCCCCCCGCGCCCGCAGCGAGCTCGACGCCGACGCCCATCACGCCCCCCCAGCTACGGGTCGCGGTCGACGCCAGCGGCGGGCCGTCCACCCTGGCCGATGACGTCGCCGCCGCCATCCAGGCCTGGAGCGAGGCGGCCCCCGGACTGGTGTCCGTGGAGATCGCCGCCGACGCGCCGTCCACCGTGACCTACGCGCCACCGGCCCTCCTCGGTCCCGACACGCTGTCGCTCGACCGTCGCGTCCCGGGCCAGCCCGGCGTGCGCATCGAGCTCTCCGCGAAGGCCCCGGGCGAGCACCCCACGGTGCTGCTGCACGAGATCGGGGTGCTGTTGGGGCTGCCCGAGGGGGGCGCCGGCGTCATGGCCCTCGGCGTGCCCGCGACGGGCGCGCCGACCGCACCCGAGGCCAGCGACGTTGCCGCCCTCCGCGCCCACCTGACCTACGCCCCGGAGGACCTCGACCGCAACGGCACCGTCGACTTCCACGACCTGGTGCTCTTCGGTCAGGCCTTCGGCCGCGTGGGGGTCAACCTGCCCGCCGACTTCAACGGCGACGGCAAGGTCGATGCCGCAGACCTCGCCCTGCTCGAGAAGGCCTACACCTTCACCCCGCCGAGCGCCTCCAGCCCGGCCGGGCAGGCGCCCTCGACGCCGTCGACCCCAGCGGAGGGCCAGAGCCCCGCCTCGGGCGCGGCCCCCGCCGCGCCGACCGACGGCACGTCGCCCTCGGGCAGCCCGCCGACCGGCGGCGGCGCCCCCTGAGCCCTCAGTCGGGCAGCAGCGGCTGGATGGCCGCCGCGAGCGTCAGGTCGGCCTCGGTGATGCCGCCGGCGTCGTGCGTCGTGAGCTCGAGCTCCACCCGCCGGTAGCTGTTGTGGATGTCGGGGTGATGGCCGTGCCTCTCGGCCAGCAGCGCCACCCGGCTCAGGAACGCGAACGCGGCCGGGAAGTCCGCGAACGAGGCCTCGCAGCGCAGCCGTCCGTCGACCAGCCGCCAGCCGGGCAGACCCGCGAGCCGCTCGCGCACGGTGGCGTCATCGACGATGCTGGCCATGGTGTCCTCCTCGCGCCGTAGGCGGTCGTGGGACCGACGGCTCAGGTCGAGCGGCCGCCGGTGTCGAGTCCCGGGACGTGCAGCACCGCCAGCTCCTGCTCGCCGCGGACCAGCGCCAGGGTGCCCCCGCCCATGGGCGCGATCAGGTAGTCGGTGAACGAACCCAGCACCTGACCGGGCAGCATCGCCACCAGGCTCTCCTGCGCTTCACGACCGCGGCCGCGGTACTGCCGCACCGTGATCTTCTGGCCGCCCAGATCGACGGTGAGCGGCTCGCCGGTGAGCTGGTAGACGTTGCTCTCGGCCCCCGGAACGCTCTCGAGCACCTGCGTGAGGTCGTTCGGATCGACGGTCATGGCATCGACGAAGCGCTGCACCAGGCCCAGCACGGCGTTGTCGTCGAGCGCCACCCCGGCCGCGCGGGCGGCGCCTCGGAGCAGGCCCTCGACGGCCTGGCGCCGGCTCGGCGCGCGCGCGCTGACCTGGTTGGCGCGCGCCACCGCGCGCGACACCAGGTCCTGCGGCTCGCCCTGCACCGATCCCGCCAGGACCTTCAGCACGGTGAGCAGGTCGTCGCGTTGCCGATCGCCCAGCACGAACAGCACCACCAGCGCCTCGGCGAGGCGCACGGCCAGCGAGCCGCCCTGTTCGCGGTAGCGGAAGTGGACGTAGTCGCCCTCGTGGAACACCGTCAACCGGCTGCGGTCGAGGTCGAGCACCATGCGGTCCTGGAGCGGGACCTCGCGGTCCTCGACGAAGAGCGATCGCGAGGGTCCCGTCCCCATGACGGCGATCTCCTTGCCGGCCAGCTCGAAGCGCACCGGCCCCATCAGGTGCACCGTGAGGGCGGTGGCCCCGGGCGGCACGGCCTCCCAACGCAGCGCCGGGTTGACGGCGAAGAGCACGCCCCCCTCGAGCTGCGGGCCGCTGGCGCGGCCGCCCACCGACGTCGGCAGGTAGTCGGCCAAGCGGTCGAAGAAGGCGTGCACCAGGTCGGTGAACTGCATGACGTCGCGCTGGAACATCTGACGCTGGTTGCGCTCCGCCGCCAGCGTCTCGGCCAGGCGCTTCTCCAACTCGCGCCGGTGCGCACCGCGCTGGCCCTCGGGCAGCCGCTCCTTGGCGATCTCCTGGATCGCGAGCCGGAGCTGCTTGCTGCTCGGGCCCTTGTGCTCGACCAGCGAGAGCTTGCCGGCGTACGGGTCCTGCGCGACCGCCAGCGCGGCCTGCCGCAAGAACGCCAGGGCGTTCGACTCACGGACCTCGAGGTCGGCGTAGGTGCTCCCCGGCTTGCCCAGCGTCATGATGGTGTTGATCAGGTCACGGACGATCTCGGCCAGCGAGTCGAGGTCGGAGAGCGACACCAGCGGATCGTTGAACTCGGGGATCGTCTCGAGGACCTCGAAGCCCCGCAGGTTGACGTCCTGCGCGAACGTCTTCTTGACGCTGTTGCGCTGGAGGTTCTGCAACGTGCCGAACATCACGCGCGCCGTCTGGCGCTCGCGCTCGGCCCGCCATCCGGCCGCCACCCTCATCACGAACTCGTCGACCTGCTCCCACCACACGCGGCGGGCCAGGCGCTGCAGCACCGCCTGCTCCTCACGCACCTCGGGGCTCATGGCGGCTGCCGGCTCGCTGGCGTCCTCGCGCTCCACCAGCTCGACGTCGGGGTCCTCGCCGAGGACCAGCATGTCGATGTCGGGGGCGCGGGCGGCCGAGCCCTGGGAGGCGTCGGAGATCAGCTTCAGCGTCTGCGAAGCCGCTTCGAGGCGGTCGCGCTCCGCCTGCGACAGCGACCCCATCTCCCGTGTCAGGTGCCCGAAGAGGTCCCACATGGCGCTGACGCCGCCACGCACCTGCCGCGTGGCGCGGTACTCGGCCACCTTGTATTCGAGGAGTTCCAGGGCGATGCTCTCGAGCTTGAGCATACGCCGCTCAGTATACGACCGACGGGGACGCGGCCGCTGGCGGATACCTCACGAGCGGGGCGTCCAGGACGGAACGAACGGCCTCTCGTCAGGTCGGGCTCCCGGCGCCGGTCGCGCCGAGGTGGGCGAGGGCCGCGCGCAGCACCCGCACCGAGGCGAGGTACTCGTCGACGGCCAGACGCTCCTCGGGGGTGTGGTCGAGCGCGGCGTCGCCCGGCCCGTAGGCCAGCATCGGCACGTCCCAGCTCGGCGCCACCACGTTCATGTCGGAGGTCCCGGTCTTGACCTTGGCCCGCGGGCGGCCGCCGTTGGCGCGGATGGCCACCCGGAAGGCGCGTGCCAGCGAGGAGTCGCGTTCGCCGCGGTAGGCGCGCTCGTGCCCACTCGAGCTCACCGCGACGCCCTCCGGGAGCGCGAGCTCCGACAGCCACGCCGCCAGCTCGTGGGGGGGCCAGCGCGGCGGGAGCCGGAAGCCCAGCGTGGCGACGCAGCCTTGCGTCAGGCCGTCGTTGTCGGACGACAGCGCCTGCAGCGACAGCTGCAGCGCATCGAAACGTCCCTCCACGCCCTCGTTGTCGGCCCGCACGGCGTCGCGCACGGCGGTGTAGGCGTCCACCGCCAGCTCCGCCGCGGTCGGCTCGTCGCGCGAGGAGTGGGCGTTGGGACGTCGTGCCTCGAGGCGCGCGAGCAGGCGGCCCTTGTAGCCGAGGGTGTAGGCGTCCCAACCGCTCGGCTCGCCGATGATCACCAGGTCCGGCCGCTCGTAGACGCGCACGGCGTGGCGCGCGCCCTTGCTGGAGGGCGCCTCCTCCTCCACCGCGCCGATCAAGCGGACGTGCAGCGCGCCCCGCAGCCCCTCCGGCAACCCCGCCACCGCGGCGATCGCAGCGCACAGGCTGCCCTTGGCATCCACCGCGCCGCGTCCGTGCAGCACGCCGCCCTCGAGGCGCACCGGGATGTCGCCGGGGACGGTATCGATATGGCCCAGCACGGTGACGTTGAGCGGGCCGTGGCCCCATACCGCCACGGCGTTGCCGGCCTCGTCCACGAACGTCTCGTCGGCGAAGGGCGCCATCGCCTCGACCAGCAGCGCCGCCACCGCGGCCTCGCTGCCCGACGGGCTGGGCGTCGCGACCGCCGAGCGCAGCAGCTCGACGGGATCGAGCTCGGCCGCGCTCACGAGGCCAGGACGCGCGCCACCCTCGCCACCACCTCGTCGACCTGCGCCGGGGTGATGACCAGCGGCGGCAGGAAGCGGATGACGGTGGCGCCGCCGGAGATGGTGAGCACGCCGGCGTCGCGGAGCGCCGCGATGACGGGCGCCACCTTCTCCTTGAGCTCGACGCCGATCATCAGTCCGCGCCCACGCACCTCGCGCACGCGCTCGCTGCCGATGCCGCGGATCCCCTGCATCAGGCGCTCGCCCATGGCGCGCGCGTGCTCCATCAGACCGCGCTCGTCGAGCTCCTCGAGCACCGCCAGGGCCGCGGCGCTCGCCAACGGGTTGCCGCCGAAGGTGGTGCCGTGGCCGCCCTTGGGCATGCTGGCGGCGATGGCATCGGTCATGAGCACCGCACCGATGGGCACGCCCCCCGCCAGTCCCTTCGCCAACGTCACGATGTCGGCGCTCACGCCATAGGCCTCGCTCGCCAGGAAGGTGCCTGTGCGCCCCACGCCGCACTGGATCTCGTCGAACACCAGCACGGCGCCCGTACGCTCGGTGATGTCGCGGGCGGCGCGCAGGTACTCGGGGTCGGCCGCATGGATGCCGCCCTCCCCCTGCACCGGCTCGAGCAGCACCGCCGCGGTCTCCTCGTCGACCGCCGCGCGCAGCTCGTCGACGTCGTTGTAGCGCACGAAGGTCACCTCCATCCCCAACGGCGCGAAGGGCTCGCGGTACTTCGGCTCCCAGGTCATCGGCAGCACCCCCAGGGTGCGGCCCGAGAAGCCGCGCTTGGCGGCCACGAAGCGCCTTCGCCCGGTCGCCACCCGCGCCCACTTGAGGGCGGCCTCGTTGGCCTCGCTGCCGGAGTTGCACAGGAACACGCGGTTCAGCGGCGGCGGCACATGGCGGAACAGGCGCTCGACGAAGGCGGTTCGGGTGTCGTTGCCGAGGTTCTGCGGGCACACGATGAGGCGTTCGGCCTGGTCGGCGATCGCCCGCGCCAGACGGGCGTTGCCGTGGCCCACGCTGGCGACGGCGATCCCGGCCATGCAGTCGAGGTACTCCCTGCCCTCGGCGTCCACCACCACGGCGCCGTCGCCGCGCACGAACACCACGTCGGGATCCCACAGCCCCGAACGGTGCTCGGCATCGCGCGCCAGCACCGCCTCGGTGCGGGTCGGTCGCGTACGTTCCTCGAGGTCGGTCATGCCCGGCTCTCCCTTCGCTGGAGCGCGTGACGAGCCCTCGGGCCCGTCACGAGACGATCGTGCCTTCGCCGGCCAGCGCGCGCCGCACCGGCTCGGCTCCGCGGGCGTCGCCGAAGATCACGCGTCCGACGCCGCCCGCCACCGCTTCCGCAGCCCCCAGCACCTTCTTCTTCATGCGCCCCTGGGCCACCTCGAGGTAGTCCTCGACGGCGCCGGCCGGGATGGCGCGGATCAGGCTGGCCTCGTCGGGGAAGTCGCGCAGCAGGCCGGGCACGTTCGACAGCAGCACCAGCGCCTCCGCGCCCAGCGCGGTGGCCACGGCAGCGGCCGCCCGGTCGCCGTCGACGTTGATCGCCACCCCCTCGAAGCTGGCGCCCGGCGGCGTCAGCACCGGCAGGTAGCCGTGCTCCATCAGCAGGCGCAGGAGGCGGTCGTTGACGCGCTCGACGGTGCCGGTGTGGTCGCCGCGGAGGATCACCGTCTTGCCGTCCTCGACGCTGCGCACGCTGGTCTTGTGGCGTCCCTCGAAGATGCGGCCGTCGAGCCCCGACAGTCCGACGGCGTCGACGCCGAGGCGCTGCAAGCGTTCGACCAGGCCCTTGTTCATCTTGCCGCAGTAGACCATCTCGAAGATCTCCAGCGTGGCCCGGTCGGTGAAGCGGCTGGTGAAGCCGCTGGGGCTCGTGACGAACCGCGGCGGGTGGCCCAGGGCCTCGGCCACGCGGTTGGTCTCGGCGCTGCCGCCGTGCACCAGCACCAGCCGGCGCCCCTCGGCGTGCAGCGCCGCGACGTCCTGGCACACGGCGTCGTAGTCGATCCCCTCGGAGCCGCCGACCTTGACGACCACCACGCCGGAGCCGGCAGGCGCCGCCGTCACGACGCCTCCCCGAAGCGGATCATGAAGCGCCGCAGGGCTTCGCCCTCCAGCGCAGCGAAGCCGAGCCGCCGGTACAGCGCGTGCGCGTCGTGGGTGAACAGCGTCCACTGGCGCACCGAGGCCAGCTCGGGATCTTCGAGGATGCAGCCGAGAAGGAAGGTCGCGAGGCCGCGCCCGCGCTCGGGCTCGAGCACGAAGACGTCGGCCAGGTAGGCGAAGGTGAGGCGGTCGGTGACGGCGCGGGCGAAGCCCACCTGGCGGCCGCCCTCGTACAGGCCGTAGCAGCGGCTGTGCTCCACGGCACGCGCCACCTCCTCCCGCGTCCTCCCCCGCGCCCAGTAGCTGGCGGTGAGGAAGGCGTGCATCATGTCCAGGTCGAGCCTCGCGGCATCGGTATCGACCTCGAGCGCGCCGGAGCGCCAGCTGCTCATGCCCGCGCCCCCTCGACGCCGGCGGCCAGCGCCGCGCGGGTGGCGCCGTCCACGGCCTCGTCCGCAGCCAGCCGCGCCACCCCCAGGTAGCGCGCGAAGCGGCGCGCCGCGGCGGTGAGCGCCCGCAGCCCCGCGGCCGTCGCTCGGTGCTCCCAATCGAAGCGCAGCACCCGCCAGGTGCCGCCCTCGCCGTCGTCCTCGCGCCGGGAGTCGAAGCGCGCCACCAGGCGGTCCCGGTGCCACACCGGCAGCACGTAGTAGCCCCAACGCCGGAGTCGCTCCGGCTTGTAGACCTCCCACACGTAGTCGAACTCGAACAGCTTGTGCACGCCGCGGCGGTCCCACAGCATGCCGTCGAGCGGCGCCAGGAAGCGCATGCCGCGCGCGCTGGGGCGCTCGCCGTAGGCCAGCGCCTCGGGGACCGCGAGGAAGTCCTCGCCCTCGACCTCGACCCGTGCCAGCGCGCCCTCCGCCAGCAGATCGTCGAGCACGCGTCGGCGTCGATCGGCGTCGACGGGCACCGACCACAGGTCGCGGCCGGCGCCGGGCCGCAGCAAGCCCGCGCTGCGCACCCGCTGACGCAGCAGGTGACGGAGGCTGGCCTCCTCCCCCGGGTCGGGTTGGGCCAGCACCTCGGCCGGCAGCACCCGTTGGGGCAGATCGTAGACGTGGCGCCCCTTGTCGCGGTGGTGGGTGACGATCTCGCCCGAGAGCCACAGACCGCGCAGCAGGTGCTTGACCAGCTTGTCGCCGTACCAACTGCCCTGCATCCGCTCGGGGCGGTGATCGTCGAACAGCTCGTCGCCGAAGTCGAGGCTGGACAGCGGCCCCCGACGCTCCAGCTCGGCGAGGACGCGGCGCGCCTCGTCGGGGTAGCGGTCGAGCGCGTGGTCGCCCCAGGTCCGCCGGAAGTGACGATGGTAGAGGCGTCGGAAGGGCCAGTCCTCGACCGGCGTGAGGCACACCTGCTTGTCCCAGGCGTCGTAGGCGCGGCGGTGACGATACGCGTGACGCTGCCAGCCGTCCACACGGTAGCCCGGCACCCGCGCCTGCAACACCAGATCGGGGTTGCGTCCGAGCGGGTTGAGGGGGTCGTACTGCACGGTGCCGAGGTGGTCGAAGGCGTCGGCGACCGCACTCGGCGCGAAGTGGTAGGAGCCCAGCAGGCGACGAGCGTCGGCGCGCGAGAGGTGCGCCGCAGCCCGCCGCGGCCGTGCGCTCACGGGTGCAGCCCGGGGAAGGTCAGCCCCAGCGTCTCGTCCCAGCCCATCGCCACGTTCAGCGCCTGCAGGGCGTGGCCGGCCGTCCCCTTGACGAGGTTGTCGATGGCGGTCATGACCACCACCCGCCCGCTGTCGGGGTCGAGCTCGAAGCCGATGTCCAGCCAGTTGGTGCCGTCGAGGATCTTGGGGTCGGGCACCCGGTGGATGCCCTTGCGCGCCTGCACGATGCGCACGAACGGCTCGTCGTCGTAGCGTTCGTGCAGCGCGGCGGCCACGTCGCGCTCGCTGGTGCCGTCGGGCACGAACACGTGGGCCGTCGCCAGGATGCCGCGCACGCGCTCCACGGCGGTGGCGGTGAGGTGCACGCGCAGGTCGCCCGGCAGCTCCTGGGCGATCTCGGCGGTGTGGCGGTGGCGCGTGGGAGCGTAGGTCCGTACCACCCCCATGCGCTCCGGATGGTGCCCCGACCCGGTCGGCTGGTTGCCGGCGGCGCTCGAGCCGATCTTCGCCTCCACCACCACGTCGCGCTTCGCCACCAGGCCGGCGGCGAGCAGCGGCACCAGCCCCAGGATGGCGGCGGTGGCGATGCAGCCGGCGCCGGAGATGCGGGTGGCGCCCGCCAGCTCGGCCCGGTGCAACTCGGGGTTGCCGTACACGAAGCTGCCCAGCAGGTCCGGCCGGGGGTGCGGTTCGCCGTAGTAGTGCTCGTAGACCGCCGGGTCGCGCAGCCGAAAGTCCGACGACAGGTCGATGACGCGCGCCGCCTTGCCGGCCAGCGCGTCGAAGCGGCCGGCGAGACGCTTGTGCGGCAGCCCCGCCACCAGCAGGTCGACCTCGTCGAGCTCCTCGAGCTTCACGAAGCGCAGGCGCGTGACGCCGCGCAGGTTGGGGTGGACGAGCGGCACCGGCAGCCCGGCGTTGCGTTCGCTGGTGACCTGCACCACCTCGAGCCGCGGGTGCCCGAGCGCCAGGCGCAGGAACTCGCCGCCGGCGTAGCCCGAGGCGCCGACGATGGCGACGCGCAGGCGCTCGGCGGCGGAGATGTCGGACGGGACGGACGGGCTCGAGGTCATGGCAGGCATTCTATCCGCGGGCCGCGCTCAGACCGTGACGACCTGCGAGGCGGCGTAGCGCACCACCCGCGCCGGGATGTCGACGCCGGTGGTGGTGACCGAGTTGCGGAACTCCATGGTGTGGTTGACCTCGACCACCAGCAGGCCCCGCTCCGACTCCACCACGTCGACCGCCAGCACCCCTCCGCCCACGGCCCGGGCGGCCGCCGCGGCGACCTCCACGAGCTCGTCGGTGAGCGGGCAGTTGGCGGCGCTGCCGCCGCGGGCGGTGTTGGTGATCCAGTGGTCGCTGGAACGGTAGATGGCGGCGATGACCTCGTCGCCGACCACGAAGGCGCGGATGTCGCGGCCCGGCTTGCGGACGAACTCCTGCACGTAGAACACCTTGTGCTGTGGCCCGCCCAGCACCTCCTTGTGCTCCAGCACCGCCTCGACGGCGTCGCGATCGGAGAGCTTCGAGACCATGCGGCCCCAGCTCCCCACCACCGGCTTCAGCACCACCGGGTAGCCGAAGCGCTCGCACAGCTCCAGCACCGCCTCCACGGTGAAGGCCACCCCGGTCCGCGGGGTGGGCACGCCGGCGGCCGCCAGGGCGGCGTTGGTGGCCAGCTTGTCGCCGCAGGTCTCGATCACCGCGGGGCGGTTCACGACCACCGCGCCGCCGGCGGTGTAGACCCGACTCAGCGCCAGGCCGCGCGTCTGCGACAGGCAGCGCTCGATCACGACGTCGTAGGGCGACGGTTCGAAGGCGCTGAAGTCGACGACCTGGTGGGGCGCGTACACCTGCTCGAACGGCACGCCGGTGCGCTCGAAGGCCTCGAAGAGCATGCGCTCCTCCGGCCGGAGCCGGTCGTAGACGACCGCGATCCTCGGGACTGCGCCCACCGTGGCCACCGTCCTACTCGCCCCAGTCCTCGTCCTCTTCGGGGGCCGGCTCGAAGCGTACGGGCTCGAGCCCGACCACTTCGAGCTCCGCGCCCTCGTCGGTGACGACCAGCTCGCCCAGGGTCAAGGACGCCGGATCGACGTCGACACGGCCGTAGGGGGTGGTGAACGTCTGCATGCTGCTTCTCCTTCTGGCGGCGGTGTGCCGCCCGTGCCTGGCCCGCGCGGGGGTTTCGGGCGCGCATCCCTCCCCGGGCCTGGGAGGGCGCGTCGCAGGGTCGCGATCAGTCCGGGAGCGCCTCGCCGGGGAAGCGTCCGTGGCGTTGGTAGAAGCGCAGCACCGAGCCCTCGGCCAGCACCTCACGCAGGAACTCGGGGACGCTCGGCAGCGGCAGCGCCTCCTCGGCGCCGTCGGCGGCGAAACGCAGCAGCCGCCCCCGGTCGAGCTCGAGTCGCACCCGGTCGCCCTCGGCCAGGGCGTCGACGAGGGCGTCGGAGGTGAAGGCGGGGATGCCGAGGTTGAGCAGGTTGCGGTAGTGGATGCGGGCGAACGAGCGCGCCACGATGGCGCCCACGCCGAGGATCTTGAGCGCCTGCGGGGCGTACTCGCGGCTCGAGCCCAGGCCCCAGTTGCGGCCGCCCACCAGCATGTCGCCGGCGCGCACCTCGGCCGCGAACTCGGGCCGCAGGTGGGCGAAGGCGTGAAGGTGGAAGCGGTCCTCACCCACCATGAGGGGAGCGTACTTCCCCGGCAGCATGTCGTCGGTAGTGACGGCGTCGCCGAAGCGCCACACGCGATTGGGAGGGGTCATGCCGCACCTCCGGTCGCGGCCTCGGGCAGCGCCACCACCCCGGCCGCGGCGCTCGCCGCCGCCACCGCCGGACTGGCCAGGTAGATGTGGGCCTCGGGGCTGCCCATCCTGCCCATGAAGTTGCGGTTGCTGGTGCTCACGCAAACCTCGCCGGGCGCCAGCACGCCCATGTGCCGTCCCATGCAGGGGCCGCAGCCGGGCACCCCCACGCTGGCGCCGGCCGCCACCAGGGCGGCGATGGTGCCGTCGGCCAGAGCGTCCTGCAGCACCTGGCTGCTGGCCGGGATGACCAGCAGGCGGGTGCCGTCGGCCACGCGCCGACCGTCCAGGACGCGCACGACCTCGTGCAGGTCCTCCAGACGGCCGTTGGTGCAGGTGCCCACGAACACCTGGTCGACGTGCACGCCCAGGTGCTCGCGCACCGGGTGGACGTTGTCGACCTGGAAGGGCACGCTCACGACCGGTTCGAGCCGGCCGAGGTCGAGCTCGATGCGCCGCGCCACCTCGGCGTCGGGATCCACCGTCAACCACGCCGGCACCCGGTAGCGCTCGGCCAGCGCCGCGTCCGGGGCCACCAGCCCCACCTTGGCGCCGGCCTCGACGGCCAGGTTGGCGAGCGTCATGCGCTCGCCGGGGCCGAAGGCCTCGGCGCCCAGGATCTCGATGCTGGCGTAGGTGGCGCCGTCGGCGGTGAGCCGCCGGACGATCTCCAGCGCCACGTCCTTGGCGCTCACCCCCGCGGGGCGGGCGCCGACCAGGCGCACCTGCACCGTCTCCGGGACGCGCAACCAGGTGCGCCCGCTCGCCATCGCCAGCGCGATGTCGGTGGCGCCCATGCCGGTCCCGAAGGCGCACACGGCGCCGTAGGTGGTGGAGTGCGAGTCGGAGCCGACGACGACCCACCCGGGGCGCGCCAGTCCCTCCTCGATCAGCACCTGGTGGCAGATGCCGCGCCCGACGTCGAAGAGCCGCAGGCCGTGCTCGCGGGCGACGCCCCGGACGCGCTGCTGGGTGGTCGCGACCTCCACGTTGGAGGCGGGCGCCACGTGGTCGACGACCACCGACACCCGCTCGGGGTGCAGGATGACGCCGCCGAGCTCCTCCTCGACGATGCGCAGGGCGCTGGGCGCGATGGAGTCGACCATCATCACCTGGTCGACGGGCACCACCACCACCTCACCGGCCCGGACCCGACGGCCCGCCTTCACCGACAGGATCCGTTCGGCCAGCGTCAGGCCCTCCAGCGCCAGCCCGGGGTCGTCGGGGAGCGTGCTGGGCCAGCGCCCGCCGTGCGCCGGCGGCAACGACGTGCTCACGCCGTGCGCCTCCGCTGCTCGGCCTTCTCGCGCGAGAAGGCTTCGGTCTCGCGCGAGAAGGCCTCGAGCAGCATGGCGTCGATGCGCTCCAGCGGTACGTCGCCGTCGTCGGCGAGGGCCTTGACCTCGCGCGTGACGTCGCGCACCGCCTCGTCGGAGAGTTCCAGCGCCAGGTTGCGGGCGCGCTGGGCGATGGCGTGACGCCCGGTGAGGCGGCTGCCGAGCTGGAGGCGGCGGTCGACCCCGAACGCCTCGGGGGGGATCGCCTCGTAGCTGCCGGGATTGACGTAGATGGCCTTGAGGTGCATGCCCGCCGTGTGGTTGTAGGCGAAGGCGCCCGTCAGGTAGTTGTTGAACGGGATCTCGATGCCGGTCATGCGGGCGATCATGCGGTCGAGCTCGGGCAGCAGCTCGAGCCGGTACTTGCTCGCCAGGCGCTCCGGGTTGAGGGTGTACATGCGCGCCAGGAAGCCGCCGAGGGGCGTGATGCCGTTGCGCTCGCCGATGCCCAGCACGCTGGTGTCGACGTGGGTGGCTCCGCTGCGGACCGCCTCGAAGGCGTTGGCGATGGCGCAGCCGGTGTCGTTGTGACCGTGGAACTCGATGTCTGAGTGGACGGCGTGCCGCACATCGGCGACCAGCTCCCGCACCTGCGCCGGGGTGGCGATGCCGACGGTGTCCGCCAGCCCCACGCGGTCGACGCCGGCCCTGTCGGCGGCGCGGTAGACCTCGAGCAGCTCGCGCTTGTCCGAGCGGAAGGTGTCCTCGGAGGAGAAGCGCACGTTGCGCCCCTGCCCCTTGACGTAGTCGATGACCTCGAGGCTCTGGTCGATGATCTGCTCGACGCTGCGACCGTGGCTGCTGCTGCGCAGCTCCTTGGAGGTGGCGAACAGGATGTCGACGCCGTAGACGCCGCACTCCACCGCCACCCGGGCGTCGTTCAGGTCGGCGCGGGTGTGGGTGAGGATGCGGGCGTTGAGCCCGAGCCCGGCGATGGTCTCGCAGGCCTTCCGGGAGGCGGGCGAGGCCACGGGGGTGGTGAGCTCGATGAAGTCGACGCCGAAGGCGTCGAGCAGCTTGACGACCTCGATCTTGTCCTGCAGCGTGAAGTTGCCGAGCGCGAACTGCTCGCCCTCACGCAGCGTGGAGTCGATGATGTGCCAGTCCCGGATCATGCTGCTCACCTCGCGCCCTCGCCGGCGACCGCCCCCGCTCCGTCCGCCCTCCGCGGCACCTTCGTTCCGAAAGCCCGGCACCGTTCCGTGGATCGCGGACGAGGGGACCTACGCGGTCGCTCCGAACGGCATGGTACGGGCCGAGGGCGCGCTTGTCAAGCGATGGAAATACGATGAGAATCGGACTTTCTGTGGATTCGAAGGGGCTCCGACGGAACTGCCGACGAACCCATCCGCCCCGCCGGCAGGCGCCTGGGTAACGCGCCCGGACCGGGCCCTGGACTTTCGATTCGAAAACGGGCTCAGACGCCGACCAGCACCAGCCCCAACGGGACCTCGCCGCGACCGTCGACCTGCACCAGCTCGGCCAGCTCGTCGTCGTAGAAGTCGGCCCGGAACTGACTGGCCAGCCCCATCGCCGCGCTGGCCAACGCCACCGCCTGCGCGGCCGCGCCGACGTCGAGACAGAGGTAGCGCAGGGCCCGCCCGCTGCCGCCGTCGCGGTGCCGCGCGAAGATGCCGGTGAAGACCAGCGCCACCGCCTGCGCGCCCACGTCGACGTCGTCGACCAGCGCCGCCGCCAGCCCCTCGCCGGGACCCCCGGTGGAGAGGTGCTCGAGGGTGTGGTCCCGGGGGTTGTAGTGGTAGACGCCGGCGAACAGGTCCTCGACCTGCAGCGCCACCAGGTAGGTCTCGACGCTGGAGACGCCGACCGCCGCGAGGTGGGTGCGCTCGTGCCCGAAGGTGAACCCGGCCGCGCCCCACAGCAGTTGCGAGAGCTGCGCCTGCTTGATGCGCCCGCCCTCCGCGACGCCGTCCCGCGCGCTCGACAGCACCGTCCACAGGCCCGAGCCCCCGCGCAGTTGCGGGACCGTCAGCGACGCCACCTCGCGCGGGTTGGCGTAGACCTTGTAGGGCGGCGCCACGCGCGCCCGCGAGCGCGGCACGTTGCCACGGCGGAACTTGGTTTGGGCGTGGAACTCCGCCCCGATCGACTTGTCACGGCTGTGGGCCACGGGTGCTCCGTCGTCGAGTCTAGCACCCCGGGGCCGGCGGTCCTCGCGGCCGCCGGCCCCGGGGTTGGGTAGGCTGGGCGCGTGCCCTGCGAGCTGACCGACTGGTTCCGGCAGCACCGCCGCGACCTGCCCTGGCGCGGCGCCGCCGACCGTGCCGACCCCTACCGGGTGCTGGTGGCCGAGGTGATGCTGCAGCAGACCCGGGTGGACACCGTGGTCCCCTACTACCGACGCTGGATGGAGCGCTTCCCGACCGTCGCCGCCCTCGCCGAAGCCGACACCGACGAGGCGTTGCGGGCGTGGCAGGGGCTCGGCTACTACCGTCGGGCGTTGCGCCTCCACGCGGTTGCGCGCGAGCTGGCGGGGCCCCGCGGCGGCGTGTGGCCGACCTCGCCCGACGGCCTCCGGGAGCTCCCGGGCATCGGCCCCTACACGGCGGCGGCGGTCGCGGCCCTGGCCTTCGGCGCTCCCGTCGTCGCCGTCGACGGCAACGTGCGCCGGGTCGCTGCCCGTCTCGAGGGCCTGGCCCGCCTGCCGTCCGACCGGGCGGTCGCCGCACGCCTGCACGAGCGCCTGACGTGCAGCGGCGGCGCGCCCGGGGCGCCGCTCGCCGAGGCCCTCATCGAGCTCGGAGCCCTGGTGTGCACGCCACGCGCCCCCGCCTGCGACCGGTGCCCCCTGCGCCCCGACTGCGTCGCCGCCGACGCCGGCACGCCGCAGGCCTTCCCGGCGCCCCGCCGCGGCCACGCCGTCCCCGAGCGCCGCCGTTGGGCGCTGGTGGCCCTCGACGGGGGCGGCCTGTGGCTCCACCAGCGCGGCGCCGAGGGCATGCTCCCGGGCCTGTGGGGGTTCCCCCAGGTCGAGGCGCCGCCGCGGGGAGCTTCCTGCCTGCCGAGCCTCCGCCACAGCTACAGCCACTTCCGGCTCGAGCTCACGCCGGCCCTGGTCGATCCCGGCGGCGGCCTCCCCGAAGGCTCCCGCCGCCACGCCTGGCACGACCTTCCGAGGCTGGCGCTGTCGACCGTCGACGTGAAGGTGCTCGAGCGCTTGAGGGCGGAGGGGCTGGCGCCGGCGGTATCCTGAGAGCCATGCCTGATCCCGACGACGCCGTCCTGCACCTGCGCGTGCGCTTCGCCGAGACCGACCAGATGGGGATCGCCCACCACGCGGTCTACCCGGTGTGGATGGAGGCAGGGCGGGTGGAGTGGCTCCGCGCCCACGGTCTGTCCTACCGCAGCATCGAGGACAGCGGGGTGTCGCTGGCCGTCTCCGGCCTGGAGGTGCGCTTCCGCCGTTCGGCGCGCTTCGACGACGCCATCGCCGTCCACACCCGACTGGTGGAGGCGCGGAGCCGCCGCATGCGCTTCGTCTACCGCCTGCTGAACGAGGACGACGGCGGGCTGATCGCGACCGGCAGTAGCGAGCACGTGCCCACCGATCGCGAGGGGCGCGCCCTGCGCCTGCCGGAAGCGTGGCTGCGCCCCATCGCCGCCCTGGTCGAGCGGCCGGACTGAAGGCGCGGGGGGCCGCCACGGGGGTCGCCGGCGGCCGGACTATACTGGGCGCCATGCCGCGCCCCCGAGGTGAACCATGACCCAGACCCCACCGACCGTCCTAGGCGACACGCGAACGCGCGCCTCCAAGATCGTCGCCGAGGCGCTCACCTTCGACGACGTCCTGCTGGTCCCCGGCCACTCCACCGTGCTGCCGCGGGAGGTGTCCGTGGCCACACGCTTCTCGCGCAACGTGGGGCTGCGGATCCCGGTGGTCTCGGCGGCCATGGACACCGTCACCGAGACGAAGATGGCGATCGCCCTGGCGCGTCAGGGGGGCATCGGCGTCGTCCACAAGAAGATGACGGTCGAGCAGCAGGCGGACATCGTACGCAAGGTCAAGCGCTCGGAGTCCGGGATGATCGTCGACCCCATCACGCTGGGGCGGGGCGCCACCCTGGCCGACGCCGAACACCTGATGAGCGAGTACCGCATCAGCGGCGTGCCGATCGTCGAGGACGACGGGCGGCTGCTCGGCATCCTCACCAACCGCGACCTGCGCTTCGAGACCGACTACGGTCGCAGGGTCGAGGAGCTGATGACCTCCGAGAACCTGGTGACGGTGCCGGTGGGCACCACCCTCGAGCGGGCGCGTGACATCCTGCGCGAGCACAAGGTCGAGAAGCTGCTGGTGGTCGACGAGGACGCCAAGCTGCGCGGCCTCATCACCATCAAGGACATCATGAAGAAGCTCGAGTACCCCGACGCCGCCAAGGACGAGCTGGGGCGGCTACGGGTCGCGGCCGCGGTCGGGGTCTCGCAGGATCTCGAGGCACGCAGCACCGCCCTGGTCGAGGCGGGCGTCGACGCCCTGGTGCTCGACAGCGCCCACGGGCACTCCCAGGGCATCCTCGACGCCCTGGTCTACCTCAAGGAGTCGTTCGACGTCGACGTGGTCGCCGGCAACATCGCCACCGTCGAGGCCGCGCAGGACCTGGTCGAGCGCGGCGCCGACGCCGTCAAGGTGGGGGTCGGCCCCGGCAGCATCTGCACCACGCGGGTGGTGACCGGCGTCGGCATGCCCCAGCTCAGCGCCATCCTGGCGATCGCCGAGGTCACGCGCGAGGCGGGGGTCCCGCTCATCGCGGACGGCGGCATCAAGTTCAGCGGTGACGTCGCCAAGGCGCTCGCCGCCGGCGCCGACTGCGTGATGGTGGGCTCGCTGCTGGCGGGCACCAGCGAGGCCCCCGGCGAGGAGATCCTGCGCGACGGCCGTCGCTACAAGGCCTACCGCGGCATGGGCAGCCTGGGCGCCATGGCGGGCGGCAGCGCCGACCGCTACTTCCAGGAGGACGCCAAGAAGCTGGTCCCCGAGGGCATCGAAGGCATGGTCGCCTACAAGGGGCCGGTGGAGGACGTGCTCTACCAGATGGTGGGCGGCCTGCGCTCGGCCATGGGCTACTGCGGAGCCCCCGACGTGGCCGCGCTGCAGGAAGGCGCGCGCTTCGTGCGCATCACCCAGGCCAGCCTGATCGAGAGCCACCCGCACGACGTCACCATCACCAAGGACGCCCCCAACTACTCGATCAAGGGGGGCTAGCTCCCGGCACGTCCGGGCCGCAAAGGCTCAGATTCGCAGCTCGTGATCGCCCTCGGCGCCGATCGACAGGAAGGCGTCGAGGGTGGGACGTACCCCGAACTTGAGGAAGGCGCTGTAGGGGCTGAGCACCCGCTCCGCCGGCTCGCCGCCGGGCAGCAACTGCCTGCGCAGGCGCTCGAACTGCGAGCGCGTGATGCCGTCCTCCCGTGCCAGCGCCTCCGCCGTCTTCCCGCGCAGGCGTCTGAGCGTCGTCTCGAGGTACCCGCGCCCCCGCAGCACGGCGCCCTGCAGCGTGGGATCGATGCCCTCGACCTCGTCGAGGAGCTCGCGCATCATCCCGTCGAGGCGCTCGCTGGCCGCACGGAAGCGCTCGCCGTGGCCGCTACGGTCGAGCAGCACACGCTGGAGGCACCCCTCGGGATCGGCCTGGAAGGCGCCCACCGAGAGCCCGTACTTGTCGAGCATGCGGGCGGCCGGCGGCTCCACCAAGGTGGCGGTCGCGCGCGGCCACACCAGCGGCATGGGCACGCCGTGCAGGGCGTAGACCCCCCGCAACTGTGCGAAGTAGCGCAGCTCGCCCGGACCGAGGACCACCGCCGCGGTCGGCAGCACCGCGTCCTGCACCACCGGGCGGAGCCCCGCCGCGGGGGTGATGGCGGCCGGGTCGGCGTCCAGCCGCCGGCGCAGCTCGTCGACGGCGACGACGCGGCCCTCCACCCGGAAGTTGCGGCCCTCGTGGCGCAGCAGCACCCGCCGCGGCGTGGCGCCACCGTCGACCTCGAGGAACAGGTTGGTGGCATCGGCACCGCGCCCGAGCTGCGGATCGAAGCCCAGGTGGCGGAGGCGCCGGGCGGCCCCGTTGACCTCGGCCACGCTGGCCTCGGGGCGCTCGAGCTCCTGCTCGATCAGCGGCCGCAGCAGGCGTGCGGCGTCGTCCTGCATGGGATCGAACTGCGTGAGCCCGTGCTCCCCCAGCAGCCGGTACAGCTGCGCAGCGAACCAGTCGGCGTAGCTCGTGGCCGGCCCGGCCGCGCTCGTCACCAGCTCCAGCGCCTCGTCGAGGTTGGGCGGCGCCGGCTCCTGGCGCCGCAACCCGGCCTCCACCGCAGCCACCATCTCGCGGCGCAGGGCGATGCGCCCGGCCGGCGTCTCCGGCGGCAGCTCGAGCTCCAGCCGCTGGAGCCGCTCGGCGCCGTCGAGCAGGAAGGCATGGTCGATCTCGGCGGTGTCGTGATCCTGGCTGGCCAGCCAGAACACCGGCACCACCGGCCGCTCCGGCCGGTCGAGCCGCTCCGCCAGGCGCACCGCCGCCACCGCCTTCGACAGCGTGTACGCCGGGCCCAGCAACAGCCCCGTCTGCTGTCCTGCGACCACCACCCGCGAGGCCGGGTCCTCCAGCCTCTCGAGGTTGCGGAACACCTTCTCGGGCGCGCCCAGCCGGCGCGCGTGCGCGCGCATGGCATCGGCGAGGGCCGCCCGGTCCGCGGGCCGGGGAACTCGCAGCGCCGTCTCCACGTCGCCGGGCGCCAGGTCGAAGAACTCCTTCAGCTCCCCGGCGCGGTAGTGGTCGAGGAAGCTCGCTCGGGACGGCGTTGCATCATCGCGGGACACGCGCCAGCTTACACGCCGCGGAGCGGCGCGCGACGTCGTCCGCAACGCAGGCCGCGGCCCGCCGGCCGGGTAGGGGCGTGGTAGAATCCGTTGCGTGCGGCACGGCGTCCCCTGCGGTCGCCGGCTCCCGTCCCCCCACGCCATGCGCATCCACACCGACCTCACCCCCACCGGCCCGTACCACGGCGTCGTGGTCCTCATCGATACCCTGCGGAGCTGCACGGTCGCGCCGCTGTTGTTCGAGCGCGGGCTGAGCGAGCTGGCGCTCACCCCCAGCCTGCGCAGCGCCCGCGCGGCGGCCGACGAGGGCTGGCTGCTGCTGGGCGAACGCCAGGGCGTCCCGCCCGAGGGATTCAACTACGGCAACTCCCCGGCCGAGCTGGCGGGGCTGGACCTGACCGGCCGACGCGCCGTGATGGTGTCGGAGAACGCGCCACGCTACCTCGAGCGGGTCGAGGGGGCCGACCGCGTGCTGCTGGGCTCGCTCTACAACGCCGGCGCGGTGGCGCGCACCGTCGCCGCGACCGCCGACGCCGACCCCGACGCCCAGGTGACGCTGGTCTGCTCGGGCTTCGAGGGCGAACCCGACCTCGACGACACCCTCACGGCAGGCGTGCTGGCCGCCGCCCTGACCGAGCTGCGTCGGAGCCGGCCCAGCGGGGCCACGCGCTTCGCGCTCAGCCTGCTGCGGGCCTTCCCCGACCCGCTCGAGGCGCTATGGCAGTCGGTGGCCGGTCACTACCTGCGGCGGCTCGAGCTCGAGCGCGACCTCGCCTTCTGCGCCCAGGTGTCGGCCAGCCAGGTGGTACCGCAATTGGTGGAACGGATGCCGGGCGCGGGCAGTGCCCCGCTCTACCGCTTCGAAGCGCTGGGGGCGCCCACATGACGGCGCCGACCCCGGAACGGCGCTGGCTGCTGGGCCTGCCCATCGACGCCATCGCCCTCGACGACGCCGCGAGCTGGGTGCTCGACGCCGCGAACCGCGACGGACCGACGTTGGTGGTGACCCTCAACCCCGAGATCGCGGTCGGCTCGCGCGACGATCCGGCCCTGGAGCGCGCTCTGCGCAGCGCCGACCTGAGCGTGGCGGACGGCGTGGGCATCGCCTGGGCCGCGCGCCGCGCGGGCCGCGCGCTGCCTGGCCGGGTTCCCGGCGTGGATCTGGTCGCCACCGTGCTGGAGCGGGGTGGACCCGGACTGCGGGTGTTCCTGCTGGGCGGGCGGCCGGGCGTGGCCGATCGCGCCGCCGCCGAGATCGTCCGGCGCTACGGCTGTACCGTGGTCGGCGCCCGGCACGGCTACTTCCGGCGTCCCGACGAGGTCCCGGCGGTGTGCCAGGAGGTGGCCGCGAGCCGCTGCCAGCTGCTGCTGGCGGGCCTGGGCCAGGGTCAGGAGCGCTTCCTGAGGGAGAACGACGGGGCCCTGGGGGCGAACGTCATGATCGGCGTCGGCGGCACGCTCGACGTGCTCGCGGGCGAGGTCCGGCGCATGCCTGCCTGGAGCAGTCGCCTCGGCGTCGAGTGGCTGCTGCGCGTGGCGCTCGACCCCAAACGCTGGCGCCGCATCCCGCGTCTGCTGCGGTTCGCGTGGCTGGTGCTCACTTGGCGCGGGGGTCCGCCCGAGCGCCACCCCTGAGCGGCGGCCCCTGGCTTACGCTTCGGAGCGCCGCCTGTTCAGGCGTGGGCCTCGGCCACCGCTCTGCCGTCCTCCTCGAGGCCGTCCTTCTCCGCCTCCTCGCCGGGGTGCCCGGCCGGGTAGCGGCCGTCGAAGCACGCCAGGCAGGTACGGTTCAGGCCGATGGCGTGCGCCAGTCCGGGCTCCGAGAGGAAGTGCAGGGTGTCGGCGCCGATGCGTTGACGGATCTCCTCGATCGTCATGGTGGCGGCCGCGAGCTCCTTGCGGGCCGCGGTATCGATGCCGTAGTAGCAGGGGAATCGGATGGGCGGGCTCGACACCCGGAAGTGCACCTCGGTCGCCCCGTAGTCGCGCAGCAACTGCACGATGCGCCCCGAGGTGGTGCCGCGCACGATCGAATCGTCGACGAGCACCACGCGCTTGCCGCGCACCGCCGGGGTGGGCGCGAGCTTGAGCTTGACCTTCTGGTCGCGCAGGCGCTGGTTGGGGTGGATGAAGGTGCGCCCGGCGTACGGCGACTTGTACAGGCCCATGTCGAAGGGGATGCCGGAGGCCCGGGCGTAGCCGATGGCGGCCGCCAGCCCCGACTCGGGGACGCCCACCACCACGTCGGCGGGCACCGGCGACTCGGCGGCCAGCACCTCCCCCATGCGTAGACGGGCGGCGTGCACCTCGACGCCGTCGAGCACCGAGTCCCCGCGGGCGAAGTAGATCCACTCGAAGGCGCACGGCGTCGGCTCGGGGGTCAGCACCTGGAAGCTGTGGAGGCCGTCGTCGTCGGCCATCACCAGCTCGCCCGGGCGGACGTCGCGCAGGAAGGTGGCGCCCATCACGTGCAGGGCCGAGGGCTCGGAGGCGAACACGTAGCCCCCCTCGACGTGGCCGATCACCAGCGGGCGGACGCCGTTGCGGTCGCGCAGACCCAGGATGCGGTGGCGGTCCATCAACACCACCGCGAAGCCGCCCTCCAGCTCGCCCATCACCTGGGCGGTGGCGTCGCGCAGGTCGAGGTGGCTGTAGCGGGCGATGAGGTTGATCATCACCTCGCTGTCGTTGGTCGTCTGGAACACCGCGCCCTCGTCGAGCATGCGCGCGCGCATGCTCTTGGCATTGGTGAAGTTGCCGTTGTGGGCCAGCGCCAGCAGCCCCTTGTTGGAGCGCACGGTGATGGGCTGGGCATTGAAGCGCAGGCTCGATCCGGTGGTGGAGTAGCGGGTGTGGGCGATACCGGTGCGCGCGCCGTCGAAGCGCAGCCCCTCCAGGCGCGCCTCGGTGAACACCTCGCTCACCAGCCCCATGTCCTTCTCGATCCGGATCTGGTCGTCGGAGGCGACGCAGATGCCGCACGACTCCTGCCCCCGGTGCTGCAGCGCGAACAGCCCCAGGTGCAACAGCGACGCCACGTCGGCCTCGCTCGGCAGGTGGAGCGCGACCACGCCGCACTCCTCGTGCAGCTCGTCGTCGTGCCAGGCCCCCAGCGGCGATCCGTCCATGGCCATCAGCGTAGCCCTTCCGCCAGCGGCCGCTGGTAGGCGGCGCGGAGGCTCGTCAGGGGCACGGCGAACGCGCTCCGCGCCGTCCGCACCCGGAGCTCGTTGCCGCCGCTGCGCCCCAATCGGTGGCAGGGCACGCCGGCGGCGGCGCAGCGCGCCTCGGCCTCGGCGACCGCGTCGTCGCCCGCCAGCGCCACCACGACGCGCGCCGCACCCTCGCCGAAGAGCAGCGCATCATCGGATGCGCCCGCATCGTCGGACGCGCCCGCGTCGCCGGATGCGTCCGCACCGTCGGGTGCGCCCCGGTCGTCGGCGCTTGCCTCGTCGGGCAGCGTGGCGTCGAGCCCGCGGTCGCCCAGGATCGCCATCTCCGCCAACGCCACCGCCAGCCCGCCCTCGGCGACATCGTGGGCGGTGTCGCACAGACCGTCCTGGATGAGCGAGCGCACCACCCCCTGCACCGCCGCCTCGCGTTCGAAGTCGAGGGGCGGCGGGGCGCCGAGCTCGAGCCCGTGCAGCCGCGCCAGCATCTCGCTGGCGCCGAGCCCGCCGGCGGCCTCGCCGATCAGCACCAGCACGTCGCCATCGCGTTCGAGGGCCATGTCGGCGCGCCGCTCCAGGTCGGGCAGCACGCCCACCATGCCGATGGTGGGCGTCGGGTCGATGGCGTGGTAGCCGTCACCGGAGCGGTACTGGTTGTAGAGACTCACGTTGCCGCCGGTGACCGGCGTCCCCAGCGCCAGGCAGGCCTCCTTGATGCCCTCCACCGCCTGCTCGAGCTGGTGGTAGACCTCGGGAAGGTAGGGGTTGCCGAAGTTCAGGTTGTCGGTCACGCCCAACGGCGTGGCGCCCACGCAACTCAGGTTGCGCGCCGCCTCGGCCACCGCGTGCGCGGCCCCCAGGCGCGGGTCGAGCCGCACGTAGCGGGCGTTGCAGTCGACCGTCGCGGCGACCCCGCGACGGCTGCCCTTGACGCGCAGCACCGCCGCGTCGCCGCGCCCGGGGAGCACCACGGTGTTCGTCATCACCTGGTGGTCGTACTGTCGGAACACCGCCTCCTTGCTGGCGATGGTGGGGCTGGCGAGCAGCGTCAGCAGGGCACCGGCCGGGTCGGGGGTGTCGGGCACGTCGATCGGGGTGGCACGGAGGCGAGCGATCGCGGGGTCCTCGACGCCCTGCCGGGTGTAGGTCGGCGGCTCGTTCAACGCCGCCACGGGCAGGTCCCCGACGAGACGTTTGCCCTCGAACAGCCGCAGGCGCCCGTGGTCGCGGACCACGCCGACCTCGTGGGCGTCGAGCTCCCAGCGCTCGAGCACCTCCAGCAGCTCGCGCTCGCGTCCCGGCGTGGCGGTCAGCAGCATGCGCTCCTGCGACTCCGAGAGCATCACCTCGAGCGGCGTCATCCCCTCCTCGCGGCGGGGCACGCGGTCGAGGTAGAGGTCGACGCCCAGACCGGCGCGATGGGCCATCTCGGCCACGCTGCTCGACAGCCCGGCGGCGCCCATGTCCTGGACGCCCGCCACCAGCCCGCCGGCGTAGGCCTCGAGACACGCCTCCAGCAGCAGCTTCTCCATGAAGGGGTCGCCGACCTGGACGGCCGGCCGGTCGGCGTCGGAGGTCTCGCTCAGGTCGGCCGAGGCGAACACCGCGCCCCCCAGCCCATCGCGCCCCGTCTTCGAGCCCACGTAGATGAGGGTGTTGCCGACCTCCCCGACGGTGCCGCGCTTCAGGTCCTCGTGGCGAAGGAAGCCCAGCGCCATGACGTTGACGAGCGGGTTCTCCTGGTAGCAGGGGTCGAAGGCGATCTCGCCGCCGACGGTGGGCACGCCGATGGCGTTGCCGTAGAGCGAGATGCCGTGCACCACGCCGGCCAGCAGGTAGCGGTTGCGGGCCTCGCTGAGCTCGCCGAAGCGCAGCGAATCGAGCACCGCCACCGGCCGCGCGCCCATGGCGAAGATGTCGCGGAGGATGCCGCCGACTCCGGTGGCCGCGCCCTGCACCGGCTCGACGGCGCTCGGGTGGTTGTGGCTCTCCATCTTGAAGGCCACCCCCCAGCCGTCCCCGATGTCCACGACCCCGGCGTTCTCGCCCGGTCCTTGCAGCACCTGCGGACCTTCGGTCGGTAGCCGCCGGAGCAGCGGCCGCGAGTTCTTGTAGCCGCAGTGCTCGCTCCACAGCGCGCCGAACACACCGGCCTCGAGGGCGTTGGGATCGCGCCCCAGGTGCTCGACGACGAGGTCGAACTCCTCGGGGCTGAGGCCGAAGGTGGCAGCGCTGTCACGTAGGCTCACGGGCATCGATCGCTCCTCGAGGTCCGGGTCGGGCTCTCCCCCGTCGGGGCAGCCGTGCTCACGCCGTCCGTCACGATGCCCGATCTCACGAAGCCGGAACCGTCCGGCCGAGGTGATCGAGCACGCCCCGGAGGATCCCGAGGCCGTCGTCGGAGCCGAGCAAGGCCTCGACCGCCCGCTCCGGATGCGGCATCATGCCGAGCACGTTGCCGCGCTCGTTGACCACGCCGGCGATGGCGTTGCGGCTGCCGTTGACGTTCGCCTCGGCGAGCTGGCGGCCGGCCGCGTCGACGTAGCGGAAGACCACCCGGCCGCTGTCCTCGAGCTCGGCCAGGGTCGCGTCGTCGACGTAGAAGCGCCCCTCGTTGTGGGCGATGGGCAGACGCAGAACCTGGCCCTGACGGTAGTGGCGGGTGAAGGCCAGGTCGCTGCGCTCGACGCGCAGGTGGACGTCCTGACACAGGAAGTGCAGGGAGGGGTTGCGCGCCAGCTGCCCGGGCAGCATGCGCGCCTCGGTGAGGATCTGCCAGCCGTTGCAGATGCCCAGCACCGGACCGCCGCGGTCCGCGAAGGCGCGCACCGCCTCCATCACCGGGCTCAACGCGGCCAGCGCACCGCCGCGCAGGTAGTCGCCGTAGCTGAACCCGCCGGGCAGGACCACGGCGTCCACCCGGCCCAAGGCGGGCTCGCGATGCCACACGAATCGGACGCGCGCGTCGAGGACCGACTCGAACGCGTAGCGCGCGTCATCGTCGCAGTTGCTTCCTGGAAAACGGACGACAGCGATGGTCATGGTAGTCCTGGGGGGGCACGGCGCCCGTCCCCCGATGCCGGCTGCCGCGCAACGCGCGTACTGTACCACCGGCCGGAGCAGGGGGGTGCCCGGCCCGGGAGGAGGCAGCATGACCGCGCTCAGGAAGCTGGCGACCCTGCCGCACCTCGTACCGCTCCGGCGCATCGCCGAGGACTACCCCTGGATCCACGCCGGCCTCGGCCTCGCCGGCAACACCACCTTCTTCGTAGGCAGCATCTTCTTCCTGTTCACCGGGCTCCGCGTGGCGGGTACCTGGCTGTTCATCCTCGGCAGCTTCGGCATGCTCGTCGACACCCTCGGGGAGATCCTGCTTCGGCTCGAGGGCTACGCCGAGGCCGCCGAGCGCTGAGCCGTCGCCGCCCGCCGAACCTTGCGCCAACGCGGGCCGTCCCGGTAGGCTAGCCTGTGGGCGGCGCCACGCCGCTGCCAACGGGCCGAGATGGCGGAATCGGTAGACGCAGTAGACTCAAAATCTACCGGGGCAACCCGTGCGGGTTCGAGTCCCGCTCTCGGCACCATCCACGTCGTGGGAACGGCGGCCGCCGGGGCGACGCGCGTCGCTCGCCCGGGTTCCGCTTCGGAGGAAGCATGTTCTGGATTGCCTTCATACTGTTCGTGATCGCGTCGGTGCTGGTGACCGTGGTCGTCCTCATGCAGGAGCCCAAGCAATCGGGGCTGGGCGACGCCCTCGGCGGAGGGGGCGGCGGCGACTTCGGCACCATGGGCGGCACGGCCGGCGGTCTGCACCGCCTGACCATCTGGCTCGGCGTCATCTGGGGCGTCCTGGCGCTGTTGCTCCAGGTCATCCCCCGCGCCTAGACCCCGCTCTTCCCGAGAAACAGGACTGCACTGGTACCGCCCGCCCGGACGCCCGCGCTCCGGGCGGGCGGTCGCGCCGGCAGAGACCCGTCCTGCGCGCGTCGTCCTCATGAGAAGCGCGCCCGACACGGCTCTTGAACCGGGTCCGTCGAAAAGGTACGCTGGCCGGGTAGTTCAAACGGCCGGTCCGGCTCCCAGCGAGGCTTCTCGCTGAGCGGGCAGTCCGTATCCACTTGGAGGAGGTAGGTCAGTGAAGCGAACTCTGATGGCCGTCGTGGCGGCGGCGCTCCTGGCTGCGGCATTCGCCCAGGTCGAACCGTTCACGTACCCCAGCAACTACGCACCTACGTTGAAACAGGGCGGTACCGTCAACGAGACGCTGTTCGGCGACATCACCACGCTGAACCCGGTGCTCACCTCGAGCGCCAGCGAGTCCGCTCTGATCGGCCTCTACGCCGGCCCCGGCACGGTCTACCGCGACTGGCTCGGCAACCGCTCGTTCCAGAAGCCCGACGGCAGCTACAACCTGTACTGGGCGAAGGACATCAAGGTCCTGAAGAAGGACCAGCAGTTCATCGTCACGCTGCGCCAGGGCTGGAAGTGGTCGGACGGCGTCGAGATGACGACCGACGACGTCCAGGCGACCTGGGACATCGTCGGCGACCCCAACGTCGAGTCGAACAACTACTCCTGCTCGGTGGTGGGCGACAAGAAGGTGCAGCTCAAGATCCTCGGCAAGTACCAGTACGAGGTCACGCTGCCCGAGCCGCAGGTCAACGCCATCGCCAACAACGACTGCACCAACGCCGGCCTGATCCCCGCCCACATCTTCATGCCCGTCTACAAGGCCAAGGGCGCGGCGGGCGTCAAGGCCATGTGGGGCGTCGACACCGACCCCAGCACCATCGTCTCCGGCGGCCCCTACCTGCTCAAGGAGTTCCGCGCCGGTGAGCGCCTGGTGTTCGTCAAGAACCCGCAGTACGCCAAGCAGGTCATGGCGGCCGACGGCACCGGCGTGCCCGGGCCCGACACCTGGAACGTGACGCTCGTCAAGGACGCCAACCAGGTCCTCAGCCGTGCCATCACGGGCCAGTCCGACTTCTACTGGCCGGTCAACCTCGACCAGGTGAAGGCCGTCAAGGACGCCGTCGACAAGGGCACGATCAAGGGCACGCTGTACGCCAACATCGGCCCCAGCACCGCCGTCGACTTCATCACCTACAACTTCAACCAGACCGACAAGTGCAAGGCCGACATGTTCCGCAACGTCTACTTCCGCCGCGCCATCAGCGACATGATCGACCGCAACGCGCTGGTGAACGCGGCCCTGGGCGGGCTCGGCTTCCCCGCCAAGGACTGGAACTCGGCGGCCTCCAAGCCCTTCGACGCCCCCAACCTCAAGCCCTTCGCGTTCGATCCCGAACAGGGCGTGCAGCTGCTCAAGAACATCGGCTTCACGCAGAAGGACGCCGACGGCGTGCTGACGAACCCCACCACGGGCTGCAAGGTGGAGTTCGACCTGCAGTACAACAGCGGCAACACCCGCCGCGGCCAGGAAGCGCAGGTCATCGCGCAGACGGCCGCCCCCTACGGCGTCAAGATCAACCCGCGCGAGGTCTCCACGCAGATCTGGGCCAACTCGATCGTCGGCACCAGCGACAACTACGATCCGGCCAAGGGCCGCACCGTGAACTACGACGCCGAGATCTGGGGCCTGGCCGGCGGCGACGTCGACAACCCCAGCTTCCGCAACGGCCTGATGCCCGGGACCAACCTCAACTCCTGGAACAAGAGCAAGACCGACCTCCAGTCGTGGGAGATCCTGATGGGCCAGTACACGGTCGAGATGAACTCCGCCCTCGACCTGCAGAAGCGCGTCCAGATCTACGACGAACGCGCCGCCCTGATGCGCGAGTGGCTGCCCATCACGCCGCTCATCAGCACCTCGTTCAGCTTCTACACCGACCTCGGCAACACCTGGCCGAAGTCCGCCCTGGACGCCAACAGCATCCAGTCGCCCTACCGACCCGGTGGGTTCCGCGAGACGCTGACCGCTCCCTGAGCTTCGCCCTCGTCTGAGAACGCTGCGGGGCCCCGGCGATGCCGGGGCCCCGCTCCATTGGGAACTCTCAGGCACGCTCGGCCGTTGTGGCATAGAATGCCCTATTGCGAACACCGGGGCGTGTCAGGCGGCGTTGCCGGCACCGACCCGAACCAACCCCGGAGGCCACCTGGTTCCATGCTGCGCTACATCGTGCGACGCTTCTTCAACCTGATCCCGACCTTCGTCATCGCCACCTTCCTCGCCTGGGCGATCATCCAGGCCGCACCCGGCGACTTCGCCAGCCAGTTCGCCTTCGACCAGGTCGACCCCAACAAGGCCGAGCGCATCCGCGCCCTGTTGGGCCTGAACCAGCCCTGGTACCTCCGCTACCTCTACTGGCTCAGGAACGTGGTGCTGCACTTCGACTTCGGCACCAGCATGACCAGCAAGGCCAGCGTCACCGCGCTGATCCTGCCGCTCATGCGCAACAGCATGATCCTGCTGCTGCCGGCCACCGCGCTCGCCTTCGCCATCGCCATCCCCATCGGCGTGTACTCGGCGCTCCACAAGTACTCGTTCCTGGATCGCGTGCTCACGGTCTTCAGCCTCATGGGTCTGGCCGTTCCCAACTTCTTCCTGGCCCTCATCCTGCTGGCGTTCACGGTGGGCTGGTTCCACCACTTCCACTGGTTCCTGTTGCCCACCGGCGGCATGACCAGCACCGCCTTCAGCAGCTTCACCCCGATCCACAAGATCCTCGACGTGTCGTGGCACCTGATCGGACCGATGCTGGTGGTGTCGCTGTCGTCGCTGGCCTTCCTCAGCCGCATCATGCGCGGGGAGATGCTCGAGGTGCTCAGCCTCGACTACATCCGCACGGCACGCTCCAAGGGCCTCTCCGACCGCACGGTGAACGTCAAGCACGCCCTGCGCAACGCCATCCTGGTGATCGTGGCGATCATCGGCGGCACCCTGCCCGGGCTGGTCTCGGGCGCCGGCTCGGTGGAGTTCGTGACCGGCTGGCCCGGCATCACGCCCCTGTTCATCAGCTCGATCTTCGCGCAGGACGTCTACGTCGTGATGGCCCTGCTGACCATCCTCACGCTGCTCCTGATGGTGGGCAACCTGATCTCCGACCTGGCCCTGGCGCTGGTCGATCCCAGGATCCGGTACTGACGTGGAAGGTACCCGGCCCACCCCCCGGAAGGACGCACCGGAGACGGACGTGGACGACGTCCGGGCGGTCAAGGGCGCCAGCCTCACCTCGATCGCCTGGCAGCAGTTCAAGAAGCACCCGCTGGCGCGCATCGCGCTGGTGGTGCTGGGGATCATGTACCTGCTGGCGGCGTTCGCCGACTTCGTCGCGCCCTACCCCGAGCACGACATCAACGCCAACGCCACCTTCGAGCCTCCCACCGTCGTCCACATCCGTGACGCCGAGGGGCGGCTGACGTGGCCCTACATCTACACCATGAAGAAGACGATCGACATGCAGACCTTCGAGTCGGTGTGGACGGTCGACACCTCGCGCGCCTACCCCCTGCGGCTGTTCGTGCGCCGCACCGGCATCCGCGACCGCTACGTGCCGTTCCCGGTCAACCTCATCCCCGTGCCCATGCGCCGCGCCCTAGGCATCCGGCCCTGGGCCACCCTGCACCTGTTCGGCGTGGACGACCCCAGCGGCCAGGTGAAGGTGCACCTGCTCGGCACCGACGACCTCGGCTCCGACGTCTTCGGCAAGCTCCTGTTCGGTGCCCGCATCAGCCTCACCATCGGCATCCTGGCCAGCCTGGTGGCCATCGTCATCGGCATGATCATGGGCGGCCTCGCCGGCTTCTACGGCGGCTGGATCGACGAGGTGATCCTGCGCTTCGTGGAGGCGCTGTCGGCGATCCCCGACCTCTTCCTGCTGCTCACCCTGTCGGCGGTGTTCTACCCGCTCCACCTGCCGTCCACCACGCAGTTCACGGTGATCATCGTGGCGCTCTCGGTGATCGGCTGGGGGGGCACCGCTCGAGCGGTGCGGGGGCAGCTCCTGAGTCTCCGCGAGCGCGACTTCACGGTCGCGGCGAAGGCGCTGGGCGCCAGCAACTCGCGCATCATCGCCCGTCACCTGCTGCCCCAGACGCTGTCGTTCATCATCATCTCGCTGTCGATCCAGATCCCCGGCTACACCCTCGCCGAGTCGGTGCTGTCGTTCTTCGGGCTCGGCATCCAGCCCCCCTCGACGAGCTGGGGCCTGATGCTGTCGACCGCCCAGTCGTTCGCGGGCGTCACCGGGCTGGGCGCACGCTGGTGGATCTTCACGCCGGGCGTGGCGATTTTCATCGCCGTGCTCACCTGGAACCTCCTGGGCGACGGGCTGCGCGACGCCTTCGACCCCAAGAGCCGGCGTTGAGGGGTCGGTCGGTGATGGCCAGGCTCGCCCTTCGGAAACGTTTGACCTCGTGCGGCTCAGGCTATATCCTTCCTGAGACCGGTGTCCGGGAGACGCCTCGTCGTCCGACCGGAACGCGGGATGGCCTGGTATGGTGGCAACGTTGGACCGTCCCGGATCGCGGGCCGGCAGCGGCTATTTCCTCTAGTTCGGGGGTATCTCCAGCGGGTGCGTCGCCTCTCCCCTACGGTGCGAGGGCGAGCGCGTCCGGGACGGGGTTCGTCTCCGTCGACCCCCGGCCTATTCGGGTAGAATCGAACCCTGTGAGGAGTGTACGCGCTGATGCCTAGTTCCGACCGGCTACTGGAGGTCACCGACCTCAAGACCTACTTCGACACCGATGAGGGCGTCGTCAAGGCCGTCGACGGGGTGAGCTTCCACCTCGATCGCGGCGAGACGCTCGCCGTGGTGGGCGAGTCCGGCTCCGGCAAGTCCGTCACGAGCCTCTCGGTCATGCGCCTCATCCCCTCGCCTCCCGGCCGCATCGCATCCGGTTCGATGCTGTTCGAGGGCCAGGACCTCGTGAAGAAATCGGAACGGGAGATGCGGCGCATCCGCGGCAACGAGATCTCGATGATCTTCCAGGAGCCGATGACCAGCCTCAACCCGGTCTACACCGTGGGCGACCAGATCGCCGAGGCGATCGTGCTCCACCAGGGCAAGAGCAACCGCGAAGCGATGAAGATGGCGGTCGAGATGCTCGACCTCGTCGGCATCCCCGAACCGGGCAAGCGCGTCAAGAACTACCCTCACCAGATGTCGGGCGGCATGCGTCAGCGCGTCATGATCGCCATGGCGCTGTCGTGCGGGCCCAAGCTCCTGATCGCCGACGAGCCCACCACGGCGCTCGACGTCACCATCCAGGCGCAGATCCTCGACCTGATGCGCAAGCTCCAGCGCGAGATCGGCATGTCGATCCTGTTCATCACCCACGACCTCGGGGTCGTGGCCGAGATGGCCGATCGCGTGGTGGTGATGTACGCCGGCCGCGCCGTCGAGGAGGGCAACGTCAACGACATCTTCGCGCGCCCGCAGATGCCCTACACCCTGGGCCTGATGAACTCGATCCCCCGCGTCGACCGTGCCGCCGAGCACCAGGACCGGCTCGAGGCCATCCCCGGCAACGTGCCGAACCCGCTCTACCTGCCCGAGGGTTGCGCCTTCCACCCGCGCTGCCGCTTCGCGATCGACGAGTGCAAGGGAGCCATCCCGTCCCTCGAAGACACGGGAGGCGGGCACATGGTGCGCTGTCTGCGCTGGAAGGATCTCGACCTGACGAAGGAGATGGTGGCATGACGTCTCCGACGCGGGCACAGACCGAAGCCATCCGCGACGCCAAGGACAACCTCCTCGAAGTCCGCAGCCTCAAGAAGTACTTCCCGATCCGCGGTGGCATCTTCTCGCGCGTCGTGGCGAACGTCAAGGCCGTCGAAGACATCTCGTTCGAGGTCAAGAAGGGCGAGGTCGTCGGCCTGGTGGGCGAGTCCGGCTCGGGCAAGACCACCGCCGGCCGCAGCATCCTGCGATTGATCGAGCCCACCTCCGGCGAGATCCTGTTCAACGGGGTCGACATCGCGAAGCTCTCCAAGGCGAAGATGCGGGACTACCGCAAGGAGATGCAGATCATCTTCCAGGATCCGTTCGCCAGCCTCAATCCGCGCATGTCCGTGGGCGACATCATCGGTGAGGCCATGACGATCCACAACCTGGCACGCGGCAAGGACAAGGAGCAGCGCGTCGCCGACCTCCTCGAGAAGGTCGGCATGTCGCCGAACCACATGCGCCGCTACCCGCACGAGTTCTCGGGCGGCCAGCGCCAGCGCATCGGCATCGCGCGCGCCCTCGCCGTCGATCCCCAGTTCATCGTGGCCGACGAGCCGGTCTCGGCACTGGACGTGTCGATCCAGGCACAGGTCGTCAACCTCCTGCAGGACCTCAAGGAGGAGCTGGGGCTGACGCTGCTGTTCATCGCCCACGATCTGGGCGTGGTGGAGTACATCAGCGACCGTGTGGTGGTGATGTACCTCGGGCGCATCATGGAGATCGCGCCCTCCAAGGACCTCTACGCCAACCCGGTGCACCCCTACACCGAGGCGCTGCTCTCGGCCGTACCCATCCCTGATCCGACCATCAAGCGCGAGCGCGTCATCCTGCAGGGCGACATCCCGAGCCCCATCAACCCGCCCTCCGGCTGCGTGTTCCGTACCCGCTGCCCCATCGCCGTCGACGACTGCGCCCACGTGGTGCCGCCGCTCGAAGAGGTGAGCCCCGGGCACTTCAAGGCCTGCATCCGCAGACCCTGAACCGAGACCACGCGAGCTGCGGCGGGGGCGCTCCAGGCGGGCGCCCCCGCCGTCGTGTCGCGGCGCATATACTCGGAGGCGTGGTCGCCCTGCAGCCTACTCCGACGCCGTCGCGTCTCACCGCCCCGCCCCCCGCCGTAGTCCGGTGAGGCGATCCGGGCCCGAGCTGGCCGAGCGCATCCGTCGGGTCCTGCTGGCGGCCCTGCCCGACGGGCACGAACACCCCGAGCTCGAGCGCTTCGCCCGCCTGCAGCGGGTCTACCCCGAGCGCCCCGGGAAGACGCTGCGGGGCCAGCTCGTGGTGCTCTCCAGCGCCGCCCACGACGGCGACATGGATGCCGCCCTGGTCACGGCCGCCGGCCTCGAGCTGTTCCAGAACTGGGTCCTCGTCCACGACGACATCGAGGACGACTCCGAGCAACGCCGTGGTGGACCCGCGCTGCACCGCATGGTGGCCCCGGCCGTCGCCCTCAACGTCGGCGACGCCATGCACGTGGCGATGTGGCGGCTGCTGCTGACGCTCCCCACGGCAGCCGACCGCCCGGTCGACCGCGAGGCCGTGCTGCGCGAGTTCCTGTGGATGATCGACCGCACGGCCGAGGGTCAGCACCTCGACCTGAGCTGGGTGGCCGACGGTCGCTTCGACATCTCCGAGGACGACTACCTCACCATGGTCACGCTCAAGACGGCCTACTACACCGTGGTCAGTCCGCTCCGGCTGGGCGCCGCCTGCGCCGGCAGGCCCCCGTCGCCGGTGTTCACGGAGGCGGGACGCGACCTCGGCGTGGCCTTCCAGATCCGCGACGACGTGCTCAACCTCCGGCGCGACGTCGCCTACGGCAAGGAGTTCGCCGGAGACCTCTACGAGGGCAAGCGCACCCTGATCCTGGCGCACCTGCTGGCGCACGCGTCGGCGGACGAGGCGGCGGAGGTGCGCGAGGTGCTGGCGCGCCCGAGAGACGCCAAGCAGCCGGAGGCGATCGAACGCGTGCTGGCGGCGATCGAGCGCCACGGCTCGCTCGACTACGCGCAGACCCTCGCCGAGGCGCGCGCGCGTCGGGGCCTGGAGCGCCTCCACGACGCGCTGGCGGAGCTGCCCGGCGCCGACGCCGCCCTGGAGATCGAGGAGCTCGTGCGCTCCCTGGCGGCCCGCACCGTCTGACCTGGCCCGCACCGCGGCCGTCGGCACCTCGGCTACGGCCGAGGTGCGGCCCTCCCCCGCCCCCCGGGCGCCTAGCCTGGGCCATGCGAGCGTTCCCCTCGTCGCGTTCCGCCCACCCGTCCGGGGCAGCGGGCCCGGCCCTGCTCGGGGCGATCCGCAGGGTGCTCGGGGGCCTGCTCCCCTGCCCCGCCTGCGGTGTCCGAGCCGCCGGCGCCACCGGCGTGTGCGCCACCTGTGCGCGCCGCGCCGTCGCCCCCGGCCTCCGCGGCGACCGGCTGTGGCTCGGCATCTACGAGGGGCCCCTGGGGCGCATCGTCCGCGCCCTGAAGTACCGCGGGGTCACGGGCCTGGCCCCCTGGCTGGGCGACCGCCTGGGCGCAGAGGTGGTGCGCGTCGGCTGGCGCCCCACGGTGGTGTGCGCGGTGCCGCTCCACCGCAGCCGCCGGCGCCGCCGCGGCTTCAACCAGGCCGAGCTGATCGCTCGGCAGGTGGCGCGCCGGCTCGCCGTGCCCTACCGTCCGTTGCTGCGGCGCACCCGGGCCACGCCGCAGCAAACGCGGATGCAGCGCGCCGCACGGCTCCGCAACGTCCGCGGCGCCTTCGCCAGCGTCCCCGCCCAGGAGGCCTCCGTGCTGCTCATCGACGACGTGTGGACCACCGGGGCCACCGCCTCGGCCTGCCGCGCCGCGCTCCTGGCCGCCGGCGCTGGCCGGGTCCGCATCGCCGTCGTGGCCGTCGCGCGCGGGCCCGCGAGCAGCCCCGGCGAGCCTCCGGACCGCGCGAGCGCATCGCGCACACCCACCTGGCTCAGAAAGCGACGATGAGGGCCGTGCTGATCCCCACCAGGGCACCGACCAGAACCTGAGGGTAGGTGTGCCCGAGCAGGGTCTTGAGGGCCTGCGGCTGGAACCCCTCGTCGAAGAGGTGCCCCAGCTCTTCCACGAGATCGTTGAGCAGCTCGGCCTGCACGCCGGCGGCGCGGCGGATGCCGGTGGCGTCGTACATGACGATCGAACCGAACACCGCGGCGATGGCGAACTGTGCGCTCCCCCACCCGAACTTCAGCCCCAGCGCGGTCGCCAGCGCGGTGACCGCGGCGGTGTGCGACGATGGCATGCCGCCGGTCTCCAGCATGCGGTCGAGGGCCAGCCGCCGTTCGGTGATCAGGATCAGCAGGACCTTCAGCAGTTGGGCCGCGATCGTCGCGATGAGGGCCGTGAACAGCGCTCCGTTGGTGAGGACGCTGCTCATCGCCGGGCGCGGCGGCGCACCGCCGCTTCTACCGTGGTGTCGATGACCATCGCCACCGTCATCAACCCCGTGCCGCCCGGCATGGGCGTGAGATAGCCGGCCACCTCGCCGACCGCGGGGTCGACATCGCCGGCGATGCCGTCGGCCTCGCGCGTCATCCCGACATCGAGGACGGCCGCGCCCGGAGCGACCATGTCGGCGGTGATGACGCGCGCCCGTCCGGCCGCCGCCACCACGATGTCACCCTGACGGGTCACCGCAGCCAGGTCGCGGGTGCGGGAGTGCGCCATGGTGACGGTAGCGTTGCGGTGCTGGAAGAGCGCGGCTGCGGGCCGACCCACCAGGTTCGAGCGCCCCACGATCACCACGTGGCGCCCCTCGATCTCCACCCCGTAGTGGTCGAGCAACGCCAGCAGCCCCCGGGGCGTGGCCGGCGCCAGGGCCGGCCGGCCGGTCCACAGACGGCCGACGTTGACCGGATGCAGGCCGTCGACGTCCTTGTCGGGATCGATGAGGTCGAGCACCGGCTGCGGATCGAGGCCCTCCGGCAGCGGCAGTTGGACCAGGATCCCGTCGACCTCGTCGTCGTCGTTGAGCCCGCGCACCACGGCCTCGACCTCCGCCTGGCTGGCGGTGTCGGGCAGGACGTGCGTCTCGGAGACCACGCCCACGCGCTTGGCCATGCGCTCCTTGGAGCGCACGTAGTAGGCGCTGGCCGGGTCCTCGCCGACGCGCACGAACACCAGCTTGGGCGCGAAGGGGAGTGTCGCGACCCGTTCCCTCAGCCGCTCGGCCACCGCCGCCGACACCACCTTGCCGTCGAGCCTGATCGCTGTCACCTGCCTACCTCGTCTCCATCCCGGCCACGCTCCTCGGCCAACCGCCGGAACACCTTGGCCAACACCCCGTTGACGAAGCGTCCCGACTCCTCGCCCCCGAACTTCTTCGCCAGGCGTACGGCCATCTCGATCGCGACCTCCGGCGGTCCCGGCGGACCGAAGCGCATCTCCGTCACCGCCAGGCGCAGCACGTTGAGGTCGGTCTGGGCCATCTGGGTGAAGCTCCAGCCGCTGACCAGCTCGGCCAGCTCGGCGTCCACCGCCGCGCGGTGCTCGGCGTAGGCCGTCACCAGCGTCTGCGCGAAGTCGAGCGTCGAGGTGTCCAGGTCCTCGCCGTAGGCGGCATCGGCCTCCGAGTCCTGCTCGTCGGCGGCGTCCTCCCGGACCTGCCGCCAGACGTCGAGCACGGGGGTGCCGCCGCGCTCGGACTGGAACAGGGTTCGGAAGGCCAGCTCGCGCGCCCTGCGCCTAGCCACCGGGCGGTTCCTCCGGGGCGTCGACGCTCTCCACCTGCACGTTGACGCTGCGCACGGCCAGCCCCGTCATCGACGCCACCGCTTCGCGGATGGCGCGTTGAGCCTGGGCCGAGACCTTGGGGATCTCGACGCCGTAGGCGACCGCCACCCGCAGGTCGACGTAGACGTCGGGGCCCTCACGCTCGATGGCGATGCCCTTGGCACGGCGCCCGCTCAGGAACTCGCCCACCCTCGCCGGCGGCACGATCGGCCGCAGGCCCTCGATCTCGTCGAGGGCGAGCTGCGCGATGCCGTACAGCACATCGGGGGCGATCTCGAGGTCGAGCTCCTCGCTCACGGGGCCATCCTACGCGCGATGAAGTTGGTGTACACCGC
>JASBRS010000020.1 GCA_030149325.1 Deinococci bacterium
CGACGCGGCCGCCCGAGGCCTCGCGGATGCGGTCGGCCACGCCCTCCCCGTAACGCACCGGGATGGCGCCGTGATCGGTCAGCCAGCGGTGATGGTCGGGGCTGGCCAGGCCGACGACGCGGGCGCCGGCGTTGCGCGCGAGCTGCACGGCGAGCGTTCCGACTCCGCCGGCGGCCGCGGAGATGACCACGGTGTCGCCCTCGTGCAGATCGACGGCCCGTACGGCGGCCACGGCGGTGGTGCCTGCCACGAAGAGCGAGCCGGCAGCCTCCCAGGAGACGTTCCCGGGCTTGGGGACGAGCTTGTCGGCCTCGGCTGCGACGAACTCCGCGTGGCTGGCCCGGTCGTTGGTGAAGCCGAGGACCTCGTTGCCGACCGCCAGGCCCTCGACGCCCTCACCGAGCGCCTCGACCACGCCCGCGAGGTCGCTGCCCTCGCCGGACGGGAAGGTCGCCGGGAAGCGTTGCGCCATCCTGCCCTCGCGGATCGACGCCTCGCCGGGGTTGATGCCGGCTGCCTTCACCCGGACCAGCACCCTGCCGGGGCCTGGAACGGGCCGCTCCACCTCGACCACCTTCAGGACGTCGATTCCTCCATACGCGTCGAACCGCACGGCACGTGGCATCGGTCACCTCGCTTCCCGCCCCCGTCGTCGTCGCGCGCGGGGCCGCGGGAACCGCTCCGCGCCCGCGGCCCGGGCCGGCTGCGCATGCCCAGGGGGCCTCCGGCCGGGGCCGGCCACCCCCGGCGGCGCGTGGGCAGCCCCAGGACCACCGGCCCTCACGATGGTAGCCGCGGGAGCCGTCAGCGCGCGTGCGCGGGCTGGCATCGAAGCTCGGGCCCGGGATGGGGGAGGCCGCCTGGGTGCGCGGGTGCCCGGTCGTGGCGTCCGCGTAACGAGCGATGGGCCGGCCCTCCGCCAAGGCGGGCCGGCCCATCGGAACGGCGTGGAGCTCAGTCGAAGGACGAGGCCCGGCCCACCTCGACGTGGCGCTCCGGCTCGCCGACGTAGAGCTGGCGGGGCCGGGCGATCGCCTGCTCCGAGTCCAGCAGCCCTTCGCGCCACTGGGCCAGCCAGCCGGGCATGCGCCCGATGGCGAACAGGACGGGGAACATCTCCACCGGGAAGCCCATCGTCTGGTAGATGATCCCGGAGTAGAAGTCGACGTTCGGGTAGAGCTTGTGGGAGACGAAGTACTCGTCCTCCAGCGCGATGCGCTCGAGCTCGAGGGCGATGTCCAGCAGCGGGTTGCGCCCCGTCACCTCGAACACCTCGTCGGCGATCTTCTTGATGATCTTGGCGCGCGGGTCGAAGTTCTTGTACACCCGGTGCCCGAAGCCCATCAGGCGGAACTCGCCCGTCTTGACGCGCTCGATGTAGGCGGGGATGTTCTCGACCGAGCCGATGGTGTTCAACATGCGCAGCACCTGCTCGTTGGCGCCGCCGTGCAGTGGGCCGTAGAGTGCGGCGGATGCCGCGGCGGCGGCCGAGTAGGGATCGGCGTGCGAGCTGCCCACGACGCGCATGGTGCTGGCCGAGCAGTTCTGCTCGTGGTCGGCGTGCAGGATGAACAGCACGTCGAGCGCGTGCTCGAACACGGGGTTCGGCTGGTACTTGAGCTCGGTGGCCTTCCACATCATGTTCATGAAGTTGCCGGCGTAGGCCAGGTCGTTGTCGGGGTAGACGGTCGGGTGACCCACCGCGTGCCGGTAGGCGAAGGCCGCCAGGGTCGGCATCTTGGCGATCAGGCGCACGATCTGGGTGCGCCGCTGCTCCTCGTCGAAGAGCTCCTTGGCGTCCGGGTAGAACGTCGACAACGCGGCCAGCGTGCTCACCAGCATCCCCATGGGGTGGGCGTCGTAGCGGAAGCCGTCGATGAACTTGCGGATGTTCTCGTGGACGAAGGTGTGATGGGTGATGTCGTGCGTCCAGCGCGTCAACTCGGCGGGCTCGGGCAGCTCGCCGTAGAGAAGCAGGTAGGCGACCTCGAGGAAGGTGCTGCCCACCGCGAGCTCCTCGATGGGGTAGCCGCGATAGCGCAGGATGCCGCGCTCGCCGTCGATGTAGGTAATGGCGCTGCGG
Organism: Deinococci bacterium; assembly: GCA_030149325.1. Classification (GTDB taxonomy): domain Bacteria; phylum Deinococcota; class Deinococci; order Deinococcales; family Trueperaceae; genus JASBRS01. The sequence continues at coordinate 2,084 of JASBRS010000020.1, forward strand.
CAGCTCGCGGTGTTCTGGAAGGCCGGGTCGTAGGCGAGCAGACCGAAGTCGTCGTCGGAGGTCTTGATCTGCCGGAGCTGCAGGGCGGGGACGGCGCCGTCCCGGATCGGGATCTGGTACTCCCGGTCGGTCCTGCTGTCGGTGATCTTCAGGAAGCCGTCGTTCGTGGGAGCATCCATGGTGGCTCGTCCATCCTCTCCGGCCGAGGCTTGCCGACTCGGCCCTGGCGCGCATGGCCTGCCTTCCGACGGCGCCGAGCCGAGGCGCGGCGGGGGGTGCGGACGGCAGGGATCGACGGCGGCCCTGCGGCCTGCCGTTCGGTTGTGGACGCGTGCGCTCGGCGCTCGGTGGAGGCGAGGCCCGGCAGGGCCGGATGCCCGCCACACCGTGCTCGTCGGTGCCGCTACCCGCTCAGCGTAGGCTCGTCGGGACGCCGCTCCCAAGGGGCAAATATCCCTCACCCGTATGGGGCCCCGGGGGCGCGACACCCTCACAAGTGCCAGTCGACGCCGGTGCGCAGGCCGATGACGGGCGCGCGGAAGCCGAGGTCGACGCCGGGCTCCAACTCCACGTAGAACCCGGTGTGTTCGCCGATGGGCAGTTCGACGCCGCCCGTCGCGTGGACGGTGACGACGCCCGTGGCGATGGGGAGGGTGACCACCACCACACCGGGGCCTCCCCCCACGTACCAGGTCCGTCCGCCGCCGGAGGCTGGCGCGACGTAGAGGACGTCGGCGCCGACGTTGAAGAACATCGGCGGGAGGGCGTCCAGGGTCAGCCGGAGCCGGACGTTCGGCGCGACGTCGCCTCCGACCTGCGCGCTCGGCAGCGGTAGAAGGTCGACGAAGGCGGCACCGGCTCCGAAGAGCGACGCCTGGGCGAAGGCGGTCGGGGCGAGCGTCAGGGCGCCGGTCAGGAGGACGTCGGCGAGGGCCGACAGGACGACCCGGCGACGGGGTAGGGCGGATGCCTGGCGTTGGGTCATGAGAACTCCCCCTTCCCGGGGGAGCCTAGAGGGTGGGCTGTTATCGGAGCGTTACGGGCAGGGTCGGCGGGCGGGGGTCGATGCCGGGAACCGCGGCGGTCGTCAGATGCGGTCGCGGTAGCGGTCGATCAGGTCGTCGAGCGCCTCGCGCAGCAGGCTGGCCTCGGTGCGGCCCTCGGCGACCGAGAGCTTGGCCAGGCGCTCCAGCGCGGCCTTGCCGTAGTAGTTGCTCTTGAGCACCATGCGCTCCTCGACGTGGATGGCCACGCGCCCGCGACCCTCGCGCTTGGCGCGCAGCAGGGCCGCGTCGGCGGCACGGAGCAGATCGGATCGATCGGGGGCGTGGACCGGGTGCGTGGCGAGCCCGATCGACACCCCGACACTCGCCGGCTCCTGATCCTCCAGCGGACGTGCGAGGTGGGCGCGCACTTCCTCCATCAGGATGAGGGCGCTCTCGGCGCTGTGATCGGGGAGGAGGACGGCGTACTCGTCGCCGCCGATGCGGGCCACCGTCGTCTCGCCCGGGAGGCTGCCGAGCAGGGCGCGCTCGACACGCCGCAGCACGGCGTCGCCCGCAGCGTGGCCGTGGCGGTCGTTGACGGCCGCGAAGTTGTCGATGTCGACGAGGGCGAGGGTGAGGGGGGCGTCCCCGGGAGCGTGGAGGAGGGCGTCGTCGAGGGCGGGCCGGTCGAGGAGGGAGGTGGGCATCGTTCGGCTCCTATCGCGCGGAGGGTGATAGCGTGAGTATATATATGTTACCCCGTTGATGTCAACGCTCCTACGCCCGAGGTCCCCGGGCGACGCCTGGAACCGCGTCGCGGACGCGACGGGAGGCATGGGGTCGAGCTGGGCCGCGGTGCCGGCGCGACCCTGGAGGGGCTATGTGGGAGGGGCGAGACGCTCCTCAGGAAGGCGTCGAAGGTTCGGGGAGCGGGGCCGGCCCAGCGAACAGCGTTCCGAACGTCAGGCCGAGCCCGAGGCTGGCCAGGGGGTAGCTCCGGCCCTCCTCGTCGGCGCGTCGTTCCCAGCGCGCGCCGTCACGTGCGCGCCGCAGGTACTCGACCACCCGCACGTGCTCGCCTTCGAGCGGCTCGAGCCGCAGGCGCACGGTCGCTCCCGACGGCAGCCGACGCTCCACCGTGCGGCTCGGATCGAACAGGCTCGGCTGGGTGCCGATCACGCGGACCACGTCAGGAGTCTAACGCCCGGACGCCCCTCTCCCGAACCGTTCGGTGCGGGGCGCTCAGCTGCGCCAGGGAGCCCACAGGGCGTCTTCTTCGGGGAGCGGGTGGCCCGCCGTCTTCAGGGCCGGCACGATCTGGCCCCGGTGGTGGGCGTCGTGCACCAGCATGGGGATGAGGCAGGCGGGCGCGTCGGCGTGCGGCGAGTCGCTGGAGCCTTCGGGGCGCGCCTCGGTCGCGGCCGCGGCCGCCGCGGCCGTGCGCCCCAGGACGTCGTCGATGCGCGCCAGGTCGGACTCGGCCACGAACGAGCCGCCGACCTCCTCGACCAGGTCGGGGAGGGGCTCGAGGCGCTCCGGATCGATCAGCATCCCCCAGTGCTTCGTCACTCCGACCATGTGCGCGAGGTGCTGGCCGACGGTGAAGCCGCCGCCCGGCGTCCGGGCGGAGAGCATCTCAGGCGTCAGGTGGCGCAGCAGGGCCCGGTCGACCTCGAGGTTGCGAGCCCAGGCGGTGAGGACGGAAGTCGGCTCGGGCATGGCGGTCGGCTCCTTCGTCCGTGGCTCCGGAGGTGAGCCGCGCACGGGCTGGTTCCGGAGGCACGCAGGATGTCGCCGTGGCCGACGTGGCCACGGCTGCGCGCGTGGGCGGGCCCACGACGTCACCCGCCGATCCCGACGGCATGGCGCTGCTCGCGACGCTAGAGGACCTGATAGTACCCGAGCCGGTTGCCGTACGGGTCGCGGAAATCGAAGAAGCTGATGACGCCCGGAACGGTCTGGATCGCCGTGGGCTCGCATCCGAGCCGCCGCACCCGTTCGTGCGCGGCCCGGACATCGCGAGCGCCGATCCGCACGATGCCCCCGGGCTCGAGGGGGGCGTCCGCACGGATGAGCTGGAGCCAGCAGTTCGGGAGGACCTCGAACTCCGTGACGCCCGCTGCCGGCGTGATCTGCGGGACGTCACCGAGCAACGCCCGGTACCAGCGGACGGCGCCCTCGACGTCCGAGACGGGGAGACCGAAGGTGATCGAGCGGTTGGGATCGTCCATGCCGCGATGATGCCAGATCGCGGCGAGGGGGGTCGCCTGGCTCGCCCGTCGCGTCGAGGACACCTGTCCCTTGGAGGCAGGCACGCCTCCGTGCATAGTGCGGCGACCGATCGGAAGCCCGGACGTCGTGGCGCGCGGCGACGTGGGCGGGGGCCGCCGGCGGCGGTCGGCGGGGAGGGACCATGAGGACGAACTTGCACCTGGGACTGCCAAGGGCACTGACCCCGTACGCGTCGTGGCGACGCCGCCTGCGGTTCGCGACCGGCGGGCTGGCTCTGGCCAACGCCGTCGTGTACGCCCTCATCGGGGCCGGCGTGGTGGCGGTGAGCGACGCGTCGGCAGGGGAGGCCGCCTCGCTGGCGGCGTTCGGGGCGGTGTCGGCCGCGGCGTTCGTGCTGGGGGCGGTGCTCCTGTGGGCGACCGACCGGCGCTGGCTCTGGCTGCTCGGAGCGCTGTTCCAGGCGTTCGTGATCGTCGCCTACCTGGGCGTGGCGCCGCAGCGCACGCCCCCGTACGAACCCTGGGGCGTGGCGCTGAAGCTGGCCCAGGTGCTGTTGTTGGTGATGCTCGCCTACCTCGCCGTCACCGCTGCGCCGGCGCGCCGCGCGCCGGTTGCGGCCGGCTAGGCACACGCCCGTACTCAGAGGTGACGGAGGTACGCCTCCGGATCGTCCAGGAAGCGTCGCAGGGTGCGTACGTGCTCGAGCTCGTCGAACGTCGTGGCTGCCAGGACGTGGTCCCGCAGCTCGTAGAGCCGGGCGCCGGGATACGCCATCAGGACCGGCGAGTGGCTGGCGAGGATCACCTGCGCGCCGCGACCGACGGCGTCCTTGAGCAGTGCCAGGAAGGCCAGCGAGCGCAGCGGCGACAGCGCCGCTTCGGGCTCGTCGAGCAGGTACAGCCCGGTGCCCGTGATACGTCCCTTGAAGAACGCCAGGAAGCTCTCGCCGTGGCTCCGAGCATCGAGGTCACCGCGGTAGCGGCGCTCGATGGCGTCGAGGGAGTCGCGGAAGGGTTGCTGGCGCCGCCGCAGCTCGCGTTCGGGGAGGTGCGCTCCGGCCTCCGCCACCGCCTCCAGGTCGCGACGCAATTCCGCCTTCATGCGGTTCTGGTTCTGGACGTAGCCGAAGTAGTCCTCGGCCCGCAGGAACAGACCGCGGCGGGTGCGGGCGCTCCAGCTCAGGCGCATGGCGTCCCCCAGGGCGCGCGCGTGCACCAGCGTGGGGTCGGCCTCGAGCGGCCGGCTGCCGGCGGTCGGCAGCTCGCAGGCGTAGGCGAGCGCCTCCAGCAGGGTGCTCTTGCCGGTCCCGTTCTCGCCCACCAGGACCGTGACGGGCGCGTCGAAGACGACGCGCCGCGTGCCTTTCAGCAGCGGCAGATCGAAGGGGAAGGCGTCCCCAGGGAGCGGGAGTTCGACCTGCTGCAGGAGCACGAGATGATGGTAGCAGGACGCCCGGCGTCCCCAGGGAGCGGGAGTTCGACCTGCTGCAGGAGCACGAGATGATGGTAGCAGGACGCCCGGCGTCCCCAGGAGCTGGGAGCTCGATCTGCAGGAGGAGCGCGCTGCGGTGGTGGGGGTCGACCGTGCGTCCCGTATCCTTGGGGCGATGGGCGTCATGACCACGGGCAGGATGGAGGCGTTCAGCGACGCCGTCATCGCCATCATCATCACCATCATGGTGCTCGAGCTGCGCGTGCCGCACGAGCCGAGCTGGGGTGCGCTCGCCGCCGTGGCGCCGTCGCTGCTGTTCTACCTGCTGAGCTTCGTCTACCTGGCCATCTACTGGAACAACCACCACCACATGCTCCACGCCGTGGAGCGCGTCAGCGGCGCGGCGTTGTGGGCCAACCTGCACCTGCTCTTCTGGCTGTCGCTGGTGCCGTTCGTGACGGTGTGGACGGGCGAGCACCCGCTCGCCACGGTGCCGACGGCCGTCTACGGTCTGGTCCTGCTGTTGGCAGCGATGGCCTACTATCTCCTTCAGCAGCGGTTGATCGCGGCCGACGGCCCCGAGTCCCGGTTGCGTCGCGCCGTCGGTCGCGACCTCAAGGGCAGGGCGTCCCCGCTGGCCTACGGCCTGGCGATCGCGGCGGCGCTGGTCGGCTGGAGCTGGCTCGCCTACGCCCTCTACGTGGCGGTCGCGCTGCTGTGGCTGGTGCCGGATCGGCGTATCGAGAGCGTCCTGACCGAGTAGCGCACGGAAGCTCTTCGGCTGACGCCGGTCGTGGACGGCCTACAATGGGTGCATGGCTTCGGATGTCGCCCCCCGACACGGTCGGTCGGCGCTCGGTCGGGCGTTTCCGGACGCGGGAGGGCCCTGATGCGCATCGGCCTGTTCATCCCCTGCTTCGTCGACACCCTGTTCCCGCACGCCGGCATGGCCACGGTGCGGGTTTTGGAGCGGCTCGGGCACCAGCTCGACTACCCCGAGGGGCAGACCTGCTGCGGGCAGATGCACGTCAACAGCGGCTACCAGCGCGAGGTGGTGCCGCTGGTGCGGAACTTCGTGCGCACGTTCGGGAGCTACGACCAGGTGGTCGCGCCGTCGGCGAGCTGCGTGGGCGAGGTCCGGGAGGTATACCCGCGATTGGCCCGCCTGGCGCGCGATCCTGCCCTGGCCGCCGACGTCGAGGCGCTGGTGCCGCGCGTCCACGAGCTGACGTCGTTCCTGGTCGACACCCTGGGCGTGGACGATGTGGGGGCGTACTTCCCCCACCGCGTGACCTTCCACCCGACCTGCCACTCGCAACGGGTGCTGCACATCGGGGATCGGCCCCAGCGCCTGCTGGCCCGCGTACGCGGCATCGAGCTGGTGCCGCTGCCCGACGCCACGGAGTGCTGCGGGTTCGGTGGCACCTTCGCGGTGAAGAACGCCGACACCTCCAGCGCCATGCTGGCCTCGAAGGTCGCCCGCGTGCTGCAGACCGGCGCCGAGGTGCTGGCCGCGGCCGACAACTCCTGCCTGATGCACATCGGCGGTGCGCTCCATCGGCAGCGCACGGGGGTGCGGACGGCGCACGTAGCGGAGATCCTGGCGGCGACCGAGGGGAGCTCCTGGGGCGGAACGGAGCGGGCGGCATGAGCGGCGGGACCCCGCGGGCGCAGCCGTTCGCCAAGGCGGCGCGGGAGGCCCTGAAGGACACGCAGCTCCGCCGCAACCTGGCCAAGGCCACCGGGGCGATCCGGGAGAAGCGCGCCCGCGCGACCGAAGAGCTCCCCGACTGGGAGGCGCTGCGCGAGGCAGGGCGGGCGCTCAAGGCACACACCCTGGCGCACCTCGATTCCTACCTGATGCAGCTCGAGCAGAACGTGGTGGCACGCGGCGGCCAGGTGCACTGGGCGCGCGACGCCGCCGAGGCCAACGCCATCGTGCGGGACCTGGCGACCGCGCTCGGCGCGCGCGAGGCGATCAAGGTCAAGTCCCTGACCACAGACGAGATCGGCCTCAACGACGCTCTGGCGGCGGCCGGCATCCACGCCATCGAGACCGACCTGGCCGAGCTCATCGTGCAACTGGCGCACGAGCCCTCGTCGCACATCCTGGTGCCCGCCATCCACAAGAACCGCGCCGAGATCCGCGAGCTGTTCCTGCGGGCCATGGACCTGCAGCCCTCCGAGCTGTCCGACGAGCCGGCCGCGCTTGCGGCCGCCGCGCGCCGCTTCCTGCGCGACAAGTTCCTGAGCGTCGATCTCGGCATCAGCGGGGCCAACTTCGCGATCGCCGACAGCGGCACCGTGTGCGTGGTGGAGTCGGAAGGCAACGGCCGCATGTGCACCACGCTCCCGACGACGCTCATCACGGTGATGGGGATCGAGAAGGTGGTGCCCGATTGGAGCGCCATGGAGGTCTTCCTCCAACTGCTGCCGCGGTCCAGCACGGCCGAGCGCATGAACCCCTACACCTCGTTCTGGTCGGGTGTGCGCGAAGGTGACGGGCCGCAGGCGTTCCACCTGGTGCTGCTCGACAACGGCCGCAGCGAGGTGCTGGCCTCCGAGGACCGACGCCAGACGCTGCAGTGCATCCGCTGCAGCGCCTGCCTCAACGTCTGCCCGGTGTACGCGCGGGTGGGCGGGCACGCCTACGGCTCGCACTACCCGGGGCCGATCGGCGCCATCCTCTCCCCGCAGCTCCTCGACACCCCGGAGGCCGATACCCTGCCCTTCGCCTCGACCCTGTGCGGCGCCTGCTACGAGGTCTGCCCCGTGAAGATCGACATCCCCAGTGTGCTGCTCGACCTCCGGCACCGCAGCGTGGAGCGCAAGCGGGCGCGCCGCGGGCGCCTGGCCGCGCTCGATGCCGAGGACGGCGCCATGCGCCTGGCCGCCGCGGTCTTCGCCGACCCTCGTCGCTACCAGCAGCTCCAGCGCTGGGCCCGTCGGGTGCAGCGTCCCTTCGTGCGCGACGGGCACGTCGAGCGCCTGCCCGGCTACCTGGGCGGCTGGACCTCGACGCGCGACCTGCCCGCGGTACCCGAGCGCACCTTCCGCGAGTGGTGGCGCTCCCGCGCCGACCGTACCGGGGGCGAGCGATGAGCTCGCGCGAGGTGGTGCTGCGTCGGGTCCGGGAGGCCCTCGGACGAGGCGGACCGGCCGGGCGCGAGACGCAGGTGCCGCCGACGCGCCCGCTCCCGGCCGACGGTGGTGCCGGCTACCGTCGCGTCGGCGAGCTCCCGCCCGAGGCGCGGGTCGACCTCTTCGCCGAGCGCGCCAGCGAGTACCGCGTGACGGTGCGGCGGGTCACGGCGGCCGAGCTGCCCGGCGCCCTCGCCGAGGAGCTGAGCGAGCGTGGCGTCCGCGACGCGGTGGCCCCGGCCGACCTGCCCGAGGGCTGGCGCGCGGGCGAGGTGCGCTGGCACCTCGATCGGCCCGGGGCGGGAGCGCTCTCGGTCGCCGAGGTGGACGCCTGCGACGCCGTCGTGACCGGCAGCGCCCTGGCGGTCGCCGAGACCGGGACGATCCTCTTCGACGGTGGCCCGCGACAGGGCCGGCGGTTGTTGACGCTCCTCCCCGACCTCCACCTGTGCGTGGTCGAGGAGCGGCAGGTGGTCCAGACCGTACCCGAGGCGATCCTCGCCAGTCGCGAGGCGGTGCGCGCGGGCGCAGCCATCACGCTGGTAGCGGGCCCGTCGGCGACCTCCGACATCGAGCTCGACCGGGTCGAGGGCGTGCACGGCCCTCGGACGCTGGTGGTGCTGCTCGTCCGCTAGTCGGCAGCGCGATCGGTGACGGTCGGCGTGGCGGAGCTCGAGCCCGTGGCGACGGCCTGGCCGGCCGCGGCAGGGCGCGCGGTCGGGTTCTCCGAGGTCACGGAGCGGTCGGTCCGGAGCGCTACGGCCGCGCTGGAAGGGCGCCACACCGCGGTGTCGTAGCGTCCGCGGGTCCGCGCCAGCACCGTGCGGGGCAGCTCCAGCGCTCCGTTCAACAGGCGCCCGATCGAGGCGCGCGTGAGGCGCAGGCCATCGGGGCCCGACCAGCGCATCTCGTCGGTGCCGCACAGCGAGGTGACGCCCGACGCGGCCGGCGGGCGCCGGAGCGCCGTGGCATCGAGGTCGATCGGGGCCCCGCTGGGTCGCGCCAGCTCGGCGGCGGCGCGCAGGTGGAGATCGGCCGAGCGATAGCTGGCCTCGTCGATCCGGCCCCTGCGGTGGCGGAGCTCGTTCAGGCCGAGGGCGACCTGGTAGGTGGCCCGGACGATGTCGTCGCGCGTCATGGCGTCGGTCTCGTACGACAGGGTGTCGGCCCAGGTCGGCTCGAGCAGGGCGCTGCGGTAGTCCTCCAGCCGGTCGAAGCGCCGACGGTAGCCGAGGGAGGGGTCCTCGTAGGCACGGCTGCCGGGGTCGAGGAAGGGAGCCAGGGGGGCGACGTAGGCGTGCAGGCGCTCGTCGTGGGCGAGCTCGGCGGTGAGCCGCTCGTAGGCGGCGACCGTGTCGAGCGCGCTCGCGAGCGTCTGGCCGGGGAGTCCCACCATGAAGAACAGGTCGAGCCTGCGGCAGCCGTGGTCGAGGGCGCTGGTGAGGGTGTCGACCAGGGCGGCGTTGGGGTAGGCGAACTTGCCGTTGCGTCGTCGCAGGTCTTCGTCGGCGGTCTCGAGCGTGATCTGCAGGCTCCAGGCCGGCAGGGCGCGGTCGAGCACGTCGAAGAAGGCGTCGCCGGCCGGCCGGAAGAGCTCGAACACCAGCTCGTTCGCCGGACGGAGCTCGCCGAGCAGCTCGAACAGGCGCGCGGCGCGGCGCTCGCCCCCGACCCGGGGGTCGTGCACCATGAAGATCGGCGACCGGGAGAAGCCGGCGATGGTGCGGACGTCGTCGACCAGGCGCTCCGGCGAGCGGTAGGCGGGCCGCGCCCGGCCGACCACGCGCCGATAGGCGCTGCGCGAGCCGCCGCAGACCGCGCAGTCGAGCGGGCAGCCGCGGGCGTTCAGGACCATCGTGGTCGGGTGGCGCAGCCACTCCAGGTACGGCACGACGTCGCGCAGGTCGCGGTACTTGAGCACCGAGCGCATCACGTAGTCGTAGGCGGGGACGTCGATGTCGTCGAGGTCGGCGGGGACGAACGACAGCGGATTGACGATGGTGGCGCCGCGGTCGTCGCGGAACGCGAGGTTCTCGACCTCCGTCAAGGGGGTGCCGCGCCGCAGCGCGGCGAGGAGCTGGCGCGCCGGTTCCTCGGTGGAATCGCCACGCAGCACGTAGTCGACGTAGGGGAGTTCGAGCAACTCGCGGTGGAAGTAGCTCGCCGACAGCCCCCCGAGCAGCACGGCGGCGTCCGGATGCAGCCGCTTGACCAGCTCGGCGACGGCCAGGGCCCCGTGGACGTGGGGGAGCCAGTGCAGGTCGATCCCGAAGATCGGCGCCCGCAGCCGTCGGAGGTGGACCTCGGGATCGTAGCGGTCCGAGCGCAGCATGCGGTAGGCCAGGTTCACGATGCGGACGTTGTAGCGATTGCGTTCGAGGTAGGCCGCGAGGCTGGTGAGCCCCACCGGGTACATCTCGAACTGCCCCGTGGACGGCACCACGTCGGCGAACGGCGTCGCCAGCGGTCGCACGTCCCGGAAGTCGAAGACGGCGGGAGCGTGGAGCAGGATCAGATCCGGGGCCAGGGCGCCTCGGGGGTCGCGGCCGGCGAGACTGGGACGATACGACGGTGGCCGTGGGGCCGGGTCCGCAGCCGCGCCGCGGGCGTGCTGCGCTCCGGCCGCGGGGGACGTCGTATCCATGGCTCGAGCCTCCCACGTGGGCGCCGCCGTTCCCAGGGCCAAAGGTCTCCCACCGCGCGTCGTGGCGTCGGGGTCGTTTGGCTCTTGCGGCCGGCCCCTGGACCCCCGACAGTGGCAGCAGACATCGGAAGGAGGGGGGCGATGGAACACAACGTGCTGGTGGCGTACGCCAGCAAGTACGGGGCGACCGAGGCGATCGCCCAGGCGATCGGCCGGGCGCTCCGCGACGGTGGGATGCGCGCCGAGGTCGTCCGCTGCAAGGACGTCAAGGACCTCGGTCCCTACACCGCCGTGGTGCTCGGCAGCGCGGTCTACGTGGGTCGGTGGCGCCGCGAGGCCGCCGACTTCCTGCGTCAGGCCGAGCCGCGCCTGGCCCAGCTCCCCTTGTGGCTGTTCTCCAGCGGACCCACCGGCGAGGGCGACGCCGAGGAGCTGCTCAAGGGCTGGCGCTTCCCGGTCGCGCTGCAGGCGATCGCCGACCGCATCGGTCCGCGCGACGTGGCGGTCTTCCACGGGGCGCTCGACGCCGACCGCCTCAACCCCTTCGACGCCTTCATCGTGCGTACCGTCAAGGCTGCCGAGGGCGACTTCCGTGACCTCGACGCGGTGCGTGCCTGGGCCCGGACCATCGTGGCCGAGCTGCAGCAGGAGCCGATGCTGGCAAGCGTGTGACGGCGCAGACGTGGCCGTCCGAGCCCGTGCTCTCGCGTCCCCGGCGTTCCCGCGCCGGGGACGCTTCGTGGGGGGCGTGGGCGTGGTCTCGCGCGTGGTCCGTGGCTCGCGGATCGCCCATGGCGCGGGATGGGGGCGTGCAGCGCGGAGCGCTCGGATGCCGTCCAGGACGTTTGTCCTTGGGACATTCGTTCCTATTTTCACAAGCGAACGATGGGCGAGACTCGGCGCGTAAGGAGCCCACACCTAGGAGTTCACGCCATGCGCACACCTACCTACCCCGAACCCAACGTCAGCAAGTTCCTCTTCGCGTCGCGCTGGATGGCCCCGCTGTGGACGATCGTCCGCATCTACGTCGGCTACGAGTGGTTGATGGCCGGCTGGCACAAGATCCACAGCCCTACCTGGGTCGGCGCTCAGGCCGGGACCGCGATCAGCGGCTTCCTCAAGGGTGCCCTGGCCAAGACCGCGGGCGACCACCCCAGCGTCCAGGGCTGGTACGCCTGGATGATCCAGCACTGGTTCCTGCCCGCCGCCCCGTTCATGAGCTACCTGGTGGCCTGGGGCGAGGTGCTCGTCGGCGTCGCCCTGATCGTGGGCTTCCTGACCGGGCTGTCGGCCTTCTTCGCCGGGTTCATGAACGCCAACTACCTGCTGGCCGGTACCGTCAGCACCAACCCCATGCTCTTCATCCTCGCCACCTGGCTGGTGCTCGCCTGGCGCGTCGCCGGCTACTACGGCCTGGACTTCTTCGTCCTGCCGAAGCTGGGCGCCCCCCGCGGCGCCGACTTCGACGCGTCGGGACAGGGCAAGACTGTGAGCGCGCCGGTCCGCAACTGATCTCCGAAGACCCGGCCCGAGCGGCCGCCCCGCGTTCCGGGGCGGCCGCTCGGCCCGTCTTTCAGCGTTGGCCGTCGTGCTCGCGCAGGAGGAGCGCGAGGGGGTCGGCGTCGCCTGCCTGCGCTCGCGACAGGGCCGCCAGCACGGCCTCGTCGATGAGCTGGTGGGCGAGAACGCAGGCGTCCCACAGGGCTCCCCGCACCGTCTCGTCGGGGACCTCGGTGATGACCACCAGCGGCGCGTCCTCCGGTCGCGCGGTGTGCCGCGCCGTCTCCCAGAAGGGCAGCCCCCGTTCGAACCGGAAGGGCGTCGACGAGGTCGCCCGATAGCGCGCCGAGCGCGCGACCTGGGCGCGCGTCCGCAGGGCGATCGAGGGGGCGGCGTCGAGCGCGTCGGCGACGTGGCGCCGGAGCGTCCGAAGGATCCGCTCGGCCGCCTCCTCGTCGTCGAGCCGCAGCGACAGGATGGTCAGGTGGCCGACCGGCAGCGACCACGTCTCGAACCCGGCCGGCAGGTACCCCGTCTGCGGGCGCACCCACTCGTGCGCCGGGTAGCCGTGGTTGTTGAGGTGGACGACCGGCGCCCACCGACGCCGGGCGTCGTGCCGCAGGGCGCTCTCGCCCAGCAGCCGGCCGTCGACGTGCGGGTCGGTCTGCAGATCGGCGCCGAAGGCGGTGTAGCGCGCGGCGTGGTGCATGTGAGCCGGCGAACCGCTGCAGAGGGCGGCGTGCAGGCGCGCGCCGTCGGGGTTCTCGAGGGGATGCACGACGAGGTTCAGGCCGAGGGTGAAGCGGGGCCGCGCCAGCTCCGAGCGCAGCAGCTCCAGTACGGCCGGCGTGCTGGTGGGCTCGTTGGCATGCTGGCGCGCCGATACCAGCACGGTCGGCTTCCAGGCGGCGCGGCGCGCGCGCGACACCTGGGGGCCCGACGGGTGGCCGACCTCGAGCGCGACCAGCGGCTGCCCGAGGGCGCTCTCGTGGGCCACGCGCAGGTGCAGGCGGTCGTCGGCGCCGGCCCAGGCACGGGCGTGGCGCGCCACCTCGTGCGGGTGCAGCGGGCGGGGCGGGAGGGGAGCGAGGCCCGGTTCCGGGAGGGGCGGCAGCGGGCCGACGGTGCGTCGACGCCGTCCCGCCCGCAGCTCCAGGCGCACGCCCCGCGGGAAGCTCGCCAGGCCGGCTCGCGCGCCCCAGGCGAGCCGCTCCAACGCAGCCGCCGCGTCGGGACCGTCGAGGTCCAGGCGCAGGGCGGTGGTGCGGTGCCCGCGACCCGTCCAACGCGTCGCCCGCACGTTCGCTTCGAGCGGCGCGGCGTGCCGGAGCCCGCCGTCGCGGGTCAGGGCCGTCACCCGGTCGTCGCCGCGATCCCGCGCGGTAACGCTCACGACGGTGGCGCCGCCCGCCGACGCCCGTACGAACGGCAGGATGCGGGCGGGCGCCAGCTCGCGCGCGGCTACCTCGGGCCGGGACGCCCCGAAGGCCTCCAGGAGACCGAAGTAGACGTCCTCGTGGAGCCCCTCCACCACGCTGCTCCGCTCGTGGTCGAGGCCGAGCTCGGCGTCGGGCTCGCTCACCTGCACCACCACCGCCACCTCGTGGAAGAACGGGGGCTCGCGGCCGCGAGCGGCCTCGACCAGGGCAGGGAAGACCTCGCCCGCGAGGAAGGTCCACGCGGCCTCGCGGTCGGTCGGCACGATGCGCTCGTCGGTGACGCGACCGTCGACCACGGCGCGAACGCCGCCGGTGGGGGTCAGGGCCACCTCGCCGCGGATGCGTGGCGACGTCGCGATCGGGGGCGTCAGGGACCAGCATCCCAGCTCGGCGCCAGCTCGGTCGAGCGCCACGACGCGGTAGCTGGGCGGTCCGACCGACGGCAGCAGGTTCAGCTCGACGCGCACGCCCGTACGCAAGGCCTCGAGCAGCTCGGCGCCGGGGTAGAGCTCGCGGAGCCAGCGGTCGGGGGCGCCGTTGTCGGCCGGCTGGCGGCCTACGGAGATCGACAGGGTCGCGGTGTCCGTCGGGAGCTCGGGCCCGATCTCCTCGATCAGCCAGTGCAGGGCCGGCTTGTAGGCGCTGCGGACCACCACCGTGTCCGGGGCGTGCCCGCGTGCCCCCAAACGGGCGCCCAGCGCGGCCGCCAGGCGGGTCCGCAGCGCGCGCTCCTCCGAGGCGTAGGCCTCGATCGCGTAGGCGCCCTCGGGGAGTTCGAGCTCGGAGGCCGCGTCGAGGAGCCGCTCGCCTTCCCAGGCCGCGGTGGACGTCCAGGTATGCCGGTGGCCGCTCCGGGCCCCGTTGTGCACGGGCGTTCTCAGTCGTCTCGGTGCCTCTGTGCCGGGGTCGGGTAGGCCTACGGCGACGACGTCGTCGGACGCCTCGAGGGCGGCAGCCGCGGCCAGGCGGCCGTCGCGCGTGGCCTGGCGAAGGTAGCGCCGGAGGGTGGGCTCGAGCTCGTCGAGCGACGTGCCGTCGGGCAGCCGAGGGAAGCTCCGCGCGAAGGTCCGGCATGCCTGGGCCAGCGCCGCCGGGCTCCCTCCCGCGATCTCGAGTCCGCCCGAGCGCGGGCGTCGGGGGACGCGGATCTCCCAGGCGTCGCCCTCCAGGGAGCCATCGAGCCGCACGGTCACCTGCGGCGCTCCCGGCGCCTCGGCGTCGGACGGCCCCAGCGGCACCGCGGGGGCGAGGCCTACGGTGGCGAGTCGGGCGGCGACCTCGACGGCCTCGGGGGTGCCGCCCGCGGCGCGGAAGCTACCGATGAAGCGCCGGGGCTGCTCGGGCGGCCCGGAGTACAGCCCGCCGCCGGCGAGCGCCGTTCCGAGCGAGGGCCGGCCTCGAGCGCGCTCCGGAGGACCGTTCTCGGCTGGTACCGCCGACGTCGGAGCCTCCGACGCTTCGTGCGCGGCGACCCAGGCCGTGGCGAGCCGGCGCGCGGCGTCGCGGAGCGCCGTACCGTCCGGTGCCGCGAGGAGCAAGCCGGCCTCGTCGTGGCGGAAGCGGACGTCCAGGGCGTGGGCGGGCGGCGGCGAAGGGCCGAGGAACAGCGCCGGGGTCGTCGTCTTCCAGGTCGCGGTCGTGACCGGGAGGGTGAGCGACCGCGCGGCCAGGGCCCCGAGCAGGTCGGCGGCCGCCGCGACGGCGGCGTCGACGTCGGCCGTTCCCAGCCACACGGGCCCTACCAGGGCGTCGGCGAAGCCGTCCCCGTCGTTGTCGAGCAGCAGCCTTCGAGGGTCGAGGGCGCCGTCGGCGCTCATGTCTGGAGCCTCGGGTCGAGCGTGTCGCGCAGCCAGTCGCCGAGCAGGTTGAAGCCGAGCACGGTGACGGTGATGGCCAGGCCGGGGAAGGTCGACACCCACCAGGCGCGTTCGATGTAGTTGCGGCCGTCGGCGAGCATGCCACCCCACGACGGGATGGTGGGGTCGACGCCCAGCCCCAGGAAGGTCAGGCCCGCTTCCAGCAGGATGTTGTTGGCGATGCCCAGGGTGGCGAGGACGGTGACCGGGGTCAGCGCGTTGAGCAGGATGTGCCGGACCACGATACGGGCGTGACCGGCACCGAGGCTGGCGGCGGCCTGCACGTAGTCGGTCTCGCGGATCGACAGCACCTGGCCCCGCACGATGCGCGCGTACTGCACCCACTGCGCGAAGGCCATCACCAGGATCAACTTCCACAGGCCGGGGCCGATGACGGCGATGACCGTGATGGCCAGCAGGATGAAGGGGAAGGCGAGCTGGATGTCGGCCAGGCGCATCAGAACGGCGTCGAGAACACCGCCGAAGTAGCCGGCCAGGAGCCCGATGATGGTGCCGATCACGGCGGCGATGGCCACCGAGGCGACGCCGACGACGAGCGAGATACGGGCGCCGAAGATGATGCGCGACAGGATGTCGCGGCCGATGGCGTCGGCGCCGAGAAGATAGGCGGGTTGGAAGGGCGCGGCCAGGCGCGCACGAAGGTTGGCGGCGGTGGGCTGGTGCGGCGCCAGGGCGGGTGCGAACACCGCGGCCGCCACGACCAGCAGCACGATGCCGGCGCCCAGCAGGAAGCTCGGGTTGGTGAGGGCGCGCTTCATGCGTACCGGATGCGCGGATCGAGCAACGCGTAGCTGAGGTCGACGACGAGGTTGATGGCGGCGATGAAGATGGCCAGCACGGTGATCGTCCCTTGCAGCGTGGGGTAGTCGCGGAAGGAGATGGCGTTGAGCGCCAGCGAGCCCAGGCCGGGCCAGGCGAACACCTGCTCCACGATGACGACGCCGCCCAGCAGCGCGCCGAACTGCAGCCCGATGTAGGTGACGATGGGGATGAGGGCCGTGCGCAGGGCGTGGCGGTAGAGCACTCGCTGCTCGCCGATGCCCTTCGAGCGGGCGGTGGTGACGTACTGCTCCCCCAGCACGTCGAGCAACGACGAGCGCACCAAGCGGGTGGTGGTGCTCGCGAGGATGAGTCCCAGCGTCAACGCCGGCAGCACCAGGCTGTCGGGCCCGGAGTAGCCGGACGGCGGCAGCCAACGCAACTTCACGGCGAAGATCAGGATCAGCATGATGCCCAGCCAGAAGTTGGGGAACGACAGCCCCAGCAGGCTGAACACACGGATGGCCAGGTCGCTGCCACTGCCCCGCCTCCGCGCTGCGATCACGCCCAGCGGGATCGCCAGCGCCAGGGACAGCAGCAACGACGTCAACGCCAGCGCAAGGGTGGCGGGGAAGCGACTGGCGACCGCGGAGCTGACCGCCTGCCCGCTGCGGAACGAGGTGCCGAGATCGCCGTGGACCAAGCCGGCCAGGAAGGCGCCGTACTGCACCAGGAAGGGACGATCGGTGCCGAGCTGCTTGCGGATGGTGGCGAGCTGCTCGGCGGTGGGCGCGCTGGCGCCCTGGAACATGGCGACCGCGGGGTCGCCGCTCAGGCGGATGGTGAAGGAGACGAACAGGGTGATGCCGATCAGGACGAAGATCGACTGGAACAGGCGTCGTAGGAGGTAGCGCAGCATGCCTGTTCGCCTCCTTCCTCAGGGCCTCAGTTGGTGACCGAGACGTTCGTCAGGTCGTTGCGGTCGTCGGCCGGGGCGACGAAGCCCTGGACGCGGTCCGCGACGCCCCACAGGTTCTTGGACTGGTACAGCGGCAGGTCGATGAGGTCATCGTGCTCGATCCCGGCGATCTGCTGCAGGATGGTCTCGCGCTTGGCCTGATCGTAGGTGGCGCGTTCCTCCTCGAGCAGGGCGTCGAGCTTGGCGTTGCTGTAGCAGGGGTTCCAGAACTGACCGGTGTGGTAGAGCAGGTACGCGGTGTTGTCGAAGTCGAGCGTCCAACCGCCCCAACCGCTGTAGTACAGGTTGCCGACCGTGTTCTTGGGTACCAGGTCGTTGTAGTAGGTGTTGGTCTCGTGGGTGCCGAGGGTGGGCTTGAGCCCTACGGCCTCGAGCTCGGAGGCGACGGCCTGGGCCACCTCGAGGTTGGTCGCGTCGGTGCCGATGACGTCGATGCTGATGGGGGCGCCTGCGGCGACGCCGGCCTCCTGGAGCAGCTTCTTGGCGAGCTCGAGGTCGTAGCTGTACGGCTTCAGGTTGGGGTCGTACCCGAGCGACATCGAGGACTGGAAGCTGGCGATGGGGATGCCGTAGCCCTGAAGGATGCTGTCGATGATGCCCTGGGCGTCGACCGCGTGCGCGATCGCCTCACGCACCTTGAGGTTGTCGGTGGGCGCCAGGCAGGTGTTGAAGCGCAGCGCGTTCACGGTGGGGCTGCCCACGGCCTCGAGCTTCACGCCCGCCGTCTTCGAGACGCTGTCGGCGAGGCTGATGGGCACGCCCTGGACGATATCGGCTCGGCCGGCCTGCAGCTCGGCGACGCGCGTCGACGGCTCGGGGATGAAGCGGAAGATCACCTTGGCGACCTTGGGTGCGCCGCCCCAGTAGTCGGGGTTGGCGACCAGGGTCAGGTGGTCGTCGGGCACGTACTCGGTCACCTTGAACGGGCCGGTGCCGATGGGCATCTTGTTGAAGGTCTCGGGCGGGTTGTCGGTCACGTACTTCGGCGGCACGATCATGGCGCCGTAGCCCGCCAGCTTGGTGATCAAGACCGGGTCGGGCGACTTCATGACGAAGTCGACGGTGTAGGGGTCGACGACCTCGACGTGGTCGATGCTGGTGTAGTTGGCCTGCTGCGGTCCCTTGGCGCCCTCGGGCCCCAGCAGACGATCGAAGGTGAACTTCACCGCGTCGGCGTTGAACGGTTCGCCGTCCTGGAAGGTCACGCCCTGGCGCAGGTGGAAGCGCAGACGGCTGTTGCTGGCGTCCGTCCACTCCCAACTGGTGGCCAGTCCGGGGCCGATCTTCATGTTCAGGTCGCGATGGACCAGGCCATCGAAGATGCTCGAGCCGATCATGCCCCAGGCGAGGTAGAAGGTGTCGATAGGATCCCAGCTCTGGGGGTCCTGGGCCTGGGCGATGGTGAGGGTCCCGCTCGGCTGGGCGAAGGCGAAGCCCAGGATGGCGGCGGCCACGAGGGCCAAGATGCGCTTCTTCATACGTCCTCCCTAGACGTGTCCCCCCGTGCTCGTGCGGGTGCGCTCTGGGCGAGCCAGGACTGCCAATCCCACACGCTCTTCCTGTTCTCGATGATCTGCTGGCTGTCCACCTCCTTCACGCCCGGCAACGAAGCCAACTTCCGGGCGAGGAACGTGTGCAGGGCATCGGCGTCGGGATGCAGCGACTCGACGACGATGGTGGTGCCTCCCAGCGCCACGCCCACGTAGCGAACCTCGGGCATGGCGGTCAGGGCGTCGGCGACGGCGTCCGCTTCGGGCGCCGCCACCCGCACCAGGGTGACAGCATCGACCGGGATGCCGAGCTGCAGGGGGTCGCCCGTGGCGACGATGGCGATCCGCCCCGAGGCGAGGATGCGATGGGTGCGGAGCCGTACGGTGCTCTCCGGCAGCCCGAGCTCGCGGGCGATCACGCTGAACGGCATGCGGCCGTCCTGCTGGAGCATCGTCAGGATGGCCAGGTCGGTCGCATCGAAGGGGTCTTCGCTGGCGTGCGGCACGGGGTCGCATCCTCGTTGGCTGGGGCGGCGGGCGGCTGCGGAATCCGCTCGATTGGTCGTAGTATCTAGCGGAATTCGCAGCAAGTCAAGTGCGGATGCGCGGATTCCGCATGATGCCGTATGGAATCATGCGCGCGGAAGGGTGGCCGGCGCGGCCCGGACGGCGTGCCTCGAAGGCGATCCGATGGCGCGGGCCGCCTCTGGCGCGTACCCGTCCGATCGGAAGCGCGGGGGTCAGCGCAGGCCGTATACGCGGCCGTCGTCGTCGACGCGCATGTGCCGAGCAGCGGGATCGCTCGGGAGCCCGGGCATGGTCATGATGCGTCCCATCAGCGCCACCAGGAAGCCCGCCCCGACGGCGGGCCGGATCTCGCGGACGGTGAGCGTCATGTCGCGCGCCAGGCCCCCCGCCTTGGGGTCGTCGGAGAACGACAGGTGGGTCTTGGCGACGCACACCGGGAGACGGTCGAGCCCAGCCTCCGTGAGCGTCTCGAGGTCGCTGCAGGCGCGCTCGGACATCTCCACGTCGGCGGCGCCGTACAGCGTCGTGGCGATCGCTCCGACCTTCGCGAGGAAGGGCGCGCTTCCGCTGTAGAGCGAGCTCGGCTTCGGCGGATCGTCGGCGACCGCCTCCAGGCAGGCCGCCACCTCGGCGGCGAGGGCCTCGGCGCCGCGGCCGCCCTCGTCGAACGCGGTGATCCGCGCGTGGGCCACGCCGGCAGCCTCGGCGCGCTCGGCCACCGCCCTCAGGTCCTCCTCCTCGTCCCCGTCGAAGACGTT
>JASBRS010000022.1 GCA_030149325.1 Deinococci bacterium
GTGCCGCTCAACGTGCTGCTCAAGGCTCGGGAGATCGCCTACCACCTGCACGACAGCGACGCCAGCGCCTACTTCGTGTTCGAGGGCAGCCCGGACCTGCCGATGGCGAAGGAGGGGGCGCAGGCCTTCGAGGACACCCCGAGCTGCCGCCACCTGGTGGTGATGACCGCCGATCCCGCGGCGCCTTCACCGACGCCCCTCGGGATCACCCTGGGGACCCTGCTGGCGACCCAGGAGCCGTCGCGCGAGGTCCACGCCAGCGGCGCCGAGGACACCGCGGTGATCCTCTACACCTCCGGCACCACCGGCCAGCCCAAGGGCGCCGAGCTGAGCCAGCTCAACATGGTCATGAACGCCATCCAGTCGAACGGCCTGGTACGTGACTCGGGCATCCCGCCCGAGCGCCACGCCTTCCTGATGGCGCTGCCGCTGTTCCACTCGTTCGGGCAGACGGTGGGGATGAACAGCATGTTCTACGGCGGCGGCAGCGTCACCATGCTGCCGCGCTTCGATCCCGTGCAGGCGTTGAAGCTGATGATCGCGCACGGCATCACCGTCTTCGCGGGCGTGCCCACCATGTACTGGGCCCTGCTCAACGCCGCCTCGGGACTCGGCGACGAGGAGAAGGCGCAGCTCCGCAGCCACCTCGCCTTCGCCCTGAGCGGCGGTGCGGCGTTGCCGGTGGAGATCCTGCGGCGCTTCGAGGAGGTCTACGGCATCGCCATCATGGAGGGCTACGGGCTGTCGGAGACGAGCCCGGTGGCGAGCTTCAACCACTCCGACCGCGAACGTCGCCCCGGCACCGTCGGCCAGCCCATCTTCGGGTGCGAGATGCGCGTGGTCGACGAGAACGACCGCGACGTGCCGGTGGGCGAGACGGGCGAGATCGTCATCCGCGGGCACAACGTCATGAAGGGCTACTACCAGCGTCCGGAGGCCACCGCCGAGGCGCTGCGCGGCGGCTGGTTCCACTCCGGCGACATCGGCGTGGTCGATGCCGATGGCTACTTCAGCATCGTCGATCGCCTCAAGGACATGATCCTGCGCGGCGGCTTCAACGTCTATCCGCGCGAGATCGAGGAGGTGCTGATGGCGCACCCCGCCGTCTCGCTGGCGGCGGTGGTGGGCGTGCCGCACGAGCAGCACGGCGAGGAGATCAAGGCCTACGTGGTGCTCGCCGACGGCGCCAACCTCACCGCCGACGAGCTCATCGCCTGGAGCAAGGAGCAGATGGCGGCGTACAAGTACCCGCGGATGGTCGAGTTCCGGGACGAGCTGCCGATGAACGCCACCGGCAAGATCCTGCGTCGGACGCTGCGCGACCAGGGCTGAGCCGCCAAGGGAAGGCGCGCGGCGGAGGTGACGCGCCGCGCGCCTCGAACGTGCGGTGGGGGGCGGGGCGGTGCCCCGGGCTCAGCCCCTCACCACAGACGCAATCCGGGAACGGGCACCATCGTCGAGATCATGTGCACCAGCGTCGGCAGGTAGGCGACCGCCACCACCACCAGCGCCAGCCCGAACCACAGCCCCAAGCGATCGAGCGCCCGCACGTAGGGGTCGGCGTGGGCCGGCACGGTCTGCGGGAAGGGGATCTCCACGCTGTCCTCCTCGATGCGCACGGGCGAGAACAGCGTCCCGAACAGCACCGTGAAGTAGAAGATCACGGCCACGAACAGGATCATGCCGCTGACGGCGGTGATGGCCATGGGGACGGCGGCGTCGGCGTAGGTGCCCTGCAAGGACGGCAGCATGTTGGAGATCCAGGCGCGCCGGGGGACGCCCAACAGGCCCTCCCAGTGCATGCCGACGGCGAACACCATCATCCCCACGAACCACGTCCAGGCCGATGCCAGGGCCAGCCTCGGAGCGAACAGCTTGCGTCCGGTCAGGTGGGGGATCAGCCAGAAGGTCATGCCGAAGAAGGTCAGCGTGGTGGCCGTGCCCACGGTGATGTGGAAGTGGCCGGGGATGAAGGCGGTGTTGTGGACCAGCACGTTGAGGTTGAAGCTGGCCAGGACGATGCCGCCCGCGCCGCCGAAGATGAAGGAGATCATCGCCAGCGCCTGCGCCGTGAAGCCTCCGTCGCCCCACGGCAGCTTGCGGATCCAGCCCAGCACGCCGCGGCCGCCGCGCCGCCGCGCGCCGAGCTCCATCGAGGCGGTCACGGTGAAGGCGGTGATGAGGCTGGGGATGGCCACGAACATGGTGAGCACGGTGTGCACGAGCTTCCAGCCGCCGGGGATGCCGGGGTCGGTGAACTGGTGGTGGAAGCCCACGGGCGTGCTGAACACCATGAACATCAGGAACGCCAGCCGCGCCAGGGTATCGGAGACCAGCTCGCCCCCGACCTGTCGCGGGATGAAGGCGTACCAGCTGATGTAGGCGGGCAGGAGCCAGAAGTAGACGATGGGGTGGCCGGTGAACCAGAACAGGGTGCGGGCGAGCTGCGGGTCGACGCCGCCGATCCAGCCCGCCGACCAGGGGATCAGGAAGACCACGACCTCGGTGACGATGCCGAGCGAGGCCAGCGCCCACATCAGCATGGTGGCGGTGGACATGAAGGTCACGATGGGGGTGGCCTTGCCGGGGTTGGCGCGGCGCCAGCGAGCGCGCAGGCGCACCACCTCGGCCGCCACCATGAGGCTTCCCACGACCACCAGCGCCAGCCCCAGGTAGAACCCGAGGGTGCCCTGCAGGGGCGGGTAGAAGGTGTAGAGCACGGTCGAGCTGTTGTCGAGGATGGCGATGCCGGCGATCGCCAGCCCGCCCACCATGATCAGGTACGACGCCCACAGCCAGCCGACCGAGGGGCGCAGGCCGAGCTCGCGGGCCGGCAGGTAGATCAGCACCCCGCAGTTGAAGAAGGTGGTGAACACCAGCGCGTTCAGCACGCCGTGCAGGGTCAGCCCCTGGTAGTAGGACTTGAGGAACGGCAGCCGGCTGTAGAGGTCGATGTCGCCGTAGTTGAGCGCCTGCAGCGGCCCCAGCAGGGCCCCCACCAGCAGCGCCACCAGGCCGGTGATCAGGAACGCCGCCGTGACGCGCTTCTCGGGTCTCCAGGCCACGGCCGCCTGCCGGGTGGTGGTGACGGTGCCTACCGCCATGGCTCGCTCCCCTCGTGAAGCTCCGGGCCGCTCACTCGAGCCCCAGCTTCGCGCGGACCTCGGCCACCTGCGTGGGGGTCAGGGCCTGGGCGCGCTCTGCGGCTACGTCGGCGGCGGTGTAGGGCTGGTAGTCGGCGGGAAGCGCGGCATCGTTGCCCCACGCTTCCAGCATGGCGGTCGCCACGGCCGCCAGCTCCGCGTCGGAGAGCTGGCTCCAGGCCGGCATGACGTTGTTGTAGCTCTGGCCGTCCACCACGATGCGACCCTGCAGGCCGTAGAGCAGGACCTGCAGCGGGTAGCTGCGGTCGGCGCGGTAGAGCGTTGGGGCGTGCCCCGCCAGCGGCGGGAAGGCGCCGGGGTGGCCCTCGCCGTTCTGCTGGTGGCAGGCCGCGCACTTGGCATCGTAGACCGCGACGCCGTCGACCGCCGGTGCGGCGGCTGCGGGAGCCGCCCCGGCGGAGCCGGTCGCAGCCGGCGGCGTGGACGCCACCGGCGTCAGCGGCGCCGCCTGCCCCTGCAGGGTCCCGGCGGCCTGGCGCTGCCGGTACTCGGCCTCCGGCAGCACACGGACCGCACCGATCATGTTCTCGTGGTTGATGCCGCAGTACTCGTTGCACACCACGGCGAAGCTGCCGGGCCGATCGAAGGTGTAGTCGAAGTAGGCGAGCTCGCCCGGGATCAGCTCGATGTTCACCGACGTCCCCTCGATCATGAAGCCGTGCAGGACGTCCTGGCTGGTGAGGTAGAAGCGCGCGTGGGCGCCGACCGGCAGGTCGACGACGGCCGGCTCGAAGGCGAACGCCCGGGCCAGCACCGCGACCTGGTAGTCGCCGCTCGAGAGCTGCCGGGCGCCGGGGCTCGCGAACAGCGGCACGCTGGTGACGCTGGCCGGCTGCAGGCGGCCGCCCCCGTGGACGATGGCCCCGCCCTCGGCGATGAGGGCGTAGGCGATGAGGCCCAGGAACACGGCCAGCATGATGCCGGAGAGGGCGATCCAGCGGCGTTCCCAGCGGGCGATGGCGCGATGTTGGTGCTCGTCCATGCCTCAGCCCCTCACCAGCGAGAGGATGAACACGAACCCCCACAGCACCACGATGGTGGCTGCCAGGAAGAACGTGACCGCGATCGCACCCGACGGTCGGTACCCGGCGCCATCAGGATCGTTGCCTCTGGCGGCGACGTCTCGGTCGTCGTCTAACACAACTCACCTCCCCATCATCTCGTTCCCATGTTGCGGGGTTCGCCAGCCAATATAGCCAACCCGGACGACGCGAAGGCCGGGACAAATGTCCCGGCGGCGGCGGGGATGCCGCGTCGCGCCACGGTCCCTCGCACCCGGCGCCTGCTAGCGTTGGGCATGAGCCGGCCTCGCCTGATCATCGCCGGCGCCTCGGGGGTCGTCGGACGGCACCTGGCGGCGCTCGCCTCGGAGCGCTACGACGTCACGGTGCTCACGCGCCGG
The DNA here is from genome assembly GCA_030149325.1 of Deinococci bacterium. GTDB lineage: Bacteria > Deinococcota > Deinococci > Deinococcales > Trueperaceae > JASBRS01. The sequence continues at coordinate 4,567 of JASBRS010000022.1, forward strand.
ACCGACGGTCCGTTCCCGCGCGACGTCACGCCGGTAGCGTGGCGCCCCGACGCCGTCCGCGCCGGCGACCAGGAAGCGCTGTCGCGGCTCACCTCGGTGCTCGACGGGGCGGCGGCGCTGGTGAACCTGGCGGGCGCCTCGATCAGCGACGGACGCCTGGGCCGCGCCCACGTCGACCGCCTCATCGCCAGCCGCGTCGATAGCACCACCACGCTGGTGACCGCGATGCGCCGCTGCCGGCGCCCGCCGGCCGTGCTGGTGCAGGGGTCGGCCACCGGCATCTACGGACAGAAGGGGGACGACCTCGTCGACGAGACCGCCGCGGTCGACGAGAGCTTCGTGCTGGCTCCGGTGGCGCGCGCCTGGGAGGCGGCCGCGGCGCCCGCCAACGCCGTCACCCGCACCTGCGTGCTGCGCATCGGCGTGGTCCTCGCGCCCGATGCACCCGCCTGGCAGCAACTGCTGCTGCCCGTCAGGCTGGGCGTCGGCGGCCGCTTCGGCAACGGCGAGCAGTGGTGGAGCTGGATCGATGCCGACGACCTGGCGCGGGCGGCGCTCCACCTGATCGACGACGACTCCTGCCGTGGCGTGTTCAACGCCGTGGCGCCGGAACCCGTCCGCCAGGAGGCACTGGGCCGCGCCATGGCGCGCCGCCTCAGGCGGCCCTTCTGGTTCGGGATGCCCGCCTGGCTGCTGCGTCTGGCGCTCGGCCGCCTGGCCGACGCGGCCCTCCTCCAGAGCGCGCGCGTGGTCCCCACGCGGCTCCTGGAGAGCGGCTTCACCTTCGAACGCGCGAGCCTCGACGCGATGATCGACCGGCTCCTGCCGCCCCGCTAGGCCGCTCGGCCGGCCCGGCACCCCATCCACCCGGTCGCGCGGTGCGGGGGTCACCCCCGGACGCTCGAACGCCGGGGACATCCAACACTGGCGGGCCGTTCCGCGGTGACCGACGCTGGGGCAGACCCCCACGTCGTGGCGAGCGCGGCGGGACGAGAGGTAGCGGTGGCACGGATCCTCATCGTGGTGGCGTCGCAGGACGGCCAGACGCGGCGCATCGCCGAACGCCTGGCCGACGGGCTCCGACACGACCGACACGAGGTCCGGCTCGAGCCCGCCACCCCCTTCCCGCCGGTCGCGGGCGCCGACGGCATCATCATCGCCGCCTCGGTGCACCTGGGCCGGCACCCCGCCGCCCTGGTTCGCGCCGTGCGCGCCCACGCCATCGTCTTCCGGCACCTGCCCACGGCGTTCCTGTCGGTGTGCCTGTCGGCCGCCTGCAGCCGCCCCGAGCAGCGCGCCGAGGCCGATCGCTACCTGCACGACTTCATCGACCGCACCGGCTGGCGTCCCGACCTGGCGGCCAGCGCCGCGGGAGCGCTGACCTTCAGCCGCTACGGGCCGCTCCGCGCCTCCCTCGTGCGCGCCGTGGCGCGCCTCAAGGGCCTGCCGATCGACCCCCGCAGCGACCGCGAGTACACCGACTGGAACGACGTCCGGCGCTTCGCCGAGGCCTTCTCGGCGCTGCTCGCCGCCACCCCGGCGCGGCGCCTGGCGGCGCGCTCGGCAGCCGACCGCGGGCCCTGACGAGCGCGCCCGCAACGCGCCAGGTGCGGCCGCAGGACGCCCCCAGGGGCGCTGGTATACTCCGCGCATGACGCCCCAGCAGGCAGGCGATCCGCCCCGCGACGAGCAGCTCTTCGCGCTCATCGATCGAGAGTTCGAGCGCCAGGCGAGCGGGCTCGAGCTCATCGCCTCCGAGAACTTCACCTCCCGCCAGGTGATGGAGGCGGTCGGCTCGGTGCTCACCAACAAGTACGCCGAGGGCTACGCCGGCAAGCGCTACTACGGCGGCTGCGAGGTCATCGACGAGGTCGAGACCCTGGCCATCGAGCGGCTCAAGGCGCTGTTCGGTTGCACCTGGGCGAACGTGCAGCCGCACTCGGGGTCGTCGGCCAACCTGGCGGTGTACCAGGCGCTGCTCGAGCCCGGCGACACCGTGCTGGGCATGGACCTGGCACACGGCGGCCACCTGACGCACGGTTCGCCGGTGAACTTCTCCGGGCGCTCCTACCGCGTGGTGGGCTACCCCGTCGACCGCGACAGCGAGCGCATCGACTACGACGTGGTACGCGAGCTCGCCCTGGAGCACCGCCCGAAGATGATCATCGCCGGGGCCAGCGCCTACAGTCGCGTCCTCGACTTCGAGCGCTTCCGCGCCATCGCCGACGAGGCGGGCGCCCTGCTCATGGCCGACATCGCCCACATCGCCGGCCTGGTGGCCACCGGGCACCACCCGAGCCCCGTCCCGCACGCCCACATCGTCACCAGCACCACCCACAAGACGCTACGCGGTCCGCGCAGCGGCATCCTGTTCGGCAACGACGCGGAGATCGGCAAGCAGCTCGATCGCACCATCTTCCCCGGCCTCCAGGGGGGCCCGCTGGAGCACGTGGTGGCCGGCAAGGCGGTGGCCTTCTACGAGGCCGCGCGGCCCGAGTTCCGCGAATACATCCAGACGGTGGTCGACGATGCCCAGGTGCTGGCCTCGGAGCTGGCCGACCGCGGCTACCGCATCGTGTCGGGCGGGACCGACAACCACCTGTTCCTGGTCGACCTGCGCGGCAAGGACATGACGGGCAACACCGCCAGCAAGCGGCTCGATGCCGCCGGCATCACGGTCTCCAAGAGCATGGTGCCGTTCGATCCCGAGAAGCCCTGGGTCACGTCGGGGATCCGCATCGGCACGCCCGCCCTCGCCACCCGCGGCTTCACGCCCGACGACATGGCGACGGTGGCCGAGCTGATCGACCGGACCCTGCAGGGCGAGGACGCCGACGTCGTGAGGTCCGAGGTACGCGACCTGGCGATGGCCCACCCCATGCCCTGAGCCCCAGGTCCTCGGGCCCCGGTAGGGGCCGCCCTCGCGAGCCGAGCCTGCCGGGGCGGGCGCCCCGCCGCGCCGTCAGCGGCGCCGGCGCAGACGCTCCATGCCCTCCTGCAGGCTGACCCGCATGCGCTCGATGGCGCGCGCGAGCTGGCCCAGCTCGTCGCGGCTGTCGAGCTCGACGCTCTCCTCGAGGTCCCCGCGGCTGATGCGGTCGGCGGCCTCCAGCAGGTACGCCACCTGCGCCCTCAGGCCGCGGGTCAGGCCCATGGCCACCAGGATGGCGATCAGCACCGGCACCAGGCCCACCAGCAGGGTGGTAAGGAAGGCGTTCTGGACGAGGCTGCTGGCGCTCGCCGGCTCGACCGCGACGACCACCGCGCCCACCGCCTGGCCGGCGCTCAGCACCGGCGCCGCGCCGTAGCGGTCGGCGACCGAGCCCAGCCCGAGCATCGCCAGCACGTCGTGCCACGTCGCCAGCAGGCTGTCGGTGAAGCTCTCGCCCGCCGGGGCCTGGCCGGCCACGGCGTCGAGGGCGCGGCCGCTGACGGTGCGGCGGACGTCGGGCGGCAACGCGGCGGGGGTGATGGCGGGCCCGTACCAGCCCGCGACCGGCACGCCTGTGGCGTCGGTGACGGTCATCGACCGGACGCCGTTGCCGCCCAGGACCGCCTGCGACCTGCGCGCCAGGTCGGTCAGCGGGCCGCTCAGCGTCTGCGCGGTCAGCGGCATGCCGCCCGTCAGCGCCTCCAGCGTGGCCGCCTCGGCGTGGGCGGCGGCCGCGGCGCGCGCCTCCTGCTGGGCGCGGAGCAGCGGCATGACGGTGACCAGCATGGCCACGCCCGTCACGATCAGGGTGAGCAGCGCGGGCAGGATGGCGGCGTTGGCCACCCGCCTGCGCAGGCCGCCTCGCTGCAACTTGGTCTCGGAAGGAGCCCGCGTGAGCGTGCTGCGCAGCGTCTCGGGGGTCTGCGAGCGCCGTACCGTCTCGGGTGTCAGGGTGGAGCGACCCACCGGGCGGGCGTCGCTCGCCGCCGCGGCCGCCCGCTCGCCGGCTCCGCCTGCGGCGGCCCCGCTGTCGAGGGCAGGCTCGTCGGGAGCTGCCATGGCGGGCGCCGCATCGTCGACGTCCAGCGCACCCTCCCCGCCGTCGTCCGGCATGCCGGCCCGGGGCTCGTCGGAGGCGGCGCCGGCCACCACGACGTCGTCGGTCATGTCGTCGGTCACGACGTCGGCGGCGTCATCGCCGTCCCAGCCCAGCTCGCCCCCCTCGGCCTCGAAGCCGTCCCGGCGCGAGAAGCTGTCGACGGTGTCGCCGCCGTAGGCGGCGCCTTCGACGCTCGCGCTCTCGCCGAGCGGCCGGTCCCAGACGTCGTCCGCGGCCTCGGCGGCCGGCTCCGGCGCCTCCGTGGGAGCTGCGCTCAGGTCGGCGTCCCAGGCTGCGCTCTGCTCCGCCACCTCGGCCGCGTCCATCGTCGCGCCGGCGCCCGGCACGACCTCGGAGGAGGTCCGCTCCGCCTCCGCGGCGGCCGGCTCGTCCGCGGCCCCAGCCGCCTCGGGCTCCGGCTCCGGCTCGGGCTCGGCGGCCGCAGGCTGGGTGGGCGGCTCGCTGGCTGCCGGCGCCTCGGCCGGGCGCTTCACGACGTTCAGGCCCGCGCGCTCGAAGATACCGGCCACCACGTCGGCCTCGCGTTCGCTCACGGCGCGGGTCATCGCGCCCGGGGCGCGCCTCAGAAGGGCGAGCGCCTTGTCATCGGTGATGTGGAACGACGCCGCCACCTTGCCGGCGATCTCGTCCAGGTTGCTCGGGACGGGCTCGCGCACCTCGACGATGTACTTCATGGGACCTCCCGGTAGGCTTCAGGCGTTCAGACCGTAGTCTTGGCGGAGGCGCTCGGCGCGCCGCAGGAAATCGAGTTGGCGGTCGCCGCGCGTGAACTGCGTGGCGACGGTGGTGATGAGGTCGTCGATCACGGTGACGGCGATCGGCCCCTGCTCCACGCCCAGGTCGTACAGGGCGTCCTCGACCAGCACCTCGGCCACGGGGCCGAGGATGTCGACCGCCTCGCGGGTGAGCTCCCCCACGAAGGCCGGGTCGACCAGCACCTCGCCGGCAGGGCCCGCGAGGTCGCGCTGCAGGAGCTCGGCGGCACCGGCCAGCACGACGTTGAGGGGCAGTCCAGCGGACTCGGCCAGCTCGGCCAGGCTACGCTCGCCATCGAGCGACCGCCACACGTGCAGGGCCGACAGCGACACCAGGGCGCGGCCGTCGTCGGGCGACGTGCGCGCCACCAGCACCGTCGCGGGCCCCGGACCCAGCTCGTCCGGTGCCGGCTCCTCGTCGCAGCGGTGGCTCGCCTCCAGCAGCAGGCGATCGGTCGAGTCGGTGAGGGTACGGCGCGGCGCCTCGACGCCGGGCCGGAAGGTGAAGCGACCGCTGCGCCAGCGCAGCAGCGCCGACAGCGCGGCGACGTCGAGCAGGGACCCGGCGTCGACGTAGACGACGCGCCCCCCCTCGAGGTAGACGTCGGCCTTGGCCCGCGCCGGGTGGCGAAGACTGAGGCAACCGTCGGCCTGACTGAGAGCAAGGTACTGAAGCAGGTTCGCCAGCACCCCTTCCTCGATGTCTCCGTGCAACGCGCTCATGGCGTCGCCTCCCCTACCCTACGGACCCAGATCCGCGTTCCCATAGCGATTTTTGCGCATCCCCTCCCCGCACTCCGCAGCCGTCCACGGGACCCGGACGGGCGGCGCAGACGGGGCCTGAAGGGGCTCTCCGAACGCCGCCATCATACCCACAGACGCGCTCGGGCACGCCGCCGCCCCTCGGCATCGTCGGAGCCCCGTGCCACCGCAGACCCGTGGTACCTTGAACCGGCCGCGGCCCCGTGCCCGGCGACCCACCGTCGCAATCCCTCGGGCCCGCACGCCCGATGTCGAGAAGAAGGAGCCCACGATGCACACCATCTGTCTCATCCCCGGGGACGGGATCGGCCTCGAGGTCGTACCCGCTACCCGGCGCCTGCTCGAAGCCACCGGGCTGGACCTCACCTTCCTCGAGGCCGAGGCCGGCTGGGCCACCTTCCAGAGGCGGGGGACCAGCGTGCCGGCCGAGACGCTGGAGCGTGTCCGTGCCGCCGACGCCACCCTCGCCGGCGCCTTCACGTCGCCGAAGACCAAGGTCGAGGGCCACAAGGGCGCCATCCGCAGCATGCGCCGCGAGCTCGACCTCTTCGCCAACCTGCGGCCGGCCAAGACGCGGCCGCTGCCGGGCAGTCTCCCCGGCATCGACATGCTGATGGTCCGCGAGAACACCGAAGGGCTCTACGTCGAGGCGGAGCGCCGCTACGGCGACATCGCCATCGCCGACGCCATGGTGTCGCGGCGTGCCTGCGAGCGCATCGCGCACGTCGCCATGCAGCAGGCGCGCAAGCGCCGCGGGCGGGTGGCCGTGGTCCACAAGGCCAACGTGCTGCCGCTCACCTCGGGTCTGTTCCTGGAGACGGCGCTGGCGGTCGCTGCCGAGTACCCCGACGTCGAGACCTACGACATCATCGTCGACGCCGCCGCCATGAAGCTGGTGCGCGACCCCGAGAGCTTCGACGTGCTGGTGTCGACCAACCTCTTCGGCGACATCCTCTCCGACCTCATGGCCGGCCTGGTCGGCGGCCTCGGCGTCGCCCCCAGCGCCAACATCGGCGTCGACTACGCCATCTTCGAGCCGGTGCACGGCAGCGCGCCCGACATCGCCGGCCGGGGCATCGCCAACCCCACCGCGACCATGCTGACGGCGGCGATGATGCTCCAGCACCTGGGCGAGGACGACGTGGCCAACCGCATCGACCGCGCCGTCGACCAGGTGCTCATGGACGGCCCGCGCACCGCCGACCTCGGCGGCGACGCCACCACCGAGAGCTTCACCGACGCCGTCATCGCCGCCTACCACCGGCTCTGAGCGAGCCCGCAGGGGCGCCGGACCGACGGTGAAGACGACGGTACGAGGCTTCATCCCGGCGCCCCCCTCGCTTGGTATAAGTGCGGACGTGACGCCCTCGCCCCGAGCCGCTCCGCATCGCCGCCGACGTCGTCCGGGGGCCGTCCGGATCGAGCGATGAGCTACGCTCTCGCGCAGGCGATGCGCGCCATCCGCGCCAACTGGGTGGCCAGCGTCTCGACCATCACCACCATGACGCTGTCGCTGACCATCCTGGCCGGCTTCAGCCTGGTCAGCGTCAACCTCAACGCGGTGCTGCAGAACCTCCAGAACGAGCTCCAGATCGCCGCCTTCCTCGACGACGGCGCTCCCGTGAACCAGCTCGTCGACACCATCCGGAGCTGGCCCGAGGTGGCCAGCGTCGACTTCGTGTCGAAGCAGCAGGCGCTGGCGTCGATGGTGCAGTCGCTGCCCTCGCTCCGTCAGGCGGCGGCGCTCATCGACAACCCGCTGCCGAACACCCTCGAGATCCGGCTGGTCGACCCTGCCCAGACGCCCGTGGTCCGCACCAAGCTGGCGCAACTGCCGGGCGTGAACCACATCGAGGACGGATCGGATGCCGTCAACACCTTCCTGGCCATCAACGACGCGCTCCGCGTCGGCGGCTCCATCCTCATCGTGGTGCTGCTGTCCGCCGCGCTCTTCGCCATCGTCAACTCGATCCGGGCCGCCATCGCTCAGCGCCGCACCGAGATCGAGGTGATGCGGCTGGTGGGCGCGACGCGCGGCTTCATCCGCTCGCCCTTCCTGATCGAGGGCTTCCTGCTGGGACTCATCAGCGCCGTGGTGACGCTGGGGCTGGCGGTGCCCGGCTACCAGTTCATCGTGCTGCGGCTCTCCGATCAGCTGGCGTTCATCCCCTTCGTGCGCGACAACGCCACCCTCGGCGAGATCGCCGGCCTGCTGGCCGCGCTCTCGGTCCTGGTCGGTCTCGTCGGCAGCGCCATCTCGGTCTCGCAGTACCTGCGCGAGCCCGCCTGAGAGCGCGCCAGGGCGCCCCACGACACGTTCATGAGGCTTCATCCCCGTCTCCGGGACGGCTGCTAGACTACCGCCGTGTCCAGGCGCGCGCTCCTCGCCCTCATGGTGCTGGTCGCCATGCTCCCGGCCCCCGCCGGGGTGCGAGCGCAGGCGGTCGACACCTCGAAGCGGCAGTCGCTGGAGAGCGACATCCAGGCCGAGCAGGCCCGACTCCAGGCGCGCCAGCAGCAGATCGACGACATCACCAAGCAGCTCGGCGCGACCGCGACCGAGCTGCAGGCGAAGGTGCGCCAGCGGGACGCCGTCAACAAGGAGCTGAGCGACCTACAGGCGCAGCAGGCCTCCCTGCAGGTCCAACTGAACGCGCTGGAGACGCAGCGTAGCCAGACCGAGGCGCGCATCCAGGACCTCACCGGCCAGCTCGATGCCCTCAAGGAACGGGTGCGGGCGCTCCTGCTCAACCTCTACCAGCAGCGCAGCTCCCGTCTCGCCGACAGCCTCGCGCGCAGCAAGACGCTCCACCAGTTCCAGGTGAACAACTACTACCTGTCGCTGCTGTCGCAGCAGGACGTCGACGTCATCAACCAGCTCAGTTCCGTGCTCGACGAGCTGAGGCAGGCGCAGACCCAGCTCGCCTCCCAGATGGCGGCGGTGAAGACCAAGCAGGACGAGATCGCGCAGAACGCCCGCGACCGCGAGGCCAAGCGCCAGCAGCTCGAGGCCGTCATCGCCGACCTGCAGGCCACCCAGAAGGGGCAGCTCGCGCAGAAGCAGGCGCTCCTGCAGGAGCAGAACCAGCTCCAGGCCAACCTCGCCGACCTCAACCAGCAGCTCCAGGCCGAGATCGCGCGGCTCAAGGCGCAGGAGGCGGCGGCGCGCGAGGCGGCGGCGCGCTACGCCCGCGACCGCGACAAGCAGCTCCAGTACCAGCAGCAGGCCGATCAGGCGCGGGCCCGCCTCGACGCCCTGACCACCACCCCCAAGCCGCTCTCCACGGGCTTCGTTCTGCCGCTCGACAAGGGCAAGATCGTCAGCCGCTTCGGGGAGGGGAACAACTCCTACATCGCCATCCAGGCGGCGGTGCCCAACGCCGCCGTGCGCTCCGTGCAGGCGGGCCGGGTGGTGGCCATCTCCTACCTGGGCGCCAACTTCGGCTACATGGTGGCCGTCCAGCACAGCGGCGGGCTGACCACCGTGTACACCAACCTGCGCACGCCGGTGGTGAAGCTCTTCGACACCGTCGCGCAGGGCCAGGTGCTGGGCTACCTCGGCGGCGGCACGCTCAGCAACGACCTGCTGCCCTTCTACGCCCGCACCGATTCCGGCGGGAAGTCGGCCTTCATCGACCCGGCCCCCCTGTTCGGCCGCTAGCCGGACCGCGCGGGCGCAGGTCCTTCACCCCCAGGACATGCGGAGCGGACACGCCTCCGTATACTCGGAGCACGGATGGTGTGCTCGACCTGCGGGACCCGCAACCCGGCCGGCATGCGCTTCTGCGGCATGTGCGGCAGTCGCCTGGAGCGCCAGCTCACCGCGCGCGAACGGCGGCGCGTGAGCGTGGTGTTCGTCGACCTGGCGAACTTCAGCACCCTGACGCACGGGCTCGACCCCGAGGAGCTGCGCGACCTGGCCGACGAGGTCCTCACCATGGTGGCCGGCATCATCGAGGAGTACGACGGGCACGTCGACGCCTTCCGCGGCGACGGCCTCATCGCGCTCTTCGGCGCCCCGCACGCCCACCCCGACGACGCCCACCGCGCGGTGCTGGCGGCCGCGTCGGGCCTGGAGGCGATCCGCGCCATCGGTCGTAGCCGCGGCATCAAGCTCGAGGGGCGGGCGGGCGTCAACACCGGGGTGGTCATCGCCGGCTCGGTCGGCTCCGGGCGCGCGCGGAGCTACACCGTCATGGGCAGCGCCGTGAACCTGGCGGCCCGCCTGGAGGAGGCCGCCACCCCCGGCGAGGTGTGGGTGGGGAGCGACACCTTCGAGACCACGCGCACCCGCCTGGCCTTCGAGCAGACGGGCCCGCTCGAGCTCCCCGGCTTCCCGGCGGTCCGTCACGCTCACCGGCTCGTCTCCACCATCCAGCCGCGCGCCTCCGACCCCTACGGCGCGCTCCGCTTCGTCGGCCGCAGCGACGAGCTGGCGGCCCTCGAGCAGGTCTACCGCGAGACGGTCGACGCCCGCGCCGCCCGCGAGCTGTGGCTGGTGGGCGAGGCCGGCAGGGGCAAGACGCGCCTGCTCAACGAGTTCCTGCTCTCGCTGGACGGGGCCGCCCGCACCCTGTGGATCGAGGCGCACCCCACCGAGGAGTTCACCTGGAGGTCGCTCGAGGCGCAGCTGTTCGGAACCCCCGAGGACGCCGACGAGGGGTGCCGGCAACAGTACGCCCTGGCGGCGGTGCAGCGCTTCCTCCCCGACGAACCGCGTTGGCAGCAGGCCATCCTGGGCAGCCTCGATCTGGTCCGCACCAAGCCCTGGACGCGCCTCGACCGCCGCAGCATCGACCGCACCAACGTGGCGTGGCGCGACCTGCTGGCGGCGATGACGCGCCCCGGCAGCGGCTCGGAGGCCCTGGTGGTGGCCGTCGACAACGAACCGCGCGACGAGGCGTTGCTGGAGTTCCTGGTGCTGCTCGGCAAGGCGCCCGCCCCCATCCTGCTGCTCCGGACGACCCGCTGGGACAACCTCCCGGAGCACGCCCGGAGCCTGACCCTCGGCCCGCTGGACCACGAGGAGAGCCTGGAGCTGCTCAACGAGCTCGCCAGCCCCGAGATGCGCACCGCCAGCGACGCCCTGGTACGGCAGGTCGGCGGCGTCCCGGCCTACGTCCTGGAGCTGGGCCGCGCCCTGTCGATGACCCAGAGCGGCTCGTTCTCCGGATCGCTGGCATCGCTCCTGCAGTCGCGGCTCGACATGGTCGATCCGCAGGCGCGCCTGCTGCTGGCGCACGCCGCCCTGACGGGCGAGGCCACCTGGCAGGGGCTGCTGCACGAACTCGCCTCCGGCGACGAGGAGCGCCTGGTCCGCATGCTGGTCGACGAGGACCTGCTGGTCCCGCTCGCCAGCTCGAGGCTCCCCGACGACGTCGAGTATCGCTTCCAGAGCGAGCTGCTGAGGCAGGCGGTGTTGCGCACCATCCCCTTCTCCGACCGACCCCTGCTGCACCTGCGGATCGGCACCTGGCTCGAGGAGCACGCCCCTCTGGGCTTCTCGGAGCTGATCGCCGAGCACTTCGAACGCGGCGGCTCCCCCGACGCCGCCTATGCCCACTACCTGGCCGCGGCCAGCCTGGCCGCGACGCAGGGCGAAGGGCAGCACGCCGACGACCTCTACGAGCGCCTGCTCGGGCTCGACCTGGGGGCCGACCAGCTCGCCGAGGGGGGTCTGGCCTACGCGCAGACGGCGCTGGCCCGCGGCGACCGGGAGCGTGCCGAGGCCGCGCTGGAGCTGGCGAGGGGCTGGATCGAACAGAGCTCGGAGGCCCAGAAGGGCGATCTCCGCCGCATCGAGGCGCAGTTGCGGACCGACGCGGAGGCGCAGGCCTAGCGCGCCGGGGTCGCCGGGCCCCGCTCGTCCCCGAGCCCACGGGCCCCGGCGGCATCGTCGCCGGGCGCGGGCGCGAAGACCGCGAACCACGGACGGAAGCCGGGCTCGACCTCGACCAGGGTGCGGGCCAGCTCGCCGCGGTCGCCGACCGGCAGGCGGGCGGCGAGCTCACGGGGGAGCTCCCAGCCGCGCACCGCCGCCAGCTCCAGCGCCCGTTCGGTGAACACCCCCTGGAACCACAACATGCGCGCGAGCCGCATGGCTCCGCGCGGGTACTCGAAGGCGTCCAGCGGGCTGCGCTGGAGGCCGGTGGCGGCGACCTGGACCCGCGCCCAGGCCGCCAGGCGCTCCAGGGTGGCCTCGCGACCGGAGCTCCGGAGCGCCTGCACGAAGAGGTAGGTGGCCATGAGCTCGTCGAACCACTTCACGCGCGTGCGCAGGCCCGAGCGATTGGCGGCGGCGTGCCCCCACTCGTGGCCCAGAAGCAGGTCCAGGAACTCGTGGACGTCGCCCGGCGGCAGCGTGCCGGCGCGGCCGGCGCGCAGCAGCAGATCGTCGAAGCGCCGCGTGAGCCTGGGCGGGTAGTCGGCGGCCGCCACCAGGCTCACGAGCCGGCCGGTGGTCCGCGCGAACGGCAAGCCGTAGCCGTAGGACGACAGCCGCCGCCAGTCGCTGGGAGAGACCACCAGGAGCTGCACGCCCCCCTCGATGGGGAGCTCGGAGCGGGCGGCCAGCTCCAGGGGGTCGAGGAAACGCTGGAGCTGCGCGGTGCGACTGCGGGCGCCCTGCGAGTGCTTGCCCGGCACCGCGCCGCCCGGCAGGGGGCGCAGGTAGAGCCGCCGCGCCGCGGGATCGCGCATGGTGCGACCAGTGTAGCGGCTCCGGCCCGGCTTCGGACCCCGCACCGAGGCCGGGAACGCCGTGGGGGGCTGCTATGCTGGTCGCGGAGGTAGGCATGGAGCTGTGGCTCTGGACGGCCGGGGGGTTCCTGGCCGGCGCACTGATCGGCGGCGGCGTGGTCACGCTGCTGCGCCGCGGGCGCGACGTCGAACAACGGATGCGCCGTCTCCAGCGCGAGTACGACCTCTACCAGGCGGACGTGGCACGGCACTTCACCCAGACGGGCGAGCTCCTGAGCCGCCTGCGCGGGGCGTTCGAGCAGCTCTACGGCGAAGTCGAGGACCGGGCCACCGAGCTGGTCGGCGAGGAGGCTCTCCAGCGGCGCCTCCGCGGCGTCGAGGGCGCGCATCCGCACCCCGGCACCTCCCCCCACCCGCCCACCGTGGGCGACGACCGATCGGGAGCCCCCGGGTTCGGGGGCGCGGCCGATGCGGCAGCCAGCGACGGAGATTCGCATGGGAACGACGTCCCCGACGCGACTCCGAGGGGCTGATCCACGGCCGGCCGGGGTTCACGTTTCTCACCCCGGGATCCTAGAAACGTCGCCCCTGGCGTGAATTTCCATCCACACCCGCCGGATCGCCGTGCTAGACTCGACCCTAGAGTGAGACGCGCCTCCCTCACGGTCCTCCTGGCGCTGGCGACCGCGATGGCGAGCCTGGCGAGCGCCCAGGAGAAGGTCAACTTCCTGGCGGTCAACGGCGTTCTGGTCGACGCTGCTGGCCCTTACTACTTCCTCGCCCAGGGCAACAACACCGACGCCTTCGCCAAGGCCGCACCCCTGGCCAAGGCGATGGGGCTGAAGCTCCACTACGATCCCGACGCCAAGACGCTGACCTTCGACGACGGCGTCACCACCGCCGTCTTCGAGGCCACCGGCGACATCGCGGCGGGCCTAGAGAAGACGGCGGGCCGGTTGACCGTGAACGGCAAGGACGTCGCCAGTCCCAGCGCCATCCTGGTCGACGGGACGGCGTACGTGCCCGTCACGCCCGTCGTCGCGGCCTTCGGCGGGATCAGCCCGTGGAACGCCGCGCAGCACGTCATCACCATCGAGACCGCCGACCACCTCGGCTACGCCCTGCCCACCCCGCGGACCGGGCTCACCGACGGCGTGTCGCGCGTCGCCATCGACCTGCCCAAGGGGGCGAGCTACTCGCTCGCGGCCGACGGCAAGGCCATGGTGCTGCACTTCCCCGAAGCGCGTGCGACCTCGCAGACGCAGACCCTGGACGATCCCAACCTGGCCGCCGTCGACGTCGTGTCGGGCGACGGTGAAGCGACCGTGATCGTGCACCTGAACTACGCCCTCGATCCGGAGGGCAAGGGCTACGACGTGGGCACGCTCGACAAGGGCGCCACCACCACGCTCTACCTCGACTTCGCGCCGTCGCTGCACGGCGACCCCGTCGCCAAGCTGCTCAGCAGCGATCCCGCGGCGCCCCAGGCGCTGGCGGCGCCCAAGTCCCAGCCCCAGGTGGTGGTCATCGACCCCGGGCACGGCGGCATGGACCCCGGCACCTCCTCGCAGTGGGCGGTCGAGAAGACGGTCGTGCTCGACGTCGCCCTGCGCCTGAAGAAGCTGCTCGAAGCTCAGAACGTGCGCGTCATCATGACGCGCGACAACGACACCTTCCTGACGCTGGCCCAGCGCTCGGCGTTCGAGACGCCCGAGCGCAACCTGTTCGTGTCGATCCACGCCAACAGCGCGCCGGTGTCGAGCGCCTCCGGCATCGAGACGTGGGTGTTCGGCAAGCCCCTCGACCCCGGCTACATCAACCTCGCGATCCAGGAGAACGGCGCCGGGGCCCAGGGTCAGGCGCTCACCGAGAAGGCGCGCAAGACGGCCGACGACATCGCCGGGCAGATCCTGCGCGAGACCCAGTACAGCTTCTCCATGACCTTGGCCGACGACGTGCAGCAGCACCTGGTCGCCTCGACCGGCGCCACCGACCGAGGCGTGCGAAAGAACCTGTTCTACGTGCTGCGCACCGCCCGCATCCCGTCGATCCTGGTGGAGATCGGGTTCGTCACCAACCCCAGCGAAGGCAAGGACCTGCACAGCGCCGACTACCAGGAGAAGCTGGCCCAGGGGCTGGCCGCGGGCATCCTGGAGTTCCTGCACGGCGGGGGGATGCTTGCGCAACGTTGAGGCGATGCGTCGGGTACGGCGCATCCGAGCGGGTGGGGACAGGTGGTAGCATGACCGCACCATGTCGCGTTCCGGTCGTCGTCGCGGAGCTGCCGACGGGGGTGCACCCCGCCGCGAGCGCGAGGGGCCCGTGGTAGCGGGCGCGGGGGGCGTGGTGTTCAACGCCGACGGAGCGGTGCTGCTGCTCCGTCACGTCAACGGCACCTGGGTGTTCCCCAAGGGCCACATCGAGCCCGGCGAAGGCCCGTTGCAGACGGCGCTCCGCGAGGTCGAGGAGGAGGCCGGCGTGGTCGCGCGCTGCGACGACACGCACCTCTCCTGGACCACCAGCTACCGCAACCCGCGCGGCGAGCACCGCACCATCACCTGGTTCCGCATGCGCACCGACGCCGACGCGCCGGTGCTGCGCGAGCGGCTGTTCCCCGACGGCGCCTTCCTGCCCCCCGACGAGGCGCTCCAGCGCCTCAGCTTCGACGAGGACCGCAGGCTCCTCGAGCGCCTGCTGGCGAACGGCTCGGAGCCTTCGCGATGAGCCTCGGCGTGATCGGCACCACCGGCGCCCTCAGCGGCCAGGACCTGCTCGAGGGCCTACGCAACCTCCGCGCCAGCGGCACCCTGGTGCTGTCGGCCCCGCACGGCGCGGTGCTGCTGCAGGTCGCGCGCGGCCAGGTGGAGGCCAGCTACCGGCTCGGCCACTACGACAGCCTCGAGGCCCGCGACCAGGGCTTCCACCTGCACCCGCACGAGCCCGCCGACGCCCCCAGGCTGCCCAGCCGGGCGCCGGACAGCGGCAGCCCGCTGCTCCGCGCGCTGCCGCGCTTCGGGCCGCCCACCCTCGTCCCCCCTGCCCTGATCGACCTGCCGATGCTGCTCGACCGCCTGCGGTCGAGCGCCTTCAACGGGGCGCTGTCGTTCACGTCGGACGAGGGGGGCGCCGTCGCCGTCTTCCTCCAGGGGCGCATCGGCGCCGCCGCCTCCGAGCGGGGCGGCCACGTCCACAGCGGCACCGACGCCATGCGTGCCCTGCAACGGGCGGGCCTCGACGCCGACGGCCCGCACCTCGAGCTCGACGCACTCGACCCTCTCGTGGTCCGCAGCCTGCTCGGGCTGGCCCTGGGCCGCAGCGGCGGCGGGGCCGAGCCCAGCACCTTCAACGGCCTGGTGCTCGACGCCCAGGTCGTGCGCTACGTGCGCAACGGCCAGCCCTACCTGCAGATCGAGGGGGGCGTGGGCGGACCCACCGCACGCTTCGCCCTGCTCGAGGACGACGCCGCCATGCTGGAGCTCCACCTCCCCGACGAGCCGCCGGGCTGGGAACAGCAGCGCTACGCCCTGACCCTGCGCGGGCAGGACGCGCTCAACCCCATGACCGAGCTCGCCATGCACTTCCGCTCGTCGTTCGGACGCTCCGGGCAACGCGTGCTCGAGGCGCTGGGGCGGGGCCTCACGCTCGAGCAGGCGTCGGAGAACCTGCGGCTCGAGCTGCAGGAGCTCAAGCCCTGGTTGAAGCGGTTGGAAGACGAGGGGTTGGTGCGGGCGAGTGGGCGCTGAACCCCCAACCGAATCCTGGAGAACGCTAGGAGTCTTCCGTGGGTGAACCGAACGACGAGATCTCGTTGCGTGAGCTGTACCTGATCCTGCGGAGGGGGTGGCGGTTGATCTCACTCGTCTCTGTGGGTGTGGCCGCCGTCGCCCTCGCCTTCATGCTGCTCCTCCCGACGCGCTTCGAGGCGACGGCCTCTGTGCGCGTCGCGCCCCTCAAGGTCCAGGGTCAGACGCTGCAGAACGGGCAGGTCCAGAACGATATCGTCGACGTGAACTCGGTGACCCAGGTAGGGTTCGACGCGTACCGCACCATCGCTCTCTCGAACGACGTCCTCTCGGCCGCCCTGAAGGCCGTCCCGAACACCCCCGCCGGGCTGACGGCGAAGCAGCTTGCGGCCTCGGCAACTGTCACCAAGGTCTCGGGCGCATCGGGGGAACCGCTGATCTTGGCGCAATCGGTGACGTGGGGCGTTCCCGCGCAGGCGGCGGCGCTCGCGAACGCCTGGGCGCAGGCCAGCGCGACGGCGGTGCAGGCGACAGTCGGACGCTCCCTGGGCCACGTGCGCACCACGCTGGATGACCAGCTCGGCAGCCTGTCGACGGCTCTGGACAAGGCGGAAGCGACGTGGGCAGCGTTCCAAAAGCAGGACGCACGAACCTCTCTGCAGGCCCAGCTCGACGCCCTGGACACGAGGACCACCACGGCCCAGCAGCAACTCGACGAGCTCGACCGCCAGATCGCCACCGCCAAGGCGCAACAGGCGCTTCTCCAGGGCGTCATCGACGCCCGCGGGCAGGGCAGTGCCGCCGGCCTCGATGCCCAGATGCAGGCGCTCAGCGCCCAGGGCGTGTTGCCGTCGGGGCTAGCGCGGCAGCTCAGCGACGCCCTGGCGTCGGTGCCCGGTGGCCCAGGGCTGGCTGATCAGGACCTCGCCACGCTGGTCGCGCGAGCGCAGCTCCAACAGCAAGCGGCCGACCTTGCCGGCTATGTCGCCGAGCGCTCGACGATCGTCGATCAGCTCGACGGCTTCGCCCACCAGGCAAGCGTCCTGCGCGACCAGCTCGCCAGCCAGCAGCAGACCGCCCAGCGGCTCCAGCGCCAGCTCGATACGGCGACGCAGGCCTACGACCAGGTCGCCCAGGCCGCACCGCTCGTCGACGTGGCCGACAAGCTGGTGCCGAGCATGGCCGGCGTGTTCAGTAGCGCGTCGGTACCCGCGTCGCCGCAACCACGGCGCACGGCGGTCGTGACGGCGGTCGCCTTCATCCTGGCGCTCTTCGCCACAGTCCTGTTCGTGTTCCTCCGAGCGGCCGTCGCCGACGAGCCTGGGCGGCCCGCCTCGGGCGGGACCGCGACGCCGGGAGGGGCCCGTGCAGCTCCGCAGTCCTCCGAGCTGCCCTTGGGAACGTCCGACGTCGCGCAGCGATCCCCCACGATGTACGAGTCCACGTCGGTGGCCGATGTCGACGCGACGGAGGAAGCCTCCGTCCACCCCACCTCCGTCGGCTCCGCGGGCCCGCAGAGCTAGCGATAGCGGCGCCGGACCGGGATGGACGGACCGCGCATCCTGCTGACCGGCGGCAGCGGAACCCTGGGAACGGAGCTCCGAGCGCTGCTCCCGGGGATCCTGGCGCCGACGCATCGAGAGCTCGATCTCCTGGACTCCGAGGCCGTGCTGGAAGGGGTCCTGGGGTCTGCGCCTGACGTCATTCTCCACGCGGCGGCCTATACCGACGTGGCCGCCGCGGAAGCCGAGCGCGCTGCGTGCTGGTCGCTCAACGTGGGCGGGACGCACGCCGTGGTAACAGCAGCACGCGAGGTGGGCGCCCGACTGGTGCACATCTCTACCGACTACGTCTTCTCCGGGGACGACCCGCCCCCCGAGGGCTACCGCGAGGACGACCCGCCTGGGCCGGTACGCAACTACTACGCCCTGAGCAAGCTGGCTGCCGAGGAGGTCGCCCGGAGCCTGCCCGGTAGCCTGATCTTGCGCACCAGCTTCCGGCCCCGTGCGTGGCCCTATCCGGTCGCCTTCACCGACGTCTTCACGTCGCAGGACTACGTCGATGTGATCGCGCCCGAGATCGCCCTGGCGGTCCGGTATCTCGACCGGATCGATGTTGCGACACTGCACATCGCCACGGAGCGCAAGAGCGTCTTCGACCTCGCGAAACGGCGCCGGCCGGACGTACGGCCGGGCAGCAAGCGCGAGGCCGGCGTGGCGCTCCCCGACGACATCACGCTCGACGTGTCGCGCTGGCGGGCCCTAAGACCGCACCTCGCACCGTGACGTGGGCACGTTAGACTGCCAGACGATGCTCGAAGTGACCCCTCTGGCGATCCCGGACGTCAAACTCGTCACGCCGCGCGTCCACCGCGACGAGCGCGGCTTCTTCCTCGAACGCTACCGGCGCGACGCATACGCTTCGGCCGGAATCGCAGCCTCGTTCGTCCAGGACAACCACTCGCGCTCGACCCGGGGCACGCTTCGGGGGCTGCACTTCCAGCGGCCTCCCCACGCGCAGGCCAAGCTCGTGTCGGTCACGCGAGGCGCGATCGTCGACGTCGCAGTCGATGTCCGCGTCGGCTCGCCCTGGTACGGGCGATGGGTCGGGGCCGTGCTCGACGACGAGCGCTGCCGGCAGCTCTACGTGCCCGCCGGCTTCGCGCACGGCTTCGCCGTGCGGAGCGACGTGGCCGATGTGCTGTACAAGGTCGATGCCGTGTACGCTCCGGACCATGAAGCCGGGATCCGGTGGGACGACATCGACCTCGCGATCGACTGGGGCGTCGCCGATCCGCTCGTATCGGGCAAGGATCGGGCACTCCCCGGCCTCGCCGATCTCGACTCCGGGTTCGTGTTCGGGGGCGAAAGCGGGTAGGCTCGCGTGAGGACGGGGGAGGCAGACGTGAACGACGGAACCATCTTCGTGACCGGGGGCGCCGGCTTCATCGGCTCGGCGGTCGTCCGCCACCTGGTGCTGGGGCGGGGAAACCGGGTGGTCACCCTCGACGCCCTCTCGTACGCCGGTCACGAGGAGAACCTGGCCGAGGTCGAGAACGCGGCCGACCACCGCTTCGTCCGGATCGACATCGCCGACCAGGACGCCGTAGCAGCGCTGCTCGCCGAGGAGCGGCCCGCGGCGCTCCTGCACCTCGCCGCCGAGACGCACGTGGACCGGTCGATCGACGGGCCGGAGGCGTTCGTCCGCACCAACGTGCTCGGGACGCAACGTCTGCTCGAGGCGACACGGCATTACTTCGCAGGGCTCGGCTCGCGCGAGAAGGAGCGCTTCCGGTTCCTGCAGGTCTCGACCGACGAGGTCTACGGAAGCCTCGGGCCCGACGACCCCGCCTTCACGGAAGCCAGCCCCTACCGGCCACGCTCCCCGTACTCGGCCAGCAAGGCCGGCGCCGATCACCTGGCCCGGGCGTATCACCACACCTACGGCCTTCCCGTGATCGTCACGAACTGCTCCAACAACTACGGCCCCTACCAGTTCCCCGAGAAGCTCATCCCGCTCACCATCCTGCGGGCGCTCGCCCACGAGCGCGTTCCGGTGTACGGCGACGGCTCCAACATCCGCGACTGGCTGCACGTGGAGGACCACGTCTCCGGGCTTCTCGCCGCGCTCGAGGGTGGGCGGCAGGGTGAGACCTACCTCATTGGAGGCGAGAACGAACGCAGCAACCTCGAGGTCGTCCGGACCGTGCTCGGGGCGCTGAACGAGCTGGCGCCTGCCATGTTCGACTACCGCGACCTGATCGAGTTCGTTCCGGATCGGCCTGGCCACGATTTCCGGTACGCGGTCGATGCCACCAAGCTCCGACAACAGCTCGGGTGGGCCCCGGAGCGTGACTTCGAGAGCGGCGTCCTGCAAACGGTTGGCTGGTACCTGGACAACCGCGCCTGGTGCACCGCCGTCACCAACGGGCGTTACGGCCTCGAACGACTCGGGAGTCCGACATGAAGGGGATCATCCTGGCCGGAGGTAGCGGCACACGGCTCTACCCTGCCACCCTAGCGGTGAGCAAGCAACTGCTCCCCGTGTACGACAAGCCGATGATCTACTACCCGTTGTCGGTCCTGATGCTTGCCGGCATCCGGGAGATCCTGGTGATCTCCACGCCCAGGGATCTCCCGGCCTTCCGCGAACTCCTCGGTGACGGCTCGCGATGGGGGATCGAGTTGCACTACGCCGAGCAGCCGCGACCGGAAGGACTGGCCCAGGCGCTGATCATCGGGGAACCATTCATGGCCGGTGACAAGGTCGCGCTCGTGCTGGGCGACAACATCTTCTTCGGGTACGGCTTCTCCGGGCGCCTCACGTCGGCCGCGGAGCGAGAACGGGGCGCCACCGTTTTCGGCTACACGGTCCGCGACCCCGAACGCTACGGCGTCGTCGAGTTCGACGGCTCGGGCAAGGTCGTGAGCCTCGAGGAGAAGCCGGAGAACCCCCGCAGCTCCTACGCCGTGACCGGCCTCTACTTCTACGACGAGCGGGCCGCATCGTTCGCGCGGGAACTCCGCCCGTCTGCTCGGGGCGAGCTGGAGATCACCGACCTGAACCGCCGCTACCTGTCCGAAGACGAGCTCCATGTCGAGGTCCTCGGACGCGGGATGGCCTGGCTCGACACCGGAACGCACGAGAGCCTCCTGCAGGCGTCGAACTTCGTCCAGACGATCGAGGAGCGGCAGGGACTCAAGGTGGCGTGCCCCGAGGAGGTTGCGTACCGGCAAGGCTGGATCGATGCTGACGCACTGGCCGATCTGGCGGAGCCGATGAAGAAGAACGGCTACGGCCGCTACCTCCTCCGACTCCTGCGCGACCGTTGATCGTTGGTCAACGGTGAGCCCCGCCGCGCTCACAACCGCTGCCGTCGTGCTCGGGACGTTGGGGGCCCTGCTGTTCACGCGCGTCGGCGCCGACCTGGTGTTCGCTGGTGCGTTGACGGCGCTCCTCGTCACCGGCGTGGTCACGCCGCACGATGCCCTTGTCGGCTTCGGCAACCAGGGGCTCGTCACCGTAGGCGTGCTCTACCTGGTTGCCGCGGGCATGCGCGAGACGGGGGCGATCTACTGGATCGGACAGCGCGTCCTCGGGCGCCCACGATCGCCGGCGTCCGCCCAGCTCCGCGTCATGCTGCCGGTCGGGTTGGTGAGCGCCTTCCTCAACAACACGCCGGTTGTCGCCATCATGATCCCCACGGTCCACGACTGGGCGAAGAAGCACGGCATCTCACCCTCGAGACTACTTCTCCCCCTCTCGTACGCCGCCATCCTCGGGGGCAGCGTCACCCTGATCGGTACCAGCACGAACCTCATCGTCAACGGGCTCCTGATCGAACACACGGGCACGGGGCTCGGCATCTTCGCGTTGGCCTGGGTCGGCGTCCCGACCGCGATCGTCGGAATCCTCGCGACGCTCGTCCTGGCACCCTGGCTGCTGCCCGACCGGACGCCCGTACTCGAGAGGTTGGACAACGCCCGGGAGTACGCCGTCGAGCTCACGGTGGAGCCCGGCGGTCCGGTCGTGGGACGCACCATCGAGCAGGCCGGCCTCAGGCACCTGGGGCACGTCTACCTCGCCGAGATCGAACGCTCGGGGCGCGTCCTCCCCGCCGTCAGTCCCGACGAGGTGCTAGCGGGCGGCGACCGACTCGTGTTCGTAGGCGTCGTCGACTCGATCGTCGACCTCCAGCGTGTCCCGGGGCTCCTGCCCGCTCCCGACCAGCTCTTCAAGCTCGATGGCCCGCGATCGCGGCGCACCCTGGTCGAGGCCGTCGTCTCCGATAGTTGCCCGATCGTCGGACGCACCATCCGCGAGGGGCGCTTCCGGAGCCACTACGACGCCGTTGTGATCGCCGTGGCGCGCAACAACGAGCGCGTCCACCGCAAGATCGGCGACATCGTGCTGCGTGCGGGCGACACGTTGCTGCTCGAGACGCGGCCGGACTTCGTCGCCCGGCAGCGGAACGCGCGCGACTTCTACCTGATCAGCAACGTCGAGGACAGTCAACCGCCCCGGTTCGACCGGGCGCCGGTCGCGGCGGCCATCCTCGTTGCCATGGTGGTGACCGTCGCCCTCGGTTGGCTCCCGCTGGTCACGGCTTCGCTGACTGCTGCTGCCCTCATGGTCCTGTCCCGCGCGCTGCCCGGTCCGAGCGCGCGACGCGCCATCGATTGGTCGGTCCTCATCGTCATCGGTGCGTCGCTCGGGATCGGGCAGGCCATGACGGGGTCCGGGCTCGCGGGAACGGTCGCCGATGCCCTCGGCGCGGTCGCGGGAAACCACCCGATGGCGAACCTCGTGGTGCTCTACCTGGCCACCACCCTGTTCACGGCGCTCATCACCAACAGCGCGGCCGCCGTGCTCATGTACCCGGTCGCCTCCACCATGGCGGCCCACCTCCACGCCAGCGTCCTGCCGTTCGCGGTGGCCCTCATGCTGGCGGCGAGCGCCAGCTTCGCCACGCCGATCGGCTACCAGACCAACCTCATGGTGCTCGGCCCGGGGGGCTACCGCTACGCCGACTTCCTGCGCATCGGGATCCCCGTCACGATCGTCACCGCCCTCACCGCCCTCCTCCTCGTCCCGCAGGTATGGCCGTTCTTCCCGCACCCCTGAACCTGGAGCACCCATGATCGACCTCCCCGACCTCGACCTGCCCGCGATCCTCGACCGGGTCGTCACCATCGCCGAACAGGCTGGGAACGCCATCCTGGAGATCTACGCGGCCGGCTTCGACGTCGACCTCAAGGACGACGGCTCGCCGCTGACCCAGGCCGACGTCGCGTCCCACCGGCTGATCACCGCCTCGCTCGGTGCGCTGACCCCCGACATCCCGATCCTCTCCGAGGAGAGCGCCGAGCAGGCGCCCTACGAGCTGCGCAGAGCCTGGCGGCGCTTCTGGCTCGTGGACCCCCTGGACGGAACCAAGGAGTTCGTGCGCCGCAACGGGGAGTTCACGGTGAACGTCGCGCTCATCGAGGACGGCGTGCCGATCCTGGGGGTCGTGCACGCCCCCGTCCTCTCGCTCACGTACGCCGCCGTGGCCGGTCGACCCCCGGTACGGCTCCGGGAAGGCAGACGCGAGGTCATCCAGGCGGAATCCGTCCAAGGCGACATGCTGCGCGTCGTCGCGAGCCGATCGCACGCGGGGCCGGAGACAGAGAGCTTCCTCAACGCGTTGCGTAGGGAACAGCCCGTCGACCTGGTGTCCCGAGGCAGCGCCCTCAAGATCTGCCTGGTTGCGGACGGGACCGCCGACCTCTACCCCCGGCTCGGTCCGACCATGGAGTGGGACACGGCCGCGGCCCATGCCGTCGCCGAAGCCGCAGGAGCTCACATCGTCGGCCGCGATGGCGTTCCCTTGCGCTACAACAAGCAGGACCTGCGCAACCCGTACTTCCTGGTCTCGGCCGCCGCGCCCGGGCCCTTCCTCGACGTCCTGAGGAACGTCTGAGCGCGCCCCGAGCCGGCGGGGCTATACTGGCGCCCGTGGCCTACCGGCTACACGTGTCTGTAGGGGGACCACTACAGGATCAACGCGCCGAGAGCAGGAGATGTGCATGTCGAACCAACTGATCGAACCTCATGGGGGAACACTCGTCGATCGCCGGCTCCCGCCGGACGCACGAGCGCATGCCCTCGACGCCGCCCGCAACCTCATGACCGTGACGCTCGACGAACGCAACCTCGCCGACCTCGAGTGCCTCGCCACGGGGATCTACAGCCCGCTCGATGGCTTCGTGGGGGAGAACGACTACCACGCCATCGTCGAGCACGCCCGGCTGGGCAACGGGATCGCCTGGCCGATCCCCATCACCCTGCAGGTCTCCGACGAGCAGGCCGCGAAGATCTCGATCGGCATGGACGTCGCACTCACGGACGAGGGTGGGAGCATCGTCGCGACGATGAGCGTCACCGACAAGTACCGGCCGGACCAGCAGCACGAGGCCGCCAGCGTCTACGGCACGACCGATCCGGCACACCCGGGGGTCGCCGCGATGCTCGAGCGCGGGGCCACCTACCTCGGCGGTCCCATCACGGTGGTCGGAGACCTCCCGACGAGCGACTTCGACGACCACAAGTACGATCCCCACGCCACCCGGAGTGAGTTCGCACGCCGCGGATGGAGCACCGTGGTCGCGTTCCAGACACGCAACCCCATCCACCGGGCCCACGAGTACCTCACCAAAGTGGCCCTCGAGACCGTCGACGGGCTGTTCATCAACCCCCTCGTCGGAACCACCAAGTCCGACGACATCCCGGCCGACGTGCGAATGCAGTGCTACCACGTGCTCCTCGATCACTACTACCCGAAGGACCGCGTCCACCTCGGCGTCTACCCCGCGGCCATGCGCTACGCCGGACCGCGGGAGGCCATCCTCCACGCCATCAGCCGCCAGAACTACGGTTGCAGCCACTTCATCGTCGGCCGCGATAACGCCGGTGTGGGCGACTACTACGGCACGTACGACGCCCAGCACTTCTTCGATACCTACACCCGTGATGAACTCGCCATCACGCCGATGAAGTTCGAGCACAGCTTCTACTGCAAGGCGTGCGGCAGCATGGCGAGCGCCAAGAGCTGCCCCCACGACAAGAGCCAGCACGTGTTCCTGTCCGGCACCAAGGTCCGAGAGATGCTCGCCAACGGCGAGCTGCCGCCGCCCGAGTTCAGCCGGCCCGAGGTCGCGAAGATCCTCGTTCAAGCCCAGCGCAGGAACGGGAAGGCAGCATGAGCGGCAACGGCAAGGCCACCACCGCGAAGGACAACAACCTCACCTGGCACGACCACAAGGTCACCAAGGAGGT
>JASBRS010000036.1 GCA_030149325.1 Deinococci bacterium
GCGGCGCACCCAGATCGTGCGCCTGATCGCCAAGATGCCGACCCTGGCGGCCTTCGCCTACCGGCACGCGGTGGGTCACCCGACCGTCTACCCCGACAACGACCTGGCCTACGCCGGCACCTTCATGAACATGATGTGGAAGGCCACCGAACTCAAGTACCAGCCGAATCCGGTGTTCGAGCACGCCCTCGACGTCCTCTTCATCCTTCACGCCGACCACGAGCAGAACTGCTCGGCCAGCACCATGCGCGCCGTCGGCAGCTCCCAGGCCGATCCCTACTCGGCTGCGGCCGCGGCCTCGGCCGCGCTCTACGGCCCGCTCCACGGCGGAGCCAACGAGAAGGTCCTGCGCATGCTGCGCGAGATCGGCTCGGTCGCCAACGTTCCGACCTACATCGACCGCGTCAAGAAGGGCGAGTTCCGCCTGATGGGCTTCGGGCACCGCGTGTACAAGAACTTCGACCCGCGCGCCCGCATCATCAAGGGCATCGCCGACGAGGTCTTCGAGGTCACGGGTCGCAACCCGTTGCTCGACATCGCCCTGGAGCTCGAGCGCATCGCCCTCGAGGACGAGTACTTCATCTCGCACAAGCTCTACCCCAACGTCGACTTCTACTCGGGCATCATCTACCAGTCGATGGGCTTCCCGGTGGAGATGTTCCCGGTGCTGTTCGCCATCGGCCGCATGCCCGGCTGGCTGGCACAGTGGCAGGAGGGGCTGCTCGACAGCGAGCAGCGCATCGCCCGCCCCCGCCAGATCTACGTAGGCGAGACGGAGCGCCACCTCGACATCGGGGCACGCGCCACGTCGTCGGACTGAAGGCGCCCGCCGCGCCGAGCGCGGCGGACCGGACCAGGCAGAGCCCGGGCGCCCCGCCTCGCTGGCAGGGGCGCCCGCTCACGTCGCGTCACCGTTGCTCGCGACGCTCCAGATGGGCCTCGATCTCGGTACGGTCGCGCCACACCGGGCGGAGGCTCTTGGCGGCGTAGATCTCGAGCTGATCCCCCACGTGGGGGTCGCCCGCTTGGGTGGCGTTGCCGTAGCTCAGCACGGCCCTTGCCGTGACCGGGTCGCCGAGCTCGATCACCGCGACCCAGGTGTCGCCCGCGACGGTCGCGAGCGGGCCCTGCGGGGTCGGCGCGGCGAAGTTCGGCGAGAACACACCGAAGGCCTCCGGAGGAGCGCCGAAGCCCTGGAACGCCCGCTCGCCCACACGGAAGCCGACGAACGCGCCCCACGGGACCTGCAGCGTCCCGAAGGTGTCCTGCACCGCCCTGGCCGCGAACTCCAGCCCGGCGACCGCCCGCGCCGGGTCGGCGAGCCCGTGCGGTGTTCCCAGAGGATCGGCGGGATCGAAGGGGACCGCGTAGGCGTCGGCCGGGAAGGGCGAACCGCCGAGGATCGAGGCGTCGTAGCTCATCGCCCAGAAGGCGAACACCACGGCGCCCACGCTGTCGGAATCGAAGCGACGATCCCAGCTCGCCAGCACCTCGACGGCCCGTTGCGCTTGCGGGCTCCCGGCCTGGCGACCGACCTCGAGCACGGTATCGAGCACGGCGTCCGCCAGGCCCGAGCGGGTATCGAACTTCAGGCGCTCGACGTCCTCGGCGCTCACCGTCCCGCTCTGCTCGAGCAGCGTCAGCGACCGGCGCGTCCTGGGCCAGGCGGTGGGCTGGGGCCAGTCGGCCGGCGCTCCCTCGAGCTGAAGGGGCGCCGGACCCGCGGCGTAGTGCGGCGGCTCGTTGGCGCTCTGCAGGTAGCCGCTCTCCGGATCGATCACCACCGGCATCATCGCGAACGGTAGCTTGCCGCGCCACAGCGCGGCCGAGGTGTCGCCCGGCAGCGTCCCGCTCCAGTCGTAGGGGCCCTCCGGGCGATCCGGGAAGATGCCGCTCAGGACGTAGGCGATATGACCCTCGCGATCGGCGTAGAGGAGGTTGACCGCGAACAGGTTCTGGTCCTGCAGCGAGGCCAGGAAGGAGTCCAGATCGGTGGCCTCCATCATCCGCCAGAACTGCGGGGTCTCGGCCTCCTCGGGGCCCGGCTCGGGGAAGGCGACCGCCAGCGCGCGCTCGCCCCGAACGGCCAGCACCGGCCCGTGGACGCTGCGCAGGACCTGGACGGCCTCCTCCCGGAAGGTGCCGTCGTCCTGGCGTACGCGCAGGATCTCGTCGTGGCGGTCGAAGGCCACGACCCGACCGTCGAGCAGGTAGCCGCCGTCCGCCAGGGTCAGGACGTAGCTGTCGACGAAGTCGAAGACGGGCGCGGAGGTCACGGTCCAGGCCAGACGGTCGTTGAACCCGAAGGACAGCACCGGCAGTCCCACCAGCCCGGCGCCGTACACGTTCATGGCCGGGAGAACGAGGTGCGCCTCGTAGAGCAGCAGATGCCGGGCCTCCTGCAGCGACGGCCAGGGCGCGTGCGGGTTGGCCAGCAGGAGCGCGTGGCCACGGGCCGATCTGGCCGGACCGATGGCCCAGCCGTTGGAGCCCTTGTCGCCGCGGTCGGGCGTGACGTCCCGTACCGCCTCCCCTGCCAGGAAGGCGTCGCGCAGACCGGCCATGCTCTGCGGCGTGACCACCATGCCGTTGAAGAACTCGTCGTAGAGGGCCAGCGCCAGGATGTCCTCCATGGTGATGGGCAGCGCCGCTCGGAGCGCCTCGGGGAAGGCGTCGGGGTGCTCGGCGGCATAGGCGTTCATGCCGTCGGCGAAGGAGCTGTCACCGGGGTCGGTCGCCGCCAGCCGGGCCGCCAGCCGCGGCAGGCCCATCGTCCACACGTAGCGGTCGGAGTCGAGGTACGCCTCGCCCCAGTACTCGGCGGCGCGACCCCGGACGATGCCGATCTGCTCGAGGAGCAGGCTGCCGTGGCTGTGCATCTGGGCCCAGCCCCACGCCGACATAAGGTCCGCCTCGGTCTGGGCGTAGATGTGCGGGACCCCCCAGTCGTCCCACAGGATCTCGGCGCCGGCCGCCGCTCGGTGCGTGCCCATCACCGCCAGCACCACGAAGAACGCGAGTCCAACGCGTCGCCACATCGGGCCACCTCCCACCGCGGTCGGGACGTCTGTGGCCACGTCGGACGCGGACGGCAGGATCGCCGAGAACTCGAGGGGGGACGGGAGGGTTCCGGAGGAAGGGTTCCGCGCCGGTGGAGCGCGGCGGCTTGCGACACGGCCCGGACCGGGCGTCCAGCCTAGCGGCGGCCTCCCGGAGTCGGGTCCGTCGATCCCCGACAGGCGCGTCGGAGTTCGGCGGAGGCCGATCGCGACACCGCCGCGTGGCGCCTACAACCGCGGTCGGGGACGCCTCCCCCAGCGGCGCTCCGCACGCTTGGCGGCCTCCAGGGCGGGTCGGATGTCCCCGGCATGGCGCACCCGGATGGTGCGCAGGCGCGGAGGCGCGCCGCTCTCGGGGTGGTGGCCCCACAGCGTGTCCCCGGCGGCCGCCGGGTCGTAGCCGGTCGCCGCGACCCGGACCTCGATGCTCTCGTTCCCTGGATCGCGAACCAACGCCGCGAAGGTGCGTGCGTGCCGGACGTAGTAGCGACCGCGGTGCCAGTAGCGCTCGCAGGAGGGGAAGGTCGCGTCGACCGCGGATAGCAGTTGCCGCCAGGTCTCGCGCGGGCAGGCGCGCTCGGCGGCGGAGCCGCGGGACGGGGAGCGGCTGGCGGTGCGGCGTCTTGGCATCGTCGGTCCTCCCTGCTCGAGCGCGCGGCACGGCCGGGCGCTCGGCCTGTGTCGTCCGTGGAGGCATGGCGTAGAGGGGGCGCGACGGACGCGTCCCCAACAGCATGCTCGAGCTACGTGAAGTGAGCCTTAACGGGCGTCACCGACCGGCCGAAGCGGCCCGCGCTCGGGTAGGCTGGTGGCCGGATGGAACCGAGAGACGAGCGCCGGGCCGCCGCCCGTATCACCGCCACGCTGTTCGTCGCCCAGAGCCTGGGGTCCGCGGGCGTCATCGCCGCGGCGACCATCGCCTCGATCGCGGGGGCCCAGATCAGCGGACGTACCTCGTTGGCGGGCGTCCCGGCCAGCGTCTTCCAGGTGGGTGCGGCGGTCGCGGCGCTGACCTGGTCGCTGGCCAGCGATCGCATGGGGCGGCGCAACGCCCTGGCGCTGGGGTTGGTGACCGGCGTCGTCGGCGCCGGCGGTGCCGCCGCGGCCGTCGTGCTGGGAAGCTTCCCGCTGCTGGTGGCCGCCATCGTGGTGATGGGCTCCGGCTCGGCGGCCGTGAAGCTCGGGCGCTTCGCGGCGGCCGAAGCGCAACCGCCCGAACGGCGCGGAAGGGCGGTGGCCTGGGTGGTGCTGGGCGGCACCGTCGGATCGGTGCTGGGCCCGTCGCTGGTCGCTCCCGCCGGGACCCTCGGTTCGAGCGCCCTGGGGGCATCGCTGGCCGGGCCCTACCTCGTGACCCTGGCGACCTACGGCGTCGCCGCCGCGGCGCTCGTCGCCTTCCTGCGGCCGGATCCGCAGGCGCTGGGCCGGGAGATCGAGCGCCGCTACCCCCATCCCGAGGCGCAGTCCGGCCCGGGTCGCGGCTGGCGCGAGCTGCTGCGCGACCCCGGCATCCTCGCCGCCGTCACCGCCATGGTGATCGCGCACGCCGTGATGGTGATGCTGATGGGCATCACCTCGCTGCACATGAAGCTCGAAGGCATCGGCCTGGGGGGGATCTCGCTGGTGTTCAGCGCCCACACCTTCGGCATGTACGCCCCGTCGATCGTGAGCGGCTGGCTTGCCGATCGCTTCGGTCGGCTCCCGACGCTGGTGGCCGGAGCCATCACCCTCGTCGCCGCCTGCCTGGTGGCCCCCCTCTCCCCCCAGGTGCTCCCCCTGCTGGTCGCGCTCTTCCTCCTGGGGCTGGGGTGGAACCTGTGCTTCGTGGCGGGATCGGCCCTGTTAGCCGACCGCCTGGCCCCCGCCGAGAAGGGACGCATGCAGGGGCTCAACGACCTGCTGATGAGCGGCATGGCGGCCGCGGCCAGCCTCGCCGGCGGCGTGCTGTTCGCGGCCGCCGGTTACGGCGTGATGGGGGCGTTGGGCGCCGCCGCCTCGGCTTCGTTGGTGGCCGTGGTGTTCGGCCTCGCCCGGCGCCTGGCGCTACGGCCGGCGGCCTGACGCCGGTGCCGCGACGCCCGCAGACCGACACTCGAGAGGAGCGCCTCATGCAGTTCCGCTACGTTGGCATCGATCACGTTCAGCTCGCCGCCCCTGAGGGGTGCGAGGACGCCGCCCGGCGGTTCTTCGGGGACCTGCTGGGCTGGCCCGAGCTCCCCAAGCCGGCGCCGCTGCGGAGCCGCGGCGGGGTGTGGTTCCGCTGCGGCCGGCATCAGGTCCACGTCGGCGTCCAGGCCGACTTCGCGCCCGCGACCAAGGCGCACCCAGCGTTCGATATGGTCGGACTCGACGCCTTGCGAAGCCGTCTCTCGGAACACGGCGTGCCCGTTCGGGACGACGATGCCCGGGACGAGGAGGGCGTGCGGCGCTTCTACGTCGACGACCCCTTCGGCAACCGTCTGGAGTTCATGGAACGGCGTTGACGCCGAGCGGCGGGGCGCCTCCGGGGTCCGCGCGCCACGCTACGGCAGGGCGGTGCGCGGGGAGAGCCTGCGCAGCATGCGGTAGGCGAGCGGCTCGAACCCCCGCCGCGGCCAGAACCGCGATGCCTCCAGGTTCGGCACGTGCCAATCGGCCAGGCATACCCGGTATCCCGCCTCGCAGGCGGCCGCCAGGCCGTACCGCGTGAGCGCCGTCGCCACGCCTCGCCCCCGCGCTGCCTCGGCCGTTGCCCCCACCTTCAGCTCGATGCACGCCGGCGGAACGAGCAACCCGCGGCCGGTCGGCGGCAACGCTGCGTAGGCCTGGAAACCGACGACCTCGCCGCCGAGCTCGGCCAGGTAGACGAGGGTCTCGGCGTCATCGGGCAGGCCCCGGTAGCCGGCCTCGAGCTCCTCCAGCATCGCTGCGGTGAGCGGGAACCACGACGGCGCCGCCGCGTTTGCGCGCGCGATGAGCCCGGACATCGCGCCGAGCGCCGCGCGATCGGCGCCGGTGGCCCGCCGGATCGTCACCTCGCCCGGACCGGTCCACGCCTCGTCGTCCTGGAGGAGGCGCAGGGCGTAGGCCTGGTCGAGACCGAACCCCAGCTCGGTGAAGGCGTTTCGGCCGGCGCCGTCGGCCGCAGGAACGAGGACGGCATGCTCCGTGCACCCCTGCTCGAGCCAGGTCGACCCGGCCAGGGCGTAGAGGTCTCGCAGCAGCTCGGAACCGACGTCCCGTGCCAGGGCATGACCCTCCAGCGGCACGGAGGCGCGCCGTGCGTACCAGGGGTCGTCCGTCCACGACCCGATGAGGAACCCCACGAGCCGTCCACCGCTCAGCGCGGCCGCACCGCTGGCATGGGGCCGCGCCCACGCCCGTTCCAGGGCCTCTAGCGCCGCCGGCGCCGATCCCGGGGCCGCCGGGAGCTCGGGCCGCTCGGCCCGATCCCGCCGATGGCGGGCCGCCAGGAGCTCGGAGGCGTCCGCCAGGTGCTCGCTCCGGAAGGGCATCAGATCGGTCACAGCCGAAGTGTACCCGTGGGTCGCGGAGGCGAGCGGGGCCCGGCCCCCGCCTTCGGGCGAAGCGCGTGCAGAGGAGCCGGGCATCCGCCATCGCGACCGGCGGTCGCCGACCCCTATGATGCCGGTGGAGCGGCCGTCGAGGGAGTGTCCCACCATGGCGGACGTGAGCACGAGCCCCCTGCAGTACCTGGACAAGGCCCTGGGTACGCTGCGCGATCTCGGCCTGGTGCCGGACCGTGCCGAGAGCCAAGAGGCGCCGATCACCGCGCTGCTGAAGCGCATCAGCAGCCTCGACGAGGCGAAGGTCGTCGCCATCGCCCGCACCCTCAACCAGGCGTCGCTGTTCAACGACGTGGTGCGCCAGCAGGTGGCGTCGATGGACGTGGCCGAGCGCTACGAGCGCATCACCAAGGCCTTCAACAGCATCCGCGACGACGCCAAGCGCATGGTCGACCAGATCGAGGACGGCAAGCTCACCACCTTCGAGCGCCTCGCCAACGTGTGGATGAAGGTGACGCGCGGCGATGTGGCATCGCGCTTCGACGGCATCCGACGCACCTTCCTCGAGGTCACCGACGCCACCCTCGACCAGGTACAGCGGGAGGGCCGGATCCTGGCCGCCTACCACGACTTCCGCGGCGCCCTGAAGGAGTCGGAGATCCTGGCGCTCGAGGTCCTGAAGGCAGCCGAGGCCGAGCTGGCGGCCGCCAAGCAGGCGGTGGCCGATGCGGGGGGCCGGGTCGAGGCGGCCACCGGCGACGACCTGACGGCCCGGGCCCGGCTCGAGCTGGCGCGTGACGAGGCGGTCCGCGCCCTGCAGTCGAGCGACGCCCGCTACCAGATCGCCAAGGACCTCTCCGACAACCTGACCGTCGGCTACCACACCTCCGAGGTGATCATGGCGCGGCTGAACCAGGCCACCAACGCCAAGGAGCGCCTGCACGCCCAGGCGGTGAGCTTCTTCTCCACCAACGAGACGGTGCTGACGGCCCTGAGCGCGTCGTTCACGGGTCTGTTCGGCCTGCACGAGAGCACCCGCACGGTGGAGGCGATGAAGGAGGGCGTGAGTCAATCCCTGGAGACCCTCGCCGACATCGGCGGCAAGGTCCAGGAGGCCGCGCTGGAGGCCGGCTACGGACCCACCGTGCGAGCGGACGCGGTGAAGAAGCTCGTCGACTCGGTGGTCGCGTTCCAGACGCGCTCGCTGGAGATCATCGAGGAGATGCGCACGCGCAGCACCGCCAACGCCCGTGAGATCCGCGAGGCCGTCGAGGACGGCAAGCGCAGATTGGCGCGCCTGGCCGAGCAGGGCATGGCGCCCGAGCCGGTGGCATGACCGACGCGGCCGCGCCCCCACCGGCGCCCGGACCGCAGGCGGCGAACGCACCTCCCTCGGCGGCCCCCCTCGACGACGTCATGCTCGCCATGGACGTGGTGGACACGCTAAGGCAGCGGCAGGACCTGGTGGCCAGGGAGCTCGCCGAGCCGCAACGCGCTCAGGAGCTGATCGGCCGCCTGCGCAAGATCTACGCCGCGCAGGGGATCGACGTGCCGGACGCCGTCCTCGAGCAGGGGGTGGCGGCCCTGGCCGAGGAGCGCTTCGTGCACCGGCCGCCGCCCCCGTCGTTCGCGACCACGATGGCGCGCATCTACGTGACCCGGCGCCGTTGGGGCACGCTGCTCCTGGCCGCCATCGCCATCGTCGTCGTGGCCATCGCCTCCTACCGCTCCCAGGTCGTTGCGCCACGCGCGGCCCTGCCCGCGGAGCTGACGGCCGCCTACACCAGCACCCTGGAGGTGGCGGCCGAGCCCACGGCGACCGAGCGCGCCGACGCCCTCGTGGCGGTGGGCCGTGGCGCCCTTCGCGACGGCGACGTCGCGGCGGTACGCGGAGCGCTGAGCGACCTGGAGCAGCTCCGCGCCACCCTGGAGCAGAGCTACCAGGTCCGCATCGTCAACCGACCTGGCGAGGCCTCCGGGGTGTGGCGCGTTCCCGACATCAACCCCGACGCCCGCAACTACTACCTCATCGTCGAGGCGCTGGGGCCCGACGGACGGCCGCTCACGGTGCGGGTCCACGACGAGGAGACGGGGGCCGACGTGGCCGTCCGCAGCTGGGGCCTCCGCGTCGACGAGGCCACCTACCGGGCGGTCGAACGCGACAAGCTCGACGACGGCATCCTCCAGAACGATCTGGTGGGCCGGAAGCAGCGCGGCAACCTGGAGCCGACCTACACGGTCGCCACCACGGGGGCCGCCATCACGCGCTGGTAGCGCGGAGGGAAGGCAGCATGATCGCGGGACGTGAACCGCTGACGTCGATCGAGAAGGAGCTGGTCGGCGAGCGCCGGACGGTGGAGGACCTCGACCGCCGCATCTCCGACGGGAGCGCAAGGAGGATCGCGCTGTCCAAGGAGCAGGCGCAGGCGTACCGCGAGCTCGCCCGTCTCCGGGTGGGCTCGCTGGCGGCCGGCACGGCCGTCGCCGACTCCGTCGCCCGCGAGCTCGACGCCGTGGAGGAACGCGTGACCGCGCTGCTCCGCGCCCGGGAAGGCTCGGCCCAGGAGCTGGCGCAACGGCTCGCCGACGCCGAGACCCGCCGCACCGCGACGCAGGCGGAGCGCGCCGAGGCGGCCGCCCGTCTGGAGGCCGCCGCGGCGGCGGTGGACGCGGCCGAGGCGCGCACGCAGGACCGCCTGGAGGCCGAGCCGGCCTACCAGGCGCAGCTCGAGCGGGCCCACGAGGCCGAGCGCGTGGCGCTGCACGCCGAGGAGAAGGCGACGCGCAGCGAGCAGGAGCTCGAGGAGAAGGGGCGCGCCTACCGCCAGGACCCGTTGTTCATGTACCTGTGGCGGCGGGGCTTCGCCAGCGAGCGCTACCGCGCGGCTCCGTTGTTCCGCTGGCTCGACGGCGTGGTCGCGCGTCACGCCGGCTTCCTCGACGCCCGCCTCGACTACGCCCGCCTGCAGGAGATCCCGTTGCGGTTGCGGGAGCACGCCAGCGCACGCCGCCAGCTCGCCGAGACGGAGTTCGCGGCGCTACGCGAGCTGGACGAGGCCGCGCGCGCCAGCGACGGCATCCCGGCCCTGGAAGCGATCGAGGAGCGGGAGCGCGCGGCGCTCGCGGAGGTCGACGCGCGGCTCGAGCAGCTCGCCGGCCAGGTCCAGGCCCTGCTCGACGAGCGCCAGCGCCACGCCGCCGGCGAGGACGAGCCCTACCAGCAGGCGATCGAGCTGCTGGCCACGGGGCTGCGCAGCCAGGAGCTGCGGACGCTGTACCGCGACGCGGCCGCCACGCCGTTCCCCGAGGACGACGTCCTCATCGCTCGCCTGGAGCAGCTCAACGACGAGCAGCAGCGGCTCGAGGCGGCCGGCCAGGAGCTCCAGGCCGCCCTCCAGCAGCGGCGTGACCACGTTCGCGAGCTGGAGACGTTGCAGGCCGAGTTCAAGCGCCGACAGTACGACCAGCCCGGCCACGGCTTCGAGGACGGCGCGCTGGTGGCCACCGTCCTGGCCAACGTGCTCAGCGGGATGCTCGACCGCAACGCCCTGTGGCGCGTGCTCGATCAGCAGCGGCGCTACCGGCCGCCGCGCAGCAGCCCGACCTTCGGGTCCGGCGGCTTCGGACGGGGCACGCCGTGGGGGGGAGGCGGTCGCCCGCGGGGCGGGAGCGGGTCGCGCGGCGGGGGCTTCCGCACCGGCGGGAAGTTCTGAGGGTCAGCCGCGGCTAGAACGCTCGGCCAGGCTCCGGTGGTGCAGGTCGATCAGGCGCTCGAAGCTGACGTCGAGGTCGAGCTTCAACCCGAAGGCGCCGGCGCTCTCCAGCGCCACGAAGCCGTGCAGCGAGGCACGCAGGGCGCGCGTCGCGTGCAGGGCGTCCTCGCCCTCGAGCCGATAGCCCCGCAACACGCTCAGCACGACCTCGACCAGCCGGGCGGCGGCGGCTCCGGCGGCCTCGGCGTCGCGTACGGTATCGGACTCCCCGCCGCCGGCGCCCAGGGTCAGGCCGTAGAGGCCGGGATGCTCGTGCGCGAAGTCGCGGTAGGCGCCGGCGACGGCCACCAGGGCGTCGCGCCCGGCGCGACCCACGGCGGCACGCTGGAGGCGCTGCTCGAGCATCTCCAACCCCCTCAGGCGCAGGGCGCCGCGCAGGTCGTCGAGGCCTCCCACATGGTTGTAGAGCGACGGCGTACGTACCCCGAACGCGCCCGCCAGGGCTGCCAGCGAGAGCGCCGCCGAGCCGTCGGCATCGATGAGATCGGCGGCGCGCTCCACCACGCGTTCGCGTGTGAGGCCCGGCCTAGCTGGCACGGGGGTCGTCCAGGAAGGCGAGCACCGCGTCGGACGTGACGTCCGGCATCTCGCTGTGGGGGTAGTGGCCCGCCCCGTCGACGAGCACCACCTTGCCCCGAAGGCCGGCGGCCAGCCGGCGCGCCTCGTCGGCGGGATCCCCGAAGTCGGGGTCCTTGGTGCCCATGACCACCAGGGCGGGCGCACGCACCTCGGCCATGCGCTCGGCGATGTCGGGCTCGGCGCTCGTCATCATGGCTCGCACCGCCTCGAAGCGACCCGGCTCGGCCAGGTTGGCGCGGAGCCGCGCCCGGTAGGCCACGAAGTCGTCGGGCTTGCGGGTCGGGAAGAGCGTGCCGAAGTAGCTCGCCCAGGCGGCGACCTTCCAGGGCCCGGCGAACAGCACCTTCATCAGCGCCTGCATCCCCGGCTTGCTGGGCTGGGGCAGCACGAACGGCCCGATGAGCACCAGGCCGGACACGGCCTGGGGGCGCTCGGCCGCGGCCCACACGGCGCCGGCCGCAGCGAAGGAGTTGCCGACGAGCACCGCGGGCCCGCCGCCGAGGCGATCGATCAGGGCCAGCAGGTCGGCGCCCAGCGCCTTGCGCGAGTAGTCCGGCCAGCCGACGCTCGAGCCGCCGTGGCCCCGCAGGTCGACGGTCGCCACGCGGTAGCCGGCCGCGACCAGGCGCGGCGCCAGGAAGCGGTACTCCTGCCGCAGGTCGCCCAGGCCGGGCGCCAGGATCACCAGCGGGCCGTCGCCGGCGACGTCGTAGGCCAGCGTGCCGCCGTCGACATGCAGCCTGTCCATGGTGGTACCCCCTTCGGCGCGGTCGGACGCGCGCTCCTCCCCAGGGTTCGGCGCGGCCCGCTCCGAGTTCCTCGGGCGTCGGTCGTGCGAGCCGATGCTCCCGAGGTCCTTGCGAGCCGTGCGCGGAGTGTTTCGGCGAGGTTCTGAAGTGAACATGCATAGGTTATAGCCTAATCCTCTTAGTTCGTCAAGGGCGGGTCGGCCCCGAGGGGGGTTGACGGAACTAATGGCCATAGTTTATAACCTACGTTCGTTAGGGCTTCGCGTCCGGCGACCGCCCGCCCCCGCACCCAGCCTTCCCGGAGGGAATGCCCATGAGCCTCAGCCATCTGATCGCCGCCAACCACCGCAACCGCGAGCTGCGCCGGCGGGCCACCGCCCACGCGCGGAACAGCGCCGTCCGCCGCGCCCGCCGTGGCACGAGAGGGGTCGAGACCCGATGACCACAGGACACTTCGCCGTCGCCGCCGGCAGCAAGCCGGCGATCCGCACCGCGCCCCTATGGGCGCTGATGCTCAGCACCTACCTCCTCGATCTGGTGTTCATGGTCCTCGTCGGGGCCGGGATCGAGGGCTTCGCGCCGCTGCACCCCGGCCACCCCGGCTACGGCCAGGTCGTCATCCACGCCGCCTACAGCCACTCGCTGGTCGGGGCCGCCATCCTCGCCGGCGCGGCGGGGCTGCTGGCCGGGCGCGCCTGGGGCCGCCGCGCCGGAACGGGCATCGCCGCCGTCGCGTTCTCGCACTGGCTGCTCGACCTGATCGTGCACCGCCCCGATCTCCCGCTGCTCCCCGGCAACGCCGGCGGGCTCCCCCTGCTGGGGCTGGGCCTGTGGTCGCACCCGGCCTTCGCCGCCCTCCTGGAGGTCGTGCTCGTCGCCGCCGGCCTCACCCTGTACGGCCGGAGCGCCATGCGCCGGGCCGGACCGTCCCCCGCCCAGCGGCGACGCGCGACCCTCGCCGTCGCCGTGACCGGCGCACTGCTGGGCCTCCTGCTCATCGTCGACGTAGCGGCCCTGCCCATGCCGACCGCCGTGGCACTGATGCTGGCGCTGGTGCTGATCCCGGATCGCCTCGATCGCCGCATCGCCGGATCCCGTCGCCAGGGCCACCGCCGTCCCGTTGCCAGCGCCACCCCGCGCTCCACCCTCCGATGACGGTGAACCTAGCCCTGCGCGCCGCCACCGAGCTGGGGATCGTCCTGGCCATGGCGGCGTGGGGCTTCCACGCCGGCAGCGGACCGCTCGCGCGCGGGCTGCTGGTCGTCGCCGCACCCCTCCTGGTCTTCGGGTTCTGGGGAGCCGTCGACTTCCGCTGGCTCGGACGCGCCGCCGAACCGGTGCGCCACGTCCAGGAGCTCGCCCTCACGGCGGTGGCCGTGCTCGCGCTGGCCCAGGCGGGAGCCCCGGCCCTGGGCTGGGCGCTGGCGCTCGTCTCGGGCGTGCACCACGCCCTGGTGGTCGTCCTCGGGCAGCGCTTGCTCAAGGCCTGATCCGCGTGCCGCCGGGCGCGTCGGCGGTGCTACCATCCGATGACCCCCGGGCGCGCCCGGGCGGGAGGAGCACGACCGTGAACGCCACCCCCCTTCGTATGGGGATCGCCGAGACCCTCGAGACCGAGCGTCTGGTCCTGCGCGCACCCCAGTGGGACGACGGACCGGCCCTCAACGAGGCCATCCGCGACAGCCTCGAGGACCTCCGCCCCTGGATGCCATGGGCCCAGCAGGCCCCCGCCCTCGAGGCGAGCCAGGAGAACGTGCGGCGGGCGCGGTTGCGGTTCCTGGCCGGCGAGGACCTGCGCCTGCACATGGTCCTGAAGGATACGGGGGCGTTCGTGGGATCGTCCGGGCTGCACCGCCCGGACTGGGACGCGCGCCACTTCGAGATCGGCTACTGGGTGCGCAGCGGCTACGGCGGCCGCGGCCTCGTCACCGAGGCGGTCGCCGCCATCGAGGCCTACGCCGCGGCGCACCTCGCCGCCGACCGCCTGGAGATCCGCTGCGACGCGCGCAACCTGCGTAGCCGCCGCGTGGCCGAGCGCCGGGGCTTCGTCCTCGAGGGCCGGCTGCGCCACGAGCGGCGCGACGTCGTGGGCGATCTCACCGACACCCTCGTCTACGCCAAGGTGCGCGGCGCCGAGTTCTGACCGGAGAACACCGGACCCCCGGCGGGGACATCCGCGTCTGGCTCTCGGCCTTCGAGCGCGGCATCATGGGAGGGGGCGAGGAGGCGCCGCGATGACGCGACTCACGAGCATCCTCCGCTGGACGGCACGCATCTGGAGCCTGCTCAGTGCGGGCCTCGTGCTGGCGATCCTCATCGGCGAAGGGGTATCGGGCACGCCCAGCGCACCGCTGACCTGGAGCGACGTGGTCGGGCTGGCGCTGTTCCCGACCGGCCTGCTGGTGGGCCTCGCGCTGGGGTGGTGGCGCGAGATCGCGGGGGGCCTGGCGGGGCTGGGCACGCTGCTCACGTTCTACGTGTTCCTCACCGCAACGACGGGCCGGATCCCGGGGGGTCCGTACTTCGCCTTGCTGGCCGCCCCCGCACTGCTGTTCCTGTTGGCAGGGCTGCTCACGCGGGCCCGTGGCGGGCCACGCGACGGCCGGCCGAGGCGCGACCTGAGCACCACCGAGGACGCGCTCGTCGAGGCGCTGGAGGAGACCTTCCCGGCCAGCGACCCGATCTCGGTCCATCCGCACCGGTGGCAGGGGCCACGCCGGTCGCGGTCGTAGGACCCGCCCGCCGGTGCGACGCCGAGGCCCCGCGCCGACCGCGGGCGCCGGACCTCCGGGGCTGCGGCGCCCGCCGCACCCCCGCTCCGCGGTGGGCCCCGACGGCACGCAGCTTCACGCCGGAAGTGCCGGCACCGCGGTAGACTCGCCTGCACATGGCGCCCCTTCCCCGAGCCGCGAGGACCCTACCGTGCTCCTGAGGATCCTCCGGACGTACACCCGCCCGTACCGCGCCGTCATGGTGGGGATCGTCGCGCTGCAGCTCGTCGGGACGCTCGCCGCCCTCACGCTGCCCAGCCTCAACGCCGCCATCATCGACAACGGCGTCGTCAAGGGCGATACCGCCTACATCCTGCGCGAGGGCGCCTGGATGCTGGCGGTGTCGCTGGTCCAGATCGTCTGCACCATCGGCGCCGTCTTCCTAGGTGCGCGCACGGCGATGGCCTTCGGTCGCGACGTGCGCTCCGCCATCTTCCACCGCGTGCTGGCGTACTCCAGCCGTGAGGTCGCCCGCTTCGGGGCGCCGTCGCTCATCACCCGGAGCACCAACGACGTGCAGCAGGTGCAGATGATGCTGATGATGGCGTTCACGCTGCTGCTGACGGCGCCGGTGATGATGGTCGGCGGCATCATCATGGCGATGCGGCAGGACGTCGGGCTGTCCTGGCTGATCGCCGTGGCCGTCCCCGTGCTGGCGATCCTGGTGGGGCTCGTCATCTCGCGGATGGTGCCGGGGTTCCGCCTGGTACAGAAGCGCATCGATCGCATCAACGGCGTGCTGCGCGAGCAGATCGGCGGCATCCGCGTGATCCGCGCCTTCGTTCGCGAACCCGACGAGCGCCGGCGCTTCGACACCGCCAACACCGAGCTGACCGACGTCACGCTCTACGTGGGGCGCTGGATGGCGCTGATGTTCCCCCTCGTGATGCTGGTGACCAACGTCTCGACCGTGGCGGTGATCTGGTTCGGGGGTCTGCGGGTGGCGTCGGGCGCCATGGAGATCGGCTCGATGATGGCGTTCCTGAGCTACATCATGCAGATCCTGATCTCCGTCATGATGTCGACGTTCATGCTGGTAATGCTGCCGCGCGCGGCGGTGTCGGCCGATCGCATCGGCGAGGCCCTCGCCACCGAGCCGTCGGTGGTGCCGCCCGAAGGCGGCATCGAGCGCACCCCGCAGCACGGCCGGCTCGAGCTCCGGCGGGTCAGCTTCCGCTACCCCGGCGCCGACCAACCGGTGCTCCACGCCGTCGACCTGGCGGCGGAACCCGGCCAGACGGTGGCCGTGATCGGCTCCACCGGCGCCGGCAAGACCACGCTCTTGAACCTCGTCCCCCGCCTCTTCGACCCCACCGAGGGCCAGGTGCTGCTCGACGGCGTCGACGTGCGCAACTTCGAGCCCGAGGCGCTGTGGTCGCGCATCGGGCTGGTGCCGCAGCGCGCCTACCTGTTCAGCGGGACGGTCGCCAGCAACCTGCGCTACGGCGACCCGGACGCCAGCGAGGAGCAGATGTGGGAGGCGCTGGAGATCGCCCAGGCCCGCGACTTCGTGGCGGCCATGGAGGGCGGGCTCGAGGCCCCCATCGCCCAGGGCGGCACCAACGTCTCGGGCGGGCAGCGCCAGCGCCTCGCCATCGCTCGCGCCGTGCTCCGGCGTCCGGAGGTGTACCTCTTCGACGACGCCTTCTCGGCGCTCGACGTCGCCACCGATGCGCGCCTGCGCCGGGCCCTGGCGCCCATCACCCGCGGCTCCACGGTGGTGATCGTGGCGCAGCGCGTCGCCACCATCATCGATGCCGACCAGATCGTCGTCCTGGAGAACGGCGAGGTGGTCGGGCGCGGCACCCACGACGAGTTGCTCGCGACCTCCGAGACCTACCGCGAGATCGTCGAATCGCAGCGGCAGGCAGCGGCATGACCGGCCCCGGCGGACGTCGCCCGGGCTCGAGCCCGAAGACGCTGCAGCGCACCGAGCGCATCGGGCGGGGCGGCTTCGGCCCCCACGCCGGCATGGTCGGCCAGAAGGCCCAGAGCTTCGGGCCGTCGCTACGCCGCCTGGTCGGCAGGCTGCGACCCGAGCGCGGCAAGGTCTCGGTGGTGTTCCTGGCGGCGCTGGCCGCGGTCGGCCTGAGCGCGGTGGGCCCGCGCGTGCTCGGCCACGCCACCGACCTGCTGTTCGCCGGGGTGATCGGCGCGCGCATGCCCGCCGGCATCACCAAGGCCCAGGCCATCGCCGCCGCGCGCGCTTCCGGCCAGGGCAAGATCGCCGACCTGCTCTCCGGCATCGACCTGGTCCCCGGTCGGGGCGTCGACTTCACGGCGCTGGGGCACGTGCTGCTGATCGTGCTGGCGATCTACGTGGCGTCGTCGCTGCTGCAGTTCCTGCAGGGCTACCTGCTCAACGACGTGGTGCAGGCCACCGTCTACCGCATGCGCGAGCAGGTCGAGGACAAGCTCCACCGCCTCCCCCTCAGCTACTTCGACCACCAGCCCCGCGGCGAGCTCCTGAGCCGCGTAACCAACGACATCGACAACATCTCCCAGAGCCTCCAGCAGACCATGAGCCAGCTGCTGACGGCCCTGCTCACGGTGCTCTTCGTGCTGGCCATGATGCTGTCGATCTCCCCCGTTCTGGCCCTGGTCGCCCTCGTCACCATCCCCGTGACGATGGTGGTCGCGGGGCTGGTGATGCGCCGCTCCGGCACGCAGTTCATCGCGCAGTGGCGGCGCACCGGCACCCTCAACGCGCAGGTCGAGGAGGCCTACACCGGGCACACCCTGGTGAAGGTGTTCGGCCGCCAGCGGGCGGTCCAGGAGACCTTCGAGATCGAGAACGAGGCGCTCTACCATGCCAGCTACCGGGCGCAGTTCCTCTCGGGCCTGATCATGCCGATCACCATGTTCTTCGGCAACCTGAACTACGCCGTCATCGCGGTGCTCGGAGGCCTCAAGGTCGCCAGCGGCACCATCAGCCTGGG
Source organism: Deinococci bacterium (assembly GCA_030149325.1). GTDB lineage: Bacteria > Deinococcota > Deinococci > Deinococcales > Trueperaceae > JASBRS01. The sequence continues at coordinate 17,377 of JASBRS010000036.1, forward strand.
GGACGTGCAGGCGTTCATCCAGTACTCCCGGCGGTTCACCCAGCCGGTGACGCAGCTCGCCTCGATGGCCAACCTGCTGCAGTCGGGGGTGGCCTCGGCCGAGCGCGTCTTCGAGCTGCTCGACGCCGAGGAGGAGATCCCCGAGGACGCCCGTACGGAGCTGCCGGCCACGCCCCGCGGCGAGGTCCGTTTCGAGCACATCAGCTTCCGCTACGACGAGGACCGGCCGCTCATCGAGGACCTGTCGCTCCTCGCCCGTCCCGGCCAGACGGTCGCGATCGTGGGCCCGACGGGCGCTGGCAAGACCACCCTGGTCAACCTCATCATGCGCTTCTACGAGCTCGACGGCGGGCGCATCACGCTGGATGGCGTCGACATCACCGAGGTCGCGCGCGACGACCTGCGATCGCGCATCGGCATGGTCCTGCAGGACACCTGGCTGTTCCGCGGCAGCATCCGCGACAACATCGCCTACGGCAGACCGGACGCCAGCGAAGAGGAGATCGTGGCGGCCGCTCGAGCCGCCTTCGTCGACCGCTTCGCCCACATCCTGCCCGACGGCTACGACACCGTCATCGACGACGAGGGCGGCACCGTGAGCGCCGGCGAGAAGCAGCTCATCACCATCGCGCGCGCCTTCCTGGCCGATCCGCCGCTGCTGGTGCTCGACGAGGCCACCAGCTCGGTGGACACGCGCACCGAGCTGTTGCTGCAGCAGGCGATGAGCGCGCTACGCGGCAACCGCACCAGCTTCGTCATCGCCCACCGGCTGTCGACCATCCGCAACGCCGACGTCATCCTGGTGATGGAGGGCGGCGCCATCGTGGAGCAGGGCACGCACGACGAGCTGATCGCCCGCGGCGGCGCCTACGCGGCGCTGTACCAGGCGCAGTTCCGGGGCGCCGCGACGGTGGCCGCCTGAGCGCGGCGATGCCGGAGCGCTGACCCCCCTCGTCGCGCGGCCGCGAACCTGGCCGAGCGAGACCGCAGAGCCACCTACTGCGTGATCAGCGTCATCGCGAACGCCGTCGCCGACAGCACCACCGTGTACGGCAGGGCCATGGTGACCATGCGCCCGTAGCCGAGGCGGATCAGTGGCGCCAGGCCCGAGGTGAGCAGGAACAGGAAGGCGACCTGGCCGTTGGGGGTGGCGACGCTCGGGATGTTGGTCGCCGTGTTGATGGCCACCGCCAGGTTGTTGAACTGGTCGGGGGACACCAGCCCGGTGTCGAGCGCCGTCTTCACGCCGGTGATGTAGACCGTGGCCACGAAGACGTTGTCGCTGATCATCGAGAGCAAGCCGCTCACGGCGAACATGGCGGCGAGCTGCGCGCGCCCCTCCATCGCCAGCACGGCGTGGAGCACGGGAGCGAACAGCTCCTGCTGCTGGATCACCGCGACGATCGCGAAGAAAACCACCAGCAGGCCGGTGAACGGCAGCGCCTCGTGGAAGGCGTGACCGAGCCGCCCTTCGTCGGTGACGCCGGTGAAGGCGGTGGCGAGGATGATGACGGCGAGGCCGATGAGCCCCACCTCGGCGACGTGGAACGCCAGCGCCAGGATCAGGAAGACGGCGACCAGCCCCTGCACCACGATGCGGAGCGTGCCGGCGGGGTCACGCCGCTCGACCTCGCGGAGCTCGAACGCCTCCATGATCTCGCGCACCGAATCGGGCAGCTCGTCGCCGTACCCGAACCACTTGAGGCGCTCGAGGGCCACACAGGTCAGCAACCCGACCGCCAGCACCGGCATCGAGATCGGTGCCAGGTGCAGGAAGAACTCGCCGAAGTTCCAGCCGACCACGTGGCTGATCAACAGGTTCTGCGGCTCCCCGACCTCGGTCGTCACGCCCCCCAGGGCCGTCCCCACCGCGGCGTGCATCATCAGGCTGCGCAGGAAGCCGCGGAAGCGGGTCAGGTCGCCGCGGCGGAAGTCGGTGACGAGGGCGTCGTCGTGATGATCGTGCTCATCGTCGAAGCCCTTGCCGGACGCCACCTTGTGGTAGACGCCGTAGAAGCCGATGGCCACGGTGATGATCACGGCGGTCACCGTGAGCGCATCGAGGAACGCCGACAGGAACGCCGCCGTGAAGGTGAACCCGAGCGACAGCAGCAGCTTCGACCGCACCCCGACCAGCAGCTTGGTGAACACGAACAGCAGCATGTCGCGCAGGAAGTAGATGCCCGCCACCATGAAGATCAGGAGCAGGATCACGGGGAAGTCGGCCACCGCCTCGCGGTACACCGCCTCGGTGCTGGTGAGGCCGATGGCGACCGCCTCCAGCGCCAGCAGACCCCCCGCCTGCAGGGGGTAGCAGCGGAGCGCCATCACCAGCGTGAAGATGAACTCGGCGACGAGCGCCCACCCCGCCAGGAAGCCGCCGTGGGCACCGCCGAGCAGCAGGAGCAGCGGGTCGAGGACGAGGAAGACGACGATCGTGCGCTTGTACCAGACGGGGGAGCGCCCCAGGAAGTCCTGGCCGAGCGCGCGTGCGAGCTGGGAACCCATCAGACCTCGGGACCTCCGTCCTCCCGCGGTGACGCGGTGTAGAGGGGACCCACCCGCGCCCGGCCATCGGGCGCGTCCGTGGAGCCGCACCTCCCCGACGGGGCGTGCGGCGGTGAGCTCAGGACACCTGCGAACCACCATATCGGGGCGAGGGCGCGTCCGCCAAGAGCCGGTCGCGTCGACAGCCCAGGCGCCACCCCCGGTCCCTCGGGTCGGCGCCATCCCATGACCACGCCCGGCGCGAGGCGGCGAGCTCGCACCCGGCCGACGCCGCACGCCTCAGCCCGGCGGTTCGCCGTCCTCCACCAGGCGCCGCAGGCGCTCGAACGCGCCCGCCCAGTAGGGGGCGTAGCGAGCGAGCCACGGCAGCAGCGCCGCCGCCAGCACGTCCGGCTCGATCCGGTAGTGCCGTTCCCGCCCGCGCTTCGCGGCCACCACCAGCCCCGCCGCACGCAAGACCATCAGGTGCTTGGAGATGCCGGACGCCACCAGGTCGGGGAAGCGCTCTGCGAGCTGACCGACGGTCAACGAGCCGTGCTCGGCCAGCAGGTCGAGGATGCGCCGCCGGGTGGGGTCGGCCAGCACCCGGAACAGGTCGTCGGTGGCGCTAGCCAGCGTTCGCCTCCACCAGCTCGCGCAGGCGCTCCACCAGACGATGGCGGTCCGCGCCGCGCTCGTAGGCCTCCTCGGTGCGTCGCCAGCCGGGCTTGCCGATGCCGGCGAAGCCGTCGTGGACGAGCGAGACCCGGGTCCCGTCGCGGATGGCGGCGAGGGTGACCGCCAGTCGCGCCGGATGCACCCAATCCCCGCCCTCCTCGAACCACGACAGGACCAGCGCGGACTCCGGGACGATATCCAGGACCACGCCACGGATGGCGGTGCCCTCGCTCGTCAGCACGTAGCCGCCGCCGACGCGCAGATCGATCTCCAGATCGGGGCCCAGCCACCGACGCAGGCCCTCCTGGCTCGAGAGCCAACGCCACACGACGCTCGGTGGTGCAGCGATCTCGACGGAACGTACGACAGCTGGCACAGCCTTCACCTCCGGCGCCTTACTCATCCGTAAGCAGATATAGCTGACCCTACAGTAAGATATTGAGCCCGTCAAGCCCTGGGGAAGGTCGCGCCGTCATGCTCAGGCGCCGACGATGCCGTCGAGGAACGTCGCCAGGTTCGCGCGCAGCGCCAGCAGCGACGGTCGATCGACGTACATCATGTGGCCGGCCTCGTAGTAGCTCATCGACAGGTTGCCGCGCAGCGTCGGGTCGAGCGCCAGGTGGCGCACGGTGTGCTCGGTGGCGAAGTAGGGCGTCGCCAGGTCGTAGTAGCCGTTGGCGACGTGGACGCGCAGCTTGGGGTTGTAGCTGACGGCCCTGCGCAACGTCTCCGCCACGTTGACGTAGCGGTTCTCGAAGTCCTTGTAGCTCCAGCTCTGGTACAGATTGGCCAGCACCTGGTACGGCAGGTCCGAGGCGAAGCCCAACTCGTTCCGGACGTAGTCGTTGAAGGCTGCGGTGTAGGCCCCCTGGGTCGCAGCCATGCTGGGGTCGAACTCGAAGCGCTCGCCCGCACGGTCGCGGTCGATGCCCTGGTAGCGGCTGTCGATGCGCCCCACCGTGCGGCCGGCGTCCCTCAACAGCTCCTTGGCGAAGCGGAAGATGTCGATCCGCAGGTCGGTGCTCTCCAGGTAGGCCTCGCTCAGACCCGTGAACCGCGCCAGCTCCGCCCGGATCGCCACGCGCTCGGCGTCCGAAAGGTCGGCCCCCTTCAGCAGCGCCGGCGCGTAGCGCTGCAGCGCGAAGGCTTCCACCTCGTCCAGCACCTCACGCAGCCCCCTGCGCTGCAGCTCCGCGGGCAGCCGGCCGTGGTAGTGCGCGGTGGCGGTGTAGGTCGGCAGGAAGAGCAGCGGCGGCAGGTCGTTGCCGGTATCGAAGCGCGCCGTCGAGAAGTCGAGGATCGACGAGATCAGCATCAGGCCGGCGGGGAACAGACCGAGCCGCTCCTGCAGGTAACCGGCGAGGCCGGCGGCACGGGTGGTGCCGTAGCTCTCCCCCGCCAGGAACAGAGGGCTGCGCCAGCGGCCGTTGCGGCTGGTGTACAGACGGATGAACTCCGCGACGCTCTCGATGTCCTTGTCGAAGGCGTGGTAGGGCTTCGGCTTCTCTCCCTCGACCACGCGGCTGTAGCCGGTGCTGACGGGGTCGATGAACACCAGGTCGGTGCGGTCGAGCAGGGAAGCCTCGTTGGCGACGAGTCGGTAGGGCGTGTGCGCGGTCAAGCCGTCCTCGCCCATGTCGACACGCTTGGGCCCGAACAGGCCCAGGTGCATCCACACCGACGACGACCCGGGGCCGCCGTTGAACACGAAGGTGAGCGGCCTCGCCGCGGCGTCCTCGACCCCGTCGAGGGTGTAGGCGATGAAGAAGACCTCGGCCTTGGGGCGATGGCCCTCGAAGCGGCCCTCGCGCTCGCCCTCCCCCAGCACCTCCTCACGCAGCACCAGGGTGCCGGTGGTGGTGGTGTAGCGCAGCGCCTGGCCGGCGACCTCCGCCTGGTGCGAGCGCACCTCCAGCCGGTCCTCCGGCGCGCGCTCGGTCGCCGCGGAGGTCCCCCGCCCCTCCTGGGTGTCGCCCTTCCCACCGCCAAGATCTTCCGCCATGCCGGGCCCTCCTTCGAGTCGATCCCGCATGGTATCAGCGAACCCCGCGGCAGGGCCGGGCATCGCGGTCTCGACCAGGAGCAGCGCGCGCGACGGCAAGCCGGGAGGCGACCCCGTAGGATGCGCTCGGAGGTACCCATGCGCGACGCTCCCTCGTGCCGTTGCGGGATCGACGACCGTCGCTTCCCGTCCTTCGTGCTGGACAACGTCGTGCGCCGCGTCCTCCAGCCGCCCCGGAGGTTCCTGTCGAAGTACGTGCGTCCTGGCGACGCCGTGGCGGACCTCGGGTGTGGCTCGGGCCACTTCACGATCCCGCTCTCGCGGATCGTCGGGCGCGACGGCCGCGTGCTCGCCGTCGACTTCGATGGCAGGGCGATCGCCCGGCTGCTACGGAAGGCCGAGCGCCACGGTCTCGACCACCTCCTCGAGGCGCACACGTCGTCCGCCGCCGAGATCGACTTCGTCGAGGCAGGGTCGTTCGACTTCGTGCTCGCCGAAGGCCTGCTCTGCTGCATGACGGACCATGCGGGCGCGATGCGGCAGATCCGGAGGATCCTGCGACCGACCGGGCGGGCCTACCTCAGCGTGATGAAGGCGGGCCGCGAACGCGACCCCCGCACGGTCACGGCCCGGGAGTGGGCGTCCATCCTGAGCGATGTGCAGGTAGTGGAGTCGGGAGAGGGCCCGTTCACCCGCTGGGCCCTGGTGCACCCGCACCCCGCCGCGAGCTAGACCCCCGCCTCGTGCGACCCCGACCGACGGCCCCGCCGGGGGCCGTCGTTTGCGTTCGGAGTGCGTTGCGTAGACAATGGAGGTGGCGCACGACGAGAGGGGATGGATCCCGTGCTCGAGAACCTGGATTCTCGCGCGGCTGCGCGGTATCAGGTGCCAACCCTGGGGGGTATCGGTTCGCATCGAGCGGCGGGAGTTCGTGTCCTGACGTGTCGGGGGATGCAGAACGGAGCTGAGGCAGCAACGGCTGCCGGCGCGGGCGCGGACCGCGCTGCCGCGTCCCTACGCCGACAGGCTTCGACCCAAGCGTGAGTCCCCGATCGTCGTGGCTCGTGCACTGGCTCCGAACCTGGGCCCTGCCCCGGCAGAGGTCCGGCCGGCTCGACCCGCAACGCCGCCTCCTCGTCTTCACCTTCCTGCTGGCCACCGTCCTCACCCTGTGCGTCGGCGTCGCCGTCGCCCTGGTCCTCGAGGGTCAGGTGCGTTCCCGCACCGAGGCGCTGGCCGCGTCGCTCACGGCGACCGCCGTCCAGGGACACCTGCGCCCGGCCGGGAACGAGGCAGGGGGCCTCCCCACGGCACCGCCCGCCACCGACGCGAGCTGGTGGCGGAGCTTCGACGGCCACCTGGGCACGATGCTCGAAGCGCGCGACGTGGACGTCGTGGACTCCGACGGCGTGGTGATCTTCGGTGACGAAGCCGGTGAGGTAGGGCGACGCGCGCTTCCCGCACCGACGCTGGAACGCATCCGGGCGGGCCAGGTGGTGCACCTCGTGCGGCCCGACCTGAACGATGCCTCCCGCGTCGCCTTCCTCATCGGCGTGCCGCTCGCGTTCGTCACGAGCGAAGGCAGCCAGGCCGGTACCGGCGCCGTCATGATCCGCGTGGATGCCGCGCCCATCATGGCAGCGGCGACGTACGTACGCAACCGCGTGCTGGTCGGCACCTTCGCCATGCTCGCGCTGATGCTGGCGATGCTCTGGTTCCTGATCCGACGCCTGGCCATCCGGGCCTATCGCGATCCCCTCACCCGCCTCCCCAACCGCCAGCACTTCATGGACTTCGCGACCCGGCTCCTCGCTCAACACCAGCGCTACGCTCGCCACGCGGCCGTGCTCTACTTCGACGTCAATCGACTCGGCGACGTCAACGCCAGCCTGGGACAGCCCGCCGGCGACGCCGTGCTGCGGTCCGTGGCACGGGCGCTGCGCCGACGCGCCCGCGCTGGCGACGCCCTCGCCCGCGTCTCGGGCGACGCCTTCGCCCTGTTCCTCAACGAGGTGTCCTCCCAGCAGGCGCGACTCGCCGCCGAGAGCTTCGCTCGCGAGCTGGAGACCTCGGTCACCTTCGAGCGGCGCCGCGTCCGCATCGCCGCCAGCGTCGGCGTCGCGACCTTCCCCCAGGATGGGGCCACCGTTCCCGAGCTGCTGCAGCACGCGGAAGACGCCATGCGGTTCGCCAAGGAGCACCACTTCCCCCTGTTCGTGTACGAGCCCGTCGACCCCCGCGCGACCGGCGAGATCCTCAGCCTCGAGGCCGACCTTCGCGACGCCCTGCTCGCGAAGGAGCTCGAGGTGCACTACCAGCCCATCGTCCGGGCGCACGACACTCACCCCTCGGCCTACGAAGCCCTCGCCCGCTGGCCCCGACCGTCGGGTCCCATCAGCCCCAGCATCTTCATCCCCGTCGCCGAGCGGACCGGGTTGATCCGCCACCTCGACCGCTTCGTGTACGAGTCCGCGCTCCGCGCCGTCGCCGCGGCGACGGCGACCGACGACGATGAGGGACGGCCGCACGTCGGGATCAACCTGTCCGCCGCCAGCCTCTCGGACCCGGATACCCCCGAGTTCCTCCGCTCCGTCGCCGAGGACCACGGCGTACCCTTCGACTGCATCACGCTCGAGGTCACGGAGACCAGCGCCATCGAGAACCTGAGACAGGTGCAGGCCGTCCTGACCGGGCTCAGGACGATCGGCTTCCGCGTCGCCCTCGACGACTTCGGGATCGGCTACTCCTCGCTCGCCCACCTGCGCAAGCTCCCCATCGACGTCGTCAAGATCGACCGGCAGTTCGTCCAAGGCATCGGCCGGGAGGCCAGCGACGAGATGCTCGTCCAGTCCGTCATCGGGTACGCCCGGACGCTCTCGCTCCGTACGGTCGCCGAGGGCGTCGAGACGGAGGCCCAACACCGCTGGCTCTAGTCCGCGGGCGTCGACTACGAGCAGGGCTACCTCCACGGACGACCGGCTCCCGGCTTGCCCGCGAAGGTCGCCGTGGCGACGTCGGACTGACCGCGCCCCGGGCGCCCGATCGTGCCGCACGGCCAGCCGTCGCCCGAGACGATCGCGCCTGGGCCTAGCGCAACGACCCGAAGGGAGGTGGCGGGATGCCGGGTCCGCTGGGCTGCGGCGGCCGCGAACCGCACCGCAGCCACCGTAGCGTCCTCGCCGGCGGGACCGGGGGGCCGGCCTCGTGAGCGCAGGCGTACGTACCCCCCGCGCGCTCGCCAACGGCGCGGCCGCCCTGATGGGCATCCAGGTCGGCGCCGCCATGGTGGGCAGCCGTTACGCGCTGCGGGACGTGGGCGTGACCGATCTGGCCCTGCTGCGCTATGCGCTCGCCCTGGCGATCCTGGCGCCGGTGGCGCTCAGCCTGGGCCTGCGTCGGTGGCCGTTCCGCGACCTGCTGGCCGTCGCCCTGCTGGGGGTCCTGCAGTTCGCGGTCGTGATCCTGCTTCTGAACCTGGCGCTCGAACGGCTTCCGGCAGGCCTCGCCGCCCTCCTCTACACCACCGCGCCGCTCCAGGGGCTGATGCTGGCCGTGGCGTTGCGCCGCGAGCGCCTCACCGGGTTCAAGGTCGCCGCGGCCGTGCTCGCCCTGATCGGCGTGGGGCTGGCGCTGGCCGCTCCGCTGCCGACCGCCGCCGGGCCGGTGCCGGTGCTGGCCGCGCTCGGCAGCGCTCTGGCGGCCGCCCTGTGCAGCGTGCTCTACCGCCCCTACCTCGCCCGCTACCCGGTCGCGCAGGTGGGCGCCTTGGCCATGTCGGCTTCGGTCGCCGTCCTATCGGTCGTCGTGCTGGCCGGCGGACGCCTCGCCTCGGCACGCCACCTCCCGGCCGCCACCTGGGAGGCGATCGTCTTCGTCGGCATCAGCAGCGGTCTCGGCTACCTGCTCCTGTTGTGGGCGCTCCGCCACATCGAGGCCTCGCGCGTGACCCTGTTCTTCGCCCTCGGCCCCATCGTAGCGCTGTTGCTCGGGGGCGTCCTGCTGGGCGAGGCCATCACCCCGACCGCCGTCGTCGGCACCGGCCTGGTCGTCGCCGCCCTGGCGCTCGGGGAGCGCCCGACACGGGATCGGTGATCCGAGAGCGGCCGTTGCGGCCGGCACTCTAGGCCGGGGGCAGCGCCCCGGCCGCCCGCATCAGCTCCCCATCGGGGTCGTCGGCAACGCGGGAGACGTCGTCCAGGAGCATCGTCGCGCGACGATCCACGGTGTAGGCGGGCCACTCCGGGAGCCCCGGTGCACTCGGCCTGCCTGTCCTCGCGAAGCTCGCCCAGGCCGCGCTGACGTCGCCCGCGAGAGCGAACGCGGCGCCGTCGCCGCCGGTCGCCTGCGGGACGCGCCCGACGTTGGCGAAGACGTACGGGATCTCGGCGCAGTGGTACGCCCCGGCGATCCCGCCCATCACCGGCGAGGTCTTGGTGAACAGGTAGCTGTAGACCGGCGCCCCGGCCTGGGCGGCCTTGGCGTCGGCCCAGCGGATCGTGCCAGGGCGGAACGCCGTGTCCACGAAGCAGGCGTCCGCGATGGGCTTGTCCGGGTAGGCCTTGGCGAAGGCCTCCGCCACGGCGCCCGCGCGGTCGCCGAAGCGTGCCCGCAAGCGCTCGATCACGTGGGCGCGGCTCCAGGAGCTCCGGTCGCCAACCAGCAGGGCCATCGGCGGCGTCGCGAGGACCGTCTCGAACTCGTTGAGCACGCTCCCGATCAGCAGGGGTACGGGCCGGGCCCGCGGCGCCCAGCTCTCGGCGATGGGAGGACCGGGGATGGTGTCGCCGTCCAGCACAGGCGCCCAGCGCCCCTCGGCGGCGCCGGCCGCGGTGGCCTGCTCGAGCGCCTCCGTACCGGCGGCGATGAGGTCGCGGTAGGGAACGTCACGCAGGCGGTCGATCCGCTCGCGAGCGAGTCCGAGGTTCCCGAGCGTGAGGCCGGCGACGGACCGCGCCGTGACCTGGTCCGTGACCGGGGAGGCGTAGGCCCCGCTCTGGATGACCGCCCTCGCGAACAACCCCTCGGCAGCCGGCATGCCCATGAGCGTCGCGACCTTCGCGCCGCCGCCGGACTGCCCGAAGACCGTCACGTTGCCCGGATCGCCGCCGAACGCCGCGACGTTGTCGCGCACCCAGGTCAGTGCGGCGACCAGGTCGAGGACGCCGACGTTGCCCGAGCGTCGGTAGTCCGCGCCGTAGGCGGAGAGGTCGAGGAAGCCGAGCACGTTGAGACGGTGGTTGAGCGAGACGACCACGACGTCCTCGCTCTTGCTGAGGTTGTGGCCGTCGTAGGCGACGTGCTCGATGGCCGAACCGGAGGTGTACCCGCCCCCGTGGAGCCACACCAGGACCGGGCGCTGGTCGCCGTCCTCGATGCCGGGCGTCCACACGTTCAGGACCAGGCAGTCCTCGCTCTCCGGCTGGTAGCGGTGCGGGATGAACAGCTCGTCCGCAGGCACGGAGTCCATCGGCGGGGTCGGGCAGTTCGGACCGTAGGCCAGCGCCGGCTCGAGCCCGTCCCACGCCGGGATCGGCCTGGGCGGCATGAACCGTTCGGCCCGTGCGTAGCGGACGCCGAGGAAGCGGTAGACCCCGTCGTACAGGGCGCCCAGGATCTTGCCTCCGGCGGCATGTACGGCGGTACGGTCGGCCGACACCAGGTAGGCGCTCGGATCCCCTGCTCGTGGCACGTAGGTCGCCTCTCCTCCGACGTCCCCGACGACGTCCTCGCTGTAGGAGCACGCGGGCTCCGCCCTCAAGCTAGCACCCGACCCCGACGGGACCGCGGCCGGGCGCCGTCGCGACGTCGCGTCGTGGCCCCATTCGAGATCGCGGAGGTGCTACTCCTGGGCTACCGTGACCCTCCGCGCCACCCTCTCGCGGATCCTCGGCTGCGCCCTCGCTCTGACGTCCCTCGCCGTCGGCGGGCCGGCACGTGCCCAGTCGTTGCCCGATCCTGCCTACCCCGAGCTGCGCCCCGAGCTGGCGAGCCTGGTGTGCCCGGCCCGCGAGCGCACCGCAACCAGCGAGGCCGAGCGCCTGCGCTGGGAGATGCGCGCGCGCTACGCCCAGGTCCTGCCGCAGTTCCTCGCCAAGGTCGGGCCCCAGGTCGACACCCTCCTGCTCATGCCCGTCGAGGGCGTGCGCGTGTCGCAGGTCGCCGACACCTGGGGCGCCGCCCGCGCCGGCGGACGGTCGCACGAGGGCGTCGACATCTTCGCGCCCACCGGCACGCCCATCCGGGCAGCCGCACCGGGCTTCGTGTACAGCATCGAGAGCCTGAGCCTGGGCGGGAACTCCGTGACCGTCGTGGGCGGCGGCGGCCGCCGCTACTTCTACACCCACATGAGCGCCTTCGCAGGCGACCTCCTGGAGGGGCAGCACGTCACCCCCGACACCGTGCTCGGCTACGTCGGCAACACCGGCGACGCCGCCACCACCCCGCCCCACCTGCACTTCGGCGTCTACGAGGGCCCGGGCGACGGTTGCCGCTGGCAGGCCGTGGACCCGTACCCGTTGTTGGTCGATCGCTGACGCAGGTCCCGACGACCAGGGGCATCTGACACTTCCGCGAGGGCGGTACGCCCCTCCACGCTGGACGCACGACATGCGTGGGGACGTCGTCGGACCCAGCAGCGCTCTCGGCCGCTGGACGACGCCGGGCGACGCCACCGCGGCAACCGCGAAGGAGGGCGCATGCCGGAGTACGAAGGCGATGAGACCATGGGCGTTCCCGCGAGAAGCTACCCGGCCCGCCTGCAGGTCGATCCCCCGGAGCGGCTCGACCGGCTCTCGAGCTTCTTCCGGGTGATCTGGATCCTCCCGATCCTGATCATCCTGGGCCTGCTGACCAGCACCGGCAACGAGACCGTCCTCACGTCGACGGGCCACACCGTCACCCGCAGCACGGGCGGCATCGTCAGCGGCCTGTGGATGGCGACGCTGCTGATGATCGTGTTCCGGGTCCGCTATCCGCGCTGGTGGTTCGACTTCGCGCGCGAGCTGGCGCGGTTCGGGGCGCGCGTCGGCGCCTACCTCGCCCTCCTGACCGACACCTACCCGTCGACGGTCGACGAGCAGGCGGTGCACCTCGAGTTCGACTACCCCGACGTCGCGCACGACCTCAACCGCTGGATGCCGCTGGTGAAGTGGTTCCTGGCGCTGCCGCACTACTTCGTGCTGGCCTTCCTGTGGGCCGGGGCCGTGATCGCCGTGATCCTCGCCTGGTTCGCGATCCTGTTCACGGGGCGGTACCCGAGGACGCTGTTCGACTACGTCGTCGGGGTCGGACGCTGGCATGTGCGCGTCTACGCCTACGCCTTCCTGCTGGTCACCGACCGCTACCCGCCCTTCAGCCTGGCCTGATCGGGCCGGCGCGAGCCCGCGCCGCCACCGATCGGGAGGCCAACGCCCCGAAGCCTATCCAGGTCGGCGATGTGCGGCCGTACCCGCCGGCGCGTCGCCCGCGCAGTAGCATGAAGGGCGCGCTCCTCGAGCCCAACGTGGCTTCTCGATCCGCATCGTCAGACCGCTTCCCGTCCAGACCTTCGCCACGTGAGGGCGGGGCGAAGGTGCCACGGCGCGACGGAGGAGCACCATGTTCGAGCACATCCTGGTCCCGCTGGACGAGTCGCTGGCCGCCGAACGCGTCCTGCCTCACGTCACGGCGATCGCCGTGCTCACCGGCGCACGCATCACGCTCATGCGCGTGCTCGAGATCCCTACGACAGCCGGGCACGTGCAGCCGACCGATCCGGTCGCGTGGCAACTGCACCAGGACGCCGCCGCCTCGTACCTGACGGGCGTAGCCAAGCGGCTGAAGGCACGGGGGCTCACCGTCGACGTCAGGATCCTCGAAGGCAGCGCGGCCTCGTCCATCATCGCCTACGTCCGGACCGGGGCCATCGACCTCGTCGCCCTCGCCAGCCACGGGCGAACCGGCGTCACGGGGCCGGAGCTCGGCGCGGTGGCCCACAAGACCATCCTGGGGGTTCACGTTCCTCTGCTTCTGGTCCGGGCCTTCGGCGATCGACCGGGCGAGGAAGGCGACGCACACTACCGGAAGGTGCTCGTCCCGCTCGACGGCTCGAGGCGGGCCGAGTGCGCGCTTCCCATCGTTCATCGCATCGCCGACAAGCACGCAGCATCGCTGTTGCTCAGCCACGTGGTGCGGTTGCCCGAGGTCCCCCACCGGCTCCCGCTCGCCGAGGACGAACAAGCGATCGTCGACGCCGTCGGCGCTCTCGCCCGCCGACACGCCTCGGACTACCTCACGGCGCTGGGTGGAGACCTGGCGAACGCCGGCCGGCAGGTGAGCATCCACGTTCTCAGCGGCGACGACCCCGCCGCCGAGCTCGAGGAGCTCGCAGAGCACGAAGATGTCGACCTGATCGTGCTGAGCGCCCACGGCGCTACCGGCAGCACCCGGCGCCCCTTCGGGGCGATCACCGAGAAGTTCCTTCTCTACGGGAGCCGGCCGATCCTGGTCGTGCAGGATCGCTCGTGCGAAGAGATCGAGCCCAGCCCGGCCCGCTCGGCCGCGCATGAGCAAGCCGGTCATACGTGACCGAAGGCGCCTCCGTACCACCGGTCGACATCGACACCCTGACGCGCCACGCCGAAGCCCTCGCGGCGATGCACACCTTGGCACCCTGTCGCGGCTCGCCACGCCACATGCGCCGGCGCATCGAGGTAGTGCGGGAGCGCATCCACGCGCTCAACGAGAGCTTGCCGAACGACGAGATGCAGGCAACCAGCGGCCAACGCTGGTTGCTGGACAACGAGTACCTCGTGCTGCGTGCCCTGCGACAGGCGAGCGACGACGTGTCCGACGCCTTCTACCGGGCGCTGCCGTGTCTGGCGCAGGGCACCGGGACGCCCCTTCGCATCATGGAGTTGATCGAGGCGTTCCTGGAGCGACGCCGTGGCCGCGTGCACGTCCCCGTGCTCGAACAGTTCGTGGCAGCCTACCAGCGCATGGCTCCCCTCACGCTGGCCGAGCTGTGGGCCCTACCGGCGCTGCTGCGCGTGGTCTCGCTGGAGCGGCTCGCCGAGGCCGGGAGCCGGGAGCTCCTCCCGCAGCGCCGAATCGCCGGCGAGGACGAGACGATCGCCGGCATCGTGCAAGGCCTGCGGGAGATCGAGCAGCAGGACTGGACGGTGTTCGTCGAGTCCCTCAGCGTGATCGAGCGTTGCCTGCGTGACGAGCCCGCCGGCGTGTACGCCCACATGGATCCCGCGACGCGGGATTCCTATCGCCGGATCGTCGAGGCCGTGGCGCGACGGAGCGGCCGCTCCGAGGCCGAAGTCGCGGCGGCGGCCGTGCGCATCGCAACGGAGACGGCGGACACCGAACACGTGGGGGCCGTCCTGTTCGGACAGGGTCGCCGCAAGCTCGAGCGGCGTCTCGGCGTCCGCGCAGGGCTCGGAGAGCTCCTCCGCGACTCGGGTCGACGCGCTCGGGCCCCTGCCTACCTCCTCGCCATCGGCACGCTCACCGGTATCGTCCTGGCCGGCACCGCACTCCTGGCGGCGCGGACCGGAGCCTGGGCGTCGCTCCCAGCGCTGCTCATCGCCCTCCTCGCGCCCGCGGCGGTAGCGGCCGAGACGCTGGTCCACTACGCCATCACGCACCTGATCCCGCCCCGGACGCTCCCCAAGATGGACTTCTCGGAGGGCGTTCCCGATCACGCCCGCACCCTGGTCGTGATCCCAGCCCTGGTCGCCACGGAGCATGACGTTCCGTCCCTGTTCGCGCAGCTCGAGCGCCATGCCGTCGGCAACCCGGACCCCAATCTAGGCTTCGCCGTCCTGACGGACTTCGCGGATGCACCGGAACGAGTCCTGCCGGAGGACGCCTCGCTGCTGGCGTCGCTCGAGAGGCACCTGGAGGCGCTCCGTGCGCGCCACCCCGGCACGCGTTTCCACCTCATGCACCGGGAACGGCGCTGGAACCCAGCCGAGGGGTGCTGGATGGGGTGGGAGCGCAAGCGCGGCAAGCTGGTCGAGCTGAACGCCTGGATCGACCGCGGCGAACGCGGCACCTTCGTCCTTCCGGCGGGCGCCCCCGATGATGCGAGCGACGGACCGACCGGCTATGCGTTCATCCTCACCCTCGATGCCGACACCGTGCTTCCGCCAGGTGGCGCCGCCCGCCTGGCAGGCACCCTGGCCCATCCCCTCGTGCGCCCCCAGGTCGGGAAGGATGGCGCGCTGACGCGTGGCTATACGGTCCTGCAGCCGCGCGTGGACATCCTCCCGACGCACGAATCGAGGAGCCCCTTCAGCCGGGTCTTCGCAAGCAGCTCCGGCGTCGACCTGTACGCCCGGGCGATGTCGGACCCGTACATGGACCTCTTCGAGGAAGGGATCTTCGTCGGCAAGGGCATCTACGACGTCGCCGCCGTCACGCGGGTCGAGCGCGGCAAGGTGCCGGAGAACGCCATCCTGAGTCACGACCTGTTCGAAGGCGGGCTGGGCCGGGTTGCCCTGGTGAGCGACGTGGTCGTGCTGGAGAGCTACCCCGCCACGTACCCCTCCTTCGTGCGCCGCCTGCACCGGTGGGTGCGGGGCGACTGGCAGCTGTTGCCGTGGCTGGGTCGCAAGGTCCCCACGGCCGGCGGCACGCGGGACGCCAACCCCTTGACCTGGCTGACCCGGTGGTTGATCCTCCAGAACCTCGTCCGCAGCCTGTCGAAGCCCTCCTTGGCGGTGGCGCTCGCTCTGGTCTGGACGGTCGTGCCCGGCCCGGCGTGGGCATGGACGGTGCTGGTTCTTGGCGTGTCCGCGGTTCCGTTCCTGTTGGGCCGCCTCACCCGCCTGACGCGCTCGATCCGGCGGCAGGAGCGTGGTGCGTCGACATGGTTGCGTGATGCGCGGCGCTGGCTCGCCGAACTGATCTTCTTGCCGACCACGGCCAGCGCCTCCATCGCCGCCATCCTCGTCACGCTGTGGCGCCTGACGGTGTCGCGACGCCACCTGTTGTCGTGGCACGACGCGGCTCGGACCGCCCGAGACATCGAGACGAACGCCGGTCCCCTCGCCACCTGGCGCGAGATGGCGCCCGCACCGCTGACGGCCGTCGCCCTCGCCGTGGTCGTGGGCTGGCATCGACCCGACGCACTGCCACTGGCCCTGCCGGTCGTCCTGGCATGGTTGGGCTCCCCGACGCTCGCCTACCGCATGGGCCGCGTCGAAGAGCCTTCCGAGCCGACCCTGACCCGCCAACAGAGGAGCTGGCTCACGACCGTCGCGCGGCGGACCTGGTTCTACTTCGAACGGTTCGTCGGCCCGGGAGACCACTGGCTCCCCCCGGACCACTTCCAAGAGGCGCCGCGCGGCGCGATCGCGCACCGCACCTCGCCCACCAACATCGGACTGTTGATGACGTCCACGCTCGCAGCGCACGACCTGGGTTTCCTCGACGCGCGGTCGGCCCTGCATCGGATCGGCAACACCCTCGCGACGATCGCGACACTCGAGCGCTCCCGCGGTCACCTGTTCAACTGGTACGAGACGCAGACGCTGCAGGTCCTCCAGCCGAGGTACGTGTCGTTCGTCGACAGCGGCAATTTCCTGGCCTGTCTGGTGACCGTGAAGCAGGGTTGCCTGGAGATGCTGGGAGAGCGGCCCGTGGACCGCTCGGCATGGAACGGCGTGCTGGCCCTGCTGGACCTGCTCGCAGAGAACGCCCGCGCCCTGGAGGGCGACACGACGGCGATCGAGGCCGTCGTGGCCGACCTGCACGCAAGGGTCGAGGCCCTGACGGATGCACCGGAGCGCTGCTCGGATGCCATCGACAGGCTGCTGGCCGAGGACCTCCCGCTCCTGGACGAGCGCCTGCTGGACCTCGTCCACGCGACCGCCCCCGACGTCGACAGGGACGTCCTGACCGAGCTCGCGACGTGGTCCGGACGCTTGCACGGTCATGCCGAGAGCCTGCGCCGCGAACGCGATCTGTTCCTCCCGTGGTTGGCCCCCGCGTTCCGCGCGCCCCGCTTCGACGCTCACGCGCCCGCCTGGCCGACCTCGCCGACCTTCGCTGAGCTGGACGACATCTACGCTCGTATCCTGGCATCCCTGGGGGGTGCGAACGGAACCACCGGGGAGCCGCAGGCCGACGCGGCCGTCCGAGCTGACGACCTCCTGCGTGGCGCTGTGGTCGCCGCCGTCGCCGCACTCGCCGACTTGCGCAGCGCGGTGCAGTACGTCGCCGACGAGACCGAGCGCTACCTCCGCGAGGCCGAGTTCGAGCCCCTCTACGATGCCCGCCGCAAGATCTTCCGCATCGGCTTCGATGTGGACACGGGCCGACCCGACGAACACGCCTACGATCTGCTGGCGTCCGAGGCCAGGATCGGCAGCTTCCTGGCCATCGCACTCGGGCGCGTGCGTCCGGAACACTGGGTCCACCTGGGGCGGCCTTTCGCCCTCGCTGGCGGGCAGCGCGTGCTGCAGTCGTGGAGTGGCACCATGTTCGAATACCTGATGCCCTCGTTGATGGTTCGCACGCCACCCGACAGCCTCTTGGGCAGGGCGAGCCGCGCCGCCGTGCAGCGCCAGATCGCGTTCGGCACGGAGCACGCCATACCGTGGGGCGTGTCGGAGTCCGGCTATGCCCGGACCGACGCGCACGACAACTACCAGTACCGGGCCTTCGGGGTCCGCGACCTGGCCCTCTCCCGCGTCGACGAAGAGGCGCGCGTCGTCGCGCCCTACGCGACCTTGATGGCGTTGCCGTTCGAGCGGCAGGAGTCACTCCGGAATCTCGAACGCCTCGCCAGGGCTGGAGCGCTCGGGCGTTACGGCTTCTACGAGGCCATCGACTACACCCCCAAACACCTGCCCCTGGGACAGCAGGACATGGTGGTCCGGTCGTTCATGGCGCATCACCACGGGATGTCCCTGCTCGGGCTGTGCGCCGTACTCGACGGACCGAGGTTCGTCGACCGCTTCCACGCCGATGTGCGGGTCCAGAGCTCCGAGATCCTGCTGTACGAGGAGGCCGTCGACGCGCCGGTGCTGCCCCTGGAACGAGGCAACGAGAGGCCCTCCGCCCGCCGGCCGGCCCCCGAACCGGCGTTCGTGGGCCCGCTCCAGGTCCCGCTCCGGACGGCGACACCGCTGGTGAACGTTCTCTCCAACGGCCGCTATACCGTCTTCCTCAGCAACGCTGGCGGCGGCGGCGCCCGCTGGGAAGGACTGGATCTCACGCGTTGGCGGGCCGACGCGACCCGCGATGCATGCGGGACATGGACCTACCTGCAGGATCTCGAGTCGGGACGCCTGTGGTCCGCGACCCGCCAGCCGACAGGGGTCGAAGGCCAGAACGAAACGGTGTCCTTCCAACCCCACACCGCGCGGTTCGGCCGGCGCGTCGACGCCATCGACACCCGTCTCGACGTGGCCGTCGACCCCGCAGAGGATCTCGAGATCCGGCGGCTGACCGTCACGAACCAGGGCGAGGGATCGCGGAGGCTGGCGATCACGAGCTACGGCGACGTGGTGCTCTCCCCCCACCAGGCCGACCTTCGCCACCGTGCCTTCGGGGGCCTGTTCGTTGAGAGCCGCTGGCTCCCCGACGTGCATGGCCTCCTGTTCCGCCGCAGGCCACGAGACGAGAGCGAACGGACCCAGCTGCTGCTCCACCGGCTGGTCGTCGAAGGAGGCCGACCCGAGAGCGTGGAGTACGAGAGCGACCGCGCCCGCTTCCTCGGGCGGCACGGCAGCGCGGAGCAGCCATCGGCTCTTCGGGCCGTCGCTCTGTCCGGAACCAGCGGCGCGGTGCTCGATCCCGCGTTCGCGCTTCGCACCACCCTCGTCCTTCGGCCCGGCGCCACCGTTCGGCTGGCCTTCCTGACCCTGGCAGGCCACGACGAAGCGACGATGCTGACCGTCGCTCGGCGCTTCGATCCCTGGGATGCGATCGAAGCGGCGTTCCGAGATGCCCGCGCACTCCAGACGACGGCCCTCGAACAGCTCGGGCTCGGGGGATCGGAGTGGTGGACCGTCGAGCACCTGCGTTCCCACCTCGTCTACCCGAACCACGCGATGCGCGCACCAGCGCGGATCCTCCGCCAGAACACGCTGGCCCAGAAGGATCTGTGGGGCTTCGGGATCTCCGGGGACCACCCCTTGGCTCTGGTACGGGTGCGCGAGCCCGAAGACCTGGACCTCTTGGTGCTGCTGCTCAAGGCGCACCGCTACTGGCGCGCGCAGGGGTTCGCGGTGGAACTCGTCGTGCTCAACGAGATGGACGACGGCTACCTACAGACCGCGCACGGTCGCATCCGAGCCCTCGTCCACGCCAGCGGCAACGACGCCTGGCTCGATCAGCCGGCCGGCATCTTCGTGGTGGGATCGAGTCGGCTGGACGACGCGCAGAGGGGTCTGCTGCTGGCGGTGGCCGGGGTGGTGGTGGGTGCCGGCGTTCCGCTCGAGGGCGCCTTGGCCCTGGCCCGCGACCGCAGGGAAGGGCGCCTACCGGCGCTGATGGCCACGCGCAGCGTAACGGACCCGGCCGAAGCGGGGACGCCGCCGCGGTCGCAGGAGGCGTTGCAGTTCGACAACGCCCTCGGCGGCTTCGCCGAGGAGGGCCGCGAGTACCGCATCGTCCAAGACGGGTCGCCGACGCCGGCACCCTGGATCAACGTGCTGGCCAACCCCGACTTCGGTTGCCTCGTGAGCGAGTCCGGCTCGAGCACCACCTGGTCGGTCGACGGCAGCGAGAACCACCTCACGCCCTGGTCCAATGATCCGGTAGCCGATCCAAGCGGTGAGGTCCTCTACCTACGCGACGAGGAGACCGCCGAGGTGTGGACGCCGACGCCCCAGCCCATCCCTGGAGGCACGCCGTACTACGTGAGTCACGCAGCCGGCTCCACGCACTTCGACCATCGCAGCCACGACCTCGATCAGCAGCTGCAGATGTTCGTCCCGACCGACGCCCCCCTGAAGGTGATCCGGCTGCGCCTCGCGAACCGCCTCGGGCGCCCACGGCGGCTCACCGTCACCTACTACGCCGAATGGGTGCTGGGCAGCACCCGCGACGGCACGCAGGCGTTCGTGATCCCCGAGTACGACGGCGAGCTCGAAGCCCTGCTGGCCCGCAATCCGTACCACCCCTCCTTCCCTTCGCAGGTGGCGTTCCTGGTCGCGAGCCGGGTCCCGCACGGACTCACCACGGACCGGGAGGAGTTCCTTGGCCGGGAAGGGAGCGTGCGCCGACCGGCCGCGCTGACGCGGGTCGGGCTGGCCGGGTGCGTGGAGGCCGGGCGGGATCCCTGCGCCGTGTTGCAGATCCACATCGACCTCCCCGCCAACGGCCAGGATGAGGTCTTCTTCCTGCTGGGCGCAGGCGCCGATCGCACGGCGGCCCGCGACCTGATCCGCCACTACCGAGATCCCGCCCAGCTCGACGCCGCCTGGACGGCGCTGCGGCATGCCTGGGACGAGCGGCTCGGCGCCATCCAGGTGCGCACGCCCGATCCCGCGATGGACGTGATGCTCAACCGCTGGCTCCCCTACCAGACCATCGCCTGCCGGCTGTGGGCCCGCACGGCCTTCTACCAAGCCGGCGGCGCCTTCGGCTTCCGTGACCAGCTGCAGGACGTCATGGCCGTGCTGCACACCTCTCCCGAGCTGGCCCGCAGCCAGCTTCTGCGCGCGGCTCAGCACCAGTTCGAGGAGGGCGACGTCCTGCACTGGTGGCATCCGGGTGGGACCCGGGGCGTGCGCACGCGCATCTCCGACGACCTCGCCTGGTTGCCGTTCGTGATCGAGCGCTACCTCGATCACACCGGCGACGATGCCGTCCTGGACGAAGAAGTGCCGTTCCTGCGGGCCCCGCCGCTCGAGGCCGAAGAACACGACCGCTACGACGGGTTCCCGGAGGCTGAAGGCAGCTTCTCCCTGTACGAGCACGCCTGCCGGGCGCTGGACCGCGCCTGCACGGTGGGCCGACACGGGCTGCCGCTCATCGGCGGTGGCGACTGGAACGACGGCATGAACCGGGTCGGGATCGGCGGAACCGGCGAGAGCGTGTGGCTCGCTTGGTTCCTCATCGCCACGCTGCGGAGATTCGCGCCCCTGTGCGGCGCCCGCGACGACACCACCCGCGCGGAGCGCTACCTGCACCTGGCGGATGCGTACTGCACGGCGGTGGAGACCCACGCCTGGGACGGCGACTGGTACCTGCGAGCCTTCTTCGACGATGGCACTCCGCTCGGCTCGCATCGCAACGACGAGGCGAGGATCGATTCCATCGCACAGTCCTGGTCGGTGCTCTCGGGAGCGGGCGATCCCCAACGGTCGGCACGGGCGATGGCGTCGGTGGCCGAGCACCTGATCCGTCCGGATGGCGGCATCGTGCTGTTGCTCACACCGCCGTTCGACCACGCCCCGATGGACCCCGGGTACATCAAGGGCTACCTTCCCGGCATCCGCGAGAACGGCGGTCAGTACACGCACGCAGCCATCTGGACCGCCTGGGCCCAGGCGGAGCTCGGCGACGGCGACGGCGCGTACTGCCTGTTCGACATGCTCAACCCGGTACGGCACGCCGACACCCCGGAGGCCGCCCGACGCTACAAGATCGAGCCGTACGTCATCGCGGCGGACGTGTACGGAGTCCCGCCCCATGTCGGGCGCGGCGGATGGAGCTGGTACACCGGGTCGGCCGCCTGGATGTACCGCCTGGGTATCGAGGCGATCCTCGGCCTGCGCCGCCACGGCGCCTTCCTCGACGTTCAACCGTGCATCCCCCCCAGCTGGGATGCGTTCCGGGTGGACTACCGTCACGGCGCGAGCTCCTACGAGATCCAGGTGGAGAACCCCCACCACGCCGCACGCGGGGTGGAGATGGTCACGGTCGACGGCCGCGCTCAGCCGAGCCCTCGCGTGGCCCTGCTCGACGACGGCGGTGCCCATACCGTGGTCGTCCGGATGGGTCGGCCGGAGGTCAGCGGATCCCGGCGCGCCCAAGATCCCCGCGAACCCCAGGCGTAGACCGGCACGGCACCGGAAGGGCTGCCCGAGGGCCCCATGGAGTGCCGCTGCACCCGACGGGCTGGGGTCCACGCCTCTGCCCTTCGAACGGCAACCGCCCTAGGATGGGTTCGTAGGCACGTCAGCCGGGTCCGCGGGGATCGGGAGTGTCGCACGGACCCGACAACGCCAGCTGCGCCGTGCGCGGGCGCCGGACAGCCACGACGACCCTGGCCCGGTCGACTGAGCCGGATCCGTGCCCGCCCGGCCCACGGCGCGAGCGCCCCTCGCCGAGGCGGGACCGCCCACGTCGGACCCTGGGCAGGGGAGCGGACCGTCGAGTGTTTCGCCCGGGTGGGAAGCGGCACCCCGGCGCAGCGCGACACGCTAGTGGCAGCCGCGCGAGCTCGTGCACTGGCAGCGGTCGCCGGCGCGCCTCAGGGCCTCGCGCTGGGTGGCCGCCGAGAAGGCCTCGGGGATAGGGCCCGGCATCCCGAAGAACGGCGTCTTCTCGACACAGGGACGGCAAAGCACGATCGCGTTGGACAGACGGTTCCCCTTGCCGCGCCGCTTGGGGTGGACTTCGAGCTGATCGCGTCGCTTGCATCTCGCCATGGGCGTCCTCCTGCCCCCGGTCGACCTGACCGGAGGAGTCCCCTCATCATCCATGCCGATCGCCACGTCGGCCCCTCACGGCGCACTCCCCACCGTTGCGAGGCCATCGTCCGCGCCGGCCGCGCCGACCCAGCGGGACGTCGTCCCACCCCTCCTGCTAGGCTGGCCGGCACGGTTACCCGTGCCTGGCGCGTCCTCGCGGTCTTCGCGGGCGCCCACTTCCTGCCCTACCTCTTCCGATCGGCCAACTCCGTCATCGCCGGCGACCTGACGGCGCGCATGGGTCTCTCCCCCGGCGCAGCTAGGGTGCACGCGCGTCCGTTCCTCGGCTCCTTCGCCCTCGGCCAGCTCCCGTTCGGCCGCGCACTCGCCCGCTCCGGCGGCTCGCCCACGCAGCCACGGCCAGCTCACCGGGCCTCGTCCGGTCGGCTGGGTGGCGTCACCCCGTCGGGTGACGACACCTCACCCGGTCGCCCCCTACCTTGACTCGGTCGACGCCAAGTCGCCCTGGGTGCCGTCGCACCCACGGAAGGAACCCGATGACTCAAGGACAGATCGCAACCGTGCTGGCTCTCGGGGCCGGACTCCTAGCCGTGCTCATGGTCGGCTTCTTCACCGGATTCGTGAACACGTGGCCCGTCATCGTCTTCGTCCTGGCGGGCGCCTTCCTCCTCAACAGGACGTGAGCGCCAGGCACCGCCTGCCGCCCCGATGGAGGATGGCGTGGCGGTCACCAGCGCGGGGTGGGGTGGGGGCGGCCCCTCCACGATACCCCCCGAACGCCGCGACCGCACCGCCGTGACCGCAGCCGCAGCCTCGGGCCGTGCTGCGGGTGCGGTCGACGGGCACGCCGCCTACCTTCGGCGTGCGAATCCACCGGCTCATCCG
>JASBRS010000037.1 GCA_030149325.1 Deinococci bacterium
CGGCGCTGGCGCTGGCGGTGGCCGCCGCGGTCGCGGGGGCGGGCAGCACCGCCTACCTGGCGGCCGCGCGCGGGGTGGCCCGGGCGGACCGTGCGGCCGCCGGGCCGGCACCTGCCGACGACTAGCCGGTCGGCCGGCTAGAGCGGGGCCTCCGGCGCCACCGGCGGCACGCCCTCGATGCGGTCGTAGGCGCGCAGCGAGCGCAGCGCGTCGAGCGTGAGCACCCCCTGCCACTCGCGGCGGGCGCCCTCCCAGGCCTCGGGGTAGCGGTCCCAGCTCCAGGCCGGCGCCCAGGCGCCGTCGTCGCCCTGCCGTGCGATGCGGTGGTCGAGGTTGACCTCGACGGCCTCGGCGAAGAGGTGGTGCAGCGGGCTGCCGGGCCGCGTGGCGACGTCGAGCGGCTGCAGGCCGTAGCCCTGCCACGACGCCGGGTCGGTGGCCACGCTGCGCAGCGCCGCCTGCTCGCAGGCGCTGCGCACGCGGGCGCGCGACCCCACCGGCAGCCCCGGCGCTTCCAGCAGCTTCAGCGCCGCCAGCAGCTCGTGCATGTCGAGCTCGCGCGTCTCCAGCGTGCGGACGGTGGCCTCCACCACCGGCCCCAGCCAGCCCTCCTCGGCGGCGGGCTCGAAGTGCAGCAGCCCGGCCACCACCGCCGCGCGCGGGTTGGCCTGGAAGCCGCCGAAGCGCTCCTCGAGCCCCTCGGAGCTCCACCAGGGGGCGTGCGGGTAGGCGTCGACGTCGTCGGGGACCACGCGCCAGGTCCAGCGGTCGGGGTCGAGGGTGCGCTCCAGGTAGGCGCGCGCGGCCGCCACCTGCGGGTGCTCGGCACCGGCGCCGAGCTCGGCGAGCCGCTGCAGCGCCACCCCCGTGGCCAGGGCGCCCGAGCTGGGCGTGCGCACGTCGGGCTCGAGGCCGTGGCCGTAGCCGCCGTCGTCGTTCTGGAAGGCGCGCAGCGCCTCGATCCCGGCCGCGGCCGGCGCGCCCTCGAAGTCGTGGCGGAAGCATGCCGCCTCCAGGGGGCGCGCCCGCTCGACCAGGAAGCGCGCGGCCCGCTGGTAGGCGTCGTGAGCGAGGAGCGTCATGGTCCAGTATAGGCCCCGCTGCAGCGCCCGGCGGCGGCGGCCGCGGTAGGCTCGGAGGCGTGACGGACGACGCCTCTCCCCCTGCGCCGGCTCCCGACGACGCCGCCTTGTTGGGCGTGGCGCTTCGCGCCTACCGCCTCAAGGACGAACCGCGCAGCGGTTGGGTGCTGCGCGGCGTGACGACCCCGGAGTCGGTGGCGGCGCACAGTTGGGGCACCGCGCTGCTGTGCCTGCTCTTCGCCGGGAGCGCCGGCGTCGATCGCGACCGCGCCCTCGCCATCGCCGCCGTCCACGACCTGGCGGAGGCGGAGGTCGGCGACATCCCGGCGCGCGCACACCCCGACGACCGCACCCTGAGCCCCGGCGCCAAGGCGCGGCTCGAGGCCGACGGCCTGGAGCAGGTGCTGGCGGGGGCGCCTGCCGCGGCGGCCGACGAGGTGCGGGCGCTGTGGCGGGCCTACGAGAGCGACGCCTCGCCGGAGGCGCGCTTCGTGCGCGACATGAACCTGGTGGACATGGCGCTGCAGGCGCTGATCTACCAGCAACAGGGGCGCTACGACGCCTCGCGCCCGCTGCCCTCGCGCGACGGGCACCGCCACCTGGACGAGTTCTTCGTGAGCGCCCGGCAGCGCCTCCAGAGCGACCTGGCGCGGCGCCTGCTGGCCTCCATCGAGGGGCGCTACCGCCGCGTGCGCGACGACCCGGCGGGCTAGCCGCTCGCGAGCAGCCCCGCCACCAGCGCCGGCAGCACCGCGCCGAGACGGCCGCCGACGCGCACGTCGGCGTCCTCGTCGCCGCGGGTGACGCCGTCGTTGACGATGGCCACCGGCGTGCCTCGCGTCCGCGCCGCCACCACGTAGCGGTAGCCCGAACGTACCGTCAGCGACGATCCCAGCACCAGCAGCACCTCGGCGTCGTCGAGCATGGCCCAGCTCCGCTCCAGCGTGGCGCGGGTCACGTTCTCGCCGAAGAACACCACGTCGGGCTTGAGCACGCCGCCGCAGAGGCGGCACGCCACGGGCTCGAACGCCCGCTCCAGTTCGGGCGCCAGGCGCGCGTCGCCGTCGGGCGCCAGCTCGGCGCGGGAGGCTGCGAACCCGGGGTTGGCGCGCGCCAGTCGGCGCTGCACCTCGTCGCGCGCCTCCTCGCCCCCGCAGGCCAGGCAGCGCACCCGCGCCAGCGCCCCGTGCAGCTCCAGCACCGTGCGACTGCCGGCGGCCTGGTGCAGGCCGTCGACGTTCTGGGTCAGCACGCCGCCGACGTAGCCCGCCGCCTCCAGGCCCGCCACCGCCCGGTGGCCGGCGTTGGGGTGCTTGGCGCGCATCGCCGGCCAGCCCAGGTAGCTGCGCGCCCAGTAGCGTCGGCGGGCGTCCGCGCTGCGGGCGAACTCCTGGTAGGTCATGGGGTGGGCGGCGCGACGTTCGCCGTCGGGCCCGCGGTAGTCGGGGATGCCCGACTCGGTGCTGAGCCCCGCCCCCGACAGCACCAGCGCGCGCCGTCCGCGGAGCAGCTCGAGCAAGCGCTCGAGGGCGGCAGCGGGAGGCGTGGCCCCAGCGGTGGCGTGCGGCGGGCGAACCGGCTCCACGCCCCATGCTACGCAGCCGCGCGGCCGCCCGGCGTGTCGCCGGCGCCGCGCTCCGGACAGGCGCTGGCCCTCCCCTGTCCGTGCCGCGGCCAGCTCGTCGTCGCTCGGCACGCGGCCCGCCCGCGGGCCGTCGACGAGGCGGCGGCTCATGCGCCCGAGACCGTCGCGCACGCCATGCCAGGCGGCGAGGTCGATCCCGGCCTCCGCCATGACGGCGACCGCCTCCGGCTTGACGCCCGTCTTCTCGGTGCCGGCCGACCACACCTCCACGCGGAGGCGGGTGGGGTCGCCGAGCGCCTTGAGGGCGCGCACCAACGCGGCCGTCGCTTCAAGGGCCGTGGGTTCAATCACACTCGAAGTCCCGCGCGTGACGGGGCGGGCGCCGAGGCCCGCGACGGCACGGTACGAGCCACCTTGACAACCCCTCGACGCGCCCCTATGCTGGCGTTACCCTCAGAAACAGAGGGTAACGGAGAGGAGGAGGCCATGCCGCCCCGGCCCGTCAAGCAACTGCAGATCCTGGAGGCCCTGCGCGAGGCCTACGCCCGCCACGGGCACCTCCCCGAGCTGACGGCGCTGGCGCGCAGCTTCGGCATCCGCTACCCCACCCTGCGCGAGCACCTGCGGGCGCTGGAGGCCAAGGGCGAGCTGCGGGTCGAGAGCCGCGGCCCCGGTCGCAGCCCGCGCGTCACGCTGCTGGGTCCGCGGAGCGGGGTGCCGCTCTTCGGCGAGATCGCGGCCGGCGTGCCGGTCGGCAGCTACCCCGAGCCCGACGCCTACCTGTCGCTGCGCGACCGCCCCGACCACTTCGCCCTGCGGGTCCGGGGCGACTCCATGGCCGACCGCATCGAGCACGGCGACGTGGTGCTGCTGCACCGCACACCGCCCCGCCGCTCCGGCGAGATCTGCGCCGTGCGGGTGGGCGAGGACGAGACCACCCTCAAGTACCTCGAGTGGCGCGGCGCCACGCCACGCCGCTACCGGCTGCGGCCGCACAACCCCGCCTACCCCACCCTCGCCGTCCCCGCCGAGGAGCTCCACGTCGACGGCGTCTTCCGCGGCCTGTTGCGCGGCGAGGTGGTCGACGAGCTCCTCATCGAAGGGGGGGATTGAGGCCCGGCGCCGCACGGCCCGAGCACCGGCCCCGGAGAACCCAGCCCCGAAGAACGAAGGGCACACCCACCCGCCGCCAAGCAAGAGGGATGTGCCCCTTCGCCGCCCCCAGTGGACCGCCGTGCGGTCCTCCCAGGTACGCCGCCATGCTAGCACCCAACCTGTTCGCGACGAACGCCGGCCCCGCCGGCGCGTCCCCCCGGATCGCGGCGCTGTGCTTCGATCCCCTCCCCCTCTACCTGACGCAGCGCGCCGACCCCGCCCTGGCCCAGGCCGCCCTGGTGTGCGTCGAGGAGCAGCGCGTGCTCCACGCCTCGGCCGCGGCCCATCGCCTGGGCATCACCCCCGGCATGCGCCTGAGCGGCGCCCGCATGCGGGTGGAGGGGCTGCGGGTGGTGGAGGTCCACGAGCCCGAGGTGGCCCACGCCTGGGACGTCCTACTGCGCGAGCTGCACGCCGTCACCCCGTGGCTGGAGGAGGGCGGGCGCCCCGGCGGCGTCCGCGGGCGCGTCTTCCTGCAGCTCGACGACGACGAGGCCCGGGCGCTGGCGGCGCACTACGGCGCCCGCGTAGGGGTCGCCGAGGCGCGCGAGATCGCCGAGCTGGCCGCCCTCTCCAGCCGTCCCGGCGGCGTCCGGACGGTGGCGCCGGGGGAGGAAGCGGCGTTCCTGGCGCGCCTGCCCCTGCGCTTCCTGAAGGGGGTGGGCGTCAGCGGCAAGAACCTCACCCGCCTCCACTGGCTCGGCCTCACCACGGTCGGCGAGCTGGCCCGCTGGAGCGCCTCCCAGCTCCGCTCCTACCTGGGCGAGGAGGGGGAGGCGCTGCTGCCCTACCTGCACGGCCCCTACCGCACCCGCCTGCGGCCCCGCCGCCCGCCCGAGGTGCTGCGGCGAACGCTGGCCCTCGAGGAGCCGGCGCGCGAGCCGCACCAGCTCCTGCCCGCTCTCGAACGCCTGGCCCTCGCCCTCGAGCGCGGCCTGGCGGGCCGCGCCGCCCACCGCCTCACCCTCACCGCCGACCTGGCCGCCCCCCGGCCCCGCGTCCCCCACCCCGGCACCAACCGCCCCGGCACCACCCACCCCGGCGTCCCCCGCCTCACCGCCACCCGCCTCACCGCCACCCGCCTCAGCAAGCGCCCGCTGGCGCACGCCCGCCAGATCCGGCAGCAGGCGCTCTTCGCCCTGCGTGACAGCGGCGCCGCCGAGGCCGGCGCCGGCATCGAACGGCTGACGCTGGAGCTGGCCGCCCCCCGCCGCCTCGGCCTCCAGAGCGGCCTGTGGCAGGCGCGGGAGCAGCGCCAGCGGGCTCTGGAGGCCACCCTCGAGCGCTTCCCCGCCGCCCTGGTGCGCCTCGTCTGGCGCGATCCCTACGCCGAGGCCGACGACCTGGCATGGGGCTGGGAGCGGCTGACGGCGGCGGACGCGGCCGGACCCGCGAGCCCCCCCTCGGCCCATCCCGGCGCGGCGCCCCCACCGCCCGCCGGCGAGCACCGCCGGCTGGTGCGGGCCACGGCGGTCCCGCTGTTCAGCGGCCCCCCACCGAGCGGCCCCCCACAGGACAGCGGTCCCCCACAGGACAGCACCCCACAGGGCGACACCCCGCCCCCGCCGTTCCGCGGCCCCGCCCGGGACGACGCTCCCCCGGCGCCGCGGCTGCCGAGCCCCGCCCCACCCCTGCTCTCCCCTCTCCCGGAGGATCCCGATGCGCCTGCTCATGCTCCCCGCCCACGTCACCTTGCGCGACCGGCAACCGGTCCTGGTGAGCTGGCGGGAGACCACACCTAGCCCCGCCACGCCCAGCCCCACCACGCCCAGCCCCACCGCACCCAGCCCCTCCCCCGCCGCCCCGCGCGGCGACGCTCCCGTTCCGGCCGGGGCGCGCGCGACGACGTCCGCTGCGGCGTCCGTTGCGGCGTCCGTTGCGACGCGCCCCGCGCCCTCCCCACGGGCGGCCGGCGGCGGCCGGCTCCGGCAGCGGCCGGTGGCGCGCGTGCTCGACCGCTGGCGCTACGACGGCCGCTGGTGGGAGCGCGAGATCCATCGCGACTACCTGCTGCTCGAGCTCCGCGGCGGCGGCGTGGTCGAGCTGTTCCGGGAGGGGGAGGCCTGGTGGGTGGCTCGAGCCAACGACTGAGCGCGCTCCTCGACGTCCACTCCTACTACAGCCTCGGCGCCGGCACCGCCAGCCCCGCCACGCTGGTGGCGCGCGCCGCCGCGCTGGGCTACCGCTGGCTGGCGCTCACCGACGACCTCAGCGTCAGCGGCGCCGTCGAGCTCTTCCAGGCGGCCCGCCAGCACGGCATCCGGGCGCTCATCGGCGCCACCCTGCCGGTCCGCATCGAGGACGCCGTCTACCCCTTCGTGGCGCTGGCCACCTCGCGCGCCGGCTACGGCGCCCTCAACCGCCTGATCAGCGCCGCCCTGGAGCGGCCGGAGCGCGACCTGCCCTACCCGGTGCTGCTGTCCCACACCCAGGACCTGCTGCTGCTGACCGGCCCGCGCGACGGGGTGGTGGCGCGCTGGCTGGCCGAGCGCCGGGTGGCCGCGCTGGAGGGGCTGCTGCGCGAGCTGCAGGGCGCCTTCCCGGAGCGCCTCTACCTGCAGCTCTTCCACGACCGCCAGCGCTGGGACGAGCGCCGCGCGCGGGTGCTCCGGAGCCTCGCCCAGAGCCTGGGGCTGCCGGTGGTGGCCGCCCCCGAGGTGCGCTACGCCGAGTCCAAGGACTACCGCCTCTACGACGCGCTGACCTGCGCGCGGCTGGGCACCAGCGTGCAGGACCCCCACCCCAGGAGGCCCCAGAACGCCTGTCAAGCCCTCCCCGACGCCGTCGAGGCCCTGGACCGCCTGCCCTTCCCCGAAGCGGTCCTCAACGCCACCTGGGTGGCCGAGAGGGCATCCTTCGACCTCCTCCCGGAACGCCTCACGCCCCCGCGCGCCCGCATCCCCCAGGGCATCCCCCCCGAGCGGCACCTGGAGGAGCGCTGCTACGCCGCCCTGCTCGAGCGCTACGACGGCGAGCGGCTGCCCGCCGCCCGCGCGCGCCTCGAGGAGGAGCTCGACGCGGTGCGCGCGCTCTCGCTGGCCGAGTTCTTCCTGGTCGCCGCCGAGGTCACCGACCACTGCCGCCGCCACGGCATCCTGGCGGCCGGCCGCGGCTCCGCCGCCGCCAGCATCACCTGCTACCTGCTGGGCATCACCCAGGCCGACCCGGTGGCGCACGACCTGCTGTTCGAGCGCTTCCTGCACACCGGCAAGACCAGCATGCCCGACGTCGACATCGACATCTCCTCCGCCCGCCGCGACGAGGTGCTGGCCTGGGTGGAGGAGCGCTTCGGCGCCACCACCGAGGCGATGGTGTGCAACAAGATCACCTACCGGCTGCCGCTGGCGCTGCAGGACCTGGGGCGCGCGCTGGGCCTGCCGCCGGAGCTGCGCAACCGCCTCACCCGCGCCCTGGGGCGCGACTTCCGGGGGCTGCGCCCCCGCGACGCCCGCCGCGCCGAGCCCGCCTTCCGCGAGGTGCTGGGCGACGCCCCCGTCGGCGAGGTGCTGCTCGGGCTGCTGGAGGGCATGGAGCGCAAGCACGTCCGCCACCTCGCCCCCCACAACGGCGGGGTGGTGCTGGCGCGCGAGCCGCTCACCCACTACTCCCCGCTCGACCGCTCGACCGGCGGCATCAAGCTGCTGCAGCTCGACAAGGACGACGCCGAAGCGATGGGCCTGATCAAGCTCGACCTGCTGGGCCTGCGCATGCTGGCGGCGCTCGAGCGCACCCGCGAGGAGGTGCTGCGCATGGAGGGCGTGTGGCTCGAGCTCGCCGAGCTGCCCGACGACGAGCGCGTCTGGGACCTCATCTGCGAGGGCGACACCATGGGCCTGTTCCAGGTGGAGAGCCCCAGCCAGACGCACACCAGTCGCGTCATGGCGGCGCGCAGCCTCAAGGACCTGGCGCACCAGATCGCGCTGATCCGCCCCGGACCCATCCAGTCGGGCACGGTGCACCCCTACCTGCGGCGGCGGCGCGGGCTCGAGCCGGTGAGCTACTGGCACCCTTCGCTCGAGCCCATCCTGGCCAAGAGCTACGGAGTGCTGCTGTTCCAGGAGGACGTGCTCAGGATCGCCGTGCACTTCGCCGGCATGAGCTGGATCGAGGCCGACCGCTTCCGCAAGAAGGTGTCGGGCTGGCACGACCTGGAGGACATCGAACCCGACCGCCAGCGCTTCGTCGAGGGCGGCATGCGTCACCAGGGCGCCCGCCGCGAGGAGGCGGAGGCGGTGTTCGAGGCGGTCAAGGCCTACCAGGGCTACGGCTTCGCCGAGTCGCACGCCTGGGCCTTCGCCCTGCACGCCTACGCCAGCGCCTACCTGCGCATCCACTACCCCGCCGAGTTCCTGGCGGCCATCCTCAGCGAGGAGCCGGGCATGTGGTCGGCCTCCACCAAGCGCCAGGAGGGGCGCGCCTGGGGCGTCCCCTTCCTGCCCTTCGACGTCAACGGCAGCGGCGTGCACTACCGCTGCGAGCGCGACGGACACGGCCGCAAGGCGGTGCGGCCGCCGCTGGCCGCCGTCACCGGGGTATCGCAGGACACGGCGCGGGCGCTGCTGCTCGAGCGCCTGCGCGGCGGCCCCTTCCGCGACATCGACGACGCCTACGCGCGCGTGACGGTGGAGCGCGAGACCCTCGAGGCGCTGGTGCGGGCGGGCGCCTTCGACGCCCTGCAGCCGCGGCGCCAGGCGCTGTTCCGCCTCGGCGCGCTCAGCCACGCCCAGCCTCCCGGCCAGCAGGCGCTGTTCGCCGCCGTCCCCGAGCTGCCCGAGCTCCCTCCCCTGTCGACGGCCGAACGCTTCGTGTGGGACTACCAGACCACGCGCTTCAGCACCCTCGAGATGCACCCGCTGGACCTGGTCCGCGATCAACTGCGGGAACTGGACGCCCTGCCGCTGGCGCGGGCGCGCCGCCTGCCCCGCAAGGCCGACGTCCGCACGGCCGGCCTGGTGGTCGGCCGCCAGCGCCCCGGCACCGCCAAGGGGTTCGCCTTCTTCGTCCTCGAGGACGGGCCCGACCGCGCCCAGCTCATCATCCCGCCCGACCTGTGGGAGCGCCAGCGCCAGCTCCTGCGCGACGCCTCCATCCTGGTCGCCGACGCCGTCGTCGAGGACACCGGCCACCAGCTCATGCTCAAGGCCGTGGTCGTCTACCCGCTGCCCACGCCCATCCGCATCCTCGGCTACCACTACGGCTGAAGCGCCCGGCCGTACACTCCCCTCGTGCCCCGGCTCCCTCCCCGCCTCCGCCGCTGGGCCGACGCGCTGCTGCGTCAGCTCACGGTGGTGGCCTTCGCCCTCCGTGACCCTCGCACCCCCTGGGGTCCGCGCCTGCTGGCCGTGGCCGTGCTCGCCTACGCCCTCAGCCCGCTCGACCTGATCCCCGACGCCATCCCGCTGCTGGGGCTGCTCGACGACCTGCTGCTCGTCCCGCTGGGCGTCGCCCTGGTCCTGCGGCTGTTGCCGCCGGAGGTGCTGAACGACGCCCGCGCCGCCACCGGCCCCTCGCCGCTCGCCGACCTGAGGCGCCGGCTCGGCCGGCCCGCGGCCGTCGCGGTGGTGGCGACCTGGCTGGCGCTGGCCCTGCTGCTGGCATGGCTCCTGCTCCGCGGCCGCTCCCCCGGACCCGGCGCCTGAACCTCGACCGCCGGTCCCCCGTCCTTCCCACTTCGCCTCTCCCCCATCCGATCACGCCCCGTCGCAAAGGCCGCAGTACCCCGTCCTTCCCACTTCGACGCGCCCGAGTCCCGCAGGATTCCCACTCCGCGGACGATCCCGTACCCGAACTTCCCCACTTCCGGCCCGAAGCGACGTCGGACCGGCCCCCTCTGCCCCACGGACCGGCCCTCTCGGCACCCCCGCAGGCTCCCCGAGTCCCCTGGATTCCCCAGTTGGCCGCCGCCCGCGGTCCCGCTCCTTCCCCGCCTCGCGGTACCCCGCTTTCCCCCCTTCCCTCACGAAGGCGCCACGACGACGCAGGGGGAGGGCTCGTCGAGCCCTCCCCCTGCCGGCCATGGACGCCGCTGCCGCGGCGCAACTTGGAAGCTCAGGCGGCTTCGATCAGCGCACGCCTCACTTCATCGGCGTGCCCTTCGGCCTTGACCTTCGGCCAGGTGCGCACGATGCTGCCGTCGGGCCCGATCAGGTAGGTCACGCGCAGGACGCCCTGGTAGACGCGCCCGTACATGCGCTTCTCGCCGTAGGCGTGGTACGCCTCCAGCACCTGCTTGTCCGGGTCCACCAGCAACGGGAAGTCGAGCTGGTACTTGGTCGCGAAGCGCGCGTGGCTCTCGCGATCGTCGGCCGACACCCCCAGCACCACCGCGTCGAGCTCCGCCAGCGCAGCGCCGGCGTCACGGAAGCCGCACGCCTCCTTGGTGCAACCCGGGGTGTCGTCCTTGGGGTAGAAGTACAGCACCACCCAGCGCCCCCGGTAGTCCGAGAGGCGGTGGTGGGTGCCCGTCTGGTCCTCCAGGTCGAAGTCCGGCGCCTGGCTGCCGAGTTCCAGCATGGTGCACCTCCGAGCGGCCATCCTAGCGCCGCAAGGGCGCGCAGCCGGTAGCGCGCTACGAGGGCAGCGGTTCGCCCGCGACCTCGCCCGACCCGGCGGGGAGCCCGGCCTCGCTGCCGGTCGTCACCACGGCTCGGACGTCCTCCGGGAAGAGGCTGGCGTCGTCGATCCACAGCACCGGGGGCTCGTCCCAGCCGCCGCCGCGCACGGCCTCGGGATCGTCCACGCCGGGCGGCAGCGAACGCAGTCCCAACGTGCCCCCCCACACCAGCCAACCGCTGCGCTCGCCATCGCGCGCGAACGCCACGTGCACATCGCAGGGGCTGCCGGCGTAGAAGTCCGACCAACCCACCAGGTCGGGCTCTCGCAGGCCCACCCGGCCCGGCTCCCGCAGGCGCAGCCGACGCCCCGTCCACTCCGGGCCGAGGCGCGTGACCGACATCAGACGCGTGCCGGGTCGGGTTGCCGTGGGCTTGATGTACAGGCAGAGCGTGGCCATGACAGAAGATGTCCTCCCCCTCGTCGGTCGACCATGGTCCGAGTTGTGTTCGATGCCCCTGGGTGTGGGATGTGCCCCTGGCGGGACGTCCACCGGCCTCTCCCGTGGCCGGTTCCGGGCTCGTTC
Source organism: Deinococci bacterium (assembly GCA_030149325.1). Classification (GTDB taxonomy): domain Bacteria; phylum Deinococcota; class Deinococci; order Deinococcales; family Trueperaceae; genus JASBRS01. The sequence continues at coordinate 10,961 of JASBRS010000037.1, forward strand.
GTGGTGGAAGGAATCTAGCACATCGCGGGCTCGGCCACGGCCGCCTTGGGCGGCCCGTCGCGGTCGGCCTCGGCGGCAGCAGCCGCGTCCCCACCGAGGGCGTCGCGGCCGTACAAAGGTACAACCCACCGGCGCGCTGACGCACCGTCGGGCCCCTGCCTTCAGCCCTCCAGGATGTCGTTGAGTTCGCGCAGCAGGGCGTTGACCCGGGCCAGCTCGCTGCCGCCCAGCCGTTCCAGGCGGCGCCGGTTGAGCAACTTCCGGGCGCTGTCGGCGAGCTCGAAGCGTTCGTCCGAGGCAGCGCGCTTGCCCCCGGCGGCGCGCCGGACCTCGGTGATCCGACGCCGCAGTTGACTGAGCGAGAGATCGTCCTCGAGCGCCTCGTGCAACAACTGCTCGCGGGCCGCATCGTCCTCCACCCGGGCCAGCGCCTGCGCCTTGGTGAAGGCCAGCCGACCCGAGCGCACGGCATCGAGCAGCGCCTCCGGGAAGTCGAGGATGGGAACGCGGTTGCTCACGAAGGAGCTGGCCGTGAAGCGCCCGAGCCGCTTGAACAGCGCCTGGGCGAGTTGCTTCTGACGGGCCGAGAAGGCGCTGGCGGGGGAGCGCCCGCGCTCCTCGTTGTAGAGCTCCTGCAGGAGGTGCAGCACCTGCCCCCGCGGCACCTCCAGGCTCAGCTCCAGCAGCGTCAAGACGGCGTCGGTCTCCTCCACCGCGTTCAGGTCCTCGCGCTGCAGGTTCTCCATGATGGAGACCTCGAGCGCTTCGCGGTCGTCGATCTCCACCACGATCGCCGGGATCTGGCTCAGCCCCGCCATCTGGGCGGCGCGCGTGCGGCGCTCGCCAGCCACGAGCTCGTAGCCATCGGCCGCCTTGCGGACGATGATCGGCTCCAAGACGCCCTTGTCGCGTACCGAGGCGGTGAGGTCCGCGAGGCTGTGCTCGTCGAGGTACTTGCGGGGCTGCTTGCGGTTGAAGCGGATCTCGTCGATCGTCACGGTACCCAGCGCGGCCTCACCGGAGCCTTCCCCGAGGTCCCCGAGGATGGCCTCGAACACCGCGGTGCGGTCCAGATCGGGGCGTCGCTTCTTAGCCGTCATCCGAGCCTCCCAACGCCGCCACCAACTCGGCGGTGACCACGCGGATCTCCTCGTCGGCGATGCTGCCGGGTGCGTAGAGCGGGATCGGCACGCCCTCGACCTGGGCGTCGGAGTAGTACGCCGGCCGGCTGTTGAGCGGGGTCGAGATGGGGGCGAACGCCTTGAGCTGGCTCTGGATGATCTCCAGGCTCTCGCGATCGTGGCGGGTGCGACGATCGTGCTGCGTCAACACGAACAGCGCGATCGAGAGCTCCCGTGCAGCCTTGCGATACTCCCGCACCATCTTGATCACGGTGGGGATGCCGTCCAGCCCCTTGCGGTTGGTCGGCAACGGCACCACCACGCGATCCGCAGCGACCACCGCCAGCGCCGAGAGTTGCCCCAGGCTCGGCGGTGGATCCAGCAGCACGAAGTCGTAGCCCTCCAGGCGCCGGACCGCCTCGCGCAGCCGCATGACCCCCATGAAGATGCTGAGGATCTCCCGCTCCACGATGGCGACGTTGAGGTGGCTGGGGATCAGGTCCACACCGTGGACGTGGAGCGGCTCCGGCAGCGTGAGTTCCACGTCGGCGTCCTCGGTGCCCTCCTCCATGTCGGGATCTCCGATCACCGCCGGGTAGATGGTCTGGCTCAACGCGATGTCGTCCTCCACGCCCATCCACTTCGTCAGGTTGGCCTGGGGATCGACGTCGATCAGCAGCACGCGCTTGCCCATCTCGCCCAGCACGTAGCCGATGTCGCGCACCGTGCTGGTCTTGGCGACCCCTCCGGCGTGGTTGAAGAACGTCAGTACCGTCACGGGAACCCCTTCGCTCCGCACCTCGCGCACGAGCTCGAAGGCCCGGCGCCGTTGCCTCTCGCTGCGGTGCCGCCCGCCGGCGACCCGCGCCTCGGCCGCGTCGCGCCACGCATGGCTCGCTGCGTGCTCATCGTCGCACCGTGGCGATTCTACCGCATCGTCCTCGCGGAACCCTGCGCGCACGGACGGGCCTCGCCCCTCCGGCACGATCGGCGTGGCGGCGGCTCGCCATAACGCTATGGCAAGCCGTAGCGCGGCATCGGCACTCGGGGCGCCGCCGCGCACCCCCTCCGCCCGCTCAGTCCGCCCACGTCCCTGACGCACGTTCGCCGCGTAGGCCACCGCCATAACGTTATGGCAGGCCGCCCACCCGGCGCCGCCAACGGACCCCGCGCCGGTACCGCCGCTCTCCCACTTCGCGCGCGCGCACTTCCGGGATCCCCCACCGTGGCCGCGTCCCACGCGGGTTGTCATGGCCCTCCGGCGCGCCCTGCACGCGGCGCGACGGCGTACCGCGCCCACCCTCCGCGGTACCGCTGCCTTCCCCCTTCGCCGCGTGCCGCCCCCGGCCCGCCCTCGAGGGGGCCTCCGGCCCGACCCATGATCCCGCCGCACCGTCGCGCAGATCGGGCGCCGAACGTGCCCTGCCCGGACGGCAGGGGAGGCCTCGGCACCGCACCCGGTCGCGGAACCGCCGCTGGACGCGCCGTCGGCCGCCAACGGGGGAACCTGCGGGACCCACAGCAGCCCCGAACCGGGGATTCTGCGGGACCCCTACGCCCGACCCCCTGACCCGCATCACCGCTGGAACCGGGGAATCCGCGGGACTGCGCCCTTCGCAGCCGGGGAACGTGCGGTACTCGTAGGCGGCGCCTCGGAGCGCCGCCGGTCCGGTCGTCGGATGGCGGCCCAGGGGGTGGGAAGGGGGATCCTCGAAGCCATCACCACCCGTTCCTGGCTTTGCTTGATTGTTCATGGGGTCTTTGTATTCCCATTGATGGAGGCGCGGTCCGCGCGTGCTGGACGGAGACGAGACGATCCGAAGGGGAGAGCGGGGGGACCGCAGCGGGAGCGCAGGGGGACCGGAGGGGGAAGGACGGGGGACCGGTGTGGGGAAGCCGGGGTACCGTGCGGGGAGCGGAGGGGACCGAAACGGGAAAAGCGCGGTACCGCTCGACCGTTGCGCGCGCAGCACGGGGAAAGCCTTGACGGCGATTCCCCGTATCGGTACGATACGACAACCGGACGGAGGCGGGCGTGGCGGACGACCGCGAGGCGGACGCGCAGTTCGAGAGCAGGGCCGGCACCTCGGTGCGTGAGGCGAGGCCCCGCGCGACAGGGGAGAGGAAGCCGGCGCGCGGGCGAGCGCGGGGTCGAGGGCGCGGCGCCGGGAAGCGCGGGGGTGCGGAGCGGCGCGTTCCCAACCTGGCGATCACGCAGGCGAACCCGCTGGCGCTGAGCCGGCAGGAGATGGGCATCCTCACCAAGCGGCTGTTGGTGCTGGCGCTGTCCGACATCACCAAGGACGACAGCGAGCTGGAGCCGATCCGCATCACCGCCTGGGAGTACGCGCAGCTCTTCAACATCAAGGGCAAGTCGATCTACTCGCGCATCGAGCAATCGGCGCGGGAGCTGCTGGAGCAGACGGTCCAGATCAAGGAGCCGAACGGCGACTGGGTGATGTTCCAGTGGGTGTCCGAGGCGCGCTACGAGAACGGACGCGACAACAAGGAGCAGATGGCGTGCATCGAGCTCAAGGTGCACGAGAAGCTCAAGCCCTACCTCCTGCAACTGCGCCGCGACTTCAGCATCATCCCCACCGAGCAGCTGCTGAGCTTCGAGAGCTTCAACAGCATGCGGCTGTTCGAGGTGCTCTACACCGCCAGCTACGCCGGCGAACGCTCCGAGCTGGTCTTCGACGTCGAGGACCTCAAGCTCCGCCTCGGCCTGGACGGCAAGTACGACCGCTTCAAGGACTTCCGCTACGTCCTTGACAAGGCGCAGACCGAGTTCAAGCAGTACACCTGCCTGATGTTCAGCTACCGGCCCGAGAAGGTGGGCCGGAAGTACCGGCGCGTGCACTTCGCGATCCTGCGCAATGAGGTCTTCAAGCCGCGCGTGCGCCTGCCGGCGAGCCTCGCCAAGCGCGTCCAGCGCGAGACCGACACCGAGCAGTTGGTCCGGGAACTGCACGCCCGCGACGCGCTGCGCGAGATCGGCTGGGCCCAGGACATCGACCGCACCCTCCAGCGCTACGGCGCCCAGCGCGTGATCGACATCGTCGCCTACGCCTCGAAGCTGTCGGCCAAAGCCGAGGCGGCCGGCCGCCCCATCTACAACCTCGCCGGCTTCGTGCATAACCTCCTCCAGCAGGGGGTGGAGCCGCCCAAGGCCGCACCCCAGGCCGACGCCCAGCGGCTGTCGCGCGAGGAGATCCGGAGTATCGCCGCGTCGATCGCCGACAGCTTCCATCAGCAGCGCCGGCAGCGCGCGGAAGCGGCCTGGACCGAGCTCAGCGACGAACAGCGTGAGCTCATCCACACCCTGATGCAGGCCACCTTGCACCGCTTCACGCTCGAGCGCATCGAGGCGGACGGCTGGCGCGGCGCCCTCTACGACAGCAGCCGCATGGAGGTCATGGCGAGCCACAACTTCGTCACCTTCCCGACCCACCTCCAGGACCTCGCCGTGTTCGTGCGCACCCTCGACCTGCTGGCCGAGTACCCGGAGGAGGATCGCAAGGCCATCCTGGCCGAGCTTCGCGACGCCGCCTGAGGCGGCTGGGGAGGAGGGCGGCCGCCGTGTGCGGGCGCTACACGCTCTACCACTTCGAGGAGGACCTCGACGCGCTGTTCGACGTCGTCGGGCTGGCCGTCGAGGCGCGCTACAACATCGCGCCCAGCCAGGAGGTCCCCATCGTCCGGCAGCGCTCGGACGGAGGGCGCGAGGTGCTGCGGGCGCGCTGGGGGCTGGTGCCTCACTGGGTCAAGGACCCGTCCGCCTTCAAGGCCAACCTCATCAACGCCCGCTCGGAGGGCGCGGCCGAGAAGCCCTCGTTCCGCGATGCCATGCGGCACGGCCGCTGCCTGCTGCCGGCCAGCGGCTTCTACGAGTGGGCGACGGTCGGCGGCGTCAAGCGCCCCTACCACATCCGTCGCCGCGACGGCCGGCCGCTGGCCCTGGCGGGGCTGTGGTCGCTGTGGGACCGCGGCGCCGAGCCGTTGCGCACCTGCACCATCCTCACCACCCGGCCGAACGCCGTGGTGCGACCCCTGCACGACCGCATGCCCGTCATCCTGGAGCCGGCCGAGTTCGAGCGCTGGCTCGACCCGACCGTCGACGACCCGCGGGCCGTCGAGGACCTGCTCGATCCCTTCGATGACGAGGCCCTCGAGGCCTATCCGGTGGCGCGGCAGGTCGGCAATCCGAGCGTGGACCGTCCCGACCTCATCGAACCGGCTCCGCGGTGATCCGAGAGCCGGGTGTGCGCTGGCTCACACGGCTACCTTAGCAATTAAGGTAAGGTCACGGGCATGGAGACGCGCATGCCCTGCCCAGCACGGCGGACCCCACGCGCACGACGGCCGTGAGCCCCGTGCTGCTGCTCGCCCTCGGCTTCGCGGCCGTCATCGCCGGAGGCACGGTGGCGGTCGCCGTCAACGATGCCGTCGAGCGCTGGTGGGAGCGTGCGTCCGATCCCGGCTTCGGAGCCGGGCTGCCCGTCACCGGGGTGACGGTACGGACGGTGGCCGTCTCGACGCGGCGGCCGGCCGCGACGGTCCGGGTCGGCGAACGCCGGCCCACCCCCGAGCGCTCCCCGGTTCATCCGTCGACGGCGCGGCGTCGCCCGCACTGAGGCGAGCGGGGGGCGGTCGCGCGGCGGTCCACGCCGGTCCGACCGGACGGCGCCCCCTCCGTATGATGGTGCCATGCCCTCGACTTCCGACGCGGCCGCGCGCCTCGAGGCGCTGCGCACGGCGATCCGCCACCACGACTTCCTCTACTACGTCCAGGACGCGCCGGCCATCAGCGATGCGGACTACGACGAGCTCTACCGGGAGCTGCGCGAGCTGGAGGCGGCCCACCCCGAGCTGCTGACGCCCGATTCCCCCACGCAACGGGTGGCGGGCGAACCCATGGCCGGGCTGGAGACGGCGGAGCACGCCGCGCCCATGCTCAGCCTCGATTCCAGCGCCCGGGAAGACGACCTCCGCGCCTTCGACCAGCGCCTGCGCAAGGCGCTCGGCGACGACGCCGTGCGCTACTCGCTGGAGCCCAAGATCGACGGCCTCAGCGTCGAGCTGGTCTACCGCGACGGTCGCCTCGAACGCGCTGTCACGCGCGGGGACGGCGCCCGCGGAGAGGTCATCACCGCCAACGTGCGCACCATTGCGGCGGTGCCGCTGCGCCTGCGTGCCGAGGCGCGTTCGGTGCCCGCGGAGCTGTCGGTGCGCGGCGAGATCTTCATGCCGCTGGAGGCCTTCGACGACGTCAACGAGGAGCTGCTCAACGCCGGCAAGAACCCCTTCGCCAACCCGCGCAACGCCGCGGCCGGAACGGTCCGTCAGCTCGACCCGCAGTTGACCGCCTCGCGGCCGCTGCGCATCTACTGCTACGACGTGCTGCAGGGCGGCGAGGCCTTCGACACCCAGGCGGAGCTGTTGAAGGCGCTCCGCGACTGGGGCCTGCCCATCAACCCCCTCAACGCCGAGGCCACCGGCGTCGATGACGTGCTCGGGCACTTCGCCGAGCTGACCGAGCGCCGCGACGAGCTCGCCTACGAGATCGACGGCCTGGTGCTGAAGCTGCAGTCGATCCCGGCACGGCGCGATCTGGGGTCGACCTCCCACCATCCGCGCTGGGCCTACGCCCTGAAGTTCCCGCCGCGCGTCGAGACCAGCCAGCTGCTGCGTATCGTCGCCAGCGTCGGCCGCACCGGCGTGGTGACGCCCATCGCGCTGCTGCGGCCGGTCACCATCGGCGGCGTCACCGTCAGCCGCGCCAACCTCCACAACATCGAGGATCTGCAGCGCAAGGACATCCGCGAGGGCGACACCGTGCGCGTCGAGCGCGCCGGCGACGTCATCCCGCAGGTCGTCGAGCGCCTCGAGACCGGCGACGAGCGCGGCGCCCCGTTCGCCATGCCGGAACGCTGCCCGAGCTGCGGCACGCTGCTGCGCAAGAACGGCCCCTACACCGTGTGCCCCAACAGCTTCGACTGCCCGGCGCAGCGGGTGGCCCGCCTCACGCACTTCGCGAGTCGCGGGGGGCTCGACATCGAGGGGCTGGGGGAGCGCACCGCGCGCCAGCTCGTCGAGCGCGGCATGGTGGTCCACCTGCCCGACCTGTTCGACCTGCAGGCCGAGGACTTCGCCGACCTCGAGGGTTTCGCCGAGGTGTCGGCGGCCAAGCTGGCGCAGGCCATCCGCGACGCCCGCGAACCCGAGTTGCCGCGCCTGCTCTACGCCCTCGGCATCCCGGAGGTCGGTGTCGCGGTGGCGCGCGACCTGGCGCGCCACTTCGGGACGCTGGAACGCCTGCGGGCGGCCGACGTCGAGGCGCTCACGCAGGTCGGCGGCGTCGGCGAGGTGATGGCGCGGCAGATCCACGAGTTCCTGGCCGAGCCCCGCAACGCCGCCGTGCTGGATGCGCTGCTCGACGGGCGGGTGCGGCCGAGGGAGGCCGCCGCCGGCCCCGACGGGGGTGCCCTGGAAGGGCTCACCTTCGTGTTCACGGGCAGCCTCGAGCGGCTGTCGCGCGCCGCGGCGCAGGAGCTGGTGGGCCGCCACGGCGCCAAGGCCGCCGGCTCGGTGAGCGGCAGCACCAGCTACCTGGTGGCAGGGGAGGGGGGAGGCTCGAAGCTGGCGCGGGCGCGGAGCCTGGGCGTGCCGGTGCTCGACGAGGAGGCCTTCCTGGCCCTGCTGGCCGAGCGGGGGGTGGCCGCCGAGGGGGCCGGCGGATGACCAACGTCGACCTGGCGAGGTTGCTGGGCCGGCTGGCCGCCCTCTCGGAGCTGGCCGAGGACAACCCCTTCCGGGTTCGCGCCTACCGCAGGGCCGCGCGCACGGTGCTCGAGCTCGAGGAGCAGATCGCCGACCTGCTCGAGCGCGGGGTCGACCTCACCGAGCTCCCGGGCATCGGCAAGGACATCGCCCGGAAGCTGGCCACCATGGTGGAGAGCGGCCGCTTGCCGGACCTCGATGCCCTGGCCGAGACGGTGCCGATCGGACTGATCGAGGTCACCGAGGTGCAGGGCGTAGGGCCGAAGCGCGCCCGCACCCTGTGGCAGGCGCTGGGCGTGCGCGACCTCACCGAGCTCCAGCGCGCCGCCGAGAGGGGCGCGGTGGCCGAGCTCGACGGGTTCGGCGCCGCCTCGCAGGCCAAGATCCTCGCGGGCATCGAGGCGCATCGCCGCCACGCCCGCCGGCTCCGGTTGGGCGACGCCGACGCCGTGGTGCGGCCGCTGCTGGAGCGCCTCCGCGCGCTCCCTGGGGTGCAGCGCGCCGAGGCCGCCGGCAGCTACCGGCGCCGTCGCGAGACGGTCGGCGACCTCGACCTCCTGGTCGTCGCCGAGGACGGACGCGCGGTCGGCGAGGCGCTGGCCGCCATGACGGGGGTGGAGGAGGTCCTGGGGAGCGGCGACACCCGCACCTCGGTGCGGCTCCAGGGCGGGCTGCAGGTCGACCTGCGGGTGGTGCCGCCGGAGAGCTTCGGGGCTGCCTGGATGTACTTCACGGGCTCGAAGGACCACAACGTGGCGCTGCGCCAGGCCGCGGTCGGGCGCGGCTGGCGCCTCAACGAGTACGGGCTCTACGAAGGGGGCGGGCGCCGCCTGGCCGGCGCCGACGAGCGGGAGGTGTTCGCGGCGCTGGAGTTGGACTGGATCCCGCCCGAGCTGCGTGAGCACCGCGGCGAGATCGAGGCGGCGCGCGAACACCGCCTGCCCGCGCTCGTCGCCGTCGACGACATCCGTGGCGACCTGCACATGCACAGCACCTGGTCGGACGGCAAGAACAGCGTGCGGGAGATGATGGAGGCGTGCGAGCGCCGCGGCTACGCGTACATGGCGCTCACCGACCACAGCCAGGCGCTGCGCATGACCGGCGGGCTCGACGCCGAGAAGCTGGCGCGCCAGTTCGAGGAGCTCGACGCGATCACCGCCGAACGCCCCGGGATCACGCTGCTGCGGGGGCTCGAGGTCGACATCCTCAAGGAGGGGGAGCTCGATCTGGACGACGCCTGGCTGGCGCGTCTCGACATCGTGCTGGTGTCGGTGCATTCGCTGTTCGACCTCGACCGCGATCGGCAGACCGAACGCGTGGTGCGGGCCGTGTCCCACCCCGAGGTGAACGTGCTGGCCCACCCGACCGGCCGGCTGCTCGGCGAGCGCGACGGCTACGACCTCGACCTCGACGCGGTGTTCGACGCTTGCCTGGCCAACGGCGTGGCCGTCGAGATCAACGCCGCCCCCGAGCGCCTCGACCTGAACGATGTCCACGTGCTGGCCGCCCGTCACCGCGGGCTGATCGTGTCGATCGGTACCGACGCCCATCGCGTGCGCCAGCTCGACAGCATGCGCTTCGGGGTGGAGCAGGCGCGCCGCGCCTGGCTCCCGGCCGAGGCGGTGCTGAACACCCGCCCCCTCGACGAGGTCCGGAGGTTCCTGGCGAAGGGGGGGTGAGCGGCCGCGGGGTCCGCTCAGGTCGCGGCCGGCAGCACCACGACCACCCGGAAGCCCTCGCCGGGGGCGCTGTCGACCTGCCAGCGGCCGCCGTGCAAGCCGACGACGTGCTCCACGATGGCCAGTCCCAGCCCGCTGCCCTCGCCGCTGCGCGCGGCGTCGGCGCGGTAGAAGCGCTCCCCGAGGTGGCCGAGCGCCTCGCCGTCGACGCCCGGTCCGTCGTCCTCGACGCGCAGCGCCACGCCTTCGCTGTGGGCCTCCACCACCACCCGGACGGGAGCGCCGCGACCGTGCCGCACGGCGTTCTCCAGCAGGTTGTCCACCACGTGCGTGAGCAGCAGGGCGTCGCCCTGGACGAGCGGGGCGGTGTGGGCGGTGAAGTCGAGCGGCACCGTCGGAGCGCGCAGGCGCGCGCGATCGACGGCGTCGCCGGCGATGCGCACGAGATCGCTGGGAGCGGGGTGGAACGCCGCCTCGTCGCGCGCGAGCAGCAGCAGGTGCTCGGTGAGGCGCGACAGGCGGCCCACGTCGTGGCCGAGCTCGGTCAGGGTGTCCCGGTAGTGCGCGGCGTCGCGCTCCCTCGCCAGGGCCCCCTGGATCCGTGCCTGGAGGGCCGTCAGGGGGGTGCGCAGGTCGTGGGCGGCGGCCCGGGTGAAGGCGCTCTCGCGCTCCATCATGGCGTTCAGGCGGCGGAACGCCCGCTGCAGGGTGTCCGCTAGCCGCCCCAGCTCGTCGCGAGCGTCGGTCCCGGGGAGGGGTTGGAGCAGGTCGCCGCTGGCGCCGATGGAACTGGCGGCGCGCTCCAGGGAGTTGAGGGGCCGGAGCAGGCGGCCGGCGGTGACGGCCGACGCGACCGCCGCCAACAGCATCATCACCGGCAGGGTCACCAGCAGCGCCCGCAGGTAGGCGCGCAGCGGCTGGCTGACGCCGCGCAGGTCGGTGGCCAGTTGCAGCAGCGCCAGGTGGCCCTCGCTGAGGACCTCGCGGGTGAGCACCTGGTGCCCGTCGATGCGGGTGTAGCCCAGCGGCAGGTCGAGCGGCACGTCGGGGAAGCCCGCCGATTGCTGCAGCACGCGATCGCCGCTCACGACCCGGACCTCGACGCCGGAGGGGAACTCGCTGCCGAGCGCCAGCGGTGCCAGGTCGTGGTCCGGGCGTTCGAGGTCGTTGCGCAGGTCGACCATCGCCACGGCGCTGTCGAGGCGGCGCTCCTCGCCGGCCACCAGGAAGCGCTGCAGCGCCAGGTAGAGCACGGCGGCCACCACCAGCAACAGCAGCGCCGTCTGCAGGGCGACCGCCAGGGCCATGCGCCAGCGGATGGTCACGGGACCCGGTACCCCCGGCCGCGCCCGCTGTCGATGGCCTCGTCGGCGAGCTTGCGGCGAAGGTAGCTGACGTAGACGTCGACGATGCGCGGCTCGCCCATGAAGTCGGGCCCCCACACGCGATCGAGCAGCTCCTCGCGGCTGAACCAGCGCCCCGGCGTGAGCGCCAGCGTCTCCAGCAGCTCGTACTCGCGGCCGGTGAGCCCCACCTCCTCGCCCTTCCACCACACCTGGCGGGTACGGGTGTCGACGCGGCCGTGGCCCGACGCGAAGCCGAGATGGGCGCTGCCCGCGGCCTCCGCGCGCCGCGCCACGGCCCGCAGGGTGGCCAGCAGCTCGGGCAGCTCGAAGGGCTTCACGAGGTAGGCGTCGCCGCCGAGGTCGAGGCCGTGCACGCGGTCCTCGAGCTCACCGCGCGCCGTCAGGTAGACGATGGGGGTGGCCACGCCCTCGTGGCGCAACGCCTGCGTGACATCGAAGCCGTCGAGCTCGGGGAGCATGACGTCGAGCACCAGCACCCCGTACTGGCCCGAGCGCGCCTCGGTCAGCCCCTGGCGCCCGTCCGTGACCCAGGTGACCTGGTGCCCGGCCTCGCGCAGGGCCTCGACCGTGGGCTCCGCGATGCGCACGTCGTCCTCGACGAGCAACAGCCTCATGCTCTAGAGCCTACGCCTCCCGTGCCGCATCGGCGAGCTACGGCGCGCTGGGCTGCGGGCTGCGGCGGGCCTCGAACAGCCGGAGCGCGGCGCCGCCGACCACCACGGCGGTCCCGGCGAGGTACAGCAGCGTCAGCTGGTCGGTCCCCGCCAGCCAGCCGTGGATCGTCGCCAGCAGCCAGGCCGGGTAGGCCAGCAGGTGCAGGCCCCGCCACAACGGGCGCGGCAGGTTCGTACGCGCCGAGAACGACAGGTACACCGCCAGTGCCGCGTAGAGCGCCAGCGTCCCGAGCGCCAGGGCGAAGGGCCGGTAGCTGGCGTGACCGGGGATCAGCACGTCCGCCAGCGTCTGCGGCTGCTGGTGATCCACCGTCACGAAGGCGACGTGCACGGTCGTCAGCGCCAGCCCGAAGCTGCTCATCAGGCCGTGCCAGCCGTACTGCAGGGGCCGGGCCAGCCATGAGGGTACGAAGCGGCTCTTGAGCACGGCGCCCAGGCCCGCCGACAACGACAGCAGGGTGTAGGCGGCCACGCCGGCGAGGCGGTCCAGCGTCCACGCCAGTCCCTCGGGGGTGGCGTGGCGGGCGGCCAGGGCCCAGGTCAGGGCGACCCCGGCCAGCAGCGTGGCGGCCAGGAACTCGTTGACGGAGGCGATCCGACGATCGGAAGTCATGTGCGGCTCCAAGTGCCGTCGGGACGGCGGTGCCAGGGATCCCCCCGGCGGTCGAAGGTCACCATCAGGGTGGCCTCGTCGAGGTCGGCGTGGTGTGGGTCCAGCAACGCCAGCTTGGTCAGCACCTCGGCGCGGCGCAGGTCCGGGTGGACCGCGGTGGCCTGCACGAAGCGCGTGCGCGCGGGGCGGGCGTCCCGTGGGTCGATGAGGTGGTGCCCGCCGGGCCAGGCCCGCTTCACCACCCCCGAGGTGGCCACGCCCCAGCGCCCCGGGCGCAGCACCACCTGCATCGGCTCGCCACCGAAGGGGGCGGCGACATCGATGGCCACCGGCTCGGACGAGAGGCTCACCAGGTCGCCGCCGGCGTCGAGCAGGGCCTCCCCCTCGAGGGCGGTCGTACAGCGTTCGACGATCCAGCTCTTGGCCGTGCCGCCCAGGTCCACCTCGGCGCCGGCCGGCAGGCGCACCTGGGTGGCGTCGACCTCCACCGCGCGCCAGTCGGCGACCGCGGGCGGCTCGCCGGACCGCGGTCGCGCCGGCGCCGGCCAGGGATCGACGTAGCCCGCCCACAGGAGCGCCGGCAGCACCAACGGGGTCACCAGGCCGTCGGTAGCCTCGGCCACCGCCAGCGCGTGGCGCAGCGCGTCCACCAGCTCGGGCGGTGGAGAGCTCAGCCGGCCCGCGGCGTTCAGGCGCGTCAGCGGCGAAGGGCGGAAGCGCGTCAGCAGCGCCTCCAGGCGCTCGAGCTCCGCCGCCGCCGCCTCGGCACCGACGCCGGCGATGCGGACCTCGGTCCCGAGGGCGCGCAGGGCGCGGTGCGGGAGCGCGTCGAAGTCGACCGGTGGGGTCGGCGTGGGGGGGTGGGCGGAGGCGGCCTGGGGCATCAGCTCATCCGGGTGTAGCCGCGGGCGCGGTAGCTCCGTTGCGGCAGGACGTAGCTGGGTTGGCTCGAGCCGTAGTAGCTGCTGTTGGGCGTGCCGTAGCCGGGCACGACGGTGGTCTGGGCCGCGAGCTGCGGGGCCGCGGCGGCGTTGGCCTGGCTGGAGCGCTGGACGATGCGCACCACGGCTCCCAGGCCGAGGCCGAGGGTGATGGTGAGCAGGAACAGGGTGGCCTGGTCCTTGTCGAAGGCCGGGCGGCGCGGGCGTGGCTTCGGGCCCGCGCCGGGGGCGCGGCGGCCGGCGCGGCCGACCTCACTCGTAGCGCGATCGGTAGGCGTAGCCATCGTCGTACTCCTCACGTTCCCCGTCGGTGCGGCCGCGGTAGGCCTGCGGGGCGCTCGCCCCGTAGCCGCTGCCGGAGTTGGGGATCGTCACGGTGTAGAGGGTGCCGTCGGGACCGACGGCGATGATGGTGCCCTGCCCGGGGGCGCCGACGCTGGCGGTCTGGGTGCCGGCGCCGGCGCTCGCCTTCGGCGCCCGCAGCCCGAGCAGGCCGTAGCCCGCGAGCCCGGCGACGAGGGCCGTGATGGACAGGAGCAACACACGTCGTGCGTTCATGGTTAGCGCAACCTCCGACGCCAGGATGCGCAGTGGACGTTAGACGCTCGTTAACGCTCGAGGAGGAGTCGGCGGTTCAGCGCAGGCGACCCAGGGCCAGGTAGAGCGCCAGCGCCACCCCGGCGGCCAGCGACAACGCCCCCAGCCACGGCGCGATCGCCAGCCACAGCACCAGGCCCACGGCGACGAAGGCCAGGGCCAGGAACAGGGCGGTGGTGTGGGGCCTCACGGGGTCTCCTCCCAGGGGAAGCGTAGCGCCGGCGCGGCCGCGGCGCCGTGCGGCACCCGACCGCCGCCCAGCGAGCGGCTGGAGGGCCGCGGCCCTCACAGCCAGCGTACGGAGTCGTCGGGGAGTGCGGGGATGCGCTCGGAGTAGCGGACGAAGGCGCTCAGCGGGAACACCGGCAGCTCACGAGGGCTGGGGTAGACCTGCTGCCGCAGCCACTCCGCCTCCGATCGCAGCTGGTCGGTGGGGAGGTCGCGGTACCAGACCTTGCCGTTCCAGTTGTAGCCGCGCGCCTTGAGCAGGTCCTTGCTGTCGAAGGGGCTGTCGACCGCGTAGAGCCGGCCTCCGGTGCGGCGGGCGCGTTCCAGCAGGGCGTCGAGGGTGCGCCGGCCGCTCGGCAGCGGCAGGCTCAGCAGGTGGACCCCTGCCAGGCAGTCGCTGCCGGCGCGGTGGCCGTCGTAGACGAACCCCTGCTTCATCGCCAGGTACTCGAGCTTGCGCCCCTCGAAGCCTTCGTGGCGCCACGGTACGTCGTTCGCCGAGCACGCCCAGGCGCGTCCCGCGAAGCCCGGCAGGCGCCGCTCCAGGAACGGCCGGTCGAAGCCGGCGTTGTGGGCGATGACCAGGTGGGCGCGTTGCAGCCAACCCTCGACCTCGGCCTCGGGCAGGCGCTGCCCCGCCACCATGGCGTCGGTGATGCCGGTCAGGCGCACGATCTCGTCGGGCAGCGGACGCCCGGGATCCTCGAAGGCCGAGAGCTCCTCCAGCAGCCGGTAGATGCGGCCCTCGCCGTCGAACTCGAAGGCGACCAGTCCCAGCTCGATGATGCGGTCCTGGGCGGCCGACAGGCCCGTCGTCTCGACGTCGACGTACAGCCCCACGTGGAGCTCGCGCCCGTCGTCGGGGTCGGGGTGGTAGCGCTCGGGACGCCGGTAGCGCTCCAGGACCCGGTAGCGCCCGCTCGCTTCCAGCGCGCGGCGCATACCTTCGAGGTCGTCGTGGCTCGCTCCCATGCTCCTCCCGGGGTGCCCGGAGGCTACCACGGGGTGCGGCTCAGGAGGCGGCGCGTCCGGGCGCCCTCCCCCCGACCGTCTCGGGAACGGAGCGCACCACCACCCAGGCTCCGAGCAGCGACAGGGCTCCACCCAGCACGAAGGGCAGGGCGAAGCTGACCACCGACAGCACGCCGGCCAACAGCGGGCCGAACGACAGCCCCAGCCCGAAGCCCGTGGTCACGATCGCCATCTGCCGCCCCTCGCCGCCGCGGCGGGCCAGATCGCCGGCCAGTGCGAAGGTGGGGGCGGCGATGCCGGCCGACGCCAGCCCCTGGGCCACCCGCAACAGGACCAGCTGCTCGGTGGAGCTCGCGAACCCCAGCAGGGCGGTGGCAGGGGCCATCAGGATCAGCCCGACGACCACGAAGGGCTTGCGACCTACCCGGTCGGACCAGCGCCCGATAGGGAACTGCAGCAGCAGGCGGCTGACCATGAGGGCACTGAAGGCCACCGCGAACGCCAGCGCCGATTGCTCGAGGCGGGCGTTGAACTCGTTCTCGAGGGCGCCCATCATCGAGAAGGAGGCGGCCATGGTGAAGGTCGCGGTGCCGAGGCCCAGCATCGGCAGCGTGACGACGCCCGGCTCGAACAGGCGGAAGCGCTTCGGCGCCCCGGCGACCGCAGGCGCCGGCTCGTCGTGCACCCAGGTCTGCACCAGGGCGGCGCCGAGCAGCACGAATCCGGCGCCGACGTAGAAGGCGGCGTCGAAGCCGTAGCGCTGGTAGAGCAGGCCGGCCAACAGCGGTCCGCTCGCCAGGCCGATCATGCGCATGGTGGTGTAGATGCCCATGGAGCCGCCGCGCGTCGCGCGGGTGGTGGCGCTCGACATGATGGCCAGCGAGGTCGGGATGGTGAGGGCGACGCCCAGCCCCTGGAGCACCCGCAACCCCAGGAGGCTGCCGTAGGTGCCGACCAGCGTGAACGCCCAGGTGCCCAGCGCCATCAGCAGCAGTCCCGCCAGGATGAGGGGCTTGCGCCGCCCCAGCCGGTCCGACAGTGCCCCGGCGACCGGCTGGCCCACCGCCGACACCAGGCCGTAGAGCGACAGCGCCAACCCCACCCGCGTGGCCACCGGCAGCGTGAGGGAGGGATCCGGCAGCTTCGCCACGTACAGCGGCAGCACCAGGAACAGGATGCTGTTGCCGATGGCGTCGCCCAGGCGCGCCGCCGACAGGGCCAGGACCTGGCGGTTGAGGCCGGCAGCTTGCGAGAGGCGGTGGATCACCTGGGAACCCTCCTCGGGAGGCGGGGGCGGGGGACGGTAGGGCGTGCGGGCGCGGCCCGCGCCCCCCGGACGCTAGCACGCGCGACCACGGCCGCCGGTCGGCTGGCTCGCCGCGCACCCCTTTGACAGCCGGTGGGCGCGGAGCTATGCTCTTTTCGGCATGCCGAACTCTGCAGTTCGGTACGCCGACATCGGGCACCGCACGGCGCGAGGGCCCGAGGGAAGCTGGAGCCAGCATGCGGGTACCCAACCCCAGCGACGACCACGTGAGCGGCGGAGCCACGCCGGCGGGGGAGGCCTCGCCCCGGCGCCTCGACGCCGTCACCTCCCGGAGGGCGCAGCGCGCCCTCGAGGGCGGGTCGGGCTGGCGGCCGAGCCGCCTGCTGCCGTTCCTGGGGCCCGCCTTCATCGCCTCGGTGGCCTACATCGACCCCGGCAACTTCGCCACCAACATCCAGGGCGGGGCCGAGTTCGGCTACCGCCTGCTGTGGGTGGTGCTGTGGGCGAACCTGATGGCGATGCTGGTGCAGACGCTGTCCGCCAAGCTCGGCATCGCCACCGGCAAGAACCTCCCCGAGGTCATCCGCGAGCGCTACCCGCGTCCGCTGGTGTGGTTCTACTGGGTGCAGGCCGAGCTGATCGCCATGGCCACCGACCTGGCGGAGTTCCTGGGCGCCGCCCTCGGCTTCCAGTTGCTGTTCGGTCTACCGCTGCTGTGGGGGGCGGTGCTGGCGGCGATCGCCACCTTCGCCATCCTCGCCATCGAGGGCCTGGGATTCCGCCCGCTCGAAGCCGTCATCACCGTGCTGGTGGGCGTGATCGCGCTGGCCTACGTGCTCGAGTTGGTGTTCAGCCGGCCGGACCTCGGAGCCGTGGCCACGGGCATGCTGCTGCCGCGCTTCCACGGCCCGCAGAGCGTCTACCTGGCCACCGGCATCCTCGGGGCCACCGTCATGCCGCACGTCATCTACCTGCACTCGGCGCTGACGCAGGGGCGGATCCGCCCCGCCACACCGGCGCAGGCGCGGCGCATCTACCGCTTCGCCAAGTGGGACGTGGTGATCGCCATGGGCGTTGCCGGCTTCGTGAACATGGCCATGCTGGCGATGTCGGCGGCCACCTTCCACTTCACGGGCCACCAGGACGTCGCCGACATCACCACCGCCTACCGCACGCTGAGCCCGCTGCTGGGCTCGGCGGCCAGTGCCGTGTTCGCGGTGTCGCTTCTGGCCAGCGGCATCTCCTCGTCGGTGGTGGGCACCATGGCCGGACAGACGGTGATGCAGGGGTTCGTCGGCTTCGCCATCCCGGTGTGGATGCGGCGCCTGGTGACCTTGCTGCCGTCGTTCGCCGTGATCGTCTCCGGCCTCGACCCGACCAGCGTGCTGGTGCTCAGCCAGGTGGTCCTCAGCTTCGGCATCGCACTGGCGCTGGTCCCGCTGCTGCTGTTCCTGCAGGACCGCAGGGTGGTCGGCGACTTCGTCAACCGCCCCCTCACGCGCGGGTTCAGTTGGGCCGTGACCGCGACCATCGTCCTGCTCAACGTCTACCTGCTGGTGACGCTGGTGCGGCCGGCCTGAGGCCGGGGACGTCCGGGCCTCCGGGGTGCGCGGCCGTCCTCAGCGAGTACGCGGTTCCGGTATCGGGGTCCGGGCCCCCTCGTGCCGCGGCGCCGGCAGCCGCGCCCGCACCCCGGCGGGGCGTTCGTGGAAGCGCGGGCGCCACTCCATGCAGTCGCAGAACTCCTCCAGGACGGTGGCCAGCCCGCCGCTCACGATCCACTCGTAGGCGTCGTCGGGCAGCTCGAGCTCGATGGCGTTACCGGCCTCGTCGACCCGTGCCACACAGTCGAAGTCGTGGAGGACTCCCAGCAGCAGCACCAGGCGGTCGGGGCGCGCGTCCCGTCGGACGAGGATCTCGGTGGCGTACCGCATCGTGACCACCTCCCGGCCCGCGCCGAGGGGCGGCGACCTGGTCGGGATCGGTCGTGCTGTGCCGGGGGGACGGGAGCCGATACGGTGCGGCCGGGTCGGCGCCAGGGCCGGGCCTGCCTCCAGGCTAGCGCGGCCGGTCGGGACGCGGGCGTTCTACCGGGGCGTCTCCGGGGCGGCGACGCCGGCACCGGGCCGACGGCCGACGCCGCCGCCCCGCCGCTCTGTGTACTCGTGGGCAGCGCGGCTACTTGCTGAGGTACTCGCGCAGCCGCGTGATGGCGTCGTTGCTGCCGATCATCACGATGCGGTCGCCGCGCTTCAGCTCGAAGTCGGCGCGCGGGCTGATCTCCAGGTTGCCGCCTCGGTTCACGGCGATCACCTGCACCCCGAAGCGGTTGGGGAGCCGCAGCTCCGCCAGCCGGCCGCACAGGGCCTGCTCGGCCTCGATCTCCACCACGCCGTGGTTCTCGCCGAGCTTGAAGGCGTCGACGATGCTGGGGGTGGCGAGCTGACGCGCGAGCCGCACCCCCATGTCGTGCTCGGGGCGCACCACCTCGTCGGCGCCGACCCGGTCCAGCACGCGGGCGGCCAGGAGGCTGACGCCCTTGCTGATCACACGCGTGGCCCCGGCGCTCTTGGCCGCCACGGTGGCCAGGATGTTGGCCTCCAGGTTGTCTCCGATCGCCACCACGACGGCGTCGAAGTTGCTGCAGCCGAGCTTGCGCAGGGTGTCCTCGTCGGTGCCGTCGACGATGGCGGTGTGGGTCACCTGGTTCATGATGGCCTCGATGGCGGCCTCGTCCTTGTCGATGACGACGACCTCGTGGCCGAGCTGGTAGAGGGTGGTCGCGAGGGCGGACCCGAAGCGTCCTGCACCGATGACCATGAACTGACGTTCCTTCACGGGAGCTCCTCGCTGGACGGTCGCGCGCGGCGGTCAGCCGATGACGACATCGTCCTCAGGGTACTTGATGCGACGCTCGGGCCGACGCTCCATCAGCGCCAGCGCCAGCGTCAGCGGGCCGAGGCGGCCCAGGTACATGAGCGCGATGATGATGAGCTTGCCGGCCGAGCTGAGCGAGGCGGTGATGCCGGTCGACAGACCCACCGTGCCGAACGCCGAGATGCTCTCGAAGCCGAGCTGGAGCAGGCTCTTGCCGGGGTCGGTGAGCGTCAGCGCGGTCACCGCGGCGCCGACCAGCAACATCCCCAGGAGCGCGATGGCGCTGGCCTTGACGGCCGTCTCGGAGGCGATCCTGCGTTCGAACAGGGTGAGCTCGCCGTGCCCGCGGCTGACGCTCCACGCGCTGCCGACCAGGACCAGGAAGGTCACCGTCTTGATGCCGCCGGCGGTGGAGCCGGGGTTGCCGCCGACGAACATCAGCAGCATGGTGAACAGCAGCGTGGCGGGGCGGACGTGGCCGAAGTCGATGGTGTTGAAGCCTGCCGTCCGCGGCGTGATCGACTGGAACAGCGCGGCCATCAGCTTGTCGGGGAACGACAGGTGGGCCAGCGTGGCGGGGTTGGACGCTTCGAAGGCGAGGATCACCACGGTGCCGAGGGCGATCAGGAGGGCGGTGCCGCTGAGCACCACCTTGCTGTGCAGCGTCAGTGGCACGCTGCGTCCGTGACGGAAGTGGGAGGCGACGTTGATGATGACCATGAAGCCCAGCCCGCCCACCACGATCAGCGCCATGACGGTGACGTTGACCAGGGGGTCGTGGAGGAAGCGCGTCAGGCTGTCGGCGTAGAAGGCGAAGCCGGCGTTGTTGAAGGCGCTCACGCTATGGAACGCCGCGTAGAACAGGCCGCGACCGGTGCCTTCGAGCCGGGCGAACGGCAGGTAGAGCAGCAGGGTGCCGAGCAGCTCCACGCCGAACACGACCAGGAAGATGCGCCGGACGAGCTTCACCACGCCGCCGACCTGCGTGATGTTGACCTGGGCCTGCAGCCCCAGCCGCTCGCGGAACCCGATGCGGCGGCCGCTCGCCAGCGCGACCAGCGTCCCCAGGGTGAGGATGCCGAGGCCGCCGGCCTGGATGAGCAGCAGGATCACCAGCTTGCCGAAGAGGCTGAAGGCGGTCCCGGTGTCGGCGACGACCAGCCCCGTCACGCACACCGCGCTGGTGGCGGTGAACAGCGCGTCGAGGGGCCCGATGTGATGCCCCGGGGCGTGGGCGGCGGGCAACGCCAGCAGCGCCGTCCCGATGGCGATGGCGATCGCGAACGACAGGGCGATCAGTTGGGCTGGGGTGGAGCGTCGCCTCCGCGCTTGCGGTGCGGGGCCTGACGTCTCGGAAGGCTCGTCCATGCAACGAGCTCCTATCGGCGGAGCAAGCGCATTGTACGTAGGGGAGGGGGCGCTGTCAAAGGCGCAGGACGCCGTGTGCGCACGAAGTCACGAGCGAGCCGCTCGTGCGCCAGGTCACGAGCCGCGGGGCGCGGCGCTCACAGCCGGCGACCCGCCGTGAAGGTGCCGACGTGCGGCATGCCCGAGGCGCGGTAGTCCGCGATGATGGCCTCGTTGTCGACGGGCACACGGCGCCACACGACGTCGAGGCGGGCGCCCCGCCAGCGCAGCAGGGCGTACTCGGCCCACGGCGGCGTGCGGGTCAGTCGGCTGTCGTCGATGCGTTCGTAGGGCACCCCCACGCTCCCCGGGTTGATCAGCAGACGGTCGCGATGGCGGCGGAGGAGGGGCTGATGGGTATGGCCGCCGGCCAGCAGCGGCTCGGTCGTCCCTTGCAGAGCGGCGTCGAGGGCGTCGTCCGGGGTGGTGGCCGTGAGCAGCTCGTTGAACGAGCGTGGGGAGCCGTGGAAGCACAGCAGCGTCCCGGCCCGGCCGAGCTCGAGGCGGAGGACGCGAGGCAGCCCGCGAAGGTAGGCGCGATCGCCGGCATCGAGGTGGGTGGCGCACCAGCGGTCGAGCTCCCGGACCTGGCGCAGGAAGTCGTCGTCGGCGCCGGGGTCCGGCTCACGGGGGTCGAGGAGCCAGGCGTCGGCGTTGCCCAGCACGGCCGGCCAGGCCAGCGTGCGCAGGGCGGCGACCACCTCGTGCGGGCGCGGCCCCGTGGCGGCGACGTCGCCCAGGCACACCACCCCGTCGACGTCCTCGCCTTCGAGGTCGTCGAGCACCGCCTGGAGGGCGAGCAGGTTGCCGTGGATGTCGGAGACGAGGGCCAGGCGGCCGCTGGACCCGAAGTCCATGCACCATCTTGGCACGGCATCGTCGCGGATCGAAGGACGGACGGCCCTCGCAGACGTGGCGGGGGCCGTGCATCGTCGTGGGCCGGGGGGACGAGATCCCCTCTCGATGGCCGCCGGAGCGGCGAGCGCTCCGGACTTCCCCGTGACGAGCGCCGTCCCGGCCCGCCGCTACGCTCGTCCCGGCTGGGACGCTATCGTCGTGGGGGTTGCGTCAGGGTTGCACCGTGCCGGAGCCCGACGCCTGGGCCTGGGCCGCGGCGCCGCTCGCCGGAGCGGAGGCCGCTTCGCCCCGGCGGTCCACCGTCGGCCCCGAGGCCTGCGCCGGCGGCACGAACACGAACACCGCGTAGAGCACGCCGTCGGCCCGCAGGCGCGTGACGCTGAGCGTCCCGCCGTCCACGGCGTAGCGCACGCTCAGGAGGTCGCCCTGGGTCGACCAGTCGGAGACCACCGCCAGCGTCTTGCGCGACAGGTACTCGTACAGGCGCCCGTGTACGGCCTCACGGAAGAAGCCGTACATCGACCCCGGCACCTGGGCGCAGGTGACGCGCGCGCCGGGCGTCGCCAGCGACGCTGCGGCGGCCGGACAGGTCGCTTCCTGCGCGCCGAGGGTGTGCATGGCCTGGAGCATCATCACCCCGTGGGGCGTGCTCTGGTCGATGGGGGCCGCAGCCCGCGCGGCGGCGGGGCCGGCCAGCAGGACGAGGAGGAGCGTCAGGAGGGGTCGGCGCATTCCGGAGGAGGTTATACCGCGCTCCGATGAGACGCGCCCGAGGGGTTCCTCACGTGCGCCCGGGGTCGGCCTCAATCGCCGGCCGGCCGGGTGGAGGTCGCGCTCCCCGCGCGTCCGTCGGCGACCGCGCGGCTGCGGGGGCGCATGGCCGTCGACAGCAGGGCGAGGCCGGCGGTGATGACGCCGATGACGAGCAGCGCGGAGCGGTAGCCCGCGGCCCCGCCCCCTTGGGAGGCGGCGACGGCGCCGACCAGCGCCCCGCCGAGGAGCTGGCCGCTGCCGCTGAAGACCTTGAGGGCTCCCTGGGCGGCACCGCGTTCGCCCTCGCCGGCCTCCTCGAGCATGACGTAGCGCAGCGGAGCGCCGAGCAGCGAGGACAGGCCGAGACCGGTCAGCGCCCCCGCCAGGATGAACAGCAGCAGGCTCCCGCCGGTCACGTCGAACAGCACCAGGCCCGAGGCGGTCAGGGCGAGGCCCGCCTGGATCACGGGTTTCGCCCCGAACTCGTCGAGCAGGCGTCCCGCGATCGGTGCGCCGATGCCGGACAGCACCACCACCGGGAGGAGCAGGAAGCTGGCGGTCGCGACGTCGACGTGCAGCGCCGACACCGCCAGCGATGGCAGGAACACCAGCGACGTCTCGGCCAGGCCGGTCCCGAGGGCGAAGGCGCTGACGAGCATCACCTGGCGCTGCAGCACCAGGCCCGGGCGGAGCAGCGGATCGGCGGCGTGCAGCTCGAGGCGCCAGAACACCGGCAGCAGCGCCACGGCCGCGAGCAGGTAGGGGAGCACGCCGGCGCCGAGGAGGCTGGCCACGAGGCGATCGCTGTCGAGGTGGTTCACCGCCAGCGCCAATGCTGCGAGCAGCAGCGACAGGCTGAGGGTGCCGCGCCAGTCGAAGGGGGCGCTCTCGGACGGGCGGCTCGCCGGCAGCAGGCGGCCGGCGGCCACCATCAGCCAGGCGGCGACAGGCAGGTTGACGAGGAACAGCCAGTGCCAGCTCAGTTGCAGGAGCAGGCCGCCGAGCACGGGCCCGATGAGGAAGGCCATGCCGAACACGGCGCCGATGAGGCCGAGCGCCCTGCCACGCTGTTCGGAGGGGTAGGTGTCGCCGATGACGGCGGCGGCGACCGGGAAGATGCCCCCCGAGCCGACCGCCTGCACGGCCCTGCCGACGAGGAGCACCGTGAAGGTGGGGGAGACGGCGACCACCAGCGAGCCGAGGCCGAACAGCGCGACGTCGAGCAGGTAGATGCGGCGGCGTCCGAAGCGGTCGGAGAGCTTCGCCATCAACGGCGTCCCGATCAGGTTGAACAGCACGTAGACGTTGAAGATCCAGGCGATGGTGCGGCTGTCGACACCCAGGCCCGCCTGGATGGCGGGCAACGCCGGGCCGACGATGGCGATGTCGAGGGCGCCCATCAACACGCCGATGAAGAGCACGCCCAGCATGCGATTTCGCGTCCTGTCGTCCACCTGTCTCACCTCGGGAGGGGCGCGGCAGAGCCGGCCGTCGTGCCGACCGACCGGTCGGTCACCGCGCGCCATTGTGGTGGAGCGACGCCCCCGCCGTCAACCGCTCGGACGACAGACGGCGAGCCGGAGGCCCTGCGAACGCCCCCGCCGACGCGCGGATCGGCCACCCTCGCGCGTGAAACGTGCCACAGTAGGGCATGGGTCGCGAACGTCGAGGGACCGGCCGAGCCAACCCCACCCCCGCGCAGCGGATCGAGGTCGACCTCACGAGGGTGTGCGTGCATCGTGGCTCGGTGCAGCTTCCGTACCGACTGCAGGGCGCGTTCCGGCAGGGTGCGGTGGCCGCGATCGACGTCGCTGCCGGCGAACCGCTCGAGCTCCGCTTCGAGCCCCCGCGGGAGCTGCTGGGCCTCGGACCCTTCTTCGAACGTCACGGCCTGCGGGCCAACGATGCCCTACGCCTGAACCTCGACAGCGAGGGGCTGGAGATCGAAGCGGTACGGCGCGAGCGCCGCGCACCGGCCAGCTCGGAGCGGCCGGCGGCCGGGAGCGCTTCCCCTCCGAGCCCGCGCCGACCCGCCGAGCGCGGCCAGGACGTGCGCCCGGACGCTCCACCAGCGCTGCAGCGCGAGCCAGCTTCGCGATCGGCGGCGCCCTCGGTGCCGCCGACGCTTCGTATGGAGGTGCCCGAACCCTCCGTGCCCGAGACGCCCGGGGCCGAGCCGGCGCAGGCGGCGAACCCCAGCGCGACGCCGCGGCCGGTCGCCCGCTGGGAGCCGCTCGACGTGACCATGGGTGCGGGAGCGGGGGAGACCTCGGACCCCGAAGGGGCGTGGTCGGGCCCCGAGACGCGGGTGCGTGAGGTGCGGCGGAGCCGCCCCAGCGAGGCGCCCGGAGCCTCGTCCAAGGAGTCGGCAGCCAGGGCGCAGTCGGACCGGGCACGGCTCGATGCGGAACGTACGGGTCCTGCCCGGCCCGCCGCTACGCGCGGCGCCGGCGAGCGTCAGGACGAGGTCGCGGACGCCCCGGTGCAGGGGCGCGGCCTGGACCTCTTCGGGTTGCGGCGTCGGCTGGGGATCGGCCGGGCCGGGACGACCCGCGTGGTCGACAGCGCCGCGGGTCCCTCCGCCGAGCCGGCCAGCGGCCCGCTTGCGGCTCCGAGGGCGGTGCCCGAGGCCGGACCGGCGCGGCCGGATCGGTCGCCGGGCGGGGCCGACGCGCACCGACCCGCCGCCCAGGCGTCGCTCGACTTCGGCGCGGACGTGAGGCGGGCCGAGGGCGGTGCCTCCGCCGCGACGTCGGCCCCGATGTCCGCCCCACCGTCCGGGACCGCGGCAGTGGTCGCGACGGTGACACGAGTTCAGACCGACACGCGAGAGGGCTCGTCGGCGGCCGCCGGGGGTTCGCTGGACGCCGACGTCGCCGCCGTGGCCGCCTACCTGGCGCGCCCCGACATCCCTGCCATCGTGCGGGCCGAGCGTGTCGCGGAGACGCTCGCGATGTCGGTGGCGCGCGCCGATGCCGCGCTCGACCGCATCGCCGAGGACTCCGAACGGCTCAGCCGCATCCGTGCCCTGGCGTACATGGTGCGCCGCCGCAGCCAGGGCTGAAGCGCGGGCGCGTCAGCCGGCGCGCTTGGTGGCGTACATGCGGCGGTCGGCCTCGGCCAGGATGTCGGCCAGGGCCAGGCCGCGGTGCCAGGGCATGACGCCGATGTCGGCTGCGATGGCGAAGGTCCCGTAGCGGGTCTTGAGGGGATCGGCGAAGGCCGCGGCCAGGCGCTCGTCCAGCGATCCGAGCTCGCTCACCACCACGAACTCGTCGCCGCCGTAGCGGATCACCGCGTCGTCCTCGCGCAGGGCGTGGCGCAGGCGGCGTCCGATGATGCGGAGCGCCTGATCGCCGGCGGCGTGGCCGTAGCTGTCGTTGACGTTCTTGAAGTCGCGCAGGTCGACCACGGCGACCTTGAACGGTCGTCCCCGCTCCAGGCGCCGCTCGAGCTCGATCAGGCCACCGCGGCGGTCGAGGGCGCGCGTCAGGGGATCGATGCGGCTCTCGATGCGCTCGCGCAGGATGGCACCCGCGAGCCCGACGAAGAGCGCCATGGCCACGGTGTGGCCGGCCATGGCATCGAGGGGATGCGCCGCCCACAGCGAGGCCAACGCCAGCGTCGTCCAGGCCGCCAGGCCGTACAGGACGAGCCAGCGAGCCGGGTGGCGCGCCTCCGACACCACCGCGCGTCCGCCCAGCCACACGTAGGCCAGCGCTCCCCAGGAGTTGGGTTGCGGGCTGTACGCCACCAGCACGAAGAGCAGTCCGAGGTCGAGCATGGGCACCCAGGTGCGCAGCCCGCGCCGCGCGCTGACGAAGCCGAGGGCGATGGCAGCGTAGAGCAGCAGCGACAACCCCACCAGCGGCAACAGCGGCAGGGCGGGGAGCGCCACCACCCGGGTCAGGCTCAGGGCGGCGAGCACCAGCAGGAAGGCGCTGCGCACCCACAGGCGGCCACGCTGGTGGGCGTCCTGGGGGTCGGCCTCCAGCGGGACCGGGGGGTCGAACGTCAGGGGTTCGGGCATGGCGGGCGGGGTCCGTAGCGCCGGCGCGCACCGGGGACCGCGCCCATCCTACCGGGCTCGGTCGCCGCGGCGCTAGGCGCCGTTGCCGTCGGGATCCGCCAGGAGCTCCTGCTTGAGTTGCCACAGGCGTTCACTCAGAGACACGTGGTAGATGTGCGGGTTGATCAAGCGCCGCACGCCGGGATCGAGCCGCTCCTCGTCGGCCGCGCGGCGAGCCCGCAGGGTGGCTAGGTCGGGCGACCCTACGGCACGACCCCCCGCCCGCCAGGCCACCTCCAGCAGCGGCTCGATGCCGCCGACGGCGGAGGCCGGGAGCGTGCGGTGGGCGCGCTCGGTCGGATGGCGCAGGCGCAGCGACGGGTCGGCGCTCGGGACCTCGTCGACGAGCGTGAGCAGATCGGCCGTCGCCATGCCGCGCGCGTCGTAGACCCGGTAGAGCTGCTTGGCCCCGGGCGTGGTGGCCTTGGCGAGGCTGTCCGAGCGCTTGATGGCGGGCGCCCAGCCGTCGTCGCGCCACAGCGCCACCAGTTTGTAGACGCCGTCCAGGGAGGGAGCCCCGTGGCTGGTGAGGAGCCGCGTCCCCACGCCGTATCCGAGGCGGGCGATGAGCGGACCCGGATCGACCCCGTAGCGCGGCGCCTCGAGCTCGATCTGCTGCAGGATCTGCCAGATGGTCAGCTCGTCGAGCTGGTTGGACAGGGTGATGCCGACCCGCGTGAAGCCGGCCCGATCGAGCTCGCGCGCGACCTGGATGGCGAGGTGCGCCAGGTCGCCGGAGTCGAGGCGCACGCCACGCGGCTCGTGACCGGCGCGGCGCAGCTCCTCGAAGACGGTGATGGCGTTGGGGAGCCCACTGCCCAGCGTGTCGACGGTGTCGAGCAGCAGCAGGCAGTCGTCGGGGAAGGTGCGAGCGTAGGCGCGGAAGGCGTCGACCTCCTCCATCCCCGCCGCCATGAAGGCCTGAACCATACTGTGGGCGTGGGTGCCGCGCGGCGTCTCGCCCAGGGCGAGCGCCTGGCCGGTGTTGGAGGTGCCGTCGAGGCCGCCGATGAGCGCCGCTCTCGAGCCGGCGTTGACGCCGCGGGCGTGGCCGCGGCGCATGCCGAAGTCGAACACCGGGGCGCCGCGCGCGGCGAACTTGATGCGGGTGGCGCGCGTCGCGATCAAGGTCGGGTAGTTGAGGTGGTTGAGCAGCGCCGTCTCGAGCAGTTGCACGGTGGCCAGCGGGCCCTCCACCACCGCCAGGGGGGTGTGGGGGTGGACGACGCGACCCTCGGCCGGGGCGCGCACCGTCACCCCGGGGAACCCCGCCTGGTCTCCCAACCAGCCCAGGAAGGCGTCGTCGAACAGCCGCTGGCCGCGCGAGCCCTTCAGCGTCGCCAGGGCCTCGAGCTCCGCCCTGGAGGGGCGGGCGCGCTCCATCCAGGCGAGCAGGTCGTCCAGCCCGGCGCTGACGCAGTAGCCCGCCTGGTGGCCGCCGAAGTCGGGGTTGATGCGATAGAAGGCCTCGAACTGCGCCGGGGTGGCGTGCATCCCCTCGCGCAGGTAGAGCTGCGCCATGGTGAGCTCGTAGAGATCGGTGAACAGGATCCCCTCGTTGAGGGGGGTGGGGGTCGGACTGGGCATCGGGGTCCTCCCGGTACGCCACGGCGGGGCCCGCTCGGGCGGGCCGGCGGCGTCCCTGACGCCACGATGATACCGGCCGGGCGGACGTGGAACGGTAGAGTGGGGGCCCGACGGGTTGCCGCCGGGGGCCCGACGGGCGGGCGCCGGGCGCGTGCGCAGCAGCCCCGCAGGAGGAAGCCCATGCCCATCCGCACCGTTCCCCACGACCGCCTCAGGATCGATGCCCCGGCGCTCGAGCGCACGCTGGTCACCTTCCTGGCCGACACCGCGCGTCGGCTGGGCGTCGACGACCTCATCCTGCCGGTGTCCGGCGGCGTCGACAGCGCCACCGTCGCGCACCTCGCGAGCCGTGCCGTCGGCCCCGAGCACGTGGTGGCGCTGCGCCTGCCGTACCGCGACCTCGGCATCCAGGCGTTGGAGCACGGCCAGCTCGTCATCGATCAGCTCGGACTGCGCAGCGAGACCATCGACATCACGGCCACGGTGGACGGCTACGCCGACGCCCAGGCGGGGATGGACTGGCGCCGCCGCGGCAACGTGCAGGCGCGCGTCCGCATGCTGGTGGTGTTCGACAAGATGAAGGCCTACGACGCGCTGCCGCTCGGCACCGGCAACCGCACCGAGCTGCTCTTCGGCTACTTCACCGAACACGGCGATGACGCCGCCCAGATCCAGCCGCTTCTCGACGTCTACAAGACGCAGGTGTGGCAGCTCGCCGAGCACCTCGGGGTCCCCGAGCCGATCGTGGCGAAGGACCCCAGCGCGGGGTTGGAGCCGGGTCAGACCGACGAGGGGGACTTCGGGCTCAGCTACGCCACGGCCGACCTGGTGCTCGCCCACCTCGAGGCGGGCTTCGACGACGACGCCGTGCGCGCGCTGGGGGTGGCGCAGGCGCAGATCGACGCGGTCCGTCAGCGGGTGCGCGCCAGCCACCGCAAGCGCCTGGGCACGCTGGTGCCGGCGGTGCAGCCGGGACACGCCGACGCCACGGTGTTCTTCCGGCCGCGTGGAGGGGTCAGCTAGGGGGCGGGGCCCCGCCGACGAAGCGCACGCCGGCGGTCGTGGTCACGCTGCCGCCGTAGAGGAAGGTGACCTGGCGCAGGGCAGCGGCCCGATCGAACGCCGACAGGGCACCGATGCCGTCCTCGGCGACGATCACCCGGTAGCCGCGCAGAGCGGCCGAGCCGGCCGTGTGCAGCACGCAGATGTTGGCGACCGTGCCGACGATCACCACGTCGGTCACGCCGGCGGTGCGGAGCAGATGATCGAGCGGGGTGCCGTAGAAGGCGTCGTAGCGGAGCTTGTGGACGGTGACGTCGCCGGGTGTCGGGGCGAGCTCGTCGACGACCTGCGCCCCCCAGCTGTCGGCTCGGGCGTGCTCACCCCAGAGCGCGAACTCGGGATCGTCGGCCGCGTGCCAGTCCTGGGTGTAGACGACGGCGACGGCCCGGGCCCGCGCTCGCGCCAGCAGCTCGGCGATGCGCGGCAGGGCGGCCCGCGCCTCCTCGCCGTAGAGCGCCCCGTCGGGGTGTGCGAAGTCGTTCTGCATGTCCACGACGATCACCGCCGTCGTCGTGGCGTTCAGCTCCAGCCTCTCGGTGCGTGGGATGTCGGGGACGTCGACCTGGCCCATGGTTCCTCCTCGGACGTCGACAGCCTAGCAGGCCCCGCCCAGGCGCAAGGTTCGTGACCGGCCCGACCGGTCGGTCCACCTCGGTGCGGACTGGACCGCTCGTTCTGGTCGTGGCGTCCGGGTACGCGCTTCCGCTCGCGGCGCCGTCACAGCCCGAGCGCCAGCCCCTCCCGCCGGGGATCGCTGGCGGCGAGGTAGCCGCCCCCCGGCAGGCGCCACGCCACTTGGCCGCCGCCGAAGAAGCGGTCGCCGGTCGCGACCCGCGGATCGCGGAGCACCTGGTGCCCCCGTTCCTCCAGCGCCTGGTAGACGGCGGCGTCGTAGCCGCGCTCGATGGCGACGGTGGAGCCGTCGGGCAGCACCTGCCAGCGCGGCGCGTCGAGGGCGGCCTGGGCGTTCTGGCCGAAGAGCAGGGTACGGACCATCACCTGCAGATGCCCTTGCGCCTGCATCGCGCCCCCCATCACGCCGAACGCCGCCTGCGGCTCGCCGGCGCGCGTCACGAAGCCCGGGATGATGGTGTGGAACTGGCGCTTGCCGCCGGCCACGCGGTTTGGGTGGTCGGGCGTGAGCACGAAACCGGCGCCGCGGTTCTGCAGGCTGATGCCGGTGTCCGGGACCACCACGCCGGAGCCGAAGCCCATGTAGTTCGACTGGATGTACGACACCATGCGACCCGCAGCATCGGCCGCGGCCAGGTAGATGGTCCCCCCCCGGCCCGGCGTGCCCGGCCGCGGGGCGGCGGCACGGGAGGGGTCGATGGCGGCGGCGCGCTCCGCCAGGTAGGCGTCGTCCAGGAGGTCGTGGGCCGCCACGCGCATGCTGTCGGGATCGGCGACGTGGGCGTAGAGGTCGGCGAAGGCCGAGCGCATCGCCTCGATCTCGAGGTGCAGCGCCTCGGCCGAGTCGGGGTCGTGATCCGGGAGGGAGGTGTGGCGCAACATCCCGAGCGCCATCAGCGCGGCGATGCCCTGGCCGTTGGGGGGGATCTCGTGGACGTCGGCGCCGCCGAAGCCGGTGCCGATGGCGTCGACCCACTCGGGTTCGTGGGCCGCCAGGTCCTCCCCGTTCAGCAGGCCGCCGGTGGCTCCGGCGAAGTCGGCGATGCGCTCCGCCAGGTCGCCGCGGTAGAAGGCCTCGCCCTCGGTCTCGACGATGCGCCTCAGGGTGGCCGCGGCGCCGGGAAGCCGGAAGCGTTCCCCCGCCACGGGAGCCCGCCCCGACGGCAGGAAGGCGTCGGCGAAGCCGGGCTGGTCGGCCAGCAGGGCGGCCGCGCGCGCCCAGCCACGCGCCGTCATGGGACCGACCCGGTAGCCGTGCTCGGCATAGTGGATGGCCGGCTCGGCGAGGGTCGCCAAGGGCAGCGAGCCGTAGCGGCGCCACAGCGCGATCCAGGCGGAGACCGCCCCGGGGACGGTGACCGCGTCCCAGCCGCGGGTGGGGACGGCGTCGAGGCCGTCGAAGCGCGCCGCGTCGAGGGCGCGCGGCGAGCGTCCGGAGGCGTTGAGGCCCTGCAGCCGGTCGCCGTCCCACACCAGGGCGAAGGAGTCGGAGCCGATGCCGTTCGAGGTCGGCTCGACGATGGTCAGGGTCATGGCCGTGGCCACGGCGGCGTCGATGGCGTTGCCGTCGAGCTCGAGCGCGCGCAGGCCGGCGCGGGCGGCTACCGGTTGGGAGGTCGCCACCACCGCGTCGGCCAGGACCGGCTGCCGGACCGACGGGTAGGGGAGGCTGGGGTCGAAGAGCGGCTCCATCAGGGTCCTCCTGCTCACTGACTCCGCGGATCCAGGGCGTCGCGGAGGCTGTCTCCGAGGAGATTGAAGGCGAGCACGGTGACGAAGATGGCGACGCCGGGCTCGATCGATAGATAGGGGGCCGAGTACAGATAGGTACGTGCCTGGTTGATCATCGCACCCCACTCCGGGCTCGGCGGCTGTGCCCCCAAGCCCAGGAAACTCAGCGTCGCGGCCGTGAGGATGCTGGTGGCCAGACGCAGGGAGGCGTACACGATCAGCGGAGAGAGGATGTTGGGCAGGATGGTGCGGCCCAGGATGCGGCCGTGGCCCGCCCCGACGGCCAGGGCCGACGACACGTAGTCGGCCTCGCGCACCGCCAGCACGGCGCCGCGCGTGATGCGTGCGAAGGTGGGCACCGAGAACACCGCGACCGCCACGATGACGTTGATCAGGCTGGTGCCCAGGGCGGCAACGATGGAGATCGCCAGCAGGATGCCGGGGAAGGCGATGAGGACATCGTTCACCATCATGATCGGGCGATCGAGGCGGCGGAAGTAGCCCGCCAGCAGACCGAGGCTCACCCCCACCAGCAGGCCGAGCAGCACCGAGGTGATGCCGACGGTGAGGGAGATACGAGCGCCGAAGAGCATGCGGCTGAGCTGGTCACGTCCGAAGGCGTCGGTCCCCAGCAGGTGGCCGGGCGTCCCGGGCGCCTTCAACACGGCGGCGTAGTCCTGGTAGTAGGGGTCGGCCGGCGACAGCAGCGGCGCCAGCAGGGCAGCGAGGGTGACCAGGACGGCGAGGGTGGCGCCGACCATGAAGTGGGGGCTGCGGCGCAGGCGCCCCAGCACCTTGGAGCCCCGGCGGGCGCTCGTCGACGGGCGTAGCGAGACGGTGCTCATGCGTAGCGGATGGTGGGGTTGAGGAGGGCGTAGGAGAGGTCGACCAGCAGGTTCACGAGGACGAAGGTGGTGGCGATCAGCACCACGCTCCCCTGGACCACGGCGTAGTCGCGCGCCAGGATGCTGTCGACCGCCAGGCGGCCGACGCCGTTGATGGCGAACACCGACTCCGTGACCACGGCGCCGCCCAGCAGCGCGCCGAAGTTCAACCCGAGCACGGTGATGACGGGGATCATGGTGTTGCGCAGGGCATGGCGGAAGAGGACCGCGCGCTCCGGCAGGCCCTTGGCGCGCGCCGTCCGGATGTAGTCCTGGCCGAGCACGTCGAGCATGCCGCTGCGCGTCAGCCGCGCCACCAGCGCCATCCCGCCGGTCCCCAGGGTGACGGCGGGGAGGATCAACGATTTGAGCCCGTCGGCGCTCAGGAAGGGGTGGTGGTAGCCCGCCACCGGGAACCAGCCGAGGTCGACGGCGAACCAGATGATGAGCAGGATGCCGAGCCAGAAGTTGGGGATCGACACGCCCAACAGCGAGACGTTCATGAGCGCCAGGTCGGTGAGGCTGTTGGGGCGGGTCGCTGCCATCACCCCCAACGGGATGCCGATCAGCGTGACCAGCATGCTGGTCAGGGCCAGCACCGCGGTGTTGGGCAGGCGGACGGCGAGCATGCTCCGCACGCTCTCGCGCCGCTGCAGCGACTCGCCCAGGTCGCCGTGCACCAGGTCCCAGAGGAAGGTGCCGTATTGGACGTAGAGGGGCCGGTCCAGGTTGAGCCGTTGTCGGATGCTGGCGATCTCCTGCGCCGTCGCGGTGGGCCCCCCGATCAGCTCCGCCGGGTCGCCGGGGGCGAGGTGGAGGATCAGGAACGTCAGGACGGTGACGCCGAGCAGCACCGGGATCGCTTCGAGCAGGCGCCTGAGGCTGTAGGTCAGCACGGCTCGACGTCACCCGTCCCGTTCACGAGAGGCCTGGGGTCGCGTGGCGGGGGTCCGCCACTACGGCATGGTGGCGTTCGCGATCGACCACTCGTTGTTGGGCAGCAACGTGATGCCCGAGACATCGGCGCGATGGGCGATCAGCGCGACCCCGTCGTAGAGCGTCACCCACGCCACGTCCTTGAGCATCAGGGCGTTGGCCTGGTTGAGCAGGTCGAGCCGCTTCTGCTGATCGGTGGTCGCGCGGCTCGCCTCGATGAGCTGGTTGGCCGCCGGGTTGTCGTAGGCCGAACGGTTGGAGGCGCCGATGTTGGCCGAGTCGAGGTTGGGGTAGACGAGCTCCGAGCCGTCGGCGGTGCTGTTGGTCCAGCCCAGCAGGTAGAGGTCCTGCTCGTACTTCTGCGTGGCCGACAGGTAGGCCCCCCACTCGACGGTCTTGATGGTGGTGGGGATGCCGGCCTGACTCAGCTGCCCCTGCAGGATCTGGCCCACCCGCGGGTAGTTGCCGGTCTGCGGCACCCACAGGGTGACGGGTCGGGCGTCCTTGACCTGGCTCCACAACTGCTTGGCCTTGGCCGGGTCGTACGGCGTGCAGTTCGACTCGACGCCCTCGACGTAGCCGAACACCTGCGGGCCGATGATGCTGCAGTCGGGGTTGGCGAGCGGCGCCAGCAGCTTGGAGATGACGCTGATGTCGACGGCCGAGGCGACCGCCTCACGCGCCGTCTTGTCCTGCCACAGCGGCTCCTTGTAGTTGAAGCCGAGGTAGAACACCGGCGTCCCCGGCTTCATGACCACGTCGATGGCCTTGTTCTGCTGCAGCCGGCTCACCAGCTCCGGCGGCACCGTATCGATGAGCTGGACGTCGCCGCGCTCCAGCAGGGCGACCTGGGTGTTGACGTCGGGAACCACTCGGATCACGAAGGTGTCGATGGCGGGCGCCTTGCCCCAGTAGTTGGGGTTGCGCACCAGGGTGATGTGGTCGCCCGACACCCATTCCTTGAGCATGTAGGGGCCGGTGCCGACCGGGTTCTTCATGAGGTCACCGTACTTGGCCACGGCCGTGGGGCTGACGATCGCCGCGTTGGCGTGCGCCAGGGCGGCCAAGAAGGCGCCGTAGGGCGCCGAGGTGGTGATCTTGACGGTGTAGTCGTCGATGACGTCGATGCTCTTGATGGGCTTGAGGAGGCTGGCGCGCGGCGCGCCGACCTTGGGATCGAGGATGCGCTCGAAGGTGAACTTCACGGCCTCGGCGTTGAAGGGCGTGCCGTCCTGGAAGGTCACGCCGTGACGCAGGTGGAAGATCCAGGTGTTGGCATCGGGGGTGTCCCACGAGGTGGCGAGCCAGGGGATGAGCTGGTTGGTGGCGGGGTCGCGCGCGACCAGGTTCTCGTAGATGTGGCGCTCGGGAACGGACGACACGGAGTCGTTGGTGAGCACCGGGGAGAGGCCGACGGCATCGGCCTGGGCGGCGTAGGTGAAGGTCGCCGCCGCCGCCGATGCGACGAACGCACCGGCCAGGACGATCGCGATGATACGGACGAGGCGTTTCATGGCTCCGTTACCTCCCTCGGGCTGATGCCCTGGTCGCGAACGATGCTGCGTTCGACGGCCTCCAGATGGTCGAGCACGGCGCGGCGAGCGGCGTTGGCGTCGCCGCCGATGATCGCCTCGGCGATCGCCGTGTGTTGCTCGAGCGCCAGCACCGGCTGGTCGCCCGTGAGCATGCGCGCACGCAGCTCGCTGAGCATGGCCCGCAGGGTGTCGAGCACCTGCAGGACGGTAGCGTTGCCCGCCACGCGGGCGATCAAGCGGTGGAACTCGACGTCCTCGCCGAACAGGCGGCGGCCCGAGCCGACGATGCGCGCCTGCCGCTCGAGCGCGGCGCGCAGGTCGGCGGCGTCGGTCTCGCTGCAGCGTTCGGACGCCAGCACGGCGATCTCGGGCTCGAGGATGCGCCGGAACTGCAGCAGGTCCTCGGCGAGTTGCGGCTGGTTCTGGAGGAGCGTCCGGAAGGGCATCGCCAGCGCTTCGCCGCCGGGGTTGCGGACGACCGTGCCGTCGCCCTGCCGCACCTCCAGGTAGCCGAGCAACTGCAGGTCGCGGATGGCGTCGCGGAGGGTGGTGCGCGAGACGCCGAAGTGGTTGGCGAGGTCGCGCTCGGGGGGCAGGCGGTCACCGTCCGTCAGCTCGTTGTCGCGGATCATCGCCAGCAGGGCGTCGCGGACCTCGTCCGAGACCTTGCGGCGTTTGATGGTCTCGCGGGTGTCGATGGCGTGCCTCCCTGCCCTCGCCCCGTCGCGAGGGGATGATGGAACCGTTGGGGCTGCGGCGCCGGCGTGAACGCCAGCGCCGCAGCTTTGGGTCCGTCCGGACTCGTCCGGTGTCGGGTGGGGGGGAACCGGCACCACGGAACAAAGGTTGTATGGTCGGACCTCTTCAGGAGTCTAGTGGGGGGAGCGCCCGCTTGTCAAGCGCCGCCCATCGGCGCGGCGGAGGCGTCGCGCTAGCATGGAGCAACGACGACGGGAGGGGTGTGCGTGCGACGGATGACGGTGGGATCGGGGTCGCCCTTTGAGGCGAGCATCGGCTTCTCGCGGGCCGTGCGGATCGGCGACCGGGTGGCGGTGTCGGGGACGGCGCCCATCGCCGAGGACGGCTCGCCGGCGGCGCCGGGCGACGCCTACGCCCAGACGCGCCGGTGTCTGGACATCATCGCTGCCGCCCTGGAGCGTGCCGGCGCTCGCCTCGAGGACGTCCAGCGCACGCGCGTGTACCTCACCGACAGGGCGGTCTGGGAGGCGGTGGCGAGGGCCCACGGCGAGGTCTTCGGGGCGATCCGGCCGGCCAGCACCTTCGTGGTGGTGGCGGCGCTGCTCGACCCCGCCTGGCTGGTGGAGATCGAGGCCGAGGCGGTGATCGGCTCCGGGGTCGCCGAGGCGGGCCCGTGAGACGGACGCGCTGGCACGTGCCTGTCGCCGAGATCCTGGCCGCGCTGCCGGCACCGGACGGCTCGCGCCTGGCGCCGGTGTTCGACCGTGGCGACGTGAGCGTCGAGCTCTACGCCCCCCGCGGCCGCGACGAGCAACGACCGCACGAGCGCGACGAGCTCTACCTGGTGGTGGCCGGCGCCGGCAACTTCCGCTGCGCGGAGACGCGGGTGGCCTTCACGGCCGGGGACCTGCTGTTCGTGCCCGCCGGCATGGAGCACCGCTTCGAGGACTTCGGCGACGAGCTGGTGGTGTGGGCGGTGTTCTTCGGGCCGCAGGGCGGCTACGGCGTGGGCTGAGTCGGGCCAGTCGGATTATCAAATCCTTCGGGAGGCGACGAGCCCGCGCCCGACCTCGCACGTGGCGGGCGGCGCGTCGAGGCGACAGGGGTTTCGTTGGAGGCTCGGTATGGGGTGGGCACGGCCGTTCGCGGCGGGCTTGTGGAGCCTGAGGATTTGATAAGTGGTCTTATCAAACGGACCGTGGGATCCCGCGGCACTTCGGGATCGGCCCGCGGCGAGGCACCTCGTGCGGCTGCCCGTGGTGGCGCCCGTCGACGCCCCGTGGAGCCACACTGCCGACGCGTGGCGCGCCCCACGGAGGCCGTCCGCGCCGATCGTCCGGTGCCTCGCGTGGCGCTCCCGGCTCGCAGTTGACAACCGCGGGCTCCGTCGGTAGGCTAGCGACAACAGACCGTGTAAAAGCTTCTGATTTGCAACACCTGGTGACAACGGCGGTTGCCGTGTCGCACCCCCCAAGGGAGGTAGTGCATGCGTCGGTGGAAATGGCTCCTCATACTCGTTTTGGTGCTTCTGGTGGGGGTTGCGAGCGCCAAGAAGCTGTCGTTCGTGCTCGACACGACCGACAATCGCGCGGACGAGGCCCAGGCGATTGCGGCCCAGCTGCAGCAGATCGGCATCGACGTGCAGGTGCGCGTCTGGAAGAGCAACGTGTTGCTCGACGCCATCAAGGCCGGCAGCCGGCAGGCGTACACCACGGATTGGGGGAGCGCCTACTTCGATCCCTTCGACCTGGGCATCCCCAAGCTGACCACCGGGGGGCGGGGCAACTACTCGTTCTACAGCAATCCCAAGGTCGACGAGGACTTCAAGGTCGCCTCGACGACGACGTCCGACGCCCCTCGAGCGGCCGCCTACAAGGACGCCCAGCAGGTCATCTTCAACGATGCGCCCTGGATCTTCGGCTACGTGCTGCAGAACATCGAGGCCTCCTCGAACGCGGTGCAGGGCTGGGGCCCGGCGGCCGACAACAGCGAGTCGCTGGCCGGCGTGAGCGTGCAGGGCGGCAGTAGCCTGGTCCTGGGGATGCGCACCGACCAGATCGTCACCTTCGACCCGGCGATGTACCGGGATCGCGACACCGAGGCCGTGCTGCGCAACATGTTCGACTCGCTGGTGACGCACACCCTGGCCGGCGAGGTGGTGCCGCAGCTGGCGACGTCCTGGAGCAAGGTCGACGACAAGACCTACGACTTCACACTCCGGAGCGGCGTCACCTTCCAGAACGGCGATCCGCTCACGGCGGACGACGTGGTCTACACCTTCCACCGGATCCTGACGCCGGGCGCCGTCAACGGCGAGACCAGCCCGCGCGCCGGCCTGCTCGGCCCCCTCGACCATGTCGAGAAGATCGACGCCACGCACGTCCGCTTCGTGTACAAGGACCCCTTCCCGGAGTCGCTCCTGCTGCAGGCGCTGGTCCACTTCCAGATCGTGCCCCAGGCGTACATGGAGAAGGTCGGCGTCGACGCCTTCAAGAAGGCGCCGATCGGCAGCGGTCCGTTCCAGTTCGTGCAGGGCAGCCTCGACTCGCAGATCGTGCTGAAGCGCTACGACGGCTACTGGGGCGGACCCGCCAAGCTCCAGCAGGTCGTCTTCCGGATGATGCCGGAGCCTTCCACGCGCGTCGCCGCGCTGCTCTCGGGCGAAGTGCAGATCATCCAGGCGGTCCCGGCCGATCTCGTGGCTCGCCTGAAGAGCGCGCCGTCCATCACCGTCAAGACCGCGGAGGGCACGCGCGCGTACCAGATCGAGCTCAACAACAAGGTCGCACCCTTCAACGATCCGCGCGTCCGCCAGGCCCTCAACCTCGCCATCGACTGGGACAGTATCCTGAAGAACATCTACCTCGGCTACGGGCAGCGGCTCGCCACCGCGTTCCTGCCCAGCGGCTTCGGCTACGACGCCTCGCTCGAGCCCTACCCGTACGACCCCGCACGGGCCAAGGAACTGCTCAAGCAGGCAGGATACGACGGCAACTAACCCGTATCGCCGCCGTCGGGCCCCCCCGCGCGGTTCCGCGGCGCCCCCCCCGCACCCCCAGGGGTGAAGGGGCCCGGGCCCCCCCCCGCGCGGCGGCGGCGGCGTGA
>JASBRS010000014.1 GCA_030149325.1 Deinococci bacterium
CGACGAGGCGTCCGGGCAACTGCCGGACGTGCTCGTCGCGCACCACCATGAAGCCGAAGCTCGGGCCGCCGAAGGCGGTCGGGTTGCCCAGAGTCTGGCCGTCCCCCACGGCCACGTCGGCTCCGTAGTCGCCGGGCGGACGCAACAGGGCCAGGCTGAGCGGGTCGACGGACGCCACCATCAGGGCACCGGCCGCATGCGCGGCGTCGGTGAGCGCCGCCATGTCCTCGAGCGCTCCCAGGAAGTTCGGTTGCTGGGCCACCAGGCAGGCCACGTCGTCGTCGACGACGGGGGTGGGGGTGGTGAGGTCGTCGAGGTCCAGGGCGTCGATACGGATGCCCAGGGGCGTCAGGTAGGTCGCCAGCACCGCGCGCGTCTCGGGGTGCACGCCGCGGCTCACCAGCACGCGCTCGCGCCGGGTCTGCCGGACCGCCAGCAGCGCCGCCTCGGCCGCGGCCGTCGCGCCGTCGTACATGCTGGCGTTCGATACAGCTAGACCGGTCAGTTCAGCCATCACCGTCTGGAACTCGAAGGTCGCCTGCAGGACGCCCTGCGCGACCTCGGGTTGGTACGGCGTGTAGGCCGTCACGAACTCGCTCTGCAACGCCAGGTGCGGCGTGACGGTGGGGATGAAGTGGCGCTGCATCCCGCCTCCGAGGAAGTCGGGGCCGCCGGTACGGTCGCGGGCGGCCAGGGCCCGAAGGTGCTCGAGCAGCGCCGTCTCGTCCATCGCCGGAGGGAGATCGATGCCCGGGTCGCGCAGGCTCGCCGGGAGATCGTCGAACAGTGCCTCGACGCTCGCCACGCCGATGGCCTCGAGGGCACGTCGGACGTCCTCCTCCGTGTGCGGCAGGTAGGGCAAGGTCAGGCCTCGTCCTCGACGACGCGGCGGTAGCCCGCCGCATCGAGCAGGGCGGCGACGGCCGCGGCGTCGGCGACCCGGATGCGGAAGAGCCAGCCGGCCTCGTAGGGCCCCTCGTTGATCCGCTCGGGGGTGTCGACGAGCTCGTCGTTCACGGCCTCGATCGAGCCCGCCACGGGAGCGTAGATGTCCGACGCCGTCTTGACCGACTCGACGACGGCCACGGCGTCCCCGGCGGCGACCTCGGAGCCGACCTCGGGCAACTCGACGAAGACCACGTCACCGAGCTGGTCCTGGGCGTAGTCGGTAACGCCGACCGTGACCACGCCGTCCTCGGGGCCGGCCACCCACTCGTGGGAAGCCGTGAAGCGGAGGTTCTCGGGAATCTGCATGCTCACTCCTCTGACAACGCCGGGATCGGGCGGCTCGCGCGAGCGCGGAGCTTCCTCACCCGAAGAACGGCGGTTTGACGACGGTTGCGCCGACCTGCTGGCCGCGGATCTCGACCGCGATCTCCGTGCCCTCGTCGGCCGCGGAGGCGTCGATCCAGGCGAAGGCGATGCTCTCACGCGTGAGCGGCGACAGGGTGCCCGAGGTGACGTTGCCGATCGGCACGCCTTCGCGGAACACCTGGTACCCCTGCCGGGGGATGCCCCGGTCGGTCATGCGCAGGCCGACCAGGCGGCGCTCGCAGGCCGCCCCCCACATCGCGTCCCTGCCGAAGAAGGGCTTGTCCTTCACGACCCAGTCGAACTCCGTGCACAGCGGGTTGGTGGTGGCGTCGAGCTCGTGGCCGTAGAGCGGGAAGCCGGCCTCGAGGCGCAAGGTGTCGCGGGCGCCGAGCCCGCAGGGGAGGGCGCCGGCATCGGTGAGGACGTCCCACACGATGGCGGCGTCGTTGGGATGGCAGAACAACTCGAAGCCGTCCTCGCCGGTGTAGCCGGTGCGGCTCACGCGCACCGGGCAACCCGACAGGGTGGTGGTCAGGGTCGCGTTCTTGCGCAACTGGGTGAGGTCGTCCTGGATGACGCGCCCGAGCAACAGCGCGCTGCCGGGCCCCTGGAGGGCGAGCAGCGCCCAGGTCGCGGACTCGTCGACGACGTGGCAGCGGTAGGCCTCGGCCACCGCCCGCAACTGGGCGAGGACGGCGTCGACGTTGGCCGCGTTGGCGACCACCAGGTACTCGTCGTCCTTCTCCCGGTAGACGTAGAGGTCGTCGATCAGCCCGCCACGGTCGTTGGGCAACATGTTGTACTGACCGCGCCCCAGCTTCAGGCGGCCGGGGTCGTTGAGGGTAGCGAACCGCAGGAAGGCGGTGGCGTCCTCGCCGAGGACCCGGATCTCGCCCATGTGGCTCACGTCGAAGATGCCGACGTCGGAGCGCACCGCGATGTGCTCCTGTTGGATGCCGCTCGGGTAGTGCACCGGCATGGCCCATCCGGCGAAGTCGACCATCCTACCCCCGAGGGCGATATGCGTGTCGTAGAGGGGCGTTCGCTTCATCCGCAACGACGATAGCACAGCCGTCGACGGCCGAGAACGGCGCTGTGGGCGGTGGGAAACACGGGAGCGCAGCG
Organism: Deinococci bacterium; assembly: GCA_030149325.1. Taxonomy (GTDB): domain Bacteria; phylum Deinococcota; class Deinococci; order Deinococcales; family Trueperaceae; genus JASBRS01. Next base: position 2,440 of record JASBRS010000014.1, read on the forward strand.
GCGCCGGCCGCGCCGCCTCAGGTCTTCTGAGCCAGCTTCTCGAGGACCAGCTTGGAGACCGCGCGGAGCGGCTCGAACACGCCCTGGAACTCCGCCGCGACCGCTTCGAAGCTCTCGGTCCGGTGCTCGGGGTCGAGCACCTGCCGGATCATGTCCGTGGGTAGGGCATCGGGCAGGTCGCGCTTGTTGATCTGGATGACGTAGGGGATCTCGTGGAGCCGGAGGTTGTACTCCTGCAGGTTCTCACGCAGGTTGCGGAGGCTCTCGGCGTTGGCCCGCAGACGGTTCGGGGCGGAGTCCGCCACGAACACGATGCCGTCGACCCCGCGCAGGATGAGCTTGCGCGACGAGTTGTAGAACACCTGGCCCGGCACGGTGTAGAGGTGGAAGCGCGTCTTGAAGCCGTTGACCTTCCCCAGATCGAGCGGCAGGAAGTCGAAGAACAGCGTGCGCTCGTCCTCGGTGGCCAGCGAGACCATCTCACCCTTCGACTCGGACGGCACCTGATCGTAGATCTGCTTCAGGTTGGTCGTCTTGCCCGAGAGGCCCGGACCGTAGTAGACGATCTTGAAGTTGATCTCGCGCGCGCTGAAGTTGATGGTGCTCATGACTTGCCCGATCCGAAGAGGCCGTCGAGCAACGCCTCCGTGGAGCTCGACCACTCCTGGTCGAACTCGATCGACGGGGCCTCGTCCTTGGCGTCGCGCAGCACCGCGCGCACCTCCTCCACGGCCTTCTTCGTGAACAGCTTGATCCGTCCGAGCGCGGCCGACGAGTCGAACACGGTCACGAGGAGCGCCTTCTCGCCGAGCTCCTCGAGGTACGTTCCGACCTCGGCTCCCTGCTGCACGGTCTCCTTGAAGCCGCTCTCGCCGAAGAGGTTGGCGATGGCGGTGTTGGCCGAGTAGTTCGAGGCGATGAGGGTGGCGAGCGAATCGAGCGACGGCGGCTTCGGCGCCCACACGGCGCGCCGATGCATCAGCACGAAGCCCTTGCGGTCGAGGATCATCGCGTAGCGCGCATGGCTCTTGCTGAGCAGCTCCGCGAGGATCCCGTCGACCTTCTCGTACGTCTCACCGTAGAGGTCGAGAGAGGGTTCGAGCATGGCCCACACTCTAGCAGCCGGGCGACGCGCGTCAACGTCGAAGACGCCACTTCCGCGCTGTACGTCGGACGGCGCTGCCACGCCGGGTCGGGAGGCGTTCCGGGAGCGAGGCGGGGGCGCGTCTGCGCCGGCGCCGCGGCCGAGGGCGTCGCCTTGTCCGTCGCGCGGCCGTCCGCTATACTCTCTTTTCGGGCGCCCCGACGCGGTGGGCGCCGGCCAGGCATGGCGATGTAGCTCAGCTGGTTAGAGCGCACGACTCATAATCGTGAGGTCCGGGGTTCGAGCCCCCGCATCGCTACCAGACTCGACCGAGGACGCACCCTCCGAAGACGGAGGGTGCGTCCTCCTTCGTCGGACCCGATCCCTCGAAACCGTCGAGCTCGCCCCGAGGCGTGTCAGAGAGCCGAAAGTCGCCGCATCGCATGCTGACCCTGGGAACCTCCAGGAAGGGGGTCAGGACATGCAGAGGACGCACGGCTTCACGCTGCTCGAGGTCCTCCTCGTCGTGGCCATCGTCGGCATCGTGCTGGGCATCGGCGCCGTCGGGCTTCGCGCGCTCTCCGACCCCGTGGGCAAGGCGGCCTCGGCGGTCGAGGGGACCTTCAAGCAGACGCGGGCCAAGGCCATGAGCACCACGTCGGCCTATCGCATCTCGTTGGCCAGCGCCGACACCTTGCAGGCCGACTACGCCTACACCTGCGACGACACCACCGGCTGGGTGCGCGACCCGCACTTCGATCTGACCCTCGACAACGGCGTGCGCATCACCAGCCCCACGGCCCTCGGTCCCATCGTCTGCTTCGACAGCCAAGGGATCGCCAACGCCAACCCCACCGTCGAGGTTCAAGGCAGCGACGGCAAGACGGCGGCCATCGAGGTCCTGGTGGGCGGCGCCGTGGAGGTGCACTGATGCGAGACCGCATCCGGACCCGAGGCTTCACGTTGGTCGAGGCCCTCATCGGGGTCGCCATCCTGGGCATCGTCATGGCGGGCGTGCTGCCGGTGTTCATGAACTACATGCGCGTGAACTCCCAGAGCGACGTCCGCAGCGGCGCCGTGTCGGCGGCCGAGACCGTGATGGACGGCCTGCGCCAGACCTCGCTCGGCGCCTGGCCGGCCAGCGGGACCGTCCGCACCACCTCCGGGGGCGACCGCGACTACGCCGTGACCATCCTCTACTGCACCTCCTCGATGGCGTACTGCGCGAGCGATACGCGCCAGGTCGAAGTGGTGGTCCGCTACCACGGGAAGGTCTACTACGATGTCCAGACCGTCTACACCGAGCTCAATGCGGCCTTCAAGTAGCACCCCCCGGCCGCCCGCGGGCCGCCACGCCGGCATGACCGTGGTCGAGCTGCTGGTGGCCCTCGCGGTCGCGCTCGTCGTGGTCGTTGCGGCGGTGGCCATCACCTTCGCCAACCGCAAGGCGTACGACCTGGACCAGGCCCGCACCTCGCTCAACCAGAACCTCCGGACCGGGCTGAGCATCGTCGGCGACGACGCCCAGGTCGCAGGCGAACGGCTCAGCAGCTCCACCGCGGCCTACCTGCCGCCGATCCAGGTCATCGGGGGAACCGAGCTGGTCCTTCGCCGCAACCTGCTCGACCAGGTCCTGCCGTTCTGCGACAAGAAGATCCAGGCGGGTACCAGCGAGAACAGCGTCACCATCAGTCTGAAGTCGACCGACCCCAACATGAAGAAGGGTGCCAACCCGCAGTGCACCATCGCGCCCGACAACAACGGCGACGGCTGGCCGGACAACCTCGAGGCCTGGAAGACCTTCCGGGTCGATCACGGCGGGCAGGTCCGCGCGTTCGTCATCACGCCGACCACCGGCACCTCCGAGTTCTTCACCTACGACAGCGAGGACAGCTCGACCTTCCAGATCCACCGTCTGGCCGGCAAATGGCAGAACACCTACCTGCTGGCCGACAAGCCGCAACTCTACATGCTCGAGGAGAAGCGCTACCTGCTCTCCGGCGGCTACCTCGAGCTGATCCTCGACGGCGACACCTCGTCGGCCCAGCGCATCATCCCCAACGTGACCGACTTCCAGGTGCGCGCCGTCCTCAACGACGGCACCGTGCGCACCGATTTCCCGCAGTCGGGCGATAGGTTCGGTGACCTACGTGCCATCCGCATCACCGTGGCCGGCACGGTGTCGCAGGGCCGCCAGTCGGCCAGCCGCACGCTGCAGGCCCAGTTCTTCCCGCGGAACGTGCTTTCGCAATAGGAGGCGAGACCCGTGCGCACGTCCACTCGCAACCAAGGCTTCGTGCTCGTGACGGTGCTCGCCATCATGGCGGTGCTGGCCATCCTGGCGGCCGCCTACTTCCTCTCCACGCAGGTCGAGATCACCTCGAGCGCGTCCAACGCCAACCGCACCACCGGCTTCTACGCCGCCGAGGCCGGCCTCAACCTCCGAGGCCAGGAGATCCGCCAGATCTTCCAGGGCTACAACCGCCCCACGGGCACCAGCCCCAGTACCGCCACCCCCTGCACCGGCAGCGACCTCGGCAGCGGAGACTTCGCGTGCAAGGATTTCAGCCTCTCCGGCCGCACGGTGCGCACCTACGTGGTCGAGGACCCCGCCAACGCGTCCGGCGGCACCTCGATCACGCTCGGCCCCAACGAGCAGTTCGCGGGCCTGAACGCGGTCGAGTACCGCTACACCGTCTACTCCGAGGCCTTCCCGCCCAACGACAGCCGCCCCGAGGCGATCGTGCAGATGGTGTTCCGCAGCCGCCTGGTACCGCTGTTCCAGTTCGCCGCGTTCTACAACAAGGACCTGGAGATCCTGCCCGGCCCCGCCATGACCATCAACGGCCGCGTCCACGCCAACGGCGACCTCTACCTGAACGCCGGCGACACCCTGGACATCACCGGCCAGGTGACGGTGGCGAAGCGCGCCGACGGCAGCGGCGGCGACCTCTACCGCGGACGCAAGGACGCCACCACCCAGTGCGGCGGCACCGTGCGCATCGACGATGCCAACAGCGGTACCAACCCCGACCCGGCCGTGATGTGCGGAGCCGGTACGCAGGCCGTGACCGACGTCACCCCCTGGAACGGTCAGGTCCACACCGGGATGAACAACCTGACCGTCCCCGCGCCGGATCAGCTCGAGCCCGGCCAGTTCTACTGGCAGCAGGCCGACCTGGCGGTGGCGCTGGTGCTCAACTCCGATGGCAGCGTCAAGGGCATCGAGGTGCCCAACCGCACCATCACCGGCGGCATGATCACCGACAACACCGCCCTCACCAGCACCCTGCTGGCCTGCCCGGCCCGCGACACCGCCGACCTGGCCTACGCCCACAACGGCACCGCGCCCGGCCCCGGCACCGCCAAGGCCGTCGACTGGTCGAACAGCTTCTACGACAGCCGCGAGGGCAAGACCGTCACCATGCTCGAGGTGGACATGGGTGGCCTGCTCGACTGCCTCCACCAGCAACGTGCCACCCTCTTCGGGGACAGCCCCAGCACCGAGAAGGACATCAACGACACCTCCGGGGGAGGGCTGGCGCTGTACTTCACGGTGATCGGTCCGGACTCCGCCAAGGCCAGCTCCGGCTACGCGGTCCGCGTCCGCGACGGATCGACGCTGTCGAGCACCGTCTCCGGGGCCCCTGCCGTCAAGGGCGTCACCGTCGTCACCGACCAGGCCGCCTTCGTCCAGGGCGACTACAACGTGGACGGCAGCACCTGGCGGCCGGCGTCGTTCCTCAGCGACTCGCTCAACGTGCTCTCCGACGCCTGGAACAAGACCGGCCACGACCAGACCTCGCGGCCGTCGGCCGGCGCCAACAACGGCTGGTCGGGTCGCGGCGCCAGCAACACCGAGATCAACGCCGCCTTCCTCTCGGGCACCGACACCACCGGCGGCGCCGACGGGACCGCCGGACAGAACGGCGCCTACAACGGCGGCCTCGAGAACTACCCACGCTTCCACGAGAACTGGAGCGGCAAGACGCTGACCTACCAGGGGTCGTTCGTGAGCCTGGGCGAGCCCCAGCACGCCACGGGCTCCTGGCACTACGGCGCTCCCGTGTACACCGCGCCGAACCGCAACTGGAGCTTCGACACCCGCTACTACGACCCGAGCAACCTGCCGCCGCTCGCGCCACGCTTCGTCTACCTCAAGCAGGAGCGCTTCGTGCGCAGCTACCGCCGCTAGATCCCGGCTCCACCTGCAGCGCGGCGCCGACGGACCCCCGTCGGCGCCGCCCCGTGGGCACGGCGGACAGGACGAGACGGCCGCCCGTCCCTTGGTGGGGCGGGCGGCCGCAGAGGGTCCGTGTTCGGCGGCTCGAGGAGCGTCGGGACCCGCGGGCACGTGGGCCTCGGACTCGCCGACGCGGAGAAGCGGCCGATCGGCCGCCGCCCCCGGTCAGCCTCGACGGGCGCCGGTCAGAACGCGCTGGTGAAGATCCCCCACGGTGCCGTGCCAGTGGCACTGCGGGCACTCGGCCGGGCTCTGGCTGTCCCAGGCGGCGTCGCCGAGGGACTCGTCGACGACCTGCAGGTCGTCGACCAGCTCGTCGACGACGACCTCGATGTCGACCTCGATCGAGAGCCGGATGCGGATGCTGTCCGCGCCGCAGTCGGGGCAGAGGGGGAGATGCGCAACGGCTTCGGTGGGATGCAACGACGATGGCATCACGATGATCCAGGTGTACCAGGTCGCGTCTTACAGCTCTCTTATCGTCGTGGCCGGGGCAAACCGGATCCGCTGCGGTGCCGGAAGCGGGAGCCGGAGGACGGGCCGCGGCGCCACGGCACAGAAGCGGCGCCGAGCCGTGGGGGGCAGCTCAGCGCCTACCTGAAGTCTACCGTACTCGCCCGCCGCAGGCTGTGGCCTGAGCCCTCATCTCCGGGGGCCCCGGGGAGGGCGGCTGGTGCCGGGAGCGGGACTCGAACCCGCACGCCCTTGCGGGCAGCAGATTTTAAGTCTGCTGCGTCTACCGTTCCGCCATCCCGGCGCGCCTGCGCCGAGTCTATCGGAATCGCGCCCGGCCGCGTGGTCCCGGCGCGCGCTCCGAGCCGCGCCCCCCGCAGGCCGGATGGGCGTAGCATGCCTGCGGGGCGTGCCTGCCTGGCGCCCCAGCCCGAGATCGCGCGCGAGGGGGGGACGACGTGCCCTCGTTCCGTGGCGACGACGGTACGCGGCGGCCGCACGGCCTGGCCGCCCGCCCCGGAGAGGAGCGCTCGACATGAACGCCACCGACACCTTCCTGCAGGCCCGGGACTTCCTGCTCCGCGAACGCGAGGACTACGATGCCGCCTACCGCGGCTTCGTGTGGCCGCGCCTGGAGACCTTCAACTGGGCCCTCGACTGGTTCGACGTCTACGCCCGCGGCAACGACCGCACGGGGCTGTGGCTGGTCGACGACGAGGGGGGCGAGATCCGGCGCTCGTTCGCCGAGCTCGCCGAGCGCTCGTCACGCCTAGCCGGCTTCCTGGCGAGCCAGGGGTTGGCGCGCGGCGATCGCGTGCTGGTGATGCTGCCCAACGTGGCGGAGCTGTGGGAGATCATGCTGGCGTCGATCAAGCTCGGGACGGTGCTGATCCCGGCGACCACGCTGCTGACGCCGGAGGACCTGCGCGACCGGCTGGAGCGCGGCCAGGTCCGCTACGTCATCACCGACGGACCCGGCGCCGAGAAGATGGCGGCGGTCGCCGGCGAGCAGGGTCGGATGCTGGTCGGAGGCGAGCGCCCGGGTTGGACGAGCTACGACGACGCCGTGGCCTGGAGCGGGCGCTTCGCGCCCGAAGGCGTCACCCGCGCCACCGACCCGATGCTGCTGTACTTCACCTCCGGCACCACCTCCAAGCCGAAGCTGGTGCTGCACTCGCACCAGAGCTACCCGGTGGGCCACCTCTCCACCATGTACTGGATCGGCCACCTGGAGGGGGACGTGCACTGGAACATCAGTTCGCCCGGGTGGGCCAAGCACGCCTGGAGCAACTTCTTCGCCCCCTGGAACGCCGGGGCGACGGTGTTCGTCTACACCTACCAGCGCTTCGACGCCAAGCGCGCGCTGGAGGCGATCAGCCGCCACCGCATCACCTCGCTGTGTGCGCCGCCAACGGTGTGGCGGCTGCTGTTCCGCGAGGACCTGGCGTCCTACCCGGTCGCGCTCCGCGAGCTGGTGGGCGCCGGGGAGCCGATGAACCCGGAGATCATCGAGTCGGTGCGCAACGCCTGGGGGATCACCCTGCGCGACGGCTACGGCCAGACCGAGACGACGGCGCAGATCGGCAACACCCCGGGGCAGCCCGTCAGGCCGGGTTCGATGGGGCGCCCGCTCCCCGGCTACCGGGTGACGCTGCTCGGTCCCGACGGCCAGGTCGACGTGCCGGAAGGGGAGATCTCGCTGGCCCTGGACCCTGCGCCGCTGTCGTTGATGGACGGCTACCTGAACGACGAGGAGCGCACCGAAGCCGCCACGCGGGGCGGCTACTACCGCACCGGCGATGTCGCTTCGCGCGACCAGGACGGCTACTACTGGTACGTGGGGCGCGCCGACGACGTGTTCAAGAGCTCCGACTACCGCGTCAGCCCGTTCGAGCTCGAGAGCGTGCTCATCGAGCACCCCGCGGTCCAGGAGGCGGCCGTCGTGCCCAGCCCGGACGCCACGCGCTTGTCGGTGCCCAAGGCGTTCGTGACCCTGGCCCCGGGCCGCGAGCCCGACCGTGCGACCGCGCTCGAGCTCTTCCGCTTCATCCGGGGGCGCATGGCTCCCTACCTGCGTGTCCGCCGCATCAGCTTCGGCGGCCTGCCGAAGACCATCTCCGGCAAGATCCGCCGTGTCGAGCTCCGAACCGCCGAGCTGAAGCGCAGCGGCGACGCACGGGGCCCCGACGAGTACTGGGAGGACGACTTCCCCGAACTGAAGGACGAGCGCTAGGCGGTCTCCGGGGCGCGACGCCGGCGCCGCGCCCCGGACGGCCTCAGGCGGTCGCCGCCAGGCCGAGCAGCGCTTCGGCCTCGGCGACGTCGGCGGCGCGGCGCGCCTCGTCGTGCCCCAGCTCGTCCGCCAGCAGCTCGGCCACGCGCCCCAGCGCGCGTCGTGCGTCCTCCTCGTCGAGCATCGCCAGCCGCAGCCGGCGCCACAGCACGTCGGCCGTGGAGCGCGCGTACTCGTGACGTGCCGCATACACCACCTCGGCCTCGAGGTAGGGCTGCTCCGGCACCAGGCGGCGCTCCAGACCTTCGGTCGCCAGGCGGGCCACCTCGGCCGCGAACGATCCGTAGGCGCGATTGAGGTGGCTGGCGACGTCGGCCTCGAGCGCGAAGCGCTCCTGCAGGTCGCCGGCGCCCTGCGCGCTGAAGCCCTCCGCACCCACCAGCGGCAGGCTGGCCGTGGTGCTCTCGCGTTCGGGCTCGAGCCCCGCCACGCTCACCGCCTGGTTGACGGCGTCGACCGCCATGCGCCGGTAGGTGGTCCACTTGCCGCCGGCGATCGTCACCAGCCCGGCCGGACCCACGTTCACCACGTGGTCGCGTGACAGCCCTGCGGTGTCCGCCGCCTGCGGGTCGGACACCAGCGGACGCAGCCCCGACCACGCCGCCTTGACGTCGGAGCGCTCCACGGGCACGTCGAAGTAGCGTTCCACGTGGCGCAGGACGTAGGCGATCTCGTCCTCGTGCGCCCGCGGCTCCGCCTCGATCTCGGCCTCGTTGTCCGTCGTCCCCACCAGCGTGTGGCCGTGCCAGGGCAGCAGGAAGAGCACCCGCCCGTCGTCGGTCTGCGGGATGAGCAGGCCGGTGGCGGGAGGGGAGAAGCGCTGATCGAGCACGATGTGGATCCCCGAGCTGGCGGTGACCATCGGCCGGGCGTCGGGGTCCTCCATGCGCCGCACGGCGTCGGTGAAGGGGCCGGTGGCGTTGACCACGGCGCGCGCAGCGATATCGAAGCGGTCGCCGCTCAGGCGGTCGGTCACCGTGGCCCCGCGGACGCGGCCGTCCTCCACCAGCAGGTCCTCGACCTCGAGGTAGTTGGCCGTCACCGCGCCCTCGCGCGCCGCCGTGAGCACGATCGCCACGTTCATGCGGGCGTCGTCGAACTGGCCGTCGTAGTACAGCACGCCGCCCCGCAGCCCCTGATGGCGCAGCATCGGGAAGCGCTGGAGGGCCTCGCGGGCGTCGACGAAGCGACTGGGTTGGAGGTTCGCGCGCCCGGCCAGCCAGTCGTAGAGCTTGAGGCCGGTGAGGTAGTAGGGCACCTCGAGCCAGTTGTACAGCGGCGTCACGATCGGCAGGGGCTGACTCAGGTGGGGGGCGATGCGCAGCAGCACCGCGCGCTCGTGCAGGGCGTCGCGCACCAGGTTGAACTGGGAGCGATCGAAGTGCTTGACGGCGGCCTCGAGGTAGCGCACGCCGCCGTGGATCAGCTTGGTGCTGCGGCTGCTGGTGCCGCACGAGAAGTCGCCGCGCTCCACCAGCGCCACCCGCAGGCCGCGCGTCGCGGCGTCGAGCGCAACCCCCGCCCCGGTGGCGCCGCCGCCGACCACCAACACGTCGAAGGGTCCGTCGTCGGACCGCAAGCGGGCGACCTGGGCCTCTCGATCCGGCCACGTCGGGTTCATGACTCCACCCACTTCCCGGCGCGCTCGAGGGCGCGCCTCCAGTCGTGCTTGAGGGCATCGCGGCGGCCGTCGGGCATGGCGGGCTCGAACCGGCGGTCGACGGCCCAGTGGCGCGCCAGCTCCTCCTGGTCCGACCAGAACCCGACCGCCAACCCCGCCAGGTAGGCGGCACCCAGGGCCGTCGTCTCGGTCACCTTGGGGCGGACCACGGGCACGTCGAGGAGGTCCGCCTGGAGTTGCATCAGCAGGTCGTTGCGGGAGGCGCCGCCGTCGACGCGCAGCTCCTCGATGGGGACCCCGCTGTCGCGGGCCATGGCGTCCACCACGTCCACCACCTGCAGGGCGATGGACTCCAGGGCCGCGCGCGCCAGATGGGCGGCGGTGCTGCCGCGCGTGAGCCCGAACACCGTTCCGCGCGCGTAGGCGTCCCAGTGCGGAGCGCCCAGCCCCGCGAAGGCCGGGACCAGCACCACGCCGGCGCTGTCCGGCACGCTGCCGGCCAACGCTTCGACGTCGGCGGCGGACTCGAGGATGCCGAGGCCATCGCGCAGCCATTGCACGACGGCGCCGCCCATGAAGATGCTGCCCTCCAAGGCGTAGCTGGTGGTGCCCCGCAGCGACCATGCGACGGTGGTCAGCAGACGGCTCTCCGATCGCCTCGGAGAGGTGCCGGTGTTCAGCACCATGAAGCACCCGGTGCCGTAGGTGTTCTTCGCCTGACCGGGCGCGAAGCAGGCCTGACCGAAGGTAGCCGCCTGCTGATCGCCCGCCATCCCCGCCAGGGGCACGCCCGCCAGCGGACCCTCGCGGACCTCGCCGTAGACCTCGGAGCTCGAGCGCACCTCGGGGAGCATCGCCCGCGGGATGGCGAGGCGCTCGAGCATCAGCTCGTCCCAGGTGCCGTCGTGGATGTTGAAGAGCATGGTACGGCTGGCGTTCGACACGTCGGTCACGTGCAGGCGACCGGCACTGAGACGTGCGGCCAGCCAGCTGTCGACCGTCCCGAAGGCCACCTCGCCGCGCTCGGCGCGGCCGCGCAGGCCCGGGACGTGCTCGAGCAGCCAGGCCAGCTTGCTGGCGGAGAAGTAGGCGTCGAGGACCAGCCCGGTCCGCGCCTGGACCTCCGCTTCGAGCCCCTCGGCGCGCAGGCGGTCGATCAGGTCGGCCGTCCGCCGGTCCTGCCACACGATGGCGCGGTGGACCGGCTCGAGCGTCGCCCGGTCCCACACCACCGTCGTCTCGCGCTGGTTGGTGATGCCGACGGCGGCCACGTCGGACGCGCCGATCCCGGCCGAACGCAGGACCTGGCCGACGACGGCGGACTGCGTCTGCCAGATCTCGAGGGCGTCGTGCTCCACCCAGCCGGGCTGGGGGTAGTGCTGTTCGAACTCACGTTGGGCCGAAGCGCGTACGGAGCCGGAGCGATCGAAGAGGATGGCGCGAGAGCTGGTGGTCCCTTGGTCCAACGCCAGCACGAAGTCGGGCACGTCTCACCTCCACGGCGAACGCCTTCGGCGGCCGTCGCGGCCGCTCGTGGCCTCGATGCTCACGCCGACAGCAGGTCGCGCAGGCGCACGCGAGCGTACTGCCGGTCGCCCTCCAACGCTCGCCTCAGGGCGTCGTCCTGGCGCGGGAGCAGCCGACCGCGAACGCGCACGTGTGCCTCGTAGCGTCCCACCGCGAAGCGCTCGACGAACAGCTCCGTGAGGCTCTGCACCGGCAGCGTGCGGGTGGAGAAGGCCTCGAGCGAGAGCTTGCGGAGCGTTCCGAAGGTGTGGAGGCAGAGGTGCGCCTCGCTCCCCACCACCGCGGCGCTGACGCCTTCGGTCCCGTCGTCGCCGGGCTGGATCAGGCGTCGTTGGGGACCCGATGCCGGTTCGATCAGGGCGCCGAAGGCCGTGAGGACGTCGTCGATGTCGCCTGCGCCCGCGAGGTCCGCTGCGGTGGCGCGGAAGCCATCGAGGATCAGGTGCGTGCCGTAGCCGAGGGCGTCGTAGCTGTTCACCGCCCCCAGCGTACCACGGCCGACCCCGGGGGAAGGGGCAGGATACGCGCCGTGGACGGCACTCCGTCGTGCCGGCATCAGTGCGGCGCGAGCTCTCGGGCAGCCCGGTCGAGGGCCGCGCTCACGTCGCTCGAGGCGGAGGCCAGGATCGCCGCCAGGGCCCGGTCCATCGGCCCCCACACCTCGCCCATGGCGGGCAGGTTGGGGATCGGCTCGGCGGCGGCCAGCGCCGCTCCGAAGCCGGCGATGACCGGGTCGTCGGCGACCCGCGCCAGCGCCGAGCTCGAGGCCGGCACCATGCCGGCGCGCCGCGCCAGCGCGACCTGGGCGTCGGCGGTGGTGAGCCACTTGGCCAGGTTGGCAGCCCCGACCGGGTCGCTGCTGTAGCGGTCGATCAGCACCCCGTCGACGTTCATGAAGCCGCTCCAGGCCTTCCCGTCCGGTGTCGGCGGCATGGCGGCGACGGCGATCGGGATGCCGGCCGAGCGGATCGACGGGATCGCCCACGGGCCGTCGTAGGTCATGGCCAGGTCGCCCTTCAGGAACAGCTCGTGCACCGAGGCGTAGTCGGTGGCGTCGGGCATCACCCCGGCGTCGAAGCGCAGCGAGCGCAAGGCCTCGGCCCCGGCCACCGCGCCCGGCGTGGCCAGCGCGATCGACTTCGGGTCGAGCTCGCCACCTACGCTGCGCCCGAACACCGCCCCGCCCCAACTGTGCAGCCAGCCGTAGGCGTAGTAGAAGTTGCCGACGTCGAACGCGAAGCCGTAGCGTCCCTTCGCGGTGACGGCGGCGGCCGCGTCCACCAGACCCTGGTAGCTGGTGGGGACGCTCGGGACCAGGTCGGTGTTCACGATCAGGGCCGGGCCCTGGACCGCCAGCGGCAGACCGTAGAGCACCCCGCCGTAGCGGAACGCGCTCCGCGCCGACGCGCTGAGATCGGCCAGGTAGCCCTCGGTGGTGTAGCGGCCCAGGTCGGCCAACAGCCCGGCGTCGGCGAGGGCGGAGAACTGATCCTGCGGGATCCCGACCAGGACGTCGCCGCCCGTGCCCTTGTCGGAGGCCGCCACGGTGCCCTGCTTGATCTCGCCGAGCTTGAGCGGGACCACGGTCACCTGGACGTCGAAGGCAGCGCTGAAGTCTGCTGCCTCGCTGCGCAGCCAGTCGAGTGCCGCGCCCCGGTAGGGGGTCCAGACCGTCAGGTCCTGGGCGACCCCGCGACCGGCGAGGAGCCCGAGCAAGGCGAGGACGGCGAGGAGCTTCGGGAGGGCGTTCCGGAGCGGAAGGAGCGCTCGGGACGCAGGCACGGAGAGCGTCGGGCGCGCACGGTTCCACGGGTCTGGGATCACCCCACCAGCCTAGCCCGCGAGCCCCCCGCCGCGCGAGGGACGCACTAGGAGCGCTTGCGCTCGGGCACCGAGGCGGCGGCGCCGACGTGGTAGCGGCGCCGGATCTCGGCGGCCAGCCGGTAGCGGCCGGCCGCGGTACGGACCACCGCGCCGCTCAACTCCAGCGCCGTGAGCCGTGCGAGCAGGGTGGCGGCGCCCTCGTTCAGGGCACGACCCAGGTCGTCGAGGGTGGCCTCGTCGACGGGCGCGAGGGCCTCCAGGATGGCGTCGGGCGGGTGCGGCGGCGCGGCCGCGGCGCCGTCGCGGAAGTGCATCAGGACGTCCTCGAGGTCGGCGACGACGTGGGCGCCCTCGCTCAGGAAGCGCAGCGTCCCGGCGACGCTGGGGTCGCCGGGACGCCCCGGGCAGGCGAAGACCTGCCGGTCCTGCTCGAGGGCGTGGTCGACGGTGCTGGCCGTACCGGAGCGCAGGCCCGCCTCGACCACCACGACGAGCCGCGCCAGCCCGCTGACGATGCGGTTGCGGTGGGGGAAGTGGTGCCGGTCGGGCCGGACGTCGGGCAGGTGCTCGCTGATCACGGCGCCGCCCGCGGCCAGCATGCGATCGGCCAGGCCGCGATGGGCTGGCGGATGCAGGTGCCCGTGACCGCCGCCGAGGACCGCCACCGTGCGGCCCCCGGCCGCCAGGGCGCCCTCGTGCGCGGCGGCGTCGATCCCCAGAGCGAGGCCCGAGACCACGCACACGGACAGCTGGGCCAGCGACGCCGCCAACTCGTGCGCCAGCTCCTTGCCGCGTCCGGTGGGCCGGCGCGTCCCGACGATGGCAGCTGTCCTCACCCGGTGCACGGGCTGCGCGAGCACCGGCGGCAGGGTGCCCTGCACGAACAGGAGTTGCGGCGGGCGGGGGATGACGCGGAGCGGTGCCGGGTAGGCGGGGTGCTCCCAGCCGACCACCGTGACCCCCGCCGCCCGCGCCTCCTCCAAGCGGCCCCGGGCACCGACCAGGTCGAGCTGCGTCAGCCTCGCGAAGGCGTCGTCCGGGACGCCGTCGGGCGGGTTCCGGCCGGCGGCCGCCGCGCGGGAGGCCGACGCCAGCGACCCGAAGGCGGCGCGGAGACGCGCCAGGCGTCCGGGCCCGAGCCCCTCCTGGGCCAGCGCCGCCAGCGCGAAGACGTCGGCATCGTCCACGCGACCAGGATGCACGCCAGCGGGCGCGCGGTCCGCGCGCCGCGCGGCCCCGGCCCAGGGACGGTAGGTACGCGACCTGGTTCGGGGGGGCCGGTCCGGACGTCGCTCAGCCGAGCTTCCAGCGGCTCCCCTCGGCGGTGTCCTCCACCTCGATGCCGAGCTCCTCGAGGCGCGCACGCATGGCGTCGGCGGTCGCGAAGTCGCGGCGCGCCCGTGCCCGCTGGCGCTCCTCGAGCAGCATGCCCACCAGCCCGTCGAGCAGGTCGTGGCTCTGCCCCAGGGCGTCGGCCGTCGGGGGCACGCCGAGCACGCCGTCGAGCAGCTCGTCGAACAACGCCCGGGCCGCCGCACGGTAGGCGGGGGAGGCGCCGGCCTCCAGCGCACGGTTGATGTCGCGGGCCGCATCGAACAGCACCGCCAGCGCTTGCGGGGTGTTGAGGTCGTCGTTCATGGCCTCGGCGAAGGCCGCGCGGGCCGCCTCGAAGGCCCCCGGCTCGGCCGTCTCGCCGGCCCCCTCCGACACCAGGCGGTAGGTCTCGCGCAGCCGCCGGAGACCCTGCGCCGACGCCGTCAGGCTGTCGTCGGAGAAGTCCGACACGCTGCGGTAGTGCGAGCGCAGCAGGTGGAAGCGCACCGCCACCGGGTCGTAGCGCTCGAAGAGCTGCGCCAGGGTGACGAAGTGGTTCTTCGACTTCGCCATCTTCTCGCCCTCGAGCGTGATCATGTTCCAGTGCAGCCACACCCGGGCGAAGGGCTTCCCGGCCGCCCGCGCCTGCGCGATCTCGCACTCGTGGTGCGGGAAGATCAGGTCGAGCCCGCCGCCGTGGATGTCGAACTCGTCGCCCAGGTACTTGGTGCTCATCACCGAGCACTCCAGGTGCCAGCCGGGGAAACCCTCGCCCCACGGGCTCGGCCAGCGCATGATGTGGCCCTCCTCGGCCTTCTTCCACAAAGCGAAGTCGCGCGGGTCGTCCTTGTCGGAGCGCACCTCGACGCGGGTGCCCTCCAGCAGCTCCTCCGGGTCGCGCCCCGAGAGCTCGCCGTAGGGCTGGTAGGCCGACACGTCGAAGTAGACGTTGCCGTCCTTGACGTAGGCCACGCCGCCGTCGAGGAGGGCGCGCGTGAGCTCGATCTGCTCGATGATGTGCCCGGAGGCGCGGGGCACCACGTCGGGCCGGCGCACCCGCAGCCGCGCCATGGCGTCGAAGTACGACCAGAAGTACTTCTCGGCGACCTCCATCGGCTCGAGCCGCTCGAGCTGCGCCCGCTTGGCGAGCTTGTCCTCGCCCTCCTCGACGTCGGACAGATGGCCGACGTCGGTGACGTTGGAGACGAAGCGCACGCGGTAGCCTTCGTGCTCGAGCCAGCGCCGGAGCACGTCGAACACCACGGGACCGCGCGCGTGCCCGAGGTGCGGCTCGGAGTAGACGGTGGGTCCGCACATGTAGATGCCGACGTGCCCCGGCACCACGGGGCGGAACTCGTCCTTGTTGCGGGTCAGGCTGTTGTAGAAGGTCAGAGCCATGGCACTCCTCGGAAGGGGCGTCCACGTGGACCGCCCGGATCGTTCTGGACTGTTGCAGGGACCGGCGTCAGGAGAGGTGCCGCAGACATCGAAGGGTGCGGAGGCCCGTCCGTACCGTCATGTCCCGGAGTTTAGCACGCGCCAGCGCCCTCCCGGACGGTAGACTGAGCCGCCGTGAGCTACCGCACCCTGGCCCGCCGCGCCGACCACGAGGACGTCGTGCTGGGCTCGCGCTTCCTGGCGACGGTGGCGCCGGTGCACAGCGTCGACGAGGCCACCGCGCTGCTGGCTGCCCTGCGCGCCCGTCACCCCGATGCCAGCCACCACTGCTGGGCCTACCGCGTGGCCGAGGAGCAGCGCTTCTCCGATGACGGCGAGCCCGGAGGGACGGCCGGCCGGCCGATGCTGGAGGTGCTGTTGAAGCGCGATCTCGACCGCGTGGCGGCGGTGGTGGTGCGCTACTTCGGAGGGCGCAAGCTGGGGGCCGGCGGCCTCGCCCGCGCCTACGGCGGCGCCGTGGCCCGCGCCGTCCAGGCCGCCGGGGAGCGCAGCGTGGAGCCGCTGACCAGGGCCGTGCTGCGGGCCCCGTTCGCCCAGGTCGACGCCCTGTTGCGCTCACTCGACGCCAGCCCGGAGGTGGGGCGCGGGACGCCGGAGTACGACGCCGACGGGCTCCGGCTGGACGTGTGGATGCCGGCGCGCAGCTTCGAGGCGCTGGACCGTCGGCTGGCCGAGCTCACGCGCGGCGAGGCCAGCTTCGACGCGGTGCGGACCCAGGACGACCCCGAGCCCTGACCGCGGCCGTCGATGGAGGCCGGATGAAGCCCGGGTCCACCCGCAGCTCGGGACGCTGTGGCAGCATGGTGCCGTGAACGAACGCTCCCGCAGGTTCCTCCTCGCGAGGCTGGCGCCGGTGGTGCTGGTGCTCGCCGGCTGCGCCCCCACGACGTCCCCGCATCAGCCGCTGGTGGCCGTGCTCAACGGTCCCGCCGAGGGCAGGATCGACGGGAGCGCCACCACCCTCGAGGCCGACATGCGCCAGTTCGGCCCGCTGTACTTCGGCTTCGTGCCCGGAGCCGCGCTGCGCTTCGACGAGGGGCACAGCGACCTGTTCCACGACCGCGCCGTCACCTCGGCCGGACGCATCGCCCGAACCTACGGCGCGCCCTACGCGGTGGTGGTGGGTGCGAACACGCTCGAGCGCAACGTCACGCTGTCGAAGGACAAGAAGTGGCGGACCGTGAGCGTCACCCTGCGCATCCAGGCGATGGTGGTCGATGCCGCCACCAACACCGTGGTGAGTCGCGTCGAGTCGCAACTCCTGCAGGGCAGCCGCTACGAGAGCACCGCCGATCCCCTGCCGACGCTGCAGCGGGATCCCACCGTGCTCCGGTTGCGCGACGACGGCGTCGACGCGGTCGCGCCGTCCGTGGTCGGCTCGTTGTGGCATGTCCTGCACATCCGCGCGCACCCGCCGGCGGGTTGAGCGCGGCGTCCCCGATCACCGGAAGTAGCGGCGGAAGACCTCCTGGTACTCCAGGGGCACGTCCCCCTCGGTGAGGGCCTGCTCGGCCGCACGGCGGTAGGCGTCGATGGAGCTGCCGGCCGGCAGCGTCACGTCGGTCGAGCCCGGCAGCCGGACCGTGCCCCCGGACGTCTGGGCGTCGCCCTGGACCGTGCCCGGCAGGAACTCGGGGGCCGGGCCCGCACCCTGGGCCGGCGCGCTCGGGGCGCCCGGCGTACCCGGCTGGTTGCCGCCCGCACCCGTACCCTCGCCACGATCGGCCCCCGGGACCGCACCCTGGCCGGCGCCCTGGACGTCGGCGGCCGCCCCGGCGCTGCCGGACTGGGCGGCGCCGCCGGCCGCCGAGCCGGGAGCGGACTGCCCCTGGCTCCCGGCGTCGGCGCCCTGCGGCGCGCCGCTCCCCTGGGCCGTCGAGCTCCCCGGGGCGGAGCCGCTGGCGGCCGACGACGACGGCGATGAGGCCGCCGAGCCATCCGGCGTCGATGGCGTGCCGCTTCCGGTGCCGCTGCTTCCGGCGCTCCCCGGGGCCTGCCCGCCGGAGCGGTCGGCGCCGCCGCTCGCGGCGTCGGTACCGCTCGGGCCGGCCGCACTCGACGCCGACGACGTGCCGCCCGTGGCGCTGCCGGACGGGGTCGCCGAGCCGTCTCCCGAGGCGTTCGAGCCGCTCCCCCCGGCCTGCGACGGGGGAGATGCGCCCCCGCCGGAGCCCGAGCCCCCGGAGGGCCCGGCGCGGGCCGAGCCGCTCGAGCCGGCAGGGGGCTCCTGCCCCAACGCGCGAAGGTAGTCCGAGAGCACCTGCTGGTCGCTGGCGGCGCCGGCGCTGTCGGGCGCACCGTCCGCGCCCGGCGTCGGCGTCGGCTGGGTACCGGCGCCGGTCGCACGCTGCGGCGCCGGTGCGGGGGGTGCGGGGGCGTTCTGCGGGCCGGTCGCGTCGGCGGGCGACGCCTGGGGCGACGGCGTGGACGTCGCGGGCGCGGCCCCGGGCGGGCCCTGGCGGCCGGCCAGCGGCACCAGCAGCAGCGCCAGGGCGGCCGCCAAGGTCGGCAGCCACCAGGCCGGCGGGTCGGGGACGCGAACGTCCCGGACGCTGTCGACGGCTCGCGCCCGCACCGCCCGCGCGAAGCCGTAGGTATCGTCGTCCGCGAGTTCCAGCGCCGTCTCGTAGCTCAGGCCGGCCCGCTCGCGGATGACCCCGAGGGCGCGGGCGCGGTGCCCCCGCACCGGCAGCGCGAGGCCCACCAGGAACGCTCCGGCCAGGGCGGCGGCCTGGATCCAGGGGCCGCGCGCCGCCGCGGCCATCACCAGCGAGGCCAGCAGGGCCGCGCCCGCGCCCCTCAGCAGCCGGGCGTTCCACGCGCTGCGTGAGGCGATGCGGGTGTGGAGCGACATCGCCCTCTCGGGCGAGAGCCGGCTCGCGCGCTGACGGCGGCTGGGGCTGATCATGATGCGCCTTCCGCGGTCGACGCGCCGTCCTCGTCGGGGTGCCCGCGCGTGAGCGCAAGCACCGTCGCCGCCGCCAGGGTCGTGATGACCGCGAGGTGGACCCACGAGACCCGCAGCGGAGCGGTCAACGGATCGATCACGTCGACACCGAGGCGGACGTCGAGGGCGATGCCGGCCACCAGCAGCGCGGGCACCAGCAGGGGCAGCAGGGCCGTGACGCGCAGCCTGTGCGCGAGCCTCCCCAGCAGGATGCCCATGCCGAAGTAGGCGGGCACCTCCAGGAACGGCAGGCAGGCGGCCCACAGCAACGGGACCGCCGGGAAGCTGGCGGCGTAGGCGGCCACGTCGAAGGGCAACGAGACCGCCACGAACACCATCAGCGCGGCGGCGGTGACGCGACGCTGATGTCGCGGGAGCCGACCCTCGGCGGCGCCGTACCCCAGGGCCGCCAGCGCCAGCAGCGTCATACGCGTCTGCGCCAGCGCGAACCAGGCCTCGTTGGCCTCCCCCTGCCCCGGCCAACGTACCGCCAGCACGAACAGGAGCGCCGCCAGGAAGAGCGCCAGCACCTGCAGCAGGTCCGGGGTGCGCAGGCGTTCGGCCACCGCCGTCGGCGTCGGGACGGCCGCTCCGAGGCCGCGCAGTGCGGCGAGCCTCCGACCCGCGCCCGTCACGGCGTCGCCTCCGCCACGCCCGATGGCGGCGGCAGCGCGACCAGCACGCCGGACGGGGCTCGCGCCAGGGCGCTCCCGGGCGGCAGCACCGCCGCCAGCCGGGCCATCAGCGGAGGCAGCCCGCCCTCCTCGCCTCGGGTCAGCGGCTGGATGGCCCCGGGCGCGAGGTCGGGTTGCCGTCCCAGACCCAGCACCACGACGTCGCGCAGTGGAGCGGACCCGAGGTTGCGCAGGGCGCTCCCCTCGAAGCTCAGCTCGGGACTGCGCAGGACGGGACGGAGCACGATCGACACGGCGTGCCAGCGGGGCAGGTCGACCTCGGTCGCGCCGTCGGACACGCGGTAGGGCATCGGCGTCAGCGGGTACCCCGCCTCGGGCACCGCGACGGTGCCGGCCGGCAGCGTGAGGCGCTCCTCGACGTCGAAGCGCAACCCCAGCGCTCCGCCGCCGACCACCACCGAGCGCGAGGCCGTCAGCACCGGTTCGGCCGGCCGTAGGGCGCGCCACCCCGCCAGCGACACCACCGCCGCCAGGACCAGCGCCGCCGCGATCCCCGGGGCGCCGCCGAAGCGCAGAGCCAGCAGCACCGCCAGCACGAAGGCGGCCGCCAGCGACAGCACCACCGGCTGGCCGACCCCCCTCGGGGGGCGCACCCCGGGCTCCAGCGCCAGCGCCTGCACCAGCGCGCTGCGGTCCTGCGGCCGCCACGCCGCGCGGGCCCCCCGCACCGCGCTCGGATCGTCGGCCACACGCGCCACCTCCCCGGCGCCGAGACGGCTCCGGCCCGAGCCGGCGAGGCTCACCAGACCGGTCTGGCTACCGGGGAGAGCGCCGACCAGCAGGACCTGCGCACCCCCTGCGGCAGCGGCGGCCACCGCTTCGGGGCGCGGCGCGGCGGCACTGCCATCGATGAGCACGGTGGCGACGCCGTCGTAGGCGGCCGCGCGGGCGGGGAGGTCGGAGGCGGCCACGTCGACCAGGCGTGCGTCCGGGGCGAAGGCCGCTCGCCAACTGCCGGGGCGGCTGGAGAGGAGCACCTCCAAGGGGCGTGGGTCGGAGTCGCCGGCGCCGAGGCTGCCGCTGGCGATGACGGTGTCGCCCTGCGTCAGCGTCCAGCTCAGACTCCGGAAGGTGGGGACGTAGACGTCGTCGTCGAACACCGTCACGCCGCTGCCGCCGGGGAGGCCGGCGCGGACCTCGACGATGCGCGGTCCGGTGAGCAGCGAGCCCTCATCGATGCGCAGCCGCAGCACGCTGGGCCCGACGTCGCGCACCGTGACGCGCAGAGGGTTCCAGGCCCCTGCCACCAGGTGGCCGCCGAGCCCGAGCTCGACGACGGCGCTCGTCGGTCCCGGCTGCGCCCCCGCCCGGGTCGGCAGCGACATCACCAGCGCCAGCGCGGCCGCCAGGGCCGCCAGCAGGGCGCGTCCACGCGGACCGCTTCCGGCGAACATCTCCATCCGTACCTGGAGTATACGGGCGCCCCGGCACCGTGAACGTGCCCGGCGCGGCTCGCGTGGGCAACGTCGAGGACGGACCTCAGGGCGTCGAGGTGGTCGCCACGGGAGCCCGTGGGCGCACCACGATGGCGCTCACCACCCGGCGCTCGAGGCGCCGGTTGAGGGGCTCGCCGTCCGCCACCAGGGTGGCGCTGGATCCGCTGTCGAGGCGCATGGCATCGCGCGCCCCCAGACGCAGGAAGAGCGGCACCAGATCCGACGCCCGCATCGACTCGGCCACCACCAGCAGCACCGTTCCGTCGGGCCGGATGCCGATGGCCGATTGCTGGGTGACGGCGTCGAGGATGCGTTGTCCGCTGGGGAAGCCCTCCTGCGAGGGGTCGAACGCCGCCTGGCCGCCCTGCACCAGCAGCGGACCCGCCTCCACGGCGTAGGGGGCGGCATCGAAGGCGGCGGGCAGGAGCTGCAGGTTGAGCGCCACCGTCGAGCCGGCGTCGATGCGCGCCAGCGCCCGGCGGTCGGGCGGATAGACCAGGGCGAAGCCGCCGGTCGGAACGCTGCGGGGACCGATGGTGTTGCCGATGACCACGCCCTGCTGGGCCGTGATGACGCCCACGCGCGGCCCGCCCACCAGGGCGCCGGGCGCGGTGGCGATGCCGACCTGCCCGTCGGAGCTGTCGCCTACGTCGACGGTGCGGCCGTCCACCTGCAGGCTCAGGTGGGCGCTCAAGCGCGCGATGGTGGCCCCGGCAGGCCCGAAGGCGATGGCCGCGCGGCTGCGCGTGGGCAGCGACAGGGTGCCGAAGTCGACGCGCAACAGGCCGACCGCCGCGAAGGTCTGGGGGTCGAAGTAGCCGGCGTTGATGGCGGCCACCGCGCCCACCGCCAACTGGCTCAGGGTGTGGGGTTCGCGGCTGGCCCCCACCACCCGTAGCTCGGCGGCCCCGGGCGCCACCGAGATGAGGTGCACCACGCTGGTCCCGGACGCCGAAGGGGCGTTGAAGCGACGGTAGCTGACGCCGGGCGCCAGCGTCCGCGTGAGTTCGGGCAACGCCGCCTGCTGTTGCGGCACGACGTCGATGACGAGGCGCGTGGGCTGGGCCAGAGTGAACACCCGGTAGTGGAAGGCCGGCCCGCTCAGGTCGAGGCGTACGCCGCCGGGCTCGGGGTCGACGGCCACCTCGAGACCGCGGTAGGGGTCGGGGGAGGTGGCGGGCAGCAGGAGCGGCGGAAGGTGCAGGGTCAGGGGGTTGCCCCGGGCCACGTCGCCCTCGGCGGCCAGACCGGCCAGGGCGTCGGGTGCGAGGCCCTTCACGTCCACCACCACCCGCACGCTGCCGTCGCCGCCGAAGCGTACGTTCGACAGCCTCGGCAGCGTGACGCCCAGCGCGTCGAGCACGCTGCCGTCCACCAGCACGCCGTCCGGGGAGAGGCGCGGAGGGTCAGCCCGGACCCCGTCGAGCCAGCCCAGCCCTTCGACGTAGGTGAGGTGGCGGCCGCCGTAGTCCAGCTCGATGGCCCCCTGGCTCACCTTCACGGATGCCCCGGGAAGGCGGAACTGGGCCGGGGCCTGCGCCAACGCCACGCCCAGCAGGGCGGCGAGGAACAGACCGAGAACGTGGGGGAGAGGACGCCAGACCACCGACACCCGAGTCTCGCCTACCGCCCGCCGAGCTTGATGAGACGGCGCTGAAGACCGCGCCGGTCCCTTCACCGAGCGCTCGTCGTCAGAGGGCGTGGAACAGCTCGAGCAGCGGTTCGACCCCGACCGGCCCGCCCAGCATGTGACTGAGCCCCAGCTCGATGCGGTAGGCGTCGAGGTCGCGGCGGTTGAAGGTGAGGGCGCCGACGCTCATGGCACGACGGCGGATCCCCGACACCGGCTCGGGGACGAGATCGAGCAGCGTCAGGTGCGGACCGAGCAGCGACTCGGGGACGCGCAAGCTGGGGTCGCACCGCACCAGCAGATCGGCCCGCTCCAGCAGCGTCGGCACCAGGGGGTCGTGGGCAGCGCGGGCCAGAACGGTCGGTCCAGCCGCCAGTCCCGGCAGGGTGCGCTCCGCGTCGGCCGGACTCTCCGCCAGCACCGCGATCGAGGCCGCCCCCATGCTCGCCAGCTCCCGCGCCACGCCCCGAGCGGTGGAGCCGCTGCCGAGCAGCACCGCCTCGGCCTCCCGAGCGTCCCAACGGGCCGAACCCAGCAGCGACGCCACCGCACGGCCCAGGTTGTACTCGGCGATCACGCCGCCCGGCGTGACGGTGATGGTGTCGGCCGCTCCCACCTCCTGGGCGTCGAGCGAGGAGCGGTCGGCGTGTCGCAGGGCCTCGGCCTGGAGGCCGGCGTCGAGCACCAGCGCGCCCGCGAAGTCGAGCCGCTGGAGTCCGCGGTAGAGCTCCTCGACGCCGCCGGCAGGCACGGGATGCAGCAGGAACCGCCCCTGGGCGTCACGGTACGAGCGCAGGGCGTGACGGAGGTCGGCATCGGCGCTGAGGACGGCGACGAGATGCATGTCGCCCAGTATAGCTGCGCGGAGCTGCCATCCGGGAAGGACCGGAGGGGCGCTCCCGCCCGTCTGTCACGGAGTACGTTCGGCGGGGGCTGTGCTACAGTGGCGCATGCCGAGCCGGCGGACGTCAGCCACGCGCAGGACCTGCACGCTCACGCGTTCGACGCGTCGAACGTCGCGCTGAACCGCTCCGCCCGCCCGCACCCCGCAGCCCCATCCCGAACTCCACGAGGTATCCCATGCATGTTGTTCTCCCCGACGGTACACGCCTGGAGGTGCCGGCGCATGCCACCGGCGCCGACGTCAGCCAGGCGATCGGCCCGGGCCTGGCCAAGGCCGCCCTGGGCGTCAAGGTCGACGGCCGCCTCTCCGACCTGCTGAGCGAGGTCCCGCAAGGGGCCGAGGTCACCGTCCTGACCCGCAAGGATGCGGCGGTGGCCGACCTGATGCGACACACCCTGGCCCACGTCATGGCCCAGGCGGTGCGCGAGTACTTCGTCCAGCAGGGCTACGAGGCCCAGACCGTGCGCATGGGCATCGGGCCGGTGATCGAGCACGGCTTCTACTACGACTTCGACCTGCCTCGGACCCTCACCCCCGACGACCTGGGCGCCATCGAACAGATCATGCGGCGCATCGTCGCCGACGACCTGGAGCTGCGCAAGTACGAGCTCCCGCGCGACGAAGCGCTGGAGCGTTACCGCCGCACCGGCGACCCGTTCAAGCAGGAGCTCATCCAGGACCTTCCGGCCGGCGAGCCGATCACCTTCTACGAGCAGGGGGGTGAGGCGGGCTTCACCGACCTCTGCCGCGGGCCGCACGTGCCCCGCACCGGCGTCATCGCCCCGCACTTCAAGCTCATGAGCGTCGCGGGCGCCTACTGGCGTGGCGACGAGCGCCGGCCGATGCTGCAGCGCATCTACGGCGTCGCGTTCCTGACCAAGGACGAGCTCGAGCACCACCTGTGGCTGCTCGAGGAGGCCCGCAAGCGCGACCACCGCAAGCTCGGCCGCGAGCTCGGGCTGTTCACCTTCAGCGAGGACATCGGCGCCGGACTGCCGGTGTTCTTCCCGCGCGGCGAGATCGTGCGCTTCGAGATGGAGCGCTACGTGCGCGAGCTGCAGACCCGCTACGGCTACCAGCACGTGTGGACCGGCCACATGGTGCGCGAGTCGCTGTACGAGCGCTCGGGGCACCTGGAGAACTACGCCGACGTGATGTTCCCCGCGATGGAGGACGAGGAGGTGCGCATGCGGCTCAAGCCGATGAACTGTCCGAGCCACATGACGCTCTTCAACGCCGGCCACCACAGCTACCGTGAGCTGCCGTTGCGCTACGCCGAGTTCGCCACCCTCTACCGCTACGAGAAGTCGGGGCAGCTCTCCGGCCTGACCCGCGTGCGCAGCCTGACCCAGGACGACTGCCACATCTTCTGCACCGAGGACCAGATCCAGGCCGAGTTCTCCCTGGCCCTGCGCCTGATCCGTGAGGTGCTGTCGACCTACCGCATGACCGACTACCGGGTCCAGCTCAGCCTCCGCGGCGCCGAGGGCAAGTACGTCGACGACGACGAGAAGTGGGTGAAGGCCACGGCCGCGCTGAGGCGCGCGCTCGACGCCGAGGGCGTGCCCTACGAGGAGGCTTCCGGCGAGGCCGCCTTCTACGGGCCCAAGGCCGACTTCATGGCCAAGGACGCACTGGGGCGGGAGTGGCAGCTCTCGACGATCCAGGTCGACTTCATCCAGCCCGCCCGCCTGGGCTGCAGCTACATCGGCGAGGATGGCGACAAGCACGTTCCGGTGGTGCTGCACCGCGCGGTGACCGGCTCGACCGAGCGCTTCATGGGGGTGATGCTGGAGCACTTCGCCGGCGACCTGCCGCTGTGGTTGGCGCCCGAGCACGTGCGGCTGGTGCCCATCGCCGATCGCCACCTCGACTACGCCGCGCAGGTGCGGGAGCGCCTGCTGGCCGCTGGCCTGCGCAGCGAGATCGACGACCGCAGCGAGCGCATGAACGCCAAGGTCCGTGACGCCGAGCTGCTCAAGGTGCCCTACATCGCCATCCTCGGCGACAAGGAGGCCGAGGCCGGATCGGTGTCGTTCCGCAGCCGCAAGGAGCCCAACCGCAA
This sequence comes from Deinococci bacterium, assembly GCA_030149325.1. Taxonomy (GTDB): domain Bacteria; phylum Deinococcota; class Deinococci; order Deinococcales; family Trueperaceae; genus JASBRS01. The sequence goes on from JASBRS010000014.1 coordinate 27,934, forward strand.
CGGCGTGCCGTTGCAGGCGTTCGTCGACGAGCTGGCGGCGCTGGTCGCGAGCCGTTCAGCGCAGGCCGAGGAGGACGCGGCTCCCGCCTAGTCGCTAGGTCCGCGCTCCTGCTTGGGGGCCGCGTCCGCGCGTCCAGCGGTGCCGGGGCGTGGACGCGGCCCCGGACTCACTCGCGCACGTAGATCGTCACGCGCTCCATGGTGTCGGGGGCGGGACCCCGCCCCGGACGACCGGGGTCGATGCGGTTCAGCGCATCGAGCACATCGATGCCCTCCACCACCCGCCCGAACACGGCGTGGCGCCCATCGAGCCACGGGGTCGCGTCGAAGGTGATGAAGAACTGCGAGCCGTTGGTGTTCGGTCCGGCGTTGGCCATCGACAGCACCCCCTTGCCGTCGTGGGTGAGACCCTCGCCGAACTCGTCGTCGAAGCGGTAGCCGGGCCCGCCGCGCCCGCTGCCGGTGGGGTCGCCGGTCTGCGCCATGAAGCCCTCCAGCACGCGGTGGAACACGATGCCATCGAAGAAGCGGTGGCGCGCCAGGAACACGAAGTTGTTCACCGTGGTCGGTGCGCCGTCCTGGAACAGGTCGAGGACCAGGGTGCCCTTGCTGGTCTCGACCCGTGCGCGGTAGTCGGCTCCGGGCTCGAGCACCTGTCGGGGCGCGTCGAACTGCGTCGTGCGCTCGTCCGCCAGCGGAGCGAGCTCTCGGTAGCCGTCGAGGGCGGTAGCCATGGAGCGTCCTCTCGTGCCGCCTAGGAGGCGGGCTTGACCGCGATCACGACACGTTCGAGGGTGTCGGGCCGCGGGAAGAAACCGACGGCGGGCTTGCCGCCGGCGCTGCCGACGACGGCTCGGTAGCCGTCGATGGTGAACGATTGACCGGCCACGGGAGCGGCCCCCAGGGCCTGCGTGAGGGTGTCGCCGACCGTCCGTGCGGGCGAGCCCTTGAGGTCGATCCCCTGGCTGGAGAGGTCGCCGAGGGTGTCGGTGAGCGCGGCCACCGCCTCGGGGTTCTGCGGATCGATGCGCTGCAGCTTGTCGAGGACCGCGTTACCCGCGATGACCTGCCCGAAGATGTTGTAGTGGCCGTCGAGCCACGGCGTCGGCCCGAAGGTGATGAAGAACTGCGAGCCGTTGGTGTTCTGCCCGGCGTTGGCCATCGCCACCACGCCGCGCTTGTCGAAGTGGAGGCGGTTGGAGATCTCGTCGGGGAAGCTGTAGCCTGGGCCGCCGCGGCCCGTACCGGTGGGGTCTCCAGTCTGGGCCATGAAGCCGGCCAGCACGCGATGGAAGGGCACGCCGTTGTAGAAGCGGTGCAGAGCCAGGAACACGAAGTTGTCGACGGTGATGGGGGCATCCTGGCGCAAGAGCTGGACGGTGATGGCGCCCTTGCTGGTGACGAGCACGGCGACGTAGTCCTTGCCGGGCTCGAGCACCTGTGCGGCCTTCGCGAACACCAACTGGCGCTGTGCGCTGAGGTAGGGGAGGGCGGTGTAGCCGTCGGGGAGCGTCACGCCCGCCGCGGCGTCGGCGGCAGGGCCGCTGCCGGCCGTCGCCGGCGGAGTCGCGGCCGGGGCGGTCGGCGCCGGCGCCTTCGAGGCCGAGCCCGTCGCCGTCACGGGGGTCCCGGAGGTCGCGGGTGCGGCCACGCGCGGGCGCGTGGCCAGCCAGAAGCCCGTGAACACCAGCACCAGCACCACCAGGACCAGCGCGACGACGCGACTCACCACGCCACCTCCGCGCTCACCCAGGGCGCGCGCCGGCGCGCGCGAACGCGTCCAGCTCGCGGGAGCGATCGATGAGTCGCTGGACCGCCAGGGCGTCGTCGACGGTCGCGGCGTCGGCCAGGGCGTCCAGGTCCTCGCCCGTCAGGTAGCGCCGGAGGGCGTCGGCGAAGAGCACGCTGCCGGCCGCGAAGCCCGAGGCGCGGAAGCGGTAGGGAACGAGGCCCGGCAACTGCGTGCGGAACTCCTTGAGAGGGCCGCCGCGCTTGCCGTAGTAGAGCTTGAGCGAGCGATCGATCACCAGGCTGCCCTCGGTGCCACGGATGGTGAGCAGGTCGATGGCATCGTCGAGCGCGGCTCCGTGGAGCAGCACCGTCCCCACCACGTCCCCCGCCCGGAAGGTGAGCGAGGCGATGTCGTCGGACGTGACCGGGCGCAGCGTGCCGTCGGCGTCGCGGCGCTGCGGGTAGACCCGTCCCAGGGTGGCGCCGTGGAGTTCGGGCTCCTCGCCCAGCAACCAGCGCACGCTGTCCAGGACGTGACTGCCGAGCGCGCCGAGGATCCCGCCCCCCTGGTCGGCGTCGGACCACCAGCTCCAGGGGCGGGTGGGGTCGGCGCGCATGTCGTTGGCGACGCGGGCGGTGACCGTGACCACCCTGCCGATCCCACCGGACGCGATGAGCTCGCGCGCCTTGCGCCTCACCGGCGTGAAGCGCAACTCGTGATCGACCAGCGCCAGGCGGCCGTCGGAGGCTCGGGCCGCGGCGCGGATCGCCTCGCCCTGCTCGGCGTCGAGCGCCAGCGGCTTCTCGCACACCAGGTGCCGGCCCGAGGCCAGCACGGCGGCCGCCTGCTCGGCGTGGAACGCCGGGGGCGTGGTCACCACCACCAGCTCCAGGTCGGCGTCCAGCAGGTCCCGCCAGGACCCGGTCGCCAGGGCGATGCCGTGCCGTCCGGCCACGTCGCGTGCACGGGCCTCGTCGCGGCTCGCCACCGCCACGATGTCCAGGCCCCCGGCCTGGAAGGCGGGGATCAGGGCTCGGTCGGCCCAGCCGGTACCGATGACTCCAACTCGTACGGTCATGACGCGCTCTCTCCCAGCCGCATAGGTCCCGATTCTACCCGCTCCAGCGCGGCACGCCCACGTACCGTGCGTCCTCCGCCCCGTTGTAAGACGCCCGTAAGACGGCTGTCAGGGCGCCGTCAGACGGCGGCCGGTAGCGTGGTGCATGCACTTCAACGACCTCCTGCACAACCTCGTCGAGCGTGGCGTCTCCGACGTGCACCTGCACGCCGGCATGCCGGGTCTGGCCCGGATCCACGGACGCCTCGAACCGGTGACCGAGGCCAAGATCACCCCGAAGTTCACCGAAGCGCTGCTCGACGTGCTGTGCGACGAGACGCAACTCGCGGCCTTCCGCACCCGGCACCAGGTCGACCTCGCCTACAGCGTGCCCGGCCTCGCCCGCTTCCGCGTCAACCTCTTCCGCCAACGGGGCTCGGTGAGCGCGGTCCTGCGCGTCATCAACTCCGACGAGTCGGCGCTCGAGGTGGTCAACCTCCCGCAGGAGACCATCGAGTACTTCCGCGATCAGGAGAAGGGGCTGGTGTTGGTGACCGGCGCCACCGGCCGCGGCAAGTCGACCACCCTGGCCCGCATCGTGGACGAGATCAACCAGCACCACGCCAAGATGATCGTGACGGTGGAGGACCCCATCGAGTACCTGCACCGGTCGAAGCGCTCGGCGGTGGTCCAACGCGAGCTCGGCGTCGATGCCCGCTCCTTCTCCGAGGCCCTCGTCGCGGCCATGCGGCAGGACCCCGACGTCATCCTCATTGGCGAGATCCGCGACCACGCCACCGCGGCCGCCGCGCTCAGCGCGGCCCAGACGGGCCACCTGGTGTTCAGCACGCTGCACACGCAGGACTCGGTGCGCACCATCAACCGCATGATCGAGCTGTTCCCGCCCCACGAGCGCGACACCGCCCGCATCCTCTTCGCCGAGTCGTTGGTCGGCATCGTGTCGCAGCGGTTGTTGCCGCGAGCGGGCGGCTCGGGCCGCGTCGCGGCCATGGAGATCCTCAAGGGCACGCTCCGCATCAAGGACCTGGTGCGCGACGAGGAGCGCACCGGCGAGCTCTACGACGCCCTGCGCGACGCCAAGCTCGACGGCATGCAGCTCTTCGACGACCACCTCGCCGAGCTCTACGCCGGGGGCGTCATCACCTTCGAGACCGGCATGGCCGCCGCCACCAGCGCGCAGGCCTTCAAGATGGCGGCCACCCAGGTCGACGTGCAACGCCCTTCGGCCGCCGCCAACTGATCGCGCCTCGGCTCAGAACGGGACCTCCGGCGCCGCCGGCGCCCGCTGTGCCCGGAAGCCGCCGTTGTTGCGCTCGGCCAGGAGCGCCCGCCGGTCGAGCGTGATCGAGGTCCGCAGCCACGGGCAGGACGCCTGCAGCGCCTCCAGGCGTTCCAGATCGACGCGCACGCCGGTGGCGGCGTAGCTGGCCACGCCCTCCGGGCCCTCGACGTGGAGCTGGACCGGGGTGCGGCCGCTGTACTCGTCGATGAGCGAGCGCAGCTCGAGCAGGTGGTGACGGCCCACGTCGCCCACGTCGAAGCGCAGCACCGCCACCTCCGGCGCGCCCTCGCGGGCGTCCCAGCGGATGAGCCGGTCGGCCACCAGCCGCACGCCGTCGCCGTCCTCCGACAGCTCCACCACCACCACCGCCGGTGCGTCCTCGGCCAGAAGGTGCGCCATGGCCTCGTAGCTGCGGCTGAAGGCCACCAGCTCGCGCGCGCCCGACTCGTCGGCCAGCTCGAAGCGGGCCATCATGGTGCCCTTGCGCGTGGGGCGCTTGACGACGTTCTGCAGGATGCCGGCCAGGACCACCCGCACGCGCCCTCCGGGGCGATCCGTCGGGGCGCCGCGGTAGGCGAGCTCCACGGCGTCGATCGGGCAGGTGGCCGCCTCGGCCAGACCGGGGTAGCTGTTCATGGGGTGGGCGCTGATGTACAGCCCCAGCGCCTCCTTCTCGAAGCGCAGGCGCTCGAGCTCCGACAGCGGCTCGCCCTCGGCGAGCGTGGGCGGAGTGATCTCCTCGACGCCGAACAGGCTCGCCTGTCCCAGCTCGGCCTGCTCGCGCTGCGCGGCCCCCCACTTCAGCGCGACCTCGAGGTTGCGCAGGAGCACGTGGCGCTCGCCCAGGCGATCGAAGGCCCCGGCCTTGACCAGGTGCTCCAGCGCGCGCTTGTTGACGGTGGCGGTGTCGACGCGGCGGCAGAAGTCGAACAGGTCGGCGAACGGCCCGCCGGCACGCCGCTCGGCCAGGATGTGCTCGACGGCGTTGTCCCCGACGTTCTTGATGCCGTACAGCCCGAAGCGCACCAGCTCGCCCACGGGCGTGAAGTCGGCGTTGGACTCGTTGATGTCGGGCGGCAGCACGTCGATCCCCATGTGGCGGGCGTCGGCGACGTATTGGGCGACCTTGTCGGAGTTGGCGCGTTCGACGGTGAGCAGGGCGGCGGCGAAGGCCACGGGGTAGTGCGCCTTGAGGTAGGCGGTCTGGTAGGAGAGCACCCCGTACGCCGCTGAGTGCGACTTGTTGAAGCCGTAGTTGGCGAACTTCTCGAGCAGGTCGAAGATGCGGTTGGCCTCGGCCCTGCCGATCCCCTGGGCGGCCGCCCCCTGCTCGAAGATCTCGCGCTGCTTCACCATCTCGGCGACCTTCTTCTTGCCCATCGCGCGGCGCAGGAGGTCGGCTTCGCCGAGCGAGTAGCCCGCCACCGCCTGCGCGATCTGCATGATCTGCTCCTGGTAGACGGGGATGCCGTAGGTCTCGGCGAGGATGGGGGAGAGCAGCGCCTCGGCGGCCGGGAAGTCGCCGTAGTCGATGTCCTCCAGGCCGTGGTGGCGCCGGATGTAGGTGGGGATGTTCTCCATCGGTCCGGGGCGGTAGAGCGCGGCCACCGCGATGAGGTCCTGGATGCGGCGCGGCTTGAGCTTCTTGAGGGTGTCGACCATCCCGGGGGATTCGAACTGGAACACCCCGGCCGCCTCGCCCCGCGACAGCAGCTCGAAGGTCGCCTCGTCGTCCTGGGGGAAGGCATCGGGGTCGAGCTCGACGCCGTGCGCATCGCGCACGATCTTCACGGCGGCCTCGATGAACGACAGCGTGCGCAGCCCCAGGAAGTCCATCTTGATGAAGCCCAGCTCCTCGACCGAGCCCATGTCGTACTGGCACACCACCGGGCCGTCGCCCGCCCGGAACACCGGCGCCAGCTCCTGGACCGGCTGGCGCGAGATGATCACGCCGGCCGCGTGGACCGAGGCGTGACGTGTCAGGCCCTCCAGCGTCTGGGCCACGTCGACGTACTCCTTGGCGCCCGCCTGGTAGAGCTCCCGGAACTCCGGCACCTCCTCCTTGGCGCGCTCGATGGTCACGCTGCGGCCGAACACCACCGGTACCAGCTTGGAGATGCGGTCGGCATCGGTGAAGGGCGCCTCCATCACGCGCGCGGCGTCCTTGATGGCGGCTCGCGAGGCCATCGTCCCGAAGGTGGCGATGTGCGCCACCTTGTCGTCGCCGTACTTGGCGCGGACGTAGTCGATGACCTCCCCGCGGCGCACGTCGGAGAAGTCGATGTCGAAGTCGGGCATGGAGATGCGCTCGGGGTTCAGGAAGCGCTCGAACAGCAGCCCGAACGCCAGCGGCTCGATGTTGGTGATGCGCAGAGCGTAGGCGACGATCGAGCCAGCGCCCGAGCCGCGGCCGGGCCCGACGGCGATGCCCTGATCCTTCGCCCAGTTGATGAAGTCGGCGACGATGAGGAAGTAGTCGGGGAAGCCCATGGCGATGATGACGCCGAGCTCGTACTCGGCGCGCTGCAGCACCGCCAGGGCCTTCCCGTCGCGCCCCTCGGCGAACGCCTCGAGGTGGGGGTAGACGTAGCGAGCGTAGGTCTCGCCCTCGAGCTTGGGCCTGCGCCCACGCTCGCCCTCGCGGGCCAGCTCCAGGAGCACGCCGTCCAGGTCGAGGTCCTCGACCGGGGCCGGTTCGCGCGCCTGCGCCAGGTACGAGCGCAGGAACGCCTCGTCGACCTCGGCGGCGTAGCGCTGCATCAGGCCGCGGTAGCAGTCGATCCGCAGCTGCTCGGCCAGCGTCCGGCCCTCGGGCAAGGGCAACTCCGGCATCTGGTAGACGCGCTTGTCGCCGATGGGGAGCTCGACGTTGCAGAGCTCGGCCACGTGAAGGCTGTTGGCGAGCGCGCCGGGGTAGTCGGCCTCGGGGACCGCCTCGGCCATCTCCGCCGGCGTCTTGACGTAGAACTCGTCGCAGGGGAAGCGGAAGCGGTCGGGATCGGAGAGCACGGTCTTGGTCTGGATGGCCAGCAGCGCCTCGTGGGCGCGGGCGTCGTCCTTGTGCACGTAGTGGCCGTCGTTGGTGGCGACCATCGCCAGCCCGTAGCGCTGGGCGAAGTCCTTGAGGACCGGGTTGAGCCGCTGTTGCTCTTCCAGGCCGTGGTTCTGGATCTCGACGAAGAAGTCGTCGCCGTAGATGTCGAGGTAGGCCCTGAGCAGTCGCTCGCCCTCGTCGACGTCCAGGTCGAGCACCGCCCGTGGGATCTGCGCGCCCAGGCATCCCGACAGCGCGATCACCCCCTCGCTGTGCTCGGCCAGCAGCTCGTGGTCGACCCGCGGCTTCATGTAGAAGCCCTCGAGGTAGGCGCGGCTGGACAGGCGGCAGAGGTTCTGGTAGCCCTTGAAGTCCTTCGCCAGCAGCGTCAGGTGGAAGTAGCCGCCGTCGAGCGAGCTCGACACCCGGCGCTTCTCGAAGCGCGAGCCGCTGGTCACGTAGGCCTCGAGCCCCAGGATGGGCTTCACGCCCTCCGCCACCGCCGCCTTGTAGAACTCCACCGCGCCGTGCATGTTGCCGTGGTCGGTCATGGCCACCGACGGGTCGCCCGGCGTCACCGAGCGGACCCAGCTCATCAGGTCCTTGATGCGTGCGGCCCCGTCGAGGAGGCTGTAGGCGGTGTGCTGATGGAGGTGGGCGAAGGCGGGCGCAGCGTCGCTCGACATGCCCCATGCTACCGTGACCCTCCGCCCCGGTCGGCGCGGCGACGGCGATGCCCGCGCGGGGAGCCCGCCGGCGCCGCGCGATGGCCGGGCGTCCCGTCGCAGACGCGTTGACACGCCAAAATCGGCCGTGCTACGCTTCACTAGCTCGGCGGTCCGAACGCGTAGCGACCGGGCCCGTCGCGGCGCCGTAGCCAAGGGGTAAGGCAGAGGTCTGCAAAACCTCGATTCACCGGTTCGAATCCGGTCGGCGCCTCCATCTCATCTCGACCATAGGCGCGTAGCTCAGTGGGAGAGCGCTACATTGACACTGTAGAGGTCGGCGGTTCAATCCCGCCCGCGCCTACCAAGCGCCGTCCCTCCCAGTTCTCGGGAGGGACGGGCTTCCTTGTCGGCAGGACGTGTCGCGCCGGCACCCGACCCGGGGTCTCACGCCACCCGGTCCAGATCCGGACCACGGACGGCAGGCCGCCCCATCCCCCGGTCGGATCTGCATGAAGTTGAAAATCGAAGAATAGCAATCCATGGCCGGATCCGACGTACGGCGCTCACAAGCGGCGGGAACGCCGTCTGCTACATTCATCCTCGGAGCGGTTCGTGCGCGGTCGACAACTCGGTCTCGTGGATGTATCGGACATCGTGCGAGGCGACTTCCTGCCGGATATCACGACGTCGGGCCAGTGGGCACGAACGGATTGGGAGGCGCAATGCACGTTCGTCGAAGGTTCGGTCCGTTGGGGGGCCTGGCACTCCTGGTAGGCGTCCTGATCGCCGGCTGTTCGCAGGTTCCGGTCGGCCAAGCGAGCGGGCCCTCGCTCGGGATCCTCAGCCGAGCCCAGATCTCGTTCAGCAGCCTGTCGTTCACGGCGTTGTCGAACCCGGGCTATACGCCGTACGTTCCCACCGCCAAGGCGGTGGCGAAGGGCCTCGGCAACGACACCTGGACCTCCGCGCTGTCGGCCAACTGGAATCTCGTGCTCATGTGCACCAACAACGGCAACAACGTCCCGCAGGGCGCCGTGAACTACCCCGGACTCAACAGCCTGGCACAACAGCTGATCACGCCTGACCAGATCGACAAGAACGGAACGGCACCGATCGATCTGCGATCGCAGAACTTCAGCTACTGGGACACCTGGGTTTCGACGAACGTCGACCCGGCCTCCGTGTGTCCCAACGCGAACTACACGGTGAGCTTGCTGGGCTTCCAGTGGAACACCATCACGATCTCCCTCTACAGCGGGGATACTGCGACCGGCACGCCGGCCGATTCCGTGACCTTCGTGTGTTCCGATCCTGGCGACCCTACGACCTGCGCCATCCCCAACGGCAAGAAGAACAGCTGAGCGTCGCTAGATCAGCTCGCGCTCATCCGCCGCGCCACGTCCTCCAAGGTCGTGGCGCGGCCTCTCGTCAGGCCGGCGGCAACCGCATCTTCCGACAGCACCGCCCGGACCTCGCTCAGGACCATCTCGGCGTGCTGCTCGACCTCCGAGTCGCGCGCGGGATGGCCGAGGGCGACGCCTACCAGCTCGGCCGCGACCGCGGGATCGCCGTCGCGCACCGCTGCCCAGGCCAGGCCCCCTACCGCCGACAAAGCAACGGGCAGCGCCCCCATCGCGAGGCCGTCGGCGAGGGCGCGCCGGTAGGACACGCGTGCCTGGTCGAGCCTGCCGCGCCTCACCGCGACCTCACCGAGGTTCAGCACGTTGACGATCGCCTCCTGGCGGGCCCCGAGTTCCTCGAACAAGGCGAGCCCTCCGCGGTAGTGAGCCTCCGCCGACTCGAGTTGACCCAGATGCTCGTCGACAAGGCCGAGATTGGTGACGAAGCGCGCTCGTAGGTGGCGGCTCTGAAGCTCCTCCGCGATGTCCAACGCTCGCGCGAACGCCTGCCTGGCAGATGCGTACTCCTGCTGGTAGAGATGCGCCACCCCGAGGTTGTTCAGGCTGCTCGCTTCACTGGCTCGATCGCCGACCTCCTCCGCCAGCGCGATCGCCTTGCGGTGATGCCCGACCGCCTCGTCGAAGGCGCCGCCGTAGGCGGCTAGGATGCCCAGTCGTGAGCGGGCCCTCGCCTCGGAGGCGTGGTCCGCACATGCCAGCACATGTACGAGGCCCTCCTCGGCGAAGCGTCTGGCTTCGTCGTAGGCACCGCGCCGCGTAGCGACCAGACACAAGCCATCGAGCGCCTGCGCCACCGTTCTCGCGGCGTCGGCTCGTCGAGCGAGAACCAAGCCGGCTTCGAGGTCGGCCTCGGCGTCGTCGTATCGGCTAAGGTGTTGCCCGACCACCCCGGACATCACCAAGAGACGGGCGCGCATCGGAGCCCAGCGCTCGATGTCGGGCAGAAGCGCCAGGCCGCGCCGCACCACGTCGGCTGCGCCGGCGTAGGAACCGAGGTCGAGCAGCTGCTGCGCGAAGTCGGCCTGCCCTTCGGCGGCCTGTCCCACGAGCTCCGGGTCGTCGCTTCCCACGGCGGCGTGGAAGGCGTGGTGTGCGATGGTCGCGAGGTCCCTCGAGGCTGCCGTCCGGAACCAGGACGCGAGGGCTCCATGCAGCTCCCGACGCTGGGCGAAGAGAAGCGTCTCGTAGGCGACCTCCTGGGCGAGCCCCTGGCGGAAGCGATAGCTGTCGAGGACGGCCAGCGCGTCCACGAAGCCGTGCTCCGCGAGCTCATCCACGGCCGTCCGCGTGGCGGGCTCGTCGATCTGGCGCACCGTGGCCAGCGCCGCGGTGACCGCTGGGATCACGAACTCCCGCCCTACGGTCGCGGCCACCTTGAGCGTCAGTTGCTGGCTCGGCTCGAGGCGGTCGATCTGCGACAGCAGCAGACCCTGGATCGTGAACGGGACCTCGGCCAGTTGCTCGGGCGTTCCGTGCAGGGCGCACTCGGCTCCGTCCGGGCCCTCGGTGACGGTGAGCAGGCCCTCGAGCTGGAGGTGCTGGATCAGCCCTTCGGCCACCAGGGGATTGCCGCCGCAGCGCTCGCGGAGCAGACGCTTCAGATCGTCGGGAAGCCGACCCGGGGTCACGCGGAGGCGATCGGCCGCCATCGCCTCGAGCTCGGAGTCCGCCAACGGCGCCAGCCGCAGGGCGGTCGCACCCTCGGGCACCGCATCATCGCCGACGCCCGGCCGGCGGGCGACGACGAAGGCGGCCCCGGCGCGGTCGCGCCGAAGCCGCAGGGTCACCTCCGCCAGCAGATCGGCCGAGAGCTCGTCGATGCGCTGCCCGTCGTCGAACAGGATCGCCAGCCTGGTACGCGCGGCCCGTGCCTCCAGCACCAGCGAGACCGCGGCCGTCAACAACTGACGCCGGGCAGAGCCCTCGGCGCCCGCCGGGCTCGCCAACCCGATGGCGAGGACGTCGTCGAGCGCGGACGCGTAACCGACCAGGTCGGGATCGAGACCCTCCAGCGCGTTCACCAGGTCGGACGCGTCGATCTGCCCAGCCGCGAGGCCCAGCGCGTCGCGAACGACGCCGCGCCAGGGAGCGTAGGGCTCCTCCGGGCCGGCGGCGCGCACGGTCGCACGCAGGACCTGCATGCCCATGCCCTCGGCTTCCTCGGCGATGGCGGCGAGCAGGCGCGTCTTGCCCAGCCCGGGCTCGGAGTCGATGACGACCGTGGGGACCTCACCCCGGCAAGCGCGGTCGAGCGCCTCCACCGACAACGCCAGCTCCTCACGGCGACCCCGCAGGACGCTCGACAGGGAGGACGCGCCGACCGACTCCCCGACGGGCTCGAACACAGCGACGGGCTCGGCGACCCCCTTCACGCGGCGCGCAGGCCGTTCCTCCATCCGGAAGCGCTGCGATGCCAGTCTGGCCGCATCGACGTTGCACAGCACCTGGCCGCTGGCCGCCTCGGTCATGAGCCGCGCCGCGAGGTTCGTCATGGGGCCCAGGACCCCGTAGGTGCAGCGGTCCAGGGATCCGTACGTGCCCGTGAACATCGAACCGTGCGTCAAGCCCACGCGCCGCTCGGCAACGTGCGGGCGCGGCGTGAGCACCAGCATCCGCGCCGCGGCAACGGCACGGGCCGCATCGTCCTCGTGGGCGACCGGAGCTCCGAAGGCGGCGTAGAGGTAGCTCCCCTTGTCGCCGGTCGTCACCTGGATCACCGAACCACCGTGTTCGTCGACGACGCGTTGGACCCAGCAGATGAAGCCGTCGAGCTTGGCGCCCGCCTCGGGGTCGCTCCCGTAGTCGATGCCACGGAACGACAGGAACAGGGCGGCGGCCGGACGGAATCCCGCCACGTAGGCGCCGAGCCCCTCCTCGATGCGTCGCCGCACCGCAGGCAGCACCCACCTACCTGCCACGTCTCGTTCCAGGACGGGTGGACCCGCGTCCGTTCCGGAACGCCCTCGACCGGCCTCGGGAGCGACCACCCCCAGCGACAGCCCGGTGGCCTCGTCGCGCCGCTCCTCGATCAGGGGAACCCGGGGACCGCCCTCGAGCGCGAGCACCACCTCGCCCGGCTCGCTGCCGTGTTCCGCCGTGGCCAAGACGTCGAGCGTGTGGCCGGCGATGACGTCGATCTGCTGGATGCTGGCATCGCCGACGACGTACCGGACCACCGAGCCCACCGCCACCGCCACCTTGAGTTTGAGGCGCACGACCTCCCCGTCGGCGACGACGATCTCGTCCATCGCCGCCATCACGTCCTGCATGGCGAAGCCGGCACGGATGGCGGCCGTGCCGTCGTCCTCGTCGAACCAGCACGTCACGGCGTCGCCGCTGAAGCCCAGGACGCTGCCGCCTTCGCGCTCGATCTTGCCGATGAGGCCCTCGAACACCCGGCGCAGGACCTGGCTCAACGACTCGGCGCCGCGCAGCGGCCCCTGCACGCGGGCCAGGAGCTCGGTGAGCTTGGTGAAGCCCGAGAGATCGGCGAAGAGCGCGGCGCCGTCGGAGCGCTCCGGCAGCACCGCCCCGGACGCCAACGCCCAGCGCCGATCCTGCGGCACGAAAGCCGACAGGTCCTGCTCGAGCGTGCGCGATGCCGTGTCGGGTCCGCCAGCCACCGGTGTCCTCCCGTACGAGGGGCCCGCCGGGACCGTCGAGGGCCCACGCGGCCGTTGTCCACCAACTCTACCGTGGAGATTCTCCACACCCCGGGTACGGCGCCCCGTTAGGCTGGAGCGTGCTGGTGCGACCCGTCCGAGCGGCCCACGGCCGCCATCACGCCGCCCGATGGCCATGCGCAGCCGCGCGGTCGAACTGGGTCGGGTTCACGTTCGAGGCCCGCTGGGGGACGAAGGCGTGACCGCCGAGGTCGATCGTGCTCTCGAGGCCGCGCGGGCTCTCCTGGCCGCCTTGCCTCCCGAGCTCGTCTACCACGACGCCGAGCACACGCTCGGCTCCGTCCTGCCCGCAGCGGAGCGGTACGCCGCCGCCGAGGGCCTCGATGACGTCACGCGCTCCCTCGTCAGCATCGCCGCCGCCTTCCACGACACCGGCATGCTGGATGCGTACGGCGGTCACGAGGAGATCAGTGCCCGCTTCGCGGAGAGCGCGATGCGCCCGTTGGGCTTCGCCGACGAGGAGGTCGCCAGGGTCCGAGGCATGATCCTGGCTACGCGCCTGCCGCAGACGCCACGCGACCCGGCCGAACGCGTGCTGGCCGACGCCGATCTCGACATCCTGGGGCGCCCGGACTTCCTCGACGTCAACCGGCGCTTGCGGGACGAGCTCGCCCGCAAGGGCACGCGCGTCGCGGACGTCGAGTGGTACCTGCAGCAGGCGGACTTCCTCCGCCATCACCGCTACTTCACGGCATCTGCTCGGGCGCACAGGGACGCGGGCAAGCGCGCCAACCTCGAGCGACTCGAGGCGATGGCGCGGGCAAGGGGCGCCCGCTAGCACGCCCTTCCAGCCAGGTCCCCAGGTTCCAGGACGGCGAACTAGTCGGCGCTGACCTCGTTGACGAAGGCGGGCAACAGCACCGAGGCGACCCCCATCGACTCGAAGACCCCCTGCGGCAGCCCGATGTCGCCGACGAACAGCCGCCCGACGTCGCCGCCCGGGCGGACCCCCTTCTTGGGGAGGGCCACCGACAGCGTCATGTCGGCGTGCACGATATCGCCGGGCACCGAACCGTCGTCGACCATCATGCCGGTGGGGGCGTCGAGCGAGATCACGCAACAGCCGTCGCCCATGCCGTTGAGCACGGTGATCACGTCCTGGGTGCGGCCGCGGGGAGGCCCCTCCAGGTTGGTGCCGATGGCGGCGTCGATGACGCAGGTGAACTTCATCTTGGGGAGGCTGGTGCGGACGCGGACGCGGTCGAAGTGGCGCAGGTGCTCGAGCTGCTCCTTGGGCGTCCCGGAGTAGTTCTCGGCCTCGTGCGTCGGCACCACCCAGACACGCCGCCCGCGGGCCCCGAGCAGGCGCGCGGCGGCCAGCCCGCCACTGCCGTTGTTGCCGCGACCGGCCACCACCAGCACCGGGCCGTCGCCGCCGAAAGCATCGACCAGCGTGACCAGGTTGCGCGCCGTGTGCTCCACCAGCACGCGGTTGTCCAATCCGTACTTGCCGGTCGCCAGCATGATGAGCTGCTGCATCTGGGCAGCGCTGATCGCCGGAAGGTCATCCCAGCGCAGGACAGGAAAGCTCATACCCCTCCCTCGTGAGGTCAGCCGACGAGCTCGGCGTTCTCGAGGTTCGCCGTCGAGTAGACGTTCTGGACGTCGTCCAGGTCTTCGAGCGCTTCGACGAAGCGAACGACCTTGTCGGCGTCGTCGCGGCCGAGCTCGGTCTCCGTCTGCGGGAACTTGCTGAGCTGCGACACCTGGGGCGTGTGACCCGCCTGCTGCAGCCCGTCCACCACCGCGTAGAGATCGGTGGGGGAGGTGTAGACGGTGAGGCCGTCGTCGTTGACCTCGAGGTCCTCGGCTCCGAGGTCGATCGCCAGCTCCTGCAGGGCCTCCTCCGCGCCCTCCACGACGATGACCCCCTTGGTCTCGAACTGCCACGCCGTGGAGCCCGACATGTTGCCGCCGTGCTTGGAGAAGACGTGGCGGACCTCGGACGCGGTGCGGTTGCGGTTGTCGGTGAGGGCCTCGATCAGCACCGCGACCCCGGCCGGGCCGTAGCCCTCGTACTGCACCGGCTCGAAGTCGCCGCCCTCGCTACTGCCGAGGGCGCGCTCGATGGCGCGATCGATGTTGTCTTGCGGGACGTCGTCGGTCTTCGCCGCTGCGAGCGCGTTCTTGAGGGGCAGGTTGGCCGATGCGTCGCCGCTCCCGCCCTCGCGGACGGCCGACTGGATGGCCCGGATGTGCTTGCTGATGATCTTCCCGCGCTGGCGGTCGTTGACCGCCTTCTTGCGTTTGATCTGTGACCACTTGCTGTGACCTGCCAAGGATGCTTCCTCCTGGTCCCTCCGTACTGTCACGGGTTCCGCCCGACGGCGTGTACGGCCATTGTATCGCACCGCCACCCTCGGTAAGGAGCCGGCCTCCGCGGGGACCGCACGAGAACGGCGCCCCCGTCTCCGAAGGCGCCGAACGCAGGGCGGCCGCGATGCTCTAGCGGATGACCAAGCTGGTCTCGGCCACGTCGCGGACCGGGTAGCTCCGGATGTCGATCTCGATGGCGCTCGTCCAGGCGTCGCCGCCGAAGCGCCCCAGGTAGGTGACGCGGGTCGGGTCGGTGCGCGCCGAGGTGAACGAGGCACGGATGCGGTGGTACCCGCGCGGCGGGGCCGCGGTGTAGCTGACCCGCATCTCCGGCGTGGGCAGGATCACGGTGCGTCCGCCGGGGATGTAGATGTTGCGCGACAGCACGTACACGCGGCCGTCGGGGTCCATCGCCGAGAGCGTCACGTAGCCGCTCTCGCGGGTCCGGATGCGGAACTCGACGCCGTCGCCGACGTGGTAGGTGGCGCCCTCGCCGCGCGTCGGAGCGAACGCCTCGATGACCGGATCGAGCGGGACGCCCACGTGGATCGGGCCCCCGGGCCGGACGTAGATGGTACAGGCGGACAGCGCCGCAGCCAGCAGCAGCGCGAAGGGCGCCAGTCGGAGGAGTCGGGATCTGCTCATGAGCGCCTCTCCTTGATCATCCCCATGCTAGCAGGCGCGCACGCCATCCCCGTGGGTGACGCATTCATGCCGGCTTAAGGCAAAGGTGAGCCAGGGCACGTTGAGGCCGGCCGGTCCCGCCCTAGGGCGTCGTCGGGGTCGGCTGCTGGCTGGCGGGCTTGCTGTGGTCGTAGGTGGTCAGCAGGTAGGGGAGGTCGGTCTGGTGGTAGCGGCCGCGGTCGTCGTACCAATAGATGTAGTAGCCCTGCGAGTTGCCGCCGGCGCCGCCCTCCGAGGCCGTGCTCGAGCGCGTCACCTTGCCGTCGACGATGCCGTTGAACACCACCTTGCCGTCGTACGAGTAGAGGGTGATGTACATGCGCTGGTTGGTGAAGTCCTGGATGCTCCGCCGGATCCGGTTCTGGGTCTCGTTGCGGCACCCCGCCAGGGAGACCACCAGGACCGCCAGCAGCAGGCCCCACGTCACGGTCCTCTTCACGATGTCCACCTCCACGCCCGCCCACCGCGGTGTGACCTCGACGATACCACCGAGCGTGACGAGCGCGGTACCGCGGTCACGGATTAACAAGCGCAGACTCAGGTTATGTATCATACGCCGTGGTGAGCCCGGTCATGACCGACCCCTACGAGGTGCTGGGCGTGCCGCGCGACGCCAGCGCGGACGACGTGAAGGCCGCGTACCGCCGCCTGGCGATGCGCTACCACCCCGACCGCAACCCCGGCAGCAAGGAGGCCGAGGAGCGCTTCAAGGAGATCTCCGAGGCCTACGCCACGTTGCGCGACCCGGAGGCCCGAGCGCGCTTCGATCGCTACGGCACCTCGGCGCCGGCGGGCGCCGCTCCCGACTTCAGCAGCGTCGACTGGCGGACGGTCTTCCAGGAGGCCGACATCCCCATCGACTGGGGCTCGCGCCAGGGCGCCCCCCACACCGGGAACGCGGTGTTCGACGCGCTGTTCGGGATGATGACCGGGCTGTTCCGCAACGCCGGGCTCCTGCCCGGCGAGACCCGCGAGATCGTGGTGCGGGTCCCGCTCGAACTGGCGCGGCGGGGTGGCCAACGGCGCGTCCAGGTGCCGGGGCCGAGCGTGTGCCCGAGCTGCGACGGCCAGCGTGTCGTCGACGGCCAGCCGTGCCCCGAGTGCGGCGGCAGCGGCGTCCGCAGAGGGCGTTCCGAGGTCGACGTGACGGTGCCGCCGAGGGTCCGGGACGGCAGCAAGCTGCGGCTACGCGGGATGGGCGGTCCCGGCAATCCGCCCGGGGACCTGCTGGTCCGGGTGGCCGTGACGCTGCCCGCCGGTGCGCACCTCGAGGGGGACGACGTCCACGCCGACGTCCACGTGCTTCCGGGCGAGGCCGCCCGCGGGACGACCCTGCGGTACGCAGGCGCCGACGTCACCGTCCCGGCCGGGACGCACGACGGCACCGAGCTGCGGCTGCGTGGCCTGGGGGTGGGCAGGGGCGACCTGGTGCTGACGGTGCGGACCGACTTCTGGCGCGGCCTGGCGAGGGCCGCCGGCGACTGGATGAGCAGGTTGACGGACGGAGGGACGGAGGCATGAGCGCAGACCACGACCCGGAGGCCGGCGGCGAGAACGTCACCGACAGCGAAACGGCGACGGCGGGGAAGGGCATCGACAAGGACAAGCCCCTCTACGTCATCAGCGTGGCCGCCGAGCTGGTGGATATGCATCCGCAGACGCTGCGGCTGTACGAGCGCAAGGGGCTGATCGAGCCGAGCCGCAGCGCCGGCAAGACCCGGCTGTACTCGCAGCGGAACATCGAGCAACTGCGCGAGATCCGCCGGCTGACCCAGGAGCTGGGCGTCAACCTGGCGGGCGTCGAGGAGATCATCAAGTTGAGGCGCCGCCTCGACACCCTGCAGTCGAGCATGGAGAACCGCATCTCCAACCTCCAGGTGAGGCTCAAGGACCACCTCGAGGTGATGCGCGCCCACGCGCTCCCGCCCGCTGCCGCCGACCCCGACGCCGAGGCCGACGGCAGCGAGGGCGAGGGCTGAGCGCCCCTCGGTATACTCGCGGTCATGCCGCTGTCCGACTACCTCGACGCCAACCGTGAGCGCCACCTGAGCGAGCTCTTCGAGCTGCTGCGCATCCCCTCGGTATCCACCGACCCCGGCCGCGCCGCGGACGTCGCGGCTGCGGCCGAGTTCGTCGCCGACGCCCTGCGCTCGGCGGGGCTCGGCGCCGACGTCCACGCCACCGACGGCCACCCGATCGTGGTCGGGCGCTCGCCGGCCGTCGAGGGCGCGCCCACCGTGCTCGTCTACGGGCACTACGACGTCCAGCCCGCCGAACCGCTCGAGCTCTGGGACACCCCGCCCTTCGAGCCCCGCATCGTCGACGGCGACATCCGGGCCCGGGGCGCCAGCGACGACAAGGGGCAGGTCTACGCCCATGTCAAGGGCGCCGAGGCGCTCCTGCAGCTCGACGGCGCCTTGCCCGTCAACCTGGTGTTCGTGATCGAGGGCGAGGAGGAGATCGGCAGCCCCCACCTGAGGCCCTTCCTGGAGGCCCACGCCGACGAGCTGGCGGCCGACGTGGTGGTCATCTCCGACGGGGCCATGCTGGCGCCCGATACCCCGACCCTGACCTACGGCCTCAAGGGGCTGGCGTACCTGGAGGTGCGCGTTCGCAGCGCCGGCCGCGACCTGCACTCCGGCGCCTACGGCGGCGGGGTCCCCAACCCCATCCAGGCCCTGGCCGGCATGATCGCCGCCCTCAAGGACGACGACGGCCGGGTGACGGTGCCCGGCTTCTACGACGACGTCGCGGAGCTGGGTGACGAGGAGCGCCGGCGCATGGCCGACGCCCCCTTCGACGAGGCGGCCTTCCGGGCCGACGCCGGCGTCACGGCCACCCCTGGCGAACGGGGGTACAGCCTCATCGAGCGGCTGTGGGCCCGGCCGACGTTGGACTGCAACGGTATCTGGGGAGGCTTCCAGGGCGACGGCGCCAAGACGGTCATCCCCGCCGAGGCCGGGGCCAAGATCTCGTGCCGGCTGGTGCCCGGCCAGGAGCCCGAGGACATCAGCCGCAAGGTGGCGCACGCCCTCGAGGCCCTGGCCCCCGAAGGCTGTGAGGTGGAGGTCGTGCACCTGCACGGCGGTCGCCCGGCGTCCACGCCGATCGACGCGGCCAGCGTGCGTGCCGCCGCCGAGGCGCTGCGGGCCTCCTTCGGGCGCGAACCGGTGTTCGCCCGGACCGGCGGCACCATCCCGGTGGTGGCGGACTTCCAGGAGCTGCTGGGCAGCGAGGTCGTACTGGTGGGCTTCGGCCTGGAGGACGACCGCGCGCACGCCCCCAACGAGAAGTTCTCGGTCGAGAACTACCTGCGGGGCATCGCCACCAGCGCCGAGCTGCTCCGTGCGCTCGGTCGCGCCCCCCTCGGGGGCCCCGCTGGGGCCTCCGGAGGCGGCGACGGGGCGGGGTAGACGGACCCGTGCGCCTCACCTCCCTGTCGCTCCAGGGCTTCAAGAGCTTCGGGAACCGCACCGTCATCGAGTTCGCCCCCGGCATCACCGCCATCATCGGGCCGAACGGCTCGGGCAAGTCCAACCTCATCGACGCCTTGAGGTGGACCACCGGCGGCGGCCGTGCCCGCGAGTTCCGGGCGAGTGACAAGACCGACCTGATCTTCCACGGCGCCGCCGGCAAGCGCGGTCTCAGCCTCGCCGAGGTCGAGGTCGAACTGCGGGGTGACGGGCGCAGCCTGAAGGTGTACCGCAGCCTCGAGCGCGACGGCACCACACGCCTGCGCCTCAACGGTCGCAACACCCGCTTCCTCGACCTCGAAGAGGCCCTGTCCGGCAGTGGTCTCGGCCGCTCCGGCGTGGCCCTGATCGGCCAGGGCGAGGTCAGCCAGGTGCTCATGGCCGATCCCGCCAAGCTGCTGGAGTACGTCGCCGAGGTCGCCGGCGTCGGGCGCATGAGCGCCCGACGTGAGCAGACGCAGGCGCGCCTCGAGACCGCCCGCGGCCACCTCGATCGCCTCCAGGACGTCGTCGTCGAGCTCGAACAGCGCTGCGACCGCCTCGCCGAGGAGGCCGCCGACGCCGAACGCCACGCCGCCCTGACGGCGGAGGCCCTGCAGCTCCGCGTGACCGCCGGGCGGCGCCGCGTGGAGGGCCTGGAGACCGAGATCCGCGGGTTGCACCAGCGCGGCGCCGAGCTCGAGGAAGCGATCCACGACGGGCGGCAACGTCTCGAGGCGCTGCGCGGCGACCTGGAGAGAGTAGGGCTGGAGCGCGACGAGCGCGAGGCCGCCTACCGCAGCGCGCTCGCCGAGGCCGAGCTGCGCCGAGGGGACCTGCGCGTGGCCCGGGAGCGGGCCGAGCGCGCCGAGGAACGCCACCAGGCCGCACTCCAGACCCTGGCCGCCACCCGCCAGGAGGCCGACCGCCTCGACGCCAGCGAGCCGCCGCAAGCGCCCGAGGGCGATCCCGGACCGCTGGCCGAGGAGGAGGAGCGCTTGCGCGCCGAGGTGGAGGCCGGCGAACGGGCCTGGAACGAGGCTCGCCACGAGGTCGAGGCGGCCGCGGCCGCGCTCGACGAGCTGCGTCGCGCCCAGGCCGAGGCCGAGCGCAGCGCCGCCGCCTACCAGACGCAACTCCTCGAGCTCGAGCGCCGCGCGGAGGAGCTCGAGGCGCGCAGGCGCGCCCTCGCCGAGCAGCCCCACGACGACCTGGAGGCGCTGGAGGCCGGCGAGACGCGCGCACGCGAGCACGCGGCCGCGGCCGCCAGCGAGCTGGAGGGCGCCCGGACCCGGCTGGCCGAAGCCCACGAGGCGCACGCCCAGCTCGAGGCCGAACGTCAGGCGCTCGAGCGCGCCGCCCAGCGGCAACGCGCTGCCTTCGAGGCGCGCCGCGGCTACGCCCAGGGCCCGCGCAACGCCCTCACCTCCGGCATCGCAGGGGTCGTGGGCTCGGTCGGGGACCTGCTGCGCGTCGAGGAACGCTTCCGGGTGGCCGTCGCCGCCGCCCTCGGGCGGCGCGCCGAGTACGTGGTGGTCGATTCCGCGGAGACGGGCCAGCGGGTCCTCGATTGGGTGCGCGAGCGCGGCGGTTTCGTGACGGTGCTGCCGCTCGACCTGCTGCGGGACGACGGCCGTCGTCCACCGGCGGCGCTCGACGGCGGCCCGGGCGTCCTCGGCGCCGCCGTCGACGCCGTAACGGTCGACCCTGCCTACCGTCGCGTCGCCGAGCAGCTGTTGGGCGGGACGCTGCTGGTCGAGACGATGCAGGACGCGACCCGGCTGGCGCGAGGCTCCGGGCCGCGCGTTCGGCTGGTGGCTCTCAACGGCGACATCCTCGAGGCCTCCGGCGCCATGAGCGGCGGCCGCCGCGGCGGGACCCCCAGCGTCCTCGGCGCCGCCGCCGAGGTCGAGGAAGCGGAGGCCGCGGCGTCCGAGGTCAGCGAGCGGGCGGCCGCCGCGAAGACGCGCCTGGAGGCGTGCCAGGCCGACGTGCGGGCACTGCAGGACCGTCAGCCCGAGGCCGCGAAGGCCCTCGACGAGGCGCGCGCCCTGCTTGCCGCGGCCCGCGAGCGCGCCTCCCGCCACCACGGCCTGATCGAGGACCTCCAGCACCGCGAGGAGGCGCTGGCCCGCGCGCGGGGCGAGCTGGCCCCGCCGGCGTCGCTCCCCGACCCGGCGCGTCTGGCGACGGCCGAAGCCGAGCTCGCCGTCGCCCGCGAGCGCCTCGAGGAGCAGCGCCAGGTCGGCGCCGACGGGCGCGACCGCCTGGCGCGCTTGCGTGAGGACCGGCTGGTGCTCGAGGAACGCTGGCGCGCCTACGGCGACGCCCGGCAGCGCTACGAGGAGCAGCGCCTGCGGGCGGCCGAGCTGCGGACCTCGGTGGGTCGGCAGGAGCAGGCGCTGGAGGGGCTGGCCACGGCGCTGGCCGACGCCCGGGAGGCGCACGCCGCCGCCGAGGCGGCCATGCCCACGGGGCTCGAGCTCGCCGAGGCGGCGCTCGAGGAGGCGCGCCAGCGCGGCCAGGCGGTGGACACCGAACGCACCGCCGCGACCGAACGGCAGGCCGCGCGCGGCCAGGAGTTGGAGGCCTGCCACGTGCAGCTCGCCCGTCGCGAGGCGGCGCTCGAGCTGGCGGTGGAGGAGCTGCGTGAGCTCCCCGACGGGGTCGAGCTCTTGGAGATCGGCGAACGCGTCGCCCGCGCGCGGTGGCGCGAGGTCGGCGAGGCGCTCGAGGCGCTGGGACCCGTGAACCACCGGGCGGCGCACGACCTGCGCGAGGCACGCGAGCGCAAGGAGGGCCTCGAGGTCGAGATGGTCCAGGCGGCCCTGGCCGTGACCGACCTCGAGGGCACGCTGCAGCGCATCGACCGGGAGACGACGTCGCGGCTGCAGGCGGCCCTCACGCGCCTCCGGGGCA
Organism: Deinococci bacterium; assembly: GCA_030149325.1. GTDB lineage: Bacteria > Deinococcota > Deinococci > Deinococcales > Trueperaceae > JASBRS01. The sequence goes on from JASBRS010000014.1 coordinate 50,203, forward strand.
GCTTCCAAGCGCACGTCAGGCAGCTCTTCGGCGACGAGGGCTTCGGCGACATCGACGTGGATCACGACGACGGTCGACCGGTCGGCGTCCGCATCCGACTGCAGCCTCCCGGCAAGCAGACGCAGTCGCTGCACCTGCTCTCGGTCGGGGAGCGCACCATGGGGGCGCTGGCCTTCCTGTTCGCCCTGATGGCCGACGACGACCGCGGCAGCGGTCTTCCCATCGCCGTCCTGGACGAGGTGGACGCCCCTCTCGACGAGGCCAACATCCGCCGCTACTGCGGCTTCCTGGAACGGCTGGCACGCTCCGGCACGCAGTTCGTGCTGATCACCCACCAGAAGGCCACCTTCGAGGTCGCCGACGTGCTGTGGGGCGTCACCACCGAGAGCGGCGTGAGCCGCGTGTTCAGCATCCGTCGCGGCGAAGCCGTGAGCGCCGACTAGTCGTGCCGCTGGCGATCGCCTTCCGCATCGAGAGCTTCGACGAGCTCGCGTCGACGCAGTCGGAGCTGCGCAGGCGTCTCGAGGCGGGCGAGGCGGTGGACGGCCTGGTGGTGCGCGCCACGCGCCAGACGCAGGGGAGAGGCCGCCGGGGCCGCACGTGGACGAGTGCGGAGGGCGGGAGCTACCAGACGCTGGCCGTCCGCGACCCCGCGCCGCCCGCCCTCGGGCGCGGTGGCAGTGCGGTGGCGGTGGCCGTGGGCATGGCCGCGGCGTTCGCGGGCTACGGCGTGCGCCTGCAGGTGAAGTGGCCCAACGACCTGCACTACCGAGGGCGCAAGCTCGGCGGCGTCCTGACCGAGTACGTACGGGGCCACCTGCTGGTGGGCGTCGGCATCAACGTCGCCAACGAGCCCCCCGAGGGCGGCATCGCCCTGCGTGGCTGGGACCTCGAAGGCGTCCACGGTGCCGTGCTGGCCGGGATCCAGGCCGGTCTCGACGGCTGGCTCGATCGGCCCGGGGAGCTGCCGCAGCGCTTCGCCGCGGTCGATGCCCTGGCCCGGACCGAGGTCCGGCTGGCGGTCGGCGATGGCGAGGTGCACGGAAGGGCCGCCGGCATCGACGCGGACGGCGCGCTCCGGGTGGAGACGGCCGAGGGCCCGGTGCGGGTGCGCTCCGGGACCGTGCTCGCCTACGGCGACGGCGCGCCGGGCTGAGCGCCGCTCACCAGTCGTCGATATCGTCTCCGATGGCGTTGGCATCGATCTTGGCGTAGATGCGGGTGGTCTGGATGTCGGCGTGGCGCAGGTGCGCCGCCACCCGGCCGAGGTCGCCGGTCTGCCGGTAGTAGCGCGTCCCCGCGCCGTGGCGCAGCCCGTGCACCCCGGCCGAGTCGTAGTCGACGCCCGCGCGCGGGCACAGCGCGCGGAACCGCCGCCGCGTGCGGTCGGTGCCCCACGGCAGCACCAGCTCGGGGTCGCGCTGCCGTTTCGGGCCGCTCCCCAGGGCGCGGAGCTCGTCCAGGGCCGTGCGCAGACGCCGCGTCATGCGGACCCGCCCCGCCTTGCCGCCCTTGCCCGAGGCCACCCTCAGCTCGCCCTTGTCGACGTCCAGATCGCGCCAACGCAGCGCCGTCATCTCGCTGATGCGCAACCCGGCGTGGGCACCGAGCAGCACCACCACCCGCTCGGCCGGCTCCGCCAGCTCCAGCAGCCGCTCGACCTCGCCGTCACGGTACGGACGCCGCTTCTCCCACGGGGGCGTCGGGTCCTTGGCCACCCGTACGTTCTCGAACGGCCGCGCTTCCGTCACACCCGCCCAGCGCAACGCCCGGTAGAGCGTCCGCGCGGCGGCCAGCTTCACCTGCAGCGTCGACGGCTTGGGGCGCGTGCCGCCGTGCTGCGGCGTGGACTCGAGCCGGCGGATGTAGAGCACGCCGGCGTCGCGCGACGGCCGCAGCAGGTTCTCGTGCGGCCAGCCCGCCAGGAGGTCCTCGATGCCGCGCCGGTAGGTCCGGAGCGTGTGGCGGCTGGCACGCGCGCCCTTGGAGCCGTGCAGGAACAGGTACGCCTCGGTGAGGCCCCAGAGCTCCTCGAGATCGCGGGCGTTGGCCGCCCGAGCGGCGCGTCGCTTGAGGGCGTCGGCCGGCAGCCCGGCCCAGCTCTCGGCACGGTTCAGGGCGTCGCCCTGGTAGCGTTGGAGGTCGCTCATCGGCGCTCCGGCGCGGACGGCGCGCTGGCGCGCGGAGGATCCGCGGGGTCGGTTGGGGTGGCCATGCGGTCATCCTACGTTGTGCTGATAAGACGAGTTATCAGGTTTTTTACACCGTTCGGCGCCCGGCCGGGCCCCAGGGCGCGCTGGCATGCCTCGACCGCCCGCCTGGGCGCAGCCGCGATCGGCGCCGCGCCGTGTCCCGACCCCCGACCCTCCAGCGCCACCGACGGTGCAGCGTCCCGCGGTGCTCGGCCACGTCGAGCTGCCGTCGCGGCTGCCGGGCTCCTGGCAGGTCCTCGGCGCCGCCGTCTCGCTCGCCACGCCGCGCGGCGCCCAGCCGGCGTCCCGAGGCTCCGGCGACGTCGCCCGCGGGGCTCGCCGTCTCCGCGGACGTGGCCCGGAGCGAACGGCCACGCGGGCGTCGGGCTGGTATGGGCCCCGACGGCACACCTTGGCGCCCCCGTGGCCGCCCCTTCCGGCCCCCCTGGTGCGCCCGCCGGGACGGCTCGCGGCCGGATCGCGACGACCGCGCCTCATGCGCGTCCTGGACGCTGTTCGTCAGATCGGGCCGCGACCGACGCCAGGAGCGTATAGACCGCCCTATCCAGGCGGCCGAGGATGCCGCTGCCCATCTCAGGATTGCCTGGGGGACGTTGGTTCTAGGGGCTTTGGTGGAGGGCGATCGACCCTACGTGGGCGGCGGGCTCGGATCTCGAGAGTGCATTTGATAATACGTCTGCTGGCGCGCGACCGACCGCGCACCCCACCGCAACGTCGGACCTACAGCAGGGTGCCGCTGAGGATGGAGGCGGCCACGGTGAAGAAGATGACGATGCCGGTGACGTCCACGATCGTCGCCACGAAGGGCGCCGACGAGGCCGCCGGGTCGGCGCCGATGCGCTTGAGCAGGATCGGCAGCAACGAGCCCGTGAGCGAGCCCCACAGCACGACGCCGATGAGCGAGAAGAAGATCGTCAGGGCGATGAGCGGCCAGTGCGGGCCGTACATGTCGAAGGCCAGCGCCCACACGGTGATGCGCGCGAAGCCCACGGCGCCCAGGATGGCGCCCAGGGAGAGGCCGGCGATCAGCTCGCGGCGCATCACGCGCCACCAGTCGCGCAGGGTCACCTCGCCCAGCGCCATGGCGCGGGTGACCAGGGTGGCCGCCTGCGACCCGGAGTTGCCGCCGCTGGAGATGATCAGCGGGATGAACAGCGACAGCACCACCGCCTTGGCGATCTCGTTCTGGAAGAAGCCCATGGCGGTGGCGGTGAGCATCTCGCCGATGAACAGCATCACCAGCCACACGGCGCGCTTGCGCACCAGGGTGGGGATGGCGATGCGCAGGTAGGGCTCGTCGAAGGCCTCGACGCCGCCGAGCTTGTGGAAGTCCTCGGTGGCCTCCTCCTCCGCCACGTCCAGGACGTCGTCGACGGTGACGATGCCGACGAGGATGCCGCCGCTGTCGGTGACCGGAAGCGCCGTGCGGTCGAGGCGCCGGAAGGCGGTGACCGCCTCCTCCTGGTCCTGGGTCGCCTCGAGCGCCACGAACTGGTGGTCCATGAGCTCCTCGATGCGCGTCTCGGGCTCCACCAGCAGCAGCTCCCGCATGCGGAGGTCGTCGATCAGCTTGCCGCCCTTGGCCGTCACGTAGAGGATGTTGAGCGTCTCCGAGTCGCTGCCGAACTGCCGGATGTGCTTCAGGGCGTCCGCGACCGTCCAGTGCGGCTTGACGGCGACGTAGTCGGGGGTCATGAGGCGGCCGACGGAGTCCTCGGGGTACCCGAGCAGGCGGGTCGCCACCCCTCGCTCGTCGGGCGACAGCAGGTTCAGCAGCCTCTTGGTGACCTTGCCGGGCAGCTCCTCCAGGAGCGCCGTGCGATCGTCCGGCGACATGTCGTTGAGGATGACCGCCACATCGCGGTCGCCCATCGCCCGCAACAGGCGCTCCTGGGCATCGAGCCGCAGGTACTCGAAGGTGTCGGCCGCCAGCTCCCGCGGCAGGATGCGGAAGACCACCGCCTCGGCCTCGTGCGGCAGGTCGTCCATCAGCTCCGCCAGGTCGGGCGGCTCGCGGTCGCGAAGCCGCGTACGCAGCTCCTCGAAACGGCGAGCCTCGACGAGCTGGAGCAGCTCATCCCGTTGCCCTTGGAGATCGGGAGCCTGGAACACGGTCGTCACCTCCGCCCATCGCGACACGGCGGACCGCAACGGGCGCCAGGGAAGTCTACCAGCCGCACGTCTGCGACGACAGCGACGGCGCCGACCGGAGGCGCCGCCCCCGCGCGGGTGGGACCCCCCGGGCCATGCTCGTGCCTGGGATCACGAGCATTCTGCTCGTGCGCTCGTGACACCGCACGATCGGCCCGGGCGGACGCCCCCACGATCGCGCCGCGTGGCGTCCCTACCCGCGGGTGTGCGGGTCCGCCGGATCAGTTGAGCTCGTCGAGGGTGAGCTGGAAGCTGGGGACGAAGGTCTCCAGGAAGTACCCGACCTCCGGCGCGTCGATCGCCTCCAGGTCGGCGCGGATCGCCTGCTCGGCGCGCGCGAACTCCTCGTTGCCGGCCTTGGCCTCCTCCAGGCACTTCAGGTAGGCGGTGATCTTGTCGGCGTACTTCACCAGCCGCCACTCGGCGGCGTCGCCCTCGGCCGGGAAGAACAGGTCGTGGTAGGGCTCGCGCAGGGGCTCGGGCAGCATCGCCAGCAGCCGTTGCCGCGCGACGTTGCGGATGCCGTTGAGGGCATCGGCGATGCCGGGATTGAAGTACTTGATGGGGGTCGGCACGTCGCCGGTGATGACCTCCTCGGCATCGTGGAACACGCCCAGCAGCGCCGTGCGATCGGGATCGACGGCGTCGCCGCCGAGCTGGTTGTGGATGACGGCGAGGGCGTGGGCGATCATGGCCACCTGGAGACTGTGCTCCTGGGTGTTCTCGGTACGGGTGTTGCGCATCAGACCCCAGCGCAGGATGTACTTCAGGCGCGCCAGGTAGGCGAAGTAGTGGCTGGTCACGTCGGGTATCGTACCGTGAGTCCCGACGGGGACCGGCCGGCGCTCGAGCAAGGCTATGAAACTTCCCATTGACGCTGGGCGGCGTGGTCCTTAGGCTCTGGTGAACGAGGAGGAGACCGTGAAGCGTCTTGCCTGGATAGCGCTCGGGTTGCTCGCCATCACGCTGGCAGCTTGCGCACCCACCGCTTCGGTGGAAACCAACGTGATTCCGACCCTGATCTCGGTGACGCCCCCGCAGGCGAGTGGCGGCACCGTCGTCCTCCAAGGCCGCTACTTCGGCGACGGCAACGGCGGCCAAGCGGCGGGCAGCTACGTGCTGGTCGGGGCGGACATGAACCACGACGGAGGCATCAAGATCACGCCCAGCTCGTGGAGCCCCAACCGCATCGAGTTCCCCGAGCCCGCCAACGGCGGCTACGGCTTCGTGTTCGTGTTCGTGAAGGGCGTCGCCAGCAACGGCCTGCCGGCCAACCTGCCCTGATCCGACGTCGACCTCGGCCCCCCAGGGGGCCTACGACGAGGGGCCGCCCACGGGCGGCCCCTTCTCGTGGTGACGGGACGGTAGACTCGGACCCTATGAAGCTGCAAGCCGTGAAGGGCACCCACGACATCCTGCCGGACGAGCAGGCGCGCAGGCGCCAGGTCCTGGACGCCGTCGAGCGGGTGCTCGAACGCGCCGGGGCACGCGCCATCACGCCCCCGATGTTCGAGTACAGCGAGGTCTTCGACAAGTCCGTGGGCGAGTCCGCCGACCTGGTCGTGCAGAAGGAGATGTACACCTTCGAGGACCGGGGCGGACGCCAGCTGACCCTCCGCCCCGAGTTCACGGCCGGCGTGCTGCGCGCCTTCATCGAGCACGGCATGCACACCCTGCCGAGCCCCGTCAAGTTGTGGAGCACGGGACCCCTGTTCCGCGCCGAGAACGTCCAACGCGGGCGCTACCGCGAGTTCCAGCAGGTGAACCTCGAGATCGTGGGTCTCCCCCACGCCCTGGCCGACGCCGAAGCGATCCAGTTGATGTACGCCGCGCTGACGGCCTGCGGCCTGCGGAACCACCACATCCGGCTCGGGTCGGTGGGCGATCCCGAGGACCGCGCGAGCTACAACGCCTACCTCCGGGAGCAGTTGGGGCCGCGCAGCGGTGACCTCTCCGAGGCCAGCCAGGAGCGCCTGCGGCTCAACCCGATGCGCGTCCTGGACAGCAAGTCCGACGGGGACCAGGCGTTGCTCGCCGGGCTCAAGCGCCCCTTCGACATGCTGGGCGAGGCGGCGCGAGCGCACTTCGACGAGGTCCGCCGCTACCTCGACGCCTGGCAGGTCCCGTACGAGGTCGATCCCGCCATCGTGCGCGGCCTGGACTACTACCGACGCACCGCGTTCGAGGCCCACTACCAGGGCATCGGCGCGCAGTCGGCGCTCGGCGGCGGCGGACGCTACGACGGCCTCATCGAACGCCTCGGCGGTCCCGCCCTCCCCGGCGTGGGCTGGGCGTTCGGCCTCGAACGCGTGCTCGACGCCCTCGAGCAGGAGGGGGCGGCGCCCGGCGCCGACGCCCGACCGGCGCTGTTCCTGGTCCCGCTCGACGACGAGGCGGTGGCGGAGATCACCACCTGGGCGATCGAGCTGCGCGGGCGCTACCGCGTCGAACACGCCTACCAGCCGCGCAACCCCGGCAAGGGGCTGCGCGAGGCCGACCGCAGCGGCGCCGCGTTCGCTGCCCTGCGAGGCTCGCAGGAGCGCGACCAGGGCGTGGTCCAGGTGAAGCACCTGGCGAGCGGCCGCCAGGCGGCCGTGGCCCCGTCGGAGCTCGGGGCCTTCCTCGACCGGGAGCTCGCCGAGGGGCTCGGAGCGTAGGCGCTCGACGGCGCCGACCCAGCCTCTGATAAGCTTCCGGGCATGAGACGCAGCCATTCCTGCGGGGCGTTGCGCGCCTCGCACGCTTCCCAGACCGTCGTCCTCCAAGGCTGGGTCAACCGCCGTCGCGACCTCGGCGGCCTGATCTTCATCGACCTCCGCGACCGTGAGGGGCTCACCCAGGTCGTCGTCGAGCCCGACGACGCCGCGGCGTTCGCCGCCGCCCAGGAGGTGCGCGGCGAGTTCGTCGTCGAGGTCGAGGGCGAGGTCCGCCTGCGCCCCGAGGACCAGCGCTCGGAGCGCAGCCCCAGCGGCGCCGTCGAGGTGGTGGCGCGGCGGCTGGAGGTCCTCTCCCCCGCCAAGACCCCGCCCTTCCTGGTCGACGGCAGCGTCGATGCCCGCGAGGTCAGCGAGGAGCTGCGCCTCAAGCACCGCTACCTCGACCTGCGCCGGCCGCAGGCGCTGGCCCCGCTGCTGCTCCGCCACCGCGTCACCAAGGCCATCTGGGACCACCTCGACGCCCAGGGCTTCGTGCAGGTCGAGACCCCGCTGCTGACGCTGTCGACCCCCGAGGGCGCCCGCGACTTCGTGGTGCCCGCGCGCCTCAGGCCGGGAGCGTTCTACGCGCTGCCGCAGTCGCCGCAGCTGTTCAAGCAGATGCTGATGATGTCGGGGGTGGACCGCTACTTCCAGGTCGCACGCTGCTTCCGCGACGAGGACCTGCGCGCCGATCGCCAGCCCGACTTCACCCAGCTCGACATCGAGATGGCCTTCGTCGATCAGGACGACGTTCTGGAGCTCAACGAGGGCCTCATGGCCGAGGTCGTGCGCGCGGCCACCGGGGCCGAGATCCCGACGCCCTTCCCGCGCCTGAGCTACCGGGCGGCCATGGACCGGTACGGCAGCGACAAGCCCGACATCCGCTTCGAGCTGGAGCTCACCGATGCCTCGACCGCCTTCGCCGGCACCGAGTTCCGCGGCTTCGCCTCGGTCCTCGACGGCGGTGGCACGATCAAGGCGCTGCGCGTGCCCGCGGGTCCCGCGGCCGCGCTCACGCGCCGCGTGCTGGACGAGCTGGAGGCGCACGCCAAGCGTCACGGCGCCAGGGGCATGGCGTGGCTGCGGCGCGGCGCCGACGGCGCCTTCAGCGGTCCCGTCGCGAAGTTCCTGGGAGACGGCGAGCGCGACCGCCTGGCCGAGCTCGCGCCCGACGAGGGCGACGTCCTGCTGCTCGTCGCCGATCGTTGGAAGACCGCCTGCACGGCCCTGGGGGCAGTACGCAGCCGCTTGCCGGAGGTGCTCGGCCTGGAGCTCGACGCCGAGCGGCTGGCCTTCCTGTGGGTGGTCGACTTCCCCCTGCTCGAGGAGGACGAGGACGGCGGTTGGACCTACATGCACCACCCCTTCACGCGCCCGTTCGACGAGGACCTGGCGGCCCTCGAGACCGACCCCGGCTCGGTGCGCGCCCACGCCTACGACCTGGTGCTCAACGGCAACGAGATCGGCGGCGGCAGCCTGCGTATCCACCGCCTCGACGTGCAGCGCCGCATGTTCCGGGCCCTGGGCTTCAGCGACGCCGAGGCCGAGCGGCGCTTCGGCTTCTTCCTCGAGGCGCTCGCCTACGGGGCGCCGCCCCACGGCGGCGTGGCCTGGGGGCTCGACCGCCTGGTGATGTTGCTCAGCGGCGTTCCCAGCATCCGCGACGTCATCGCCTTCCCCAAGAACCAGCGCGGCGTCGACCCGCTGACGGGTGCGCCGGCTCCCGTCGAGCCGGCGCAGCTCGCCGAGCTCGGGATCGCCCTCGAGGAGGGCCCGTCGTGATCCCGTTGGTGGTGCTCGACCTCGACGGGACCATCATCGGCGCCGAGGGCGTGGTGCAGAGCTGCGTGTGGGAAGCGGCCGAGCGCGTCCGCGCGGCCGGCGTGAAGCTCGCCGTGTGCACCGGCCGCCCTGCCTTCGGGGTGGCGCAGCGCGTCGCCCAGCGCCTGGGACCGACCACCCCCCACATCTTCCAGAGCGGCGCCCACATCGCCTACCCCGACGGCGAGACGCTCAAGGCCTCGGCGCTGCGCGAGGCCACGGCGCGTCGCCTCATCAACCACGCCCGCAAGCTCGGCAGCGTGCTGGAGCTCTACACGCCGAGCAACCTGTTCGTCGAGCGCAAGACCGACATGAGCGAGGCGCACGCCAAGATGATCGGCGTCACCGCCATCGTGCGCGACCTCGAGGATGTCGTCGCCAACGAACCCGTGGTGCGCGCCCAGTGGGTGGTGCCGCTCGGGGAGACGGCGGCGGTCTCGAGCATCTCGGGCGACGACGTCCAGGTCTCCACCGCCACCAGCCCGGCCCTGGTCGACACCGCCTTCGTGAGCATCACGCGCCAGGGGGTGTCGAAGGCGAGCGCCGTGCGCCACGTCGCCGAGGTCCTGCGCGTGCCGCTCGAGGACGTCATGGCCGTCGGCGACAGCCTCGGCGACGTGGGGATGCTGGAGGCCGTCGGGCATCCCGTGGTGATGGCCAACAGTGCGCCGGAGCTGCTGGCGCGCTTCTCCGACGTCGCCGGCGACGTCGAGTCGTGCGGCGTCGTGGCCGCCCTCGAGGAGGCGCTCAAGATCGAGCGCCCCTGACCGCCGCGGGGCCCCAACGCGCTCCAGGGGCCCTGGTAGACTCGCAGCCATGGCAACGATCCCCATCCAGCGGCTGCCCGAGCACGTGGGCGAGACCGTCGAGGTCCGGGGCTGGCTGACCGGCCTGCGTTCCAGCGGCAAGATCGCCTTCCTCCAGCTCCGCGACGGCAGCGGCTTCGTCCAGGGCGTCATTGCACGGAACGACGTCGGCGACGAGATCTTCGAGAGGGCGCGCGGCCTCGGCCAGGAGAGCAGCGTGGTGGTGCGCGGCGAGGTCCGCGAGGACGCACGCGCGCCCAGCGGCGTCGAGCTCGGCCTCGCGGACGTGACGCTGGTCGCGCCCGGCGGCGACTACCCCATCACCCCCAAGGAGCACGGCGTCGACTTCCTGTTCGAGAACCGTCACCTGTTCCTGCGCCACCGGGCGCCGTGGGCCATGCTCCGGATCCGCGACGAGCTCGAGCGAGCCGTTCACGACTTCTTCCATGCGCGCGACTTCCTGCGCTTCGACGCGCCGTTCTTCATGCCCACCGCCGTGGAGGGCACCACCAACCTGTTCGAGATCCAGCTCTTCGACGAGTCGAGCGCCTACCTGTCGCAGTCGGGTCAGCTCTACGCCGAGGCGGGGGCCATGGCGTTCGGCAAGGTCTACACCTTCGGGCCCGCCTTCCGCGCCGAGAATAGCAAGACGCGTCGCCACCTGCTCGAGTTCTGGATGATCGAGCCGGAGGTGGCCTACCTCGAGCACGAGGGGAACATGCAGCTCCAGGAGGACTTCGTCGCCTACCTGGTCGGGCGCGTGTTGGAGCGGCGTCCGCGCGAGTTGGAGATGCTGGGGCGCGACCCCAAGTTGCTCGAGCCGACCGCCTCGGGCGACTTCCCGCGCATCAGCTACGACGAGGCGCTGGAGCGGCTCGCCCGCGAGGGCGAGGAGCTGGCCTGGGGAGAGGACTTCGGCGCACCGCACGAGACCATCCTCGGGGGGCAGTTCGACCGCCCGGTCATGGTCGAGCGCTGGCCCACCGAGACCAAGGCCTTCTACATGCAACCCGTCGACGGCGACCCCAGCCGCGTGCTGTGCGACGACATGATCGCTCCCGAGGGCTTCGGGGAGATCATCGGGGGCTCGCAGCGCATCCACGACCTGGCCCTCCTCGAGGAGCGCATCGCCGAGCACGGGCTGCCCGCATCGGCGTTCGGCTGGTACCTCGACCTGCGCCGCTTCGGCAGCGTGCCGCACTCGGGCTTCGGGCTGGGGTTGGAGCGAACGGTCGCCTGGATCACGGGCGCCAAGCACCTGCGCGAGGTGGTGCCGTTCCCGCGCATGCTGACGCGCATGATGCCCTGAAGGCTGCCGCGGCCCCAGCTATCGAGCGCACGAGCGGATCGCTCGTGCGCTCGTGAAGGCGTTGGCTACAGAGCGGAGTCGACGGCCACGTGACCCAGCAGCGTCGCCGTCGGGCGCCCGTCGCGCAGGAACCGCACGTCGTCGATCCCGTTGGCGAGCACCGTCTGCTGGATCGAGTGCAGCAGCTGCAGCTCCTCGCTGACGCCCACCGCCACCGGCGCCGACTCGTGCAGGTCGAGCACCGCCACCTGCTGGCGGTCGACCTGCTGCACGAACACCTCGGGGGTGTCGAGACCCTGCGGCCAACTGGCGTTCTGGAGCATCGCCGTCCGGAGCGCGTCGAGGATGGCGTGGAGCCGGGCCTGCGGGTCGTCGGGAAGATCGAGCGTGACGAAGTCGGGACGCGCCAGCCCGCTCTGATCGACGAGGACCAGCCGGACCTCCTGGGAGTGCGTGACCACGTCGGCCTGGGGCGGAAGGATGTCCACCGGCTTCGGACGCCCGGTTCGCGGCCCATGCCCGACCAGGAAGAACACCGCGCTCGCCAGGAAGATCAGCGTCGCGACCGCCACGTAGGGCGTCGCGAAGCGCCTCCAGCGCACCGCGGTGCGCCGCCGCGGCTCGCTCACTGCGTGGCTCCGCCCGACGCCAGGAGCTTCGTCAGGGCGTCGGCGAGGTCGGTCGGGAGCGTCGTCGACGCCAGGTCCTGGGGGCTGAACTCGAGCAGCACGCCGCGACCGGCCGCGCCCCCGAGCACGTACAGCGGTGCGCCCGAGGTATCGCTGGAACGGTAGCCGCCCGACTGGAACAGCTGCGTCCCGAGGCCCTCGGCGAAGCTGCGGCCCACCGCCAGCTGCGGTACCAGACCGAGCAAAATGCTACGCCGCAGCGCGCTGATGTCCTGGCTCTGGACCGCGCTCTGGGCGTTCTGCCGGACGGCCATGGCCAGCGAATCGATGCCCGTCGCGTCGCCGAGGTAGTAGGCGTGGAACTGGCCGGCGGGCAGCGCGGCGCCGTGGATCGACACGAACAGGTCGGCCCCGATGCCGTCCTGCGAGCGCGTCTGGGCGCTGACGCCGTAGTCGCCCGTCCGGGTGAGCACGACATCGAACCCGCGCGCCTGCAGCTCCTTCTGGAGTCGCTCGGTGAAGGCCAGCGTCAGCGACGCCTCGCTGCCGTAGCCGGGGAAGGCGATGCCCGGATCGGGGCCGCCGTGCCCCGGGTCGAGCACGATGTGAGCGGAGGCCCGCGCGGGGCCACCGCCGGCGCTGAAGCTGACGACGAGCCGGAAGCCGGCGCCGTCGGGGAGGCTGTACATCTGGTAGCCGCTGCCGTCCGCGAGCTGGATGCGCACGTCGGTCCCGCCCCCGGTGTCGCTGGCATCGGCCCGCACGAAGGCGTCGCCGACGACGCCCCCGAGCTGCGGGGCGACGCTGGTGCGATCGAAGTGGAGCTGGAGCGTCGCCACGGGTTGGTTGAAGAAGCGCGAGTAGCCGACCGGGGCGGACAGATGCAGCACCAGTTGCTGCCCGGGGCCGCTGCCCTGCGTGGTGATGCCGGTGAGCTCGGCTCGCGGCTGCACCACCACCACGGTGTGCTCGTTCTGCAGGTAGGCGACGCTGGCTCCCAGCGCCTCGGCCACCGGCTTCACCGGGACCATGACGGTACCCTCCTGGATCACGGCGGACGTCCCGGCGATCCCCCGGCCATCGAGATGGAGGGCGTCGGCCCGCGCGGCCTTGGCGGGGTCGGTCACGACCTGCGCCTCGAGCACGTGACCGCCGAGCTGCAGCGTGGCCACGGTGGTGTCGGTATCGACGTAGTAGCGCGCCCCCAGAGCGCTGGCGAAGGCGGCGGCGGGCGCGTAGGCGGTGCCTTGGACGAGCTCGTTGGTGCTCCCGGCGACCTGCAGGCCGTTGACCACCAGGGCGTTCTGGGCGAGGGCGAGCCCCCCGAGCAACAGGCTCAGGGCCGCCACCGCTCGGATCGCCAGGGCCACCCCGAGCGCCTCCGGCCGGCGCCCGCTGGGGGCTGTACGAAGGCGGCGTCGCGGCAGCGTCACGTGCCGCGCTCGCGTCGGCTCATGGCTCGATCGATCTCGCGCTGGGCGTCCTTCTTCGCCTCGGACCTGCGCTTGTCGTGGAGCTTCTTGCCGCGGGCCAGGCCGAGCTGCAGCTTGGCCCAGCCGCCCTTGAAGTAGAGCTTGAGCGGGACCAGCGTCAGGCCCTTGCGTTCGAGGCCGCGGCTGATCTCGTCGATCTCCCGGCGCTTGAGCAGCAGGCGACGCACCCGCAACGGGTCGTGGTTGTTGTAGCTCGCCTCGGTGTAGACGGGGATGGTCATGCCCTCCAGGAAGACCTCGCCCCCACGCACGCGGGCGTAGGCCTCGGCGATGGAGCCTCCCCCCTGCCGCAGGGCCTTGACCTCGCTGCCGGTGAGCTCCATGCCCGCCTCGAAGCGCTCGAGGATCTCGTAGTCGTGGGTGGCTCGGCGGTTCTGCAGCATGGTCGCGGTCCGACGACCATGATAGCCAGGGCGCGTGAGAATGGCAAAGCCGCGATCCCTGCTCGTGCTCTCGGTCACATGGGTTTCGCTCGTGAACATGTGCGCATCGGAGCTGCGGCGAGGGGTTCACTCCAGCAGCTCGCCCACGTCCCGCGGGTCGACGTCGATCCGCAGGCGAGCGCCGCCCAACCGCGCCGGCAGCCCAGCGAGCAGCTCCTCGAGTCGGTCGCCGCGGTCGACCTTCACCAGCACCTGGAAGGCGTAGCGCGCCTTGACGCGCGCCACCGGCGCCGGTGCCGGGCCCAGCACCTCGTCGTCCGCCGCTCCGCGCCTGCGCAGCTCCGCTACCAGCGCCGTCGCGGCATCGGCCGCCACGTTCCGTTCCCGGGCCGCGAGCTGGAGCTTGGCGAGCGAGGCGAACGGAGGGTAGCCGAAGCGCCGACGGCGCTCCAGCAACCTGCCCAGCAGGACCTCGACGGCGGCGTCCGGAGGCTCGGCCGCGAGCGCCTGCAGGGCCGGGTGCTCCGCCTGGTAGGTCTGGATCAGGGTCAGCGGGCGCCGCGGACCCCACAGCTCGGCGAGCTCGAGCAGGATGCGCAACGCCTCCTCCTCGGCCCGGAAGTCGGCGACCGCGAGGTGCGTGTCGAACAACGTCATCGCCACCAGCGACAGGTTCGGCAGCGGGGGCAGGCGCAGGACCGCGGTGGTCCCCACCACCACGCCCGGCTCCCCCGCGATCAGCGGCCCCACGTCGTCACGGCGATCGCGATCGAAGCGCAGCACCCGCATCCCCGGCACCATGCCGGCGAGCTGCGACGCCACCCATTGCGTGCCTGCCCCCCGCACCGGCTCCAGCTCGGGACCGCCGCACTCGGGGCAGGCCTGCGGCGGCGCCTGCTCGTGACCGCACTGGTGGCACCGCAGGCGTCCGTCCTGCCGATGGTAGCGGAGGCTCAGGTCGCAGTTCGGGCACTGCGCCGTCCAGCCGCACGCCGGGCAGCCGAGCGCCGCCGAGAAGCCACGGCGCGGAGCGATCAGCACGGCCTGCCGCTGGCGTTCCTGGACCTGGCGGAGCACCCTCACCAGATCTGGGTGCAGCGGCCAGTTGCCGCTGCTCGAGAGATCGGCGACGTGGAGCCGGGGCGCCGGCAACGCCAGGCTGCGGCGCTGGTCGGCGGCCACCTGCGCCAGCATCTCCGGGCCCGCCACCACGTCGGTGGAGGTGACGGCGGCCCCGTGGGCCTCGGCCAGCAGCGCGGCCGCGGCGGGTACCCACAGCCGGGCCCCCGCCTGCAGCTTGTAGCTGGAGCTGGCGGCCTCCAACAGCACCACGCGACCCAGGCGCTCGAGTGGAGCGAGCAGCGCCAGGTAGGTCCCCACCAGCACCACCGGTCCGGAGCTCGGCAGCTCCTCGAACAGCCTCCGGCGCTGGGCGTCGCTCAGCTCCCCCGACATCAGGTACAGCGGCAGCTCGGCCAGCGCCTCCGCCGCCTCCGCCACGCCCGTCTGCTCGGGGGCGAGGACGAGTGCGCTCCGGCCGGCCGCCAGGTCGGCGCGGAGCCGCGGCAGCAGCGCGGCCAGGCGCTGGCGCCG
>JASBRS010000047.1 GCA_030149325.1 Deinococci bacterium
GAACTCAGCCGAACGTCCGCCCGATGTCCTTGCGCCGGAAGCGCAGCACCGCCAGCACCAGCGCCAGCACCGAGGCGCCCAGCACGATGACCAGGTTGCCCAGGGCTACGCCATGGGTGACCGGCGTGCCGTAGTAGAAGAAGGCCGAGAGCTTCTGCAGCACCGGCGACCACCCCAGCTCCGGCGCCACGAACGACAGGAAGAACCAGAACGCCAGCAGGAAGCTGAGCAGGCCCGACTCGAGTGCGGGCCCCAGCCAACCGGCGGCGAGGTAGCCGATCGCGGCCATCAGCAGGCACTGCGGCACCAGCAGCAGCGTCGCGGCGACCAGGTTGGCGGCGTTCAGCGCCAACCCGGTGGCGGCCGCGGCGGCGATGACGACGCCGAGGGTGACCGCGGCGATGAACACCGCGGCGGTGGCGATGGCGGAGTAGCGCGCCAGCAGCAGCCGCGAGCGCGAGTTGGGGGTGGCGAGGATGAGGTCGTGGCGTCCCTCCTCCTCGTCGCCCGCCCAGCGTCCCGCCTGGGTCACGGCGAACACCATGACGAGCAGCGGCAGGAAGATGAACAGGGCACTGAGGAGCTGCGCGCTGACCTCGGCAGCGCCTCCGCCGAGTGCAGCCAGCATCAGCCGCATGGGCGGCGAGTCCTGGATGAGCTGCTGGAACTGGTCGCCCATCTGCTTGGTGGCGAGCATGGTGAAGGCGGCGA
Source organism: Deinococci bacterium (assembly GCA_030149325.1). GTDB lineage: Bacteria > Deinococcota > Deinococci > Deinococcales > Trueperaceae > JASBRS01. The sequence continues at coordinate 712 of JASBRS010000047.1, forward strand.
AGCTCGCCACGGCGAGCGTCCACCACAGCGTGGGCGCCACGATGGCGGCGATCGCCCGCAGGTAGATCGAGCGCAGCGACCAGTCGCCGGACTGGGCCGCCAGCGCCGACGCTGCGCCCACGCGCTTCGCCGGCTGGCGGGCCGACCAGGGCATGCGCACCCCGAGCCCGACGTCGCGGCGGACGAACAGCGCGATGGCGGCGCCGCTGAGCACGAGCGACGCACCCGCCAGCACGGCCAACCCCACCGGGCTAGAACCGAACGACGGCACCAGCGGCTTGCTGAGGTTGAAGTAGTACACCGGCGACAGCGCGCTGAGCCAGGTGGTGCCCGGCACGATGCGGTGCAGCATGTCGAGCACGATGGCCACGAACAGCAGCCCGCCGGCCGCGCCCGAGGCGGTCCGCGCCTGCGGCGTGAACTGCCCGATGAGCAGCGCCAGACTGCCGAAGACGCCGCAGGCGAGTGCCAGGTTGAGCCCGAACATCAGGGCGTCGGCCAGCGAGAAGCCGGCGTTCGACGCCAGGCCGCCGGCGTACGCCAGCAGCGAGGTGAGCAGCGCCATGGCCAACAGGTTGACCCAGATGGCGGCCACGCTCTCCAACGCAACGCGCAGGCGCCCACGCGGGACCGACAGCAGCACGTCCATGGTGCCGCGCTCCTCGGCGCCGCGCAGCACGCGGGTGGCAGCGATGATCGGCCAGATGGCCACCATCAGGACTGTGAAGGCGAGCTTCCAGGTGGCGTAGCCCCCCACCGTGGTCACGGCGACCGGGTCGGCCGCCCAGCGGAACGACTCGGTGATGCTCTGCAGCGCCTGCTTGGCGCCCGGCGCGCCCATCACCGAGCCCACCGACGCCTCGACCGCCATGACCATCAGCCCCATGCCGATCCCCCAGCCGAGCACCGCCACACGACCCTCGCGCAGGGTCTTGAGGAAGACACTACGCCACAGCATCGTCGGCCTCCTGGTAGTAGCGGAGGAAGACCTCCTCCAGGCTGGGTTCGTGGGTGGCGAGCGCCACCACCGGGTAGCGGGCGGCCGCCTTCACCACGCCGTCGAGGCCGCCGTTGGTCGACACCCGCAGGGTGCGGCCGCCGTCGAGGGCCTCCACGCCGTCCACGCCCTCGAGCGTCGTGAAGACCTCGAGGGGTGCGGGCTCGGCGAAGGTGAGGGTGACGGTGTGGCGCTTGATGTCCTTGAGCTCGGCGATGCCGCCGACGCGCGCCAGCCGCCCCTCGCGGATGATGCCGACGCGGTCGCAGGTCTGCTCGACCTCGCTCAGCACGTGCGAGGAGAGGAACACGGTGCTGCCGTCGACCTTGACCTCGCGCACCAGGCGGTGGAACTCCTGCTGGTTGATGGGGTCGAGGCCGCCGGTGGGCTCGTCGAGCACCAGCACGCGCGGGCGGTGCATGAACGCCTGCACCAGCGCCACCTTGCGCTTGTTCCCGGTGGAGTACTGGCGGAAGCGGCGGTTGGGGTCGAGGTCGAAGCGCTCGAGCAGCTCCCGCAGGTAGGCGCGATCGACGCCGCCGCGCAGGTGCCCCAGGTACTCCAGGATCTGGCCCCCGGTGAGGCCCGGGTCGAGCGAGGGCTCGCCCGGCGCGTACCCCACCAGCCGCTTGATGGCGACGGCGTCGCGCCAGCAGTCCAGGCCGGCGATGCGGGCGCTGCCGCGGTCGGCGCGCAACAGCGCCATGAGCAGGCGGATGGTGGTGGTCTTGCCGGCGCCGTTGGGGCCGAGGAAGCCGAACACCTCCCCCTCCTCGACACGGAACGACAGGTCCTCGACGCCGCGGGTGCGGCCGTAGTTCTTGTACAAGCGCTCGACCTCGATGATGGCGGTCATCCCTCTCGTTCCTCCGTGTCCGCGCCGTGGCCGAAGATGGCGTTGGTCTGCTCGAGCCACTCGGCGATGATGCGCTTGCCCTCGCTGCTGTCGGTGGGTGGGGTGGCGGGCTCGAGCCAGCGGCGCATGACGTCGCTGAGAGCCTCGGTGAGTTCCCCTGGGGTGGGCGCCGGCGTCAACGCGGCGGCGTCGATGATGCCCAGCTTGAGCGAGGTGATCATGAAGGCGATCACACTCGGCGCGACGTCGTCGCGGATCAGGCCGGCGGCCTGCAGGCGCTCGATCTGGGTCTCGGAGTTGCCGAAGAGCTCGGCGGTGGTGCCGGGCTCGAGCGAGTCGACGAGGCCCCGCAAGATGTCGGCGCGGCCCGACATGATGGCGGCGAGCAGGGGGTCGGAGTAGACGGCGACCATGCCGTGGGTCCACAGCCGGTAGAAGTGCCCGCCCTCCGGGTCGTCGGCCATGCGCCTCACCATGGTGGCGGTGGCCTTCTCGCTGGCGTGCCAGATAGCCGCGCGGAACAGCGCGGTCTTGTCGGGCCAGTGCAGGTAGATCGTGCCCTTGCCGACGCCGGCGGTCCGGGCCACGTCGTCGACGGTGGTCTTGCGGTAGCCCCAGCGCGCCAGCAGGCCGGCGGCGGCCTCGAGGATGCGCAGCTCGCGCACCCGACGGTCGTCGTCCGCCACGCCGCTGGCGCGGCCGGCGCGGGGCCTCGTGCCAGATGCCATCGCGCCTCCTTCACGCACATCGATGACCGCATGACTGGTATCGGTCATTCCAGTCATAGAATGCGCGGCCGGGCGACGGCCGTCAAGGACATCTATCCCGGGCCGCCGGGTCTTCCCGCCCCCCTGACGACCCCTCGGTCGCGACGCCCCACCTCGACCAGCAGCACCCCCCCGAACACCACCACCATGGCGGCGGCCGGGTAGTCGGCCAGGCGCTCGGCGATGCCCGCCGGGAGGGCGTGGGTGACGAACAGGGCGAAGCCGATCAGGCCGATCCAGCCGGCGGCGCCCGCGAACGTCGCGAGCCGTCGCCGTCCGGAGTAGATGGCGCTGGCCAGGGCGATCATCGCCAGGTTCAGGCACAGCAGGCCGGCCCCGATGAGGTGAAGCGTCGCCCGCCCGACGTTGGCCGCCTCACCCGCAACGTGAACGTCCCCACCCGAGCGAGCTCGGGTGGGGACGCGGTAGGTCCCAGTTGAACCTCGGGACTCAGGCCGGCTTGACGACCTTCACGTTCGAGGCCTGGAGCCCCTTGGGGCCCTGCTCGACGGTGAACTCGACTTCGTCGTTCTCGTTCAGGGAACGGTATCCGTCACCCTGGATGGCCGAGAAGTGCACGAAGACATCCTTGCCGCCGTCGCTCTGCTCGATGAAGCCGAAACCCTTGTCGCCGTTGAACCACTTGACTTTGCCTGTTGCCATATTCGGTACTCTCCTGAATCGCCCGACCGGGGCCGGACGTGATCATGTCCGGGCGGATGCCCGTGTGTCCAAGAAGCCTCTCGACTTGTTCGGAACACGGAAGCATAGACGTTCCCGGAGCGGAGCGCAAGGGCATGTGAACCAAGCCGTCGCCCTCGGTCCGGCCACGCGGGGTGTTCTCGCGTGACTCAAGCGATCGCGCGGACCCCGACGTGCGCGCGCCGGAGACCGTGGTACCTTACCCGTAGCCCTTGGACAAGCAGCGTGGACGCCACCGCGAAGGTCAGCGTGAGGCGCGGAGTGCTCAGGGGTGCGGCGGCAGCGTGCGAGACCCTCGCGAACGCAGCGCCGCGACCGTGCCGCGAACGACCCGCGCCGGGGCCCCCGCCCCGAGTCGCTCGAACGCGACGCGCGAAGGGACCTGCCCATGACGCAACCCTCGCCCTCCCAGGCCGACTTCAGCGGCTGGCAAGCGATCGTGAAGAAGTACCAGAAGCCCGACCTGCGCGTCGGCCTGTGGCAGATCGCCAACTCCTTCGGCGGCCTGCTGCTGACCGTGGCACTGATGTACCTGGCGTTGCAGATCAGCCCCTGGCTGACGCTGCTGCTGGCCGTCCCCGCCGCCGGCTTCCTGGTGAGGATCTTCATCATCCAGCACGACTGCGGCCACGGGGCCTTCTTCCGCTCCAAGCGCGCCAACGACCTCGTCGGCGCGATCAGCGGCGTGCTGACGATGGCGCCCTACAATTTCTGGCGCAAGACCCACGCCATCCACCACGCGCACCACGCCGAGCTCGAGGAGCGCGGCATCGGCGACGTGTGGACGATGACGGTGACGGAGTACCGCAGCGCCCCCTGGTGGAAGCGCGCCGGCTACCGCATCTTCCGCAACCCCGTGTTCCTGTTCGGGCTGGCGCCCATCTTCAACTTCGTGGTGGTGCAGCGCTTCACGCTGGGCGCCAAGGCGAGCTGGCGCACCGGCGAGCGCCGCTCGGTGTGGCTCACCAACCTGGCGATCGCTGCCCTGGTGACCACCTCGATCCTGGTGATCGGGCTCGGCCCCACGCTGCTCATCGGCCTCCCCACCATGGTCGTCGCCGCGAGCGTCGGCACCTGGCTGTTCTACGTGCAGCACCAGTTCGAGCGCACCTACTGGGAGCACACCCCCGAGTGGGACTACACCCTGGCCGCGCTCCACGGCAGCTCCTACTACGACCTGCCCAGGGTGCTGCAGTGGTTCACCGGCAACATCGGCTTCCACCACATCCACCACTTGAGCCCCCGCATCCCCAACTACAACCTCGAGCGCTGCCACCGCGAGAACCCGCTGCTGCAGCGGGTGTCGCGCCTGACGCTGATGCAGAGCTTCAAGACGGTCGCACTGGCGCTGTGGGACGAGGAGAGGCGGCGCCTGGTGACGTTCCGCGAGGCGCGAGCGGCCGCGTAGGCGTTGGCCGGCCGCTACCTGCCTCGGGGGCTGCGACACCCAAGGGCGCGGCCCGCGCCTTGCAGGCCGCGGGCCGCACACCCTCCACCTTCGAGGACTACATCGGTGGTTCGATCCGCAGGATCTCGCTGCTCTGCGGCGGAGCCCCGTACCCCATGTTCGACACGTACAGCGCACCGTCCGGGCCCAGCACCATCGCCGTGGGCGTCGTCAGCCCGGACGCGATGACCGTTCGCTCGCCCGAGCTCGAGATCCGTACGATGTCGCCGGCCCCGGGCTGCGGCATGCCCTCGGCATTGCTCGACTCCAGCACGTAGATGGTGCCGTTGCCGTCGTCGACCACACCCAGCACGGTGGTGAGGTCGGCGGCCACGGCGCTGATCTGCCCATCCAGGGTCACGCGCAGGATGCCGTCCTTCTTGGGCACGATCGGGAAGACCCCGAGGTTGCCCACCAGGAAGCTGTCGCCCGACACGGCGATGCTCGTCGGCACGATGTGGCCGGCCTCCGCCGAGACGTCGACGACCCGCGTGATGGTGCCGTCCAGCGCGACCTTGTCGACCTCCCCGTGGTTGGGCTCGACGACGTAGAGGTCGCCCTGGTACGCCACCATGCTGTAGGCCGTACCGTCGGGCTCGAAGTCCCCCGAGTTCGGCTTGGCGACCGGGTTGGCCTGCCAGAAGGCCGACAGATCGGCGACGAGCGACGTCGACCCGTCTGCACCGACCCGCACGACCCCGGCCGGCACGTCGGCGTGACCGTGCGAGCAGCCTCCCGCCGCGACGAGTGCGTAGAGCGTGTCGCCGACGAAGGCGACGGCCGCGACGCCGACGTGATCCTTCAGGGCGTTGACCGACGAAGGCAGACCCGAAGCGACCATGGTCACGCTGCCGTTCTTGTCGACGCTCGCGATGCCGGCATCGTTGCCCCCCGTGTAGGGACCGATGGGCGGCACGACCTGGGCGCACTGGTCGGTCGTGGCGGTATCGCCGCCGGTGCCGGCCAGAGCCACGTACAGGGTGCCGTCGGGCCCGAAGGCCAGCCCTCTCGGGTTGGTCAGGCCGGACGCGTAGGTCGTCACCGTAGCCGTTCCCTGGGCGGCGGCGAACGCCAGGACCAAGCCCAGCAACACCGCGCCGAGGACACCGACGAGCGTTCTTCTTTCCGTTCTCATAGAGCCCCTCCGGAGGCATGGATCCGCCCGGCGCGACGGACGCACCGCGCGGCAAGAGCGAACGATTCGAGCGGTCGAGACGCTGCCCCCTCTCCCCCCATGGCGCACGCGTCAGCGACGCTCGACGTCGAGCGTGGAGCCGCACGAGGCCACGGAGTTCCCCCCTGAGGCAGCATCGGACAAGGTCGTTCGACGATGCACCGCGCGAGGGTGAGTTGAAGGGTTGAGGGTGCTCGATGAGGGGCTTGTGCTGAACAGGCATCACTGTAGGGACGGCGCGGCCGGCCCGCACGGCGGCCATCACAGACGGGCGACGCCGTGCCTGCTAGAGGCCGGCCGCGCCTGCGGGCCCGGCCCGCGCTCAAGCCCCCACGCTCAGAAGTCGGACGCGCTCGTAGCGATGGGCCGGCCGACCGTCAACGCCTCGCGGAGCCTCGCCGTCAGCCCGTGTTCACGGTGCGACCCGCCCTCAGGGCCGGAACACCAGGAAGCGGCTGTTCCTCTCGTCGGCCACCACCAGCGCGTCCTTGGTGAGCAGCAGACCGGAGGGGTAGTACATCGTGCGCGCGCTGGGCGTGGCGTCGGCCACGCCGTCCTGGTTGTCGTCGTTCTGGGTGACGTGGGTGAAGTCGCTCTGCCCGAGGACCTCGTCGGCGCTCGCCCCGTTGCCGGTCGGGATGGTATCGAACGCCAGGACGCGGCTGTTGTCGTTGTCGGCCACGAACAGCTGGACGCCGTTGCTCTGCAGGAAGTAGGGCCACCCCATGCCGGCAGCGCCGGCCCCCGGGTTGGCACTGGCCATGTCCGGCTGCCCGACGACGATATCGGCCGATTGGAAGTCGTGGGTGGGGAACGTCTTCCAGATGAGGACGCGGTTGTTGGCGGCATCCGCAACGATGAGCATCGTGCCGTCCGTCCACACGTCCGTCGGGTAGTCCAGCGTCCGTGCGGTTGGCGCCGCGTCGGCCGCGCCGTCCTGGTTATCGTCGTTGAGGGCACAGGTGGTGAAGCTGTTCTGGCCGAGCACGAGATCGGGGGTCGCCCCGTTGCTCGTCGGGAGGCTGTTGTAGACGAGCACGCGGTTGTTGTGGGAGTCGGCGACGATCAACTTGCTGGCAGTGGCGGTGGCGCTCTCGGGCTTCGACATGCCGGAGGGGCTGCAGGCCTGAAGGCTCGTCCCGAAACCGCCCTGGCCCACCACGATGTCGGCCGGCGCTTGCGTGGTGGTGGGGGGCGTGTTCCAGATCAGCACGCGGCTGTTGCCGTAGTCGGTCACGAAGAAGCGCCCTGCAGCGCCGAACACGGTCTGCGGCTGGTCGAGGCCGGCGGCGGTGCTGCTCGGCGCAGCGGAGTTGAAGGCCGACTGCCCCAGCACGAAGTCCGCCGGCGCGCCGTTGCTCGACGGGATGCCGTTCAGGTACCCCAGGACGCGGTTGTTGCCGTAGTCGGGAGCGTAGAAGACGCCGCCGATCAGGCCGGCGTCCCCGTAGAGGTCGCCGACTCCGTTCTGGGTGGTCGCGGCAGCGCTCGACACGAAGTCGGGTTGCCCGACCACCGTGGAAGCCGCCTGGAACGTCTTGAGCGCCAGCCGTGTGGACGCGGGCGCCGTCTGCGTTCCGCAGCCGGCCGCCAGAAGGCCCGCCAGCAGCGGCAGGGCCGTCGCCACCAACGCACGAAGTACCGTCTTCATGGTTCCCCCCCTAGGGTCCGAGACGAACACGTTGCACGTTCAGCTACTTCCTGTTGGAAGCATTGTAGGGCATCGCGCGAGCTGCATCGCCACAGGGGTCGCGGCAGCTGGTGGGGACCGGCGGAGGGGGCAGGGCCTACCTCGGGGGAGCCGGCGACCCGGGGGGCAACACGCTCCAGAGCGTCTCGGGGGGCACCGGCATCTACGCCGACGCCTGGACGATCAGCCTCATCTTCGCGGGCGGCAACACCTGGCTC
>JASBRS010000057.1 GCA_030149325.1 Deinococci bacterium
GTGCCGGGCCCTTGGCCCGGCACCGACCCCTTCGGGAGGTGGCATGAGGCGGACGAGGAGGGGCTCGCTGGCCGCCCGCGAGGCGCGCCTGGCGTTCTGGATGCTGGCGCCGACGTTCCTGATCGTGTTCGCCATCGTGCTGTTCCCGGTGATCGCGAACGTGTGGATCAGCTTCAAGTCGGTGAAGCTCGTCGACCTTCGGCCCCCGCAACCGCTGGTGCGGGTGCGCGTGCTGGAGCAGCCCGCCGCGGCCGGCAGCGACCTCGTCGTGCGCTACCAGATGCGGAACAGCTCGCAGACGGTGGCCGTCACCCAGGTCGCGCTCTTCGACACCCTGCCGCCCGGGCTCGAGGCCGTCGACCTCGATCCGAGCTGCAGCTACCAGGCGCCGCGGCTGGCCTGCCAGCTGGGGACCTGGGAAGGCGGGCAGCGGGTCAACCTCGACCTGAGCTTCCGCGCCACCGGCGCCTACTTCGACGCCGGCGCGCCGCAACCCAGCGGCGCCGAGACGGTGATCCGCGGACGCGCACCCAACGTGCTGACCAACCTCCGCTTCACCCTCGCGAACTTCCGGAAGGTGCTGTCGGGGGCCGAGTTCTGGCCCGCGCTCGGAGTGACGCTCGCCTACACCGTCTTCGGCACCGTCGGCTCCATCCTGCTGGGGCTGTTCGCAGCTCAGTTGCTCAACGCCTCGTTCGTCGGCAAGGGCCTGCTGCGTGGCCTGTTCCTGTTCCCCTACGTGGCGCCGGTGATCGCCGTGGCCTTCACCTGGGCCTTCCTGCTCGACCCGCTGTCGGGAGCCGTGAACGCCCTGGGCCAGCGCTTCGGGGTGCTCGGGCAGGCCGTCGCCTTCCTCAGCCAGCGCAGCATCGGCGTCGACATCGTCGGTCTGCACGTCGCCGTCCCGCTGGCGCTGTCGACGGTCATCGCCTTCGAGGCGTGGCGCTACTTCCCGTTCGCGTTCCTGTTCATCCTGGCGCGCTTCCAGGCCATCCCCGCCGACATGTACGAGGCCGCCGAGGTCGACGGGGCCAGCCCCCTGCAGAGGTTCTGGTTCATCACCCTGCCGCAGCTCGTCGGCATCCTGTCGACGCTGTTCCTGCTGCGCTTCATCTGGACGTTCAACAAGTTCGACGATATCTTCCTGCTCACCGGCGGCGCCGCCGGCACCAAGACGCTCACCGTCCAGGTCTACGACCAGGCCTTCGCGCTCGCCAACCTGGGCGCCGGCGCCGCGGTCGCCGTCGCGCTGTTCGTGATCCTGGCGGCCTTCATGGTGCTCTACTTCCGCTACGCACCGGAGGGAGAAGGATGACGCGCCCGTCCGCCCTGGCCCTCGTCGTCGCCGCTCTGCTCGGCGCCCTCTCCGCCGCCCTGGCGAGCGGGGGCTGGGCCGTCTCCGCCACCGTCTTCGGCGGGCTCGACGTCAGCTACCCGCTGACCTGGGCCCTGCTCTTCGGCGCCACCATGGGCATCGCGCTGGCGGCGTGGCGGCGCGCCCAGGACAGCCCCTGGAGCGCCGTGGCGGGGATCGGCCTGTCCGCGGCCGCGCTGGCGCTGGTCGCCAGCGGGGGCCGCCCCCTCGGGTCGGCCGCGCTCCCGTTCGGGTGGGGACCCGCCTCGGCCGTTGGCGCGGGGCTCCTGACGGCCCAGCTCACGCGCTACGGCCTGCGCGACCTGAGGCTCGACGCGCTGCGCCGCAGCGACCTCGAGACGGTGGCCCTGCGTGCGCTCCGCGCGCTGGGCTTCACCTTCTTCGGCGTGGTCGTGACCTTCCCCTTCTACTTCATGGTGGCGTCGTCGCTGAAGAGCCGGGCCGAGATCCTGGCCCGACCCAGCTACCTGGGCGTCGACCTGAGCCAACCCCTGGGTCAGCTGCTGATCGGCTACCGCGAGGTGCTCACCACCTTCCACTTCGGACGCTTCATCCTCAACAGCACCTTCGTGGCGCTGGTGACGGTCGCCATCACGCTGGTGCTGTCGGTGCTGGGCGCGTACGCGGTGACGCGTCTGCGCTTCCGCGGCCGTGAGCTCCTGTCGCGCTCGATCCTGCTCATCTACATGTTCCCGGCGATCGTGCTGGTGATCCCGCTCTACGCGGTGTTCACCCAGCTCGGCCTGCGCGATACCCTGCCGGGCCTGCTCATCGTCTACCCGGCCACCACCCTGCCGGTCGCGCTGTACATGCTCCGCAGCTACTTCCAGACCCTGCCCCGCGACCTCGAGGAGGCCGGCCTCATCGACGGCTGCACGCGCCTGGCCGTGATCTGGCGCATCACCCTGCCGCTGTCGCTGCCGGCGCTGGCATCGGTCGGGCTCTACGTGTTCATGATCGCCTGGAACGAGTTCCTGTTCGCCTTCATGTTCCTCGACTCGCCCGCCATCTTCACGCTGTCGCGCGGCATGGTGAGCCTGAACTCGCAGGAGGTGCCGCGCCAGTTCCTGATGGCGGGCGCCGTCATCGTGACGGTGCCGATCATGGTGCTGTTCTTCTGGTTCGAGCGCTACCTCATCGGCGGCCTCACGGCGGGGGGCGTCAAGGGATGAGATTCCCCGCGGCCGCGGCTCCGGGCCTGGGGTAGAGTACCGGCGTGGAGGCACCGACGACGGTCGACGGGCCCATCCCCGACGCCACGGAGCTCCAGGACTTCCTGGAGCGCGCACGCCGGACGCTGACCGCCAACGACGTCGGCGAGTTCGTGAAGCCCGGCCTCCATCAGTACCCGCACCAATGGAACTGGGACGCCGCGCTGGTCGCCATGGGGCTGGGGCACTTCGACCCCGAGCGCGCCCGCAAGGAGGTGCGTTCGCTGCTGCGGGGGCAGTGGCTCGACGGCATGCTGCCGCACGTGGTCTACCACAACGGCTCGTCGGATTACTTCCCGGGCCCGGAGTTCTGGCAGATCGAGCAGAGCGTGGCCGCACCCCCCGGCATCCACACCTCCGGCCTGGTCCAGCCGCCGCTGCTCGCGACCTGCGTGCGCCGCATGCACCGGCGCGCGAGCGACCGTGAAGCGTCGCTGGCGTTCGTCCGCGAGGTCTACCCCAGGCTGCTGCGATTGCATCGCTGGCTGCACCACGCCCGCGACCCGGAGGGGACGGGGCTGGTGGCCATCGTGCACCCCTGGGAGTCCGGCACCGACAACGCGGCGAGGTTCGTGCAGCCGCTCATGCAGGTGACGCCGTCGGCCTCGCAGATGCCCGCCTACCAGCGCCGCGACAGCGACCACGTGGCGGCCGACGAGCGTCCCGTCCACGCCGACTACGAGCGCTTCGTCTACCTCATCGACCGGTTCCGACGCTGGGGCTACGACGCCGAGACGATGTACGCCCGCTCCCCCTTCCTGGTCCAGGACACCCTCTTCAACGCCGTCGCCTACCAGGCGCTGGAGGACATGATCGCGCTGGCCGACGAGCTGGGCGAACCCACCGCCGAGCTCGAGCGCTGGCGCGTGCGGCTCCATCGCGCCTACAACAGCAAGCTCTGGGACGACGAGGAAGGCCTCTACTTCGCGTACGACGCGCGCCACCACCAGCTCGTGCGCGAGAACGGGGTGGCCACCTTCATGGCGCTCTACGCGGGCCTCGCCGACCGCGCCCAGGCCGAGGTGCTGGTCGGTGCGCACCTCGAGAACCCCGACGAGTACGCACCCGATGCCCGCAGTCGCTTCCGGGTGCCGTCCCAGGCGAAGAACAACTACTTCTACGAGCCCCGCCGTTACTGGCGGGGGCCGGTGTGGATCCTGGTGAACTGGATGGTGCTCGAGGGGCTCGAGCGCTACGGCTACCACGATCTGGCCGAGGCCGTCCGCGGCGACAGCCTGGAGCTGATGCGCTCGGGCGGTTTCTTCGAGTACTACGACCCTCGCGACGGGAGTCCCGCCGGGGCCAGCGACTTCTCCTGGAGCGCGGCGTTGGCGCTGGAGATGCTGGAGCCGCTCCCCCTCGCCCTTTCCTGACCCGCACCCGATCGGCGCCCGCGCGTGGCGCCGTCGACGGAGGTGTCCCATGACCCCGACCCCGCTGACGCCCGCCGTCCGCCAGCACCTCCGCGACCTCTACGGCGCGCAGGTCGGTGCCGACCTCGCCGACGCCCTGGAGCGCGAGGCCGCGGCCTTCCGCTCCGGCCACCCTCGCCCGGCTGTGCCCCCCGAGGCGCGGCTCACGGCCGACGATGTCCTGCTCATCAGCTACGCCGACAGCGTCCGCGCCGCTGGCGAGGCGCCGCTCGCCACCCTCGGCAGGCTGCTCCGCGGCCCGCTCGCCGGCACCGTGTCCGGCGTGCACCTGCTGCCCTTCTTCCCGTGGTCGTCCGACGACGGCTTCAGCGTCATCGACTACGACGCCGTCGATCCCGCCTACGGCGGCTGGGACGACGTCGCGGCGCTCGCCGCCGACCACCGCCTGATGTTCGACGCCGTGATCAACCACGTCTCGGCCGAGAGCGCCTACGTCCGCGGCTACCTCGCCGGCGAACAGCGCTACGCCGGCTTCTTCCGGGAGATCCCCGAGGGCACCGACGTCAGCGGCGTCGTCCGCCCTCGCACCACCCCGCTCGCGACCGGCTTCGAGGGCGCCGACGGCCGCAGCCATCGCCTGTGGACGACCTTCAGCGCCGATCAGGTCGACCTCGACTACGCCACCCCGGCCGTGCTCCTGGAGGCGGCGCGCGTCCTGCTCGGCTACGTGGATCGCGGTGCCGAACTGCTCCGCCTCGACGCCGTCACCTACCTGTGGAAGGAGCTCGGCACCTCGTGCGCCAGCCTGCCGCAGACGCACGCCGTGCTTAAGGTCCTGCGCGGCGTGCTGGAGGCCGCCGCGCCCTGGGTGGTGGTGCTCACCGAGACCAACGTGCCCCACGCCGAGAACGTCGGCTACTTCGGCGACGGTCGGGACGAGGCCCAGATGGTCTACAACTTCGCCCTCCCGCCGCTGGTGCTCCACAGCGCCCTGTCGGGCGACGCCACGGTGCTGCGGGCGTGGGCCGCCGAGCTCGCGACCCCGTCGGACGAGACCGCCTTCTTCAACTTCCTGGCATCGCACGACGGCATCGGGCTCCGCGCCGTCGAGGGGTGGCTCGACGAGGCGGAGATCGCCGCCATGGTGGAGGCCGTGCAGCAGCGGGGCGGCTACGTCTCGAGCCGTTCGACGCCGCAGGGCGACCGCCCCTACGAACTCAACATCAACTACCTCGACGCGCTCACGCCCCCGGTCGACGAGCCGCTGCAGCGCAGCGTGCGGCGGTTCGCGACGGCGCACGCCGTGATGCTGGCCCTCGCCGGCGTGCCGGCGATCTACCTGCACAGCCTGCTCGGATCGCGGGGGGCGCCGCACGAGGTCGACCGCACCGGCCGCAACCGCAGCATCAACCGCGAGAAGCTCGCCTGGGACGTCCTGAACGAGGAGCTGCAGCAGCCGCAGGGCCGTCGCGTCGCGGTGCTGGGCGCGCTCCGGGCGCTGCTCGCGGCGCGCCGCGGCCACCCCGCCTTCGCGCCGCAGGCGCCCCAGGCGGTGCTCCACGCCGACGGCGGCGTCTTCGCGCTGCGGCGAGGCGACGACGCCCGCCCGCTGTGGTGCCTCCACAACCTCTCCGACGTTCCCGCCACCGCCCACGTGCCGGGGCTGGAGCGAGGGCGTGAGCTGGTGACCGGACGCGAGGTCGACGTCCTCGGCGAGGTAGGGCTCGAGCCCTGGCAGACGCTCTGGCTCGAGCCGCGCTGAAGTCCGCCACGGTTACGGCTCGGCGTCGACATCGTTGCTACCGTGGGAGGGGACGTGCCGCCGCGCCGCTCCACCCCGGCGCCCGGGCCCTCGCAGACGACGAGGCACGAACCACGGCCCCGATGCGGCACGTCGACAGAGATGGGAGGCAAGGATGTCGGCGAGCTCTGACACGGATCCCAGCGGGTGCCCGGTAGCGCATACGGGTGCCACGACGAGATCGAACCGCGACTGGTGGCCGGACCGGCTGCCCCTGCACATCCTCCGGCAGAACTGCCCAGGGTCCGACCCCATGGATCCGGGCTTCGACTACGCCGAGGCGTTCTCGAAGCTCGACCTGGCGGCGGTGAAGAACGACCTGTACGCCCTCATGACCGACTCGCAGGACTGGTGGCCCGCCGACTACGGGCACTACGGTCCGCTGTTCATCCGCATGGCCTGGCACAGCGCCGGGACCTACCGCATCGGGGACGGCCGCGGCGGAGCGGGCTCGGGACAGCAGCGCTTCGCGCCGCTGAACAGCTGGCCGGACAACGTCAACCTCGACAAGGCGCGCCGCCTGCTGTGGCCCATCAAGCGCAAGTACGGCAACGCCCTCTCGTGGGCCGACCTCATCGTCCTGGCCGGCAACTGCGCGCTGGAGTCGATGGGGCTGAAGACCTTCGGCTTCGCCGGCGGCCGAGCCGACGTCTACGAGCCCGAGGTCGACACCTACTGGGGGCCCGAGACCGAGTGGCTGGGAGACGAGCGCTACACGGGCGACCGCGATCTGGAAAAGCCGCTCGGCGCCGTGCAGATGGGTCTGATCTACGTGAACCCCGAGGGACCGAACGGCAACCCGGATCCGCTGGCCGCCGCGCGGGACATCCGCGAAACCTTCAAGCGGATGGCGATGAACGACGAGGAAACGGTCG
>JASBRS010000064.1 GCA_030149325.1 Deinococci bacterium
GCGGGCGTGGTCGGTCTGCTGGTGGCTCCCATCGCAGGCTACAGGGGGGGCGACGCCACCCTCGAACGAGCCGTGGCGCTGGGCCAGGCCATGCAGTTGACGAACGTCCTGCGGGACGTCGGCGAGGACCTGGGCCGCGGCCGCTGCTACCTGCCCGACGACCTGCGGCGCCGGCACGGGGTCCGGCTCGAGGCGTTGCGGCGCGGCGAGATCCATCCCGGCTACCGCCGCCTGCTCGAGGAGCTGGCCGCGCGCGCGGAGGCGCTGTACCGAGAGGCCTGGCCGGGCATCGCGCGCTTGCGGGGGGCGTCGGCGCTGGCGGTGGCGGTGGCGGCGCTCAACTACCACGGCATCCTCGGCAAGCTGCGCCAGAACGGCTACGACAACCTTCGGCACCGTGCCCACCTGCGCGGCTACGAGCGCCTCGCCACGCTGCCGCGCGCGCTGCTGGCGCTGCTGGGGGCGGCATGAGCGTTGACCGCCGACGGCTCGCGGCCCCGTGACCGATGTCGACGTGGCGGTCGTGGGTGCCGGGCACAACGCCCTGGTAGCCGCCGCCTACCTTGCGCGGGCGGGCAGGCGCGTGGCCGTCTTCGAGCGTTCCGAGCGGATCGGCGGGGCGGTCTCGACGGTCGAGTGGCACCCCGGCTACCGCTTCGATCTCGGGGGCAGCGCCCACATCCTGATCCGCTCCACTCCCGTCGTCGAAGAGCTGGATCTGGAGCGCCACGGCCTCGAGTACCTGGAGCTCGACCCGCTCTTCTTCGCGCCGTTCGAGGACGGCGATCATCTGTTCATCTACCGCGACGCCACGCGCACCAGCCATGCCCTCGAGGCGCGCTTCCCCGGCGAGGGGGAGGCGTACGCACGCTTCCTGGCCGACTGGCGGCCCTTCGCGCGCAGCGTGCGCGACGCCTTCCTGGCCACCCCGGGTCCGCTGCAACTGGCGCGCACGATGGGCCTCCGGAGCGGCCTGGCGCGGGATTTCCGGCGCCTGTTGCCGCTGCTGACGCGGCCCTACGGCGCCCTGGTCGACGCCTACTTCCGGGAGGAGAAGGTCAAGGCGCCCCTGGTATGGATGGCAGCGCAGTCCGGTCCGCCGCCGACCGAAGCGCTGACGGCGCCGTTCGTGCTGTGGCATCCGCTCTACCACGAGGACGGCATCGCTCGGCCGAAGGGCGGTTCGGGGATGCTGACCGCCGCCCTCGCCAACGCCATCCGGGCCCACGGCGGTACGGTCGAGACCTCGGCGCCCGTCGAAGCGATCGTCGTGAAGGGCGGGCGCGCGGTGGGACTGCGCGTTGCCGGGCAGACCGTGACGGCCGGCGCCGTGCTCTCGGGCGCCCACGCCATCGAGACCTTCCGGCGCCTGCTCCCGGAGGAGCACCGGCCGCCGGCAGCACGCCACATGCGCACCGGCAACGGCTTCGGAGCCGTGGTGCGCCTGGCGCTGTCGGGCCCGATCCGTTACCCTGCGCATCCCCACGACGAGGCGCGCGTGGCGCTGCAGCTGCTGTGTCGGGACCGCCGTCAGATCGACGCCGCCTACGGCGACTACCTCCGGGGCGAGCCCAGCCGCGACCCGCCCATCGTGGCGATGAGCTTCAGCGCCGTCGATCCGACCCTGGCGCCGCCGGGCGGGGAGGTGCTGTGGCTGTGGGCCCAGTACTTCCCCTACCAGCTGGCAGGCGAACGCGGCTGGGACGACATCGGTGAGGCCATCGCCGACCGCATCGTCGACGCCTTCGAGCGCTACGCGCCGGGGACCCGGGACCGCATCGTCGGCAGGCTCTTCCAGCACCCGCTGTGGCTCGAGCGCGAACTGGGCCTTCACCGCGGCAACGTCATGCACCTCGAGATGAGCCTGGACCAGATGTTCGGCTTGCGTCCCTTCCTGGGATCGGCGGGCTACCGCGCGCCGGTCCCCGGGCTCTACCTGACGGGAGCCAGCACCCATCCCGGCGGCGGCATCATGGGGGCCTCGGGACGCAACGCCGCCCGTGTGCTGCTGGGAGACCTGGAGCGGCGACGTTGGTGGAGGGGCCGAGGGTGACCTACCTGCAGTTCCATCTGGCGTTCCTGCTGCCGCCGCTCCTGGTCTTGGCGGTGGCGCGGTGGGGGCGGCCCGGGCGCGTGCCCGAGCCGGCGCGCCTGGGGCCGGCCCTGGCGGCGATGGTGGCGGTGGCCCTCGTCTACACCACGCCGTGGGACAACCTCCTGGTGGCCAACGGCGTGTGGGGCTATCCCCCCGACCGCGTGCTGTTCTCGATCCTCTACGTTCCCTTCGAGGAGTACCTGTTCTTCGTGCTCCAGACGCTGCTCAGCGGGCTCGCCCTGGCGGCGGTGTGGCCGCTCCTGCCGGCCCGCGGCGACGGCGGCGCGGTCGGCACACGCTGGCTCGGCGCCGCCACGTTCCTGGCGATCGCGGTGGCCGGGGGGCTGCTCCTCACCTCTCCGAACGGCCTCTACCTGGGGCTGGTGCTGGTGTGGGCGGGCCCGGTGCTGGCGCTGCAGTGGGGCTTCGGAGGCGACCTGCTGGCGTCGCGTTGGCGGCTGCTGGTGGCCGTCGTGGTACCGGCCACGCTCTACCTCGGCGCCGTCGACCGGTTCGCCATCCACGACGGCATCTGGAGCATCTCGACCAGCTCCAGCACGGGCGTCCACGTGCTCGGGCTGCCCCTCGAGGAGGGCGTGTTCTTCCTGGTGACGAACCTGATGATCGCGTTCGGCTTGGGCCTGGTTCTCGACCCCCGCTCGCCGGCGCGGCTGCGCGGGTGGCGCCGGCGCCTGGCGCGGGAGCGGGCGGGGCGGCCGCGGCGCGGCTCCCCGACCCGGGGGCAGAGCGGTTGGCGCGTCGTGCTGCTGCTGTGGGCGCTGTCGATGGTGCCGATCCCGCTGCTCGGCGCGGCGAGCTTCGTGCCCTTGGCCTACCTCAGTACCGGCTTGCTGGCCGTGGGGGCGACCGGCATGGCGCTCGAGCGTGCCGGGCGGCGTGCCTGGGCGGCGGCGGGCGTGGCGCTCGTCTTCGGCTGGGCCGTGGAGTGGCTCGGCAGTCGGACCGGGGTGCCGTTCGGGCACTACGCCTACCTGGCCGCCGGGCCCGAGCTGCTGGGCGTACCGCTCCTGGTCCCGCTCGGGTGGTGGGCGTTCACCGCGATCTCGCTGGCTCTCGGGTGGCGCGGTGCGCGTTGGGCGGGCGCCGCGCTCGCGATGGTGGCATGGGACGCCGGGCTCGACCCGCTGATGGTGGAGCGCGGCCTGTGGCGCTTCGATCCAGCGGGCGCCTACTTCGGGGTGCCGCTGAGCAACTTCTTGGGTTGGGCGGTGGCGGGAGCCTTGGTGTCGGCGGTGGTCCTGCGCATCGCCCCCGGCGTGGGGCGTGCCGCGGTCCCGGAGGCCCGCGCGGTGTACGCCGGTCAGGCCGTGTTCATCGGGCTCGGGCTGGCGCTCTTCGGTCTCCCCGTCGCGGGGGCGGTGGCTGCGGCCGCCATGCTGACGGTGACGCAGATCGCGGCCCGCGGGAGCGTGCGACAGCTACGGGAGGACGGCGCTCGGATGCTGTCGGCGGCGATCGCGGTGGTCATCCCGGCCGTGATCGCGGTGTCGTTGCGGCGCGGCCTGGCGGGGGTGTGGGTGCGTGACGAGGCAGCGCTGCCCCGGGGCGGAGTCGTGGTGGTCGCCAACCACCACTCCTGGTGGGACGGCTACCTCGCCTTCCTGCTGGCCCGGAGGCTCGGTCGACCGTTGACCGTGTTGATGGACCGCGAGCAGCTGGCGCGGTTCCCCTTCTTCCGGGCCCACGGTGCCATCGCCGCGCACGAGGTGCGCCGTGCCCTCCGGCGCCTGGAAGCGGGACACCTGGTGGTGGTGTTCCCCGAGGGGCGCCTGCGCGCCGCGGGCGCGCCCGGGGAGCTGGCGCCGGGGGCCGCCTACCTGTCCCGCCGCTCCGGATGCCCCGTGGTGCCGGTGGCGCTGCGGGTGGTCCTGCGCGGCGGCGAGCGGCCGGAGGCGTTCGTACGGGTGGGCCGGGCGCTGCCACCGGGCTCCGATCCACCCGACGCCGAGGTGGAGCGCACGCTGGCGGCGGTGGTCGCGCGCCTCGATGCCGACCTCGGGACGACCGATCCGGAGGCCGAGCCGGCGGGGTACGGGCGTTGGTTGCGGGGTCGGCGCTCGACCCACCGCAGGCTGGCCTGGGGGACGGGGCTGTGGGGGCGCCCGACATGACGCTCGCCTGGTCCCTCGCCCTCGCCTTCCTGCTCCCGCAACTGGCGGTCCTGGCCGTGAACGCCTTCACCTTCCCGCGGCTCCGACCCGGATCCGTGGACTCCGGACTCAGGGCGAGGACGTCGCTGCTGGTTCCCGCACGCGACGAAGCACGCAACCTTCCGGAGACGGTTCCGGCGCTGCTGGCGCAGGGCGCCGGGGAGGTGCTGGTCCTGGACGACGGTTCGAGCGACGCCACGCCGGCGTTGCTGGCCGACCTCGCGCGGCGTCATCGGGGGCTGAGGGTGGTGTCCGGGAAGCCGCTGCCCGCGGGGTGGGTCGGGAAGAGCTGGGCCTGCCAGCAGCTCGCGGCCGAGGCGCGCGGCGACGTCCTGGTGTTCACCGACGCCGACGTGCGGTGGCGCCGCGGCGCGCTCGACGCCGTGCTCTCCGGCATGGAGCGTTCCGGTGCCGACCTCCTGACGGCGTGGCCGCGGCAGCGCACCGTCACGCTGTGGGAGCGCATCACCGTGCCGCAGCTCGACACCCTGTTGCTGGGTGCGCTGCCGTGGCCGGCGGCGACGCGATCGCGGCGTGCCTCCCTGGCGGCCGCCAACGGCCAGCTCATGGCCTGGCGCCGCGCCGCCTATGCGGCGGTCGGGGGTCACGGGGCGGTGCGCGCCGAGGTGCTGGAGGACATGGCGCTGGCCCGGCGGGCGCGGCGGGCGGGTCTGGGCCTGTTCATGGCCTTGGGCGGCCCGCTGCTCGAGACCCGCATGTACCGCGGCGGCCGAGAGGTCCGCGCTGGGTTCGGCAAGAACCTGCTGGCCGCCGTCGGTGGCCGGCGAGCCGCGCTGGCGGCGTTGGTGGCAGCGAACCTGCTGGCGCACACCCTGTGCTGGCCGCTGGCGCTCGCCGACCGCAGGTGGCTCTGGGTCGGCGCGCTGTCGCTGGCGCTGCGGGCCGGGGCCGAGCTCAAGGCGCGCCGTGCGCCCCTCGACAGCGTGCTGCAGCCGTTCGCGCCGCTGGCCCTGGCGGCCATCGCGTGGCGCGCGCTGGCGTGGCGCGGCGGCTACGTGTGGAAGGCCCGTCGCTACCCGTGAACGCACCGCGCGTCGCGGTGATCGGCGGCGGCCTTGCCGGGCTGGCGGCGGCGTTGCGGCTGGCGAGCCGTGGCGCCGAGGTGACGCTGTTCGAGCGGCGGGCCGACCTCGGGGGCAAGGCCGGCGAGTTCCGCCACCAGGGCTTCCGCTTCGACACCGGACCGACGGTGGTGACGTTGCCCGACGTGGTGGAAGGCGCCTTCGCGGACGCGGGGGTGGGCCAGGCACCCGTGATGGAGGAGCTGGATCCGCTGTGTCGCTACCGCTTCGCCACGGGACGGGTGTGGGACGTCGGGCGTGACGCCGAGCGCACCGCCGCCCAGCTCCCGGAAGCGCAGGCTCGGAGCTATCGCACGCTGCTGGAGGAGGCGCGCGTCCTGTTCGAGGGGGCCGCGCCCACCTTCGTCCATGGGCCCAAGCCGGGGGCCCTGGCGCTGCTGCGCTACGCCCTGAGGCACGGCGCACGCGCGCATCCGTTCCGGACCCTGCCCGGCCTGGTGCGGCGGCTCGGCGCGGATCGCGAGCTGGAGGCGTTCTTCCTGCGCTTCGCCACCTACGCCGGGGCCGATCCCTACCGGGCGCCTGCCGTCCTGCTCAACATCGCCTGGGCCGAGCTCGGCCTCGGTACGGTGAGCATGAAGGGCGGCGTGCACGCCCTGGTGAGGGCCCTGGCCGAGGCGGCGGAGCGGTCCGGCGCGCGGCTCCTGACCGGCGCGGGGGTGGACGCGGTCGACGTCGAGGACGGGCGTATCCGTGCCGTGCGGGCGGGCGGGCGGCGGTGGGACGTCGATGCCGTGGTCTCCGCCGCCGACATCGAGGTCGGCCGGCGCCTCCTCGGACGGCCGGCGGCGGGCCGCGTCGCGCCGCCCAGCCTGTCGGGCTTCGTCCTGCTCCTGGGGGTGGCCGGTCGCGAGCCGAGCGGCGCGCACCACACCGTCATCTTCCCGCGCGACTACGCGGCCGAGTTCGCGGCCCTCCGCGCCGGCCGGCTCGCGGCCGAACCGACGCTGTACCTGAGCGTGAGCGCGCGCAGCGATCCCAGCGACGCGCCCGAGGGGCACGAGAACTGGTTCGTCATGGTGAACGCGCCGCCGCTGCCGGAGGCGCCCACCGCCGACCCCCTGGCCTCGGCGCTGCCTGGCGGCGGGCGTACGCCCTTCGCCGGGCCGCCGCTCCTCGACCTGGATGGCGAGGTCGCCAGCGCCGCGGAGCGGCGCTACGCCGGCTGGGTCGTCGAGGAGCTCCGGCGGAGGAGCGACTTCGATCCGGCGCGCCTTCGCTTCTGGCGGTTCGTGGGCCCGCGCCAGCTCGCCCGACTCGGCGACCGAGGCGCCATCTACGGTGCGGCGCCCCTCGGCCTGACGGGCGCCCTGCGGCCGGCCCCGCGCCTGCCTGGGGTGGCCAACCTGGCGCTGGCGGGGGGCACCGTCCACCCGGGAGGAGGGATCCCGCTGGTGCTGCTGTCGGGACGGAACGCTGCCGATTCGGTCCTCGCCGGCGCTGCCAAGGCGCGTCCGGGGGTGGGGAGCTCGCTCGAGGCGGGCCCCGGAGCCGTCTAGCCGGCGCCGCGGCCGTCGACCGGCCAGGCGCTGTCCGCCGAGCGGGGTCCCGGCGTCACCGCCGCCGGGCGCGCGCCCCCCTCCAGCATCAGCGTCTGGGTGGGGAAGGCGAACTCGATGCCGGCCTCCTCGAAGGCCTCCATGATGGCCAGGTTGATGGCCTGCTGGATGTCCATGTACAGGTTGTAGTCGGCCTCCAACACCCAGTAGACGATCTCGAAGTTGAGCGAGTAGGGGCCGAACTCCTTGAAGTGGCTGCGGTCGAAGCGCACCTTCGGCTGCGCTTCGACGATGTCGCGGACCATCCCGGGGATGCGGGCGACCAGCGCGCGCTCGGTGCCGTAGGTGACGCCCAGCGCGAACACCACCCGGCGCTCGGCCATGCGCTTGTAGTTGCGGATCCGCGACTTGATGAGGTCGTTGTTGGAGAACACCAACTGCTCGCCGGACAGGCTGCGGATGCGGGTGGTGCGCAGCCCGACGTGCTCGACCGTGCCCATGTGGGCGTCGACGATGATGAAGTCGCCGATCTCGAAGGGCTTGTCGAAGACGATGGAGAGCGAGGCGAAGAGGTCGCCGAGGATGTTCTGGAGGGCCAGCGCCACCGCCAGCGAGCTGATGCCCAGGCCGGCCAGCAGGGTGGTGACGTGGATGCCCAGGTTCTCCAGCGTCAACAGCAGCACCACCGTGAACAGGATCAGCCGACCCACGAAGCCGATGGCGGCCAGGCCGGTGCGGCGACCGGGGCCGAGCGACTCGTCCTTGCGGTAGCGGTCCAGCACCGACCGGAGCGCCCGGTTCAGCCACAGCGCCCCCTGGATGAGCAGCACCACCACCACCACGTGCGTCACCGCCGCCCGTACGTCCGGTCTCAGCGTCAGCGTCAGCGTGGCGGCGTAGACGGCGGCAGCCAGGAAGCTCACCGTGTGCGTCGCCCCCAGCACGTCGGTCACGACGTCGTCGAAGGCGAAGGCGGTGCGTTCGGCCAGCGCCCGAAGGCGTCGGCGCACCAGGCCGCGCGTGACCCGGAGCCCTGCGTAGACGGCGAGGAAGACGGCGACGGCGATCAGCCAGCGCTGCAGCGAGTCGCCGAGGACGGGGGTGGCGAGGAGCGTGCCCAGGCTCATGACGGAGCCAGTGTACCCGAGTCTCGAACCCGCGTCCCGGCGGGCTATCCTGCGGTCATGAAGATCTACACCCGCAGCGGAGACGCCGGGGACACCGGCCTGTTCGGAGGGGAGCGCGTCGCCAAGGACGACCTCCGCGTCGCGGCCTACGGGACAGTCGACGAGGCCAACGCTGCGCTCGGTCTGGCGCGGGCTGCGCTGGCGCGGGCGGGGCAGGGCGCGCGCGCCCTCGACGCCGAGCTGGCTGCGCTCCAGAGTGCGCTGTTCGAGCTGGGGGCGGACCTGGCGACGCCGTTGGAGGCGCGCGCGCGGCAGGCCGTGCGGTCGGTGACCGCGGACGACGTGGAGGCGCTGGAGCGCCGCATCGACGCCCTCGACGAGGAGCTCGAGCCGCTCACGTCGTTCGTCCTCCCCGGCGGCGCCGAGCCGGCCGCCGCCCTCCACCTGGCGCGCGCCGTGGTGCGCCGCGCCGAGCGCGACGCCGTCGCCCTCGCCCGCTCCGTCGCCATCAACCCCGAGGCGCTGCGCTACCTCAACCGCTTGTCCGACCTGCTGTTCACCCTGGCGCGCGTCGTCAACGCCCGCGAGAAGGTCGGCGACGTTCCGTGGCGCGCCCGGGGGGCGTGAGGACCGGCGGGGCGGGTCAGGGGCGATCGAGCAGGGCGCGATGCAGCGGCCGGAGCAGCACCGGCCCCCGGTAGATGAAGGCGGTGTAGAGCTGCACCAGGGTGGCGCCGGCCGCCAGCCGCTCGAGCACGTCGCGCTCGTCCCAGATGCCGCCCACCGACACCAGCGGGAGGTCGGTGGCGCGGCGCAGGGTCCTGAGGACCTCGAGCGAGCGGCGCCCCAGCGGACGGCCCGACAGTCCGCCCGTCTCGTCGGCGTGCGGGGAGGTGAGTCCCTCGCGGGCGATGGTGGTGTTGGTGGCGATGAGCCCGGCGATGCCGTGGTCCTCGGCCAGCTCGACGATGGTACGCAGGGCGTCGTCGTCGAGGTCGGGGGCGATCTTGAGCAGCACGGGCCTGGGCCCCAGCTCGTCGCGCAGCCGCCCGGCGAGCGCCAGCAACGCCTCCAGCGGTCCGCGCTCCTGGAGGCTGCGCAGCCCCGGGGTGTTGGGCGACGACACGTTGAGCGCCAGGTAGTCCGCCACGCCCCAGGCGCGGCGCAGCGAGCGCTCGTAGTCGGCCACCGCGTCGGCGAGCTCGACGGCCCGCGACTTGCCGACGTTGACGCCCACCGGCACCTCGACCTGGCCCTGGCGCCGCAGCCGCTCCAGGCGGGCGACCAGCGCATCCACGCCGGCGTTGTTGAAGCCCATTCGGTTGATGAGGGCGTCGTCCTCGACGAGGCGGAACAGCCGCGGCCGGGGGTTGCCGGGCTGCGGTCGTGCGGTCACGGTCCCGAGCTCGAGGCTCCCGAAGCCGAGCGCGGCCAGCGCGCGCACCGCCACGCCGTCCTTGTCGAGTCCGGCGGCGAGGCCGATGGGGGAGGGGAAGCGCAGCCCGAAGGCCCGGACCTCCAGGCGCGGGTCGCGCTCCGCGTAGGCGCGGCGCAGCCAGCCCAACGCCAGCTCGCTGCGTCCGGCCCAGCCCAGACCCGCGAGCACCAGGTCGTGGGCGCGCTCGGGATCGAGCCGGAACAGCAGCGCCCGCGCCCGCGGGTACAGCCCGCCCGCGCCCGACCTCACGTGCCGGGGGGCCGGGTGGGGCGCACCTCGATCTTGCTGGGCAGCGTGCGATCGGGGGTGCGCAGCAGGTACAGCACCATCTCCGCGAGGTCCTCGGGCTGGATGCGCCAGGCGTCCTCGGGGCCGGGGGCATGGCCGCTGAAGTGGGTGGCGACCGAGCCCGGCATGATGGTGGAGACCTTGATGCCGTGCTTGCGGAGGTCGAGCATCACCGCCTGGCTGAACCCCGTGAGCCCGAACTTGCTGGCGTTGTAGGCGGCGCCGCCGGCGAAGAAGTTGGTGCCGGCGAGGCTGCCGACGGTGATGAGGGCGCCCTGGCTGCGCTTGAGCGCCTCGACCGAGGCCTTGACGGTGTAGAACACGCCGGTGAGGTTGGTGTCGAGGGTGGCGTGCCAGGCCTCGAGCGTGAGCTCGTCGATGGGCGCGAAGGCACCGACGCCGGCGTTGGCGATCACGGCGTCGAGGCCGCCGAACGCCTCCAGCGTGGCAGCGACGGCCGCGTCGACGGCGGCGTAGTCGCGTACGTCGCAGGCGATGCCCAGGGCCTTGCCGCCGCCGCGTGCGGCGATGTCGGCGGCCGCCCGCTCGACGGCGGCGGCGTCCCGGGCCGTGAGCGTGACGTTCATGCCGGCACCCGCCAGCCCTTCGGCGACGGCGAGGCCGATGCCGCGGCTGGCTCCGGTGACGAGAGCGGTCTTGCCGTAGAGGTCCATGGCGCGAGGGTAGCACGCCGCGAACGCCGTGGCAGACGCGCTGCGCGGCCGCGCCCCGACGCTCGTCGGGGTCGGGGCTGGTAGACTTCGGTGCGCATGGAACGCCTCACCTTGATCCGGCACGCGCTCACCGATTGGAACGTCGAGGGTCGGGTCCAGGGCAAGAGCGACGTGCCGCTGTCCGAGGCCGGGCGGCGGCAGGCCCGGCAGCTCGCGCGCTACGTTCGCGGGCTCGAGCCGGACGCCGTCGTCTACGCCAGCCCGCTGGCGCGGGCGAGGGAGACGGCGGAGATCGCCTTCCCGGAGCGGGAGGTGCGGCTGGATTCGCGTCTGGCCGAGCTCGACTTCGGCGCCTTCGAGGGGCGCACGACGCAGGAGAACGAGGTCCTGCCGGAGTGGCGCTGGTGGGTCGCCGACCCGTTCGATCGCGCTGCTCCCGAAGGGGAGTCGTACCGCGAGCTGCGCGCGCGCGCGGTGGCCTGGCTCGACGACCTGGGCGAGGCGGCCCACGTGGTCGCGGTCAGCCATTCCGGAACCATCCAGATGCTGCTGGCGCACGTGCTGGGGGTCGAGCGGCCGCGCTGGCGCAAGCGCATCTACCTGCGCCACACCGGGGTGAGCCGGGTGCTGTTCCGTGGCCACGAGGCGGTGGTCGAGCGCGTCAACGACACGCGCCACCTGGCGCGCGAGGGCAGCGACCCCTTCCTCGACTGAGGCCGGTGCCGGGTACCGGGGCCCCTCTGGTAGACTCGGGGCGTGGCCGAGCCGATGCCCTTCACGGTCGACCAGGAGCACTTCCAGGGCAGTCTGGGTGAGCTCGCGCACGCCTTGCGCAGCGGCGGGCTGACGCCCTCCCGGCTCGACCTCTACCGCTTGGTGCGCGACTACCTGAGCTACTTCGACGAGGTGGCGGTCGCCGACCTGGAGCTGGCCACCGAGGCGCTCCCCAAGGTGGCGCAGGTGATCGAGCTCAAGGTGCGGCTGCTGCTGCCGCGCCCGGTGCGCGACGACGACGCCGACGACGACGACGAGGAGCTGGAGGAGGCGCTGTCGGCGGTGGCGCTGCTGGAGGAGCTGGAGGACGCGGTGCGGTTCCTGCGCCTGCGCCGGGAGGAGCGCCGCCTGGTGATGCCGGCGCGCACGCCGCGTCCTCCGTATCCGCGCCCCGAGCGGCCGCTCAACGCGCGCCCCGACGACCTGGCGCGCCTCGCCGGACGCTACCGCGTGGGGAACTACTTCGAGCTGGCGCTGGAGCGGCTCACGCTGGCCGGCGCGATGCGGCGGCTCATGGCGGCGCTGCGTTCGGTGCGGCGCGGCTGGCTCTTCGACCTCGTCGACGGCGGGGGCTGGCCCGAGCGCACCGTGGCCTTCGCGGCGCTGCTGGAGCTCGTCCGTCAGGGGCGTGCCCGGGCCGACCAGGAGGCGCCCTACGCGCCCATCCTGGTCGAGCGGGGACCGAGGGCCGACGCCCCGTCCGACGGGTCCGAGGCCGAGCGGCAGGCGGTCGAAGCGCCGCCGGCGCCCCCCGCCGAGCCGCAGCCGGTAGTGGCCGAGGGCTGAGGCCGTCCGCCTCAGCCGTTGGTCGGGACCGCCGCCTGGGCCTTCTTGCGAAGGTTGGGATCGAGCACGCGCTTGCGCAGCCGGAACGCCTTGGGGGTCACCTCGAGCAACTCGTCGTCGGAGATGTACTCCAGCGCCTCCTCGAGGCTGAGGCGGCGCGGCGGCGTGAGCAGCAGGTTGTCGTCGCTCCCGGCGGCGCGCACGTTGGTGAGCTTCTTGTTCTTGCAGACGTTGACGTTGAGGTCGCCGGGCCGCGTGCTGGAGCCCAGGATCATGCCCACGTAGACCTCGGTCCCCGGCGTGATGAAGAACTCGCCACGGTCGGCCAGCTTGTACAGGCTGTAGGCGAAGGCCTCGCCCGGCTCCATGGCGACGAGCGAGCCCTGGCTGCGCATCTGGGCCTCACCGGCGAAGGGCTCGTAGCCGTCGAAGACGTGGCTGAGCATGCCCTCGCCCTGCGTCATCGAAAGGAAGGCGGTGCGGAAGCCGAACAGCAGCCGGCTCGGCACCCGGAACTCCAGGCGAGCCCGGGTCTCGCCGGGGTCCATGTGCTGCAGCGTGCCGCGGCGCGACGACAGCGCCTCCATGACGGTGCCCATGGCGGTCGACGGCACCTCCACGATGACGCGCTCGACGGGCTCCTGGACCACGCCGTCGCGTTCGCGGAGGATCACCTCGGGACGGGACACCGAGAACTCGTAGCCCTCGCGTCGCATCGTCTCGATCAGGATGCTGAGGTGCAGCTCGCCGCGCCCCGATACGCGGTAGCGCTCGCCGCCGAGCTCCTCGACCTTGAGCGCGACGTTGGTGAGCAGCTCGCGCTGGAGGCGGTCCGCCAGGTGGCGGCTGGTGACGTAGGTTCCCTCGCGCCCGGCGAACGGGCTGGTGTTGGGGCTGAAGGTCACGCTGACGGTGGGCTCGTCGACGGGAACGATCGGCAGCGCCTCGACGGCGTCGGGGTGGCACAGCGTCTCCCCGATGGTGACCCCCTCCACCCCCGACAGCGCCACGATGTCGCCGGCCTCGGCCTCGTCGCACTCGGTGCGCCCGAGCCCGAGGTGGGTGAACACCTTGGTGACGCGGGCGCGCTCGGTGGTGCCGTCGGCCGCGGCGCGGACCACCGCCTCGCCGGCGCGGACCGTCCCCTGCAGCACCCGCCCCACGGCCAGGCGGCCGAGGTAGCCGGAGTAGTCGAGGTTGGCCACCTGCATGCGGAAGGGCGCGTCCTTGGCGCCGCTCGCCGGCGGGACCTTGGCGTGGATGGTCTCGAACAGCGCGGTGAGGTCGTCGGCGGGGGCGTCGCCCTCGCGCCAGGCGCGGCCCTCGCGGGCGATGGCGTGGAGGATGGGGAAGTCGAGCTGGGCGTCGTCGGCGCCGAGCTCGACCATGAGATCGAAGGTGAGGGTGGCGACCTCGTCGGGGCGCGCGTCCTTGCGGTCGATCTTGTTGATGACCAGGATCGGCTCGAGCCCGCGCGCGAGCGCCTTGCGCAGCACGAAGCGGGTCTGGGGCATCGGGCCCTCGGCGGCATCGACCAGCAACAGGGCGCCGTCGACCATGGTCAGGGCGCGCTCGACCTCGCCCCCGAAGTCGGCGTGGCCGGGGGTGTCGACGATGTTGATCTTGTCGTCGTGCCAGTGGACGGCGGTGTTCTTGGCCAGGATGGTGATGCCGCGTTCACGCTCCAGGGCGTTGGAGTCCATGACGCGGTCGACCACGTCCTGGTTGGCGCGGAACACGTTCGACTGACGCAGCATGCCGTCGACCAGCGTGGTCTTGCCGTGGTCGACGTGCGCGATGATGGCGATGTTGCGGTAGTGCATCGGATCTCCGGGGGGTCGGGCGCCCCCCTCGGGGGGCGGCGGGGGCCTTACGATCGTTCCGTCGGCCCAACGCGGCAGTATAGCGGACCGCCCGCGCGCCTCGTGAACGGCGGAGACGTGGAGGCGCGGGGCCCCCCGGGGGGGGCGCCGGGGTCGGGGGTGTGGGGGTGGGCCCCGGGGAGGCGGCCGGCC
>JASBRS010000067.1 GCA_030149325.1 Deinococci bacterium
ACATGATGGACGGCCGCGTCGCCGCGCTCCGCGCCGGCCTCGACCGGGCCGGCTTCGAGAACGTGAGCGTGCTCTCCTACGCGGTCAAGTACGCGTCGGCGTTCTACGGGCCGTTCCGGGACGCCGCCGGTTCTTCCCCGAAGGGGGGAGCCGGGCGCCCCGGCGCGACGCGCGACGGCGACGGGCACGCCCACGCCGGCGGCTGGGGCCACGGGCCGATCCCCCACCACGACCTGGTGCCGCCGAGCGGGCGCCACACCTACCAGATGGACCTGCGCAACGCCCGCGAGGCGCTGCGCGAGGCGGCGCTGGACGAGACCGAGGGCGCCGACATGCTTATGTTGAAGCCGGCCCTGCCCGACCTCGACCTCCGGGCGCGGCGGCGGCCGCGCACCGCACTGCCGCTCGTGGCCTACTTCGTGTCGGGCGAATATGCCATGCTCAAGGCCGCGGCGGCCGCGGGCGCGCTCGACGAGCCGGCCGCCGTGCGCGAGGCGTTGACGGCCATCCGGCGGGCCGGCGCCGACCTGATCTTCACGTACCACGCGGTCGAGGCGCTCGAGCGCGGGTGGCTCGGGTGAGCCGCAGGCGTCGGGAAGGCATTTCGGGATGAGAAATCGACTTTCTTTTACGGAAACCAGGCTGGGGCGCTGACCATGCCCGACCGCTCAGGCACGGTGCGCCGCGGCGCACGCTGGACGCGCTCCCACACCGCCACGCGGGTCGCGTTCGGCGTGATCGTCGTGTTCGTGCTGGCGCAGGCGGCCTGGTGGATCCTCTTCGAGTTCCGCAGCATCAACGACACCACCCGCGCCACGCTGGCGGCGTGGGAGGGCGACGCCGCGGTCGCCAACCTCGTGCTGCAGGGCGGCCCCGCGTCCGCCGCGGAGCTGCGAGCCCAGCTCCTGCAGCACTTCCCGAACCTCCGCCTGGTGGGCGAGGGCGAGCGCGCGCGCTTCGAGGTCGACCCGCAGCAGCGCGCGGGCCTGCTGGCGGACCGCCGGCGCCACCTGCGCATGTTCGCCTTCGAGGGGCCGACCTTCGTGCTGGTGGTGCTGTTCATGCTGGTGTTCATCGCCGGCACCCTGCGCGGCGAGCGCGAGCTCAAGCGCCGCCAGCAGAACTTCCTGTCGGCCGTGACGCACGAGTTCAAGACGCCAATCAGCACGCTCCGCCTGCTGGTGCAGACCGCCCGCATGCGCACGCTGCCGCCCGACAAGCAGCGCGACTACCTGCGCCGCATGGAGAACGAGCTCGACCGGCTCGAGCGCACCAGCGAGCAGGTGCTCGCCAGCGCGCGGCTCGAGCAGGCCGGCGCGGCGCCCACCCTGGCCGCCGCCGAGCTCAACCACGCCGTCCAGGGCATCGTCGGCAAGCTGCGCCCCGGCCTGGAGGCGCGCGGGGCGCTGCTGCGGGTGGTGTACAGCGCCGAGGCGCTGCCGGTGTCGCTCGACGCCGACGCCTTCGCGCTCGTGCTCAGCAACCTTCTCGACAACGCGGTGAAGTACAGCCCGGGCGGCGAGAAGCCGATCGAGGTGCGGCTCGAGCGCCGCGGCGACGTGGTCGAGATGCACGTGAGCGACCAGGGCATCGGCCTCCGGCCCGGCGAGGAGGAGCGCGTGTTCGAGCGCTTCTACCGCACCGGCGACGAGCTGACGCGCGAGTCGGCCGGCGTCGGGCTCGGGCTCCACCTGGTGCGCACCGTCACGGAGGCCATGAACGGCTGGGTGCGGGCGGGCGCGAACCCCGCCGCCGAGCGCGGCAGCCGCTTCACGGTGGTGCTGCCGCGGCGCGTGGCGCGCAGCGGGGGCGAGCGCGGCGCGGCGGACGAGCGCACGCCCGCGGGAGGCGCCGCATGAGCCCCGGCCGTTCCGACAGCGCACGCCTGCTCGTCATCGAGGACGAGATCGCCCTGGCGGACGTCCTCGCCGACAACCTGCGCGAGGAGGGGTGGCAGGTGCTCGTCGCCCACGACGGCGAGAGCGGCCGCGCCGCCTGGCGCGCGGAGCGCCCCGACCTTGTGGTGCTCGACGTCATGCTGCCGCGCACCGACGGCTTCCACCTGTGCGAGGCGATGCGCGCCGAGGGGTTCGACACGCCGGTGCTCTACCTCAGCGCCCGCGGCGCGCCCGAGGACCGCGTGCGCGGCCTGGAGGCCGGCGGCGACGACTACCTGCCCAAGCCGTTCCACCTGCCCGAGTTCCTCCTGCGCGTGCGCGCCCTGCTGCGCCGCCGCGGCTGGGGGACGCCCTCCCCGCAGGCCACCTTCGCGTTCGCGGGCCACACGGTCGATTTCCGCTCCTGGACGGCGGAGCTCGCGGACGGCCGGCGCGAGCCCCTGGGCGAGCGCGAGATCGGCATGATGCGCCTGCTGGTGGAGCGCGCGGGCGAGGTGGTGAGCCGCGACGACATCCTGGACGCCGTCTGGGGCGGGGACGCCTTCCCGTCCAGCCGCACCGTGGACAACTTCGTGCTGAGGCTGCGCAAGCTCTTCGAGCCCGACCCCTCGGCGCCGCGCTACATCCACACGGTGTGGGGGGTGGGCTACCGCTTCACGCCGCAGGGCGAGGCCGAACAGGACCCCGAGGAGGGACGTACGTGACGACCGACGACGCGCTCTTCCTGCGCGCCGCGCGCGGCGAGGACACGCCGCGCGCTCCCGTCTGGATCATGCGGCAGGCGGGGCGCTACCTGCCCGAGTACCGTGCCCTCAAGGAGCGCTACAGCTTCTGGGAGATGGTGCGCACGCCCGACCTGGCCGTGGAGGTGACCCTCCAGCCGGTCACGCGCTTCGGCATGGACGCCGCCATCCTGTTCAGCGACATCATGACGCCGCTGCCGCCGATGGGCGTGGACATCGCCTTCCGGCCCGGACCGGTGTTCTCCGACCCGGTGCGCAGCCGCGCCGCCGTCGACGCGCTGCGCGTGCCCGACCAGGACGAGCTGGCGCCGTTCGTCGCCGAGGCGCTGCGCGAGCTGCGGCGCGCCTCCCCGGTGCCCGTCATCGGCTTCGGCGGGGCGCCGCTGACGCTCGCCACCTACTGCGTGCAGGGCGGCGGCAGCAAGGACTTCGCGGAGTTCCGTGGCTTCCTGCGCGCCGAGCCCGAGGCCGCGCACGCGCTGCTCGACAAGCTCACCGACGTCACCGTGCGCTACCTGCGCCTGCAGGTCGAGGCGGGCGCCCAGGCGCTGCAGCTCTTCGACTCCTGGGCGGGGCTGCTCGACGAACGCAGCTATCGCGAGTTCGGGCTGCCCTCCGCGCAACGCGTGATGCGCGAGCTCGGCGACAGCGGCGTGGCGCGCATCTACCTGGCGGTCGACGCCGGCCACCTCTACCCGGCCATCGCCGAGCTCGACACCGACGCCGTCAGCGTCGATTGGCGCCGGCCGCTCTCGAGGCTGCGCGACGACCTCCCGGGCAAGACGCTGCAGGGCAACCTCGACCCGGCGGCGCTGTTGGCCCCGGCCGACGCCCTCGTCGCCGAAGCGCAGCGCGTGCTGTACGAGGGCCTCGGGGGCCCGCACGTGTTCAACCTGGGCCACGGCGTGTTCCCGCAGACCGACCCCGACAACGTCGCGCGGTTGGTCGACAGCGTGCACGCCTTCGACCGCCGCACCGCCCGGCACGACACGGTGCCGCTGGGGACCGCCCGATGAGCCGGCGCGAGCGGGTGGTCGAGGTCATGCGCGCCGGCCAGGCGGCGCTGATCGAGGGCTTCGAGACGGCCGACGGCGAGGGGCGCTTCATCGAGCACCGCTGGGACCGCCCCGGCGGGGGAGGCGGCAGCGCCCGCGTGCTGGAGGGGGGCCGGGTCTTCGAGCGCGCCGGCGTCAACCTCTCGGTGGTGCACGGCGACGTCGTGCCCGACAGCCTCGCGCGCCAGCACCCGACCGCCGCGGGCAAGCCCTTCTTCGCCACCGGGGTGTCGATGGTGCTGCACGCCGTCAACCCCTACGTGCCGGCCTTCCACGCCAACTTCCGGTACTTCGAGACCGGCACCGAGGACGATCCCGAGGCGCTGTGGTGGTTCGGCGGGGGCGCCGACCTGACCCCCAGCTACCCCTTCGCCGAGGACGCGGTGGCGTTCCACCGCACCCTCGAGGGGCTGTGCTCGCGTCACCCCGAGGTCGCCGACTACGCCACCTGGAAGGCCACCTGCGACCGCTACTTCACCGTCCGCCACCGCGGCGAGATGCGCGGTGTGGGGGGCATCTTCTTCGACGAGATGAGCCCGCCCGAGGGGGGCGACTTCGACGCCGAGCTGGCCCTCGTCGAGGACGGCCTCGGCAGCCTGCTGCCGAGCTACCTGCCGATCGTCGAGCGCCGCGAGGGGCTGCCCTACGGCGAGCGCGAACGCGCCTGGCAGCTCTACCGGCGCGGCCGCTACGTCGAGTTCAACCTCGTCTACGACCGCGGAACGCTGTTCGGACTGCAGACCCAGGGCAACATCGAGGCCATCCTGATGTCGATGCCGCCGCTGGCGCGCTGGGCCTTCGACCACCGGCCGGAGCCCGGCAGCCCCGAGGAGGCCGCTTTGGCCTACTTCCAACCGCGCGACTGGGCAGGAGCGGAGGCCCAGGCCCTCGAGCCCGGCCACGCCACGACGAAAGGACGGTGACCGCATGGGCGACGGACCCACGGGGATCGTGATGATGAACCTGGGAGGTCCCAAGGACCTCAGCGAGGTGCAGCCCTTCCTGCTCGAGCTCTTCGCCGACCGCGAGATCATCCAGCTCCCGATGCAAGACTGGCTGGGGCCGTTCATCGCGCGCCGCCGCACCAAGAGCGTGCAGAGCAACTACCGCGACATCGGCGGCGGCTCGCCGATCCTCAAGTGGACCGAGGAGCAGGGGCGCGGCATGATCGAACGCCTCGACGCGCTGTCGCCGCAGACCGCCCCGCACAAGTTCTACGTCGCCTTCCGCTACATCCAGCCCAAGAGCGAGGACGCCCTGAAGGCGATGAAGGCCGATGGCGTCAAGCGCGCGGTCGCCTTCACCCAGTACCCGCAGTTCTCCTGCTCGACCACCGGCTCGTCGCTCAACGAGCTGTGGCGTGCCGCCGCGCGCACCGGCCTGCAGGACGCCTTCGAGTGGAGCGTCATCGACCGCTGGCCCACCCATCCGCGTTTCGTCGAGGCCATGACGAAGACCGTCGAGGACGGCCTGACGCAGTTCTCCGAGGACGACCGCGACGACGTGCTCGTCGTGTTCAGCGCGCACTCGCTGCCGATGAGCGTGATCAACCGCGGCGACGCCTACCCGGGCGAGATCGGCGCCACCGTGCACGAGGTGATGGAGCGCCTGGGCTACGGCTACGAGTACATGATCAGCTACCAGAGCTCGGTAGGACCCGTGCCGTGGCTGGGCCCGTCCACCGAGCAGGTGGTCAAGGACCTCGGCGCCAAGGGGCGCAAGAACGTCCTGGTGGTCGGGATCGCCTTCACCAGCGACCACATCGAGACGCTGCACGAGCTCGACATCGAGTACGGCGAGCTGGCGCACGAGGTCGGCATCACCAACTTCAAGCGCGCGCCCGCGCTCAACGGCCTGCCGCTGTTCCAGGACGCGCTGGCCGAGGTGGTGGCCGAGCACCTCGCCTCCGGCGAGGCCTGCAGCCTGCAGTACGGGCTGCGTTGCCCCGGGTGCACCAACGAGCAGTGCCGCAACATCCTCCACCCGGTCGCGCCCTACCGGCGCATGCGGGTAGGAGCCAACGGCAAGCCGTAGCGCGAACGTTCCCTCAGTCCGGGGGCGTCCGGCCGC
>JASBRS010000074.1 GCA_030149325.1 Deinococci bacterium
GCAGACGTTGGGCTCCTCGGCGATGGCGTCGATGATATCGGAGGTGAAGTTCATGGTATGGCTGGTCGTGAACTTCACCCGCGGGATGCCGATGGCGGCCACCTGCCGGAGCAGCTCGGCGAACGACGGCAGCTCGGGGCGGCCGAGCCCGTAGGAGTTGACGTTCTGCCCGAGCAGCGTCACCTCCTGGACGCCGGCCTCGCGCATGGCGCGGGCCTCGGCGAGGACCAGCTCGGCCGGCCGCGATACCTCGGGGCCGCGCGTGGTGGGCACGATGCAGTAGGTGCAGTGGTGGTCGCATCCCCGCATGATGGTCAGGAAGCCCGTCAGCGCGTCGGGGGCGGGTGGGACCACGGTGTCGAGGTCGTCGCGGAAGCGCAGGCTACGGCTGGGTCCCTCGCCGCGTTCCAGCGCGTCGATGGCGGGCAGCACGTCGGAGATGGCTCCCGGCCCGACCAGCAGGTCCACCTCGAAGCGGTCGCCGATCGCTTGCCCCTCCGCGAGCTGGGCGAGGCACCCCATCAGCCCCACGGCCAGGCGCCGGCCGCGCTGCTTCTCCTTGCGCAGCTCGCCGAGTAGCGACACCACCTTCTCCACCGGCTTGCCGCGCACGGCGCAGGTGTTGAGCAGGATCAGGTCGGCGTCGCCGGGGTGGTCCACGAGCTGGTGACCGCCCGCGACCAGCTCGGACTGGATCACGTGGGTGTCGTACTCGTTCATCTGACACCCGTAGGTGATGACGTGGGCTCGGATGCGGAGACCTCCCTGCCTCGCCGAACGTCCGGTCGGCGCTCGCGGGCGCCATTCTAGCAGGCGTCCGCGGCACGGCGCTTCCCCGGCCGACCTGCTCAGTGCAGGGTCAGCGCGCCCACCAGGACGAGGAAGATGCTGAGCCCCGCCAGCGCGAAGCCGGCCAGGTAGAGCCTCGGGAAACGTCGGGCCAGCGCCGGGACGGGGGACAGCACCACCATCAGGATGCCGGCCAGGAACAGGTAGGCGGCGACGCGGACGGTGATGGTGAGGGCGGTAGGCACTCCGGCGAGGATACCGGATGCTCCGCGGCGGCGCGGTCGACCCGGCCCGCCAACAGCGGACGGCGCCCGGGATCATGGGTCCGCGCCCGCGATCAGGGGGCCGCGCCCGCGAGCAAGCGCGGGTCGCGAGCGCCGGGGTCGAGGTGGAAGCTGTGAAGGAGGGTGACGCTGCGGCCGGCGCCGTTGACGCCCACCGAGACGGTGGCGACCCCCAAGGTATCGGGCAGGAACAGCACGAAGCTGCCGGGCGCGGTGCGTGCCTGCGGCTGGTAGCTGCCCTGCAGGAACAGCGCCAGCGTGCCCGTGGCCGGAGGTGCGTAGTGCAGGGTGAGACGGGCGCCCTGGTCGGTCCTCGAGCGGACCCGCGCAGCCGTCAGGCGCAGGACCTGGCGCGGTTGCGTCGGATCCTCCAGGAGGCGCCCGGTCGTCAGGTCGAGGCTGCCGCCGTCGTCCTCGAGGTAGGCGCCTCCCCCCTGGGGGATCCCGGCCACGACCGTCACGCTGCCCTCGAGATCGGTGGCGAGCACCACGGTGGAGGTCCCGGCGGCGACGTGCTGGATCTGCGGGGCATCGCTCCCGACGCGCAGGTACACATCGGTGGCCCTGGACGCCTGCAGCTCCAGGTCGATCTCGCTCACCCGTCGGGTGGCCGACGCCAGCGCGTAGTCGAGCAGTCGGACCGGGTCGGAGGCGAAGTCCTGCACGACGAACAGGCGGCCGTCGGCGTCGCGGGCGGCGCCGAAGCCGACGCGGTCGTAGCTTCCCAACAGGTTCTTGCGGTGCGGCAGCGAGTTGAGCCAGTCGTTGACGGCCTGCTGGGCGGCGGCGTGGGTGTCGCCGGGCTGGCCGAGCATCACGATGTTCTCGGCGATGTCCACCAGGGGGCTGCCGGCCAACGCCAGGCGCTGCACCAGGGTGGCGTGGGCGGCGACGGGGGAGCCGTGCGAGAAGTAGTCGAGCCGCGCCATCTCGGCGGCGTGCTCGCGGGCGGCGCGGGCCAATCCCTCGTCCTGGGTCAGCGGCGCCAGGCCGTGGTCGGCTCGCGCGCCGTTGGTGGCTACCAGGAGGGCGGCCTCGAGGGTGGGGTCGGCCGGGACCAAGGCCTCCAGGGCGGGGAGGGGCAGGGCGTCGGCACGGGCGGGCGCGCCGGACGCCAGCAGCGTCAGGGCCAGCGCGACGGACACGGCCGCGCGCCGGAGGAGGGGGCTAGCATGGGGCATGGATGCCTTCCGGACCGCGGTGCTGCGGGTGGTCAGGGCCGTCCCCGAGGGACGGGTGGTGACGTACGGCCAGGTGGCGCTGCTGGCGGGCAGTCCCGGCGCCGCGAGGGGCGTCGGAGCGGTGTTGCGCGGCCTGCAGGAGGCCGACGGGGAGGTGCCGTGGCAGCGCGTGGTGAACGCCAGCGGCGGCATCTCGACGTACAAGGTCGGGCACGGCGAGCTGCAGACGGCGCTGCTTCGGGCCGAGGGGGTGCCGGTCGAGAACGGCCGGGTGCCGCTGCGCACCTACCAGTGGTGGCCCGACGACGAGTTGGAGGCGACGGGCGCTCGTCATCCGACGAAGAGGTCCGCCCCGACGAAGTAGGCGATCACTCGACGCTTGTAGGTGCGGCGCAGCCACCCCACGCGGACGGTGGCGCTCACGAAGTAGCCGCCGTGCTGACGCAGGTTCCGGGCCGTGAAGGTCAGACCCGGCACCAGCCAGCCGAAGGCCGCGAGGAGCGAGGCCATGACCTCGGCCACGATGTCGGTGTGCTTCGTTGCCGGGAACGGGGCGAGGAAACCGGCGTGCAGCACGTGGGCGCGGCGCCCGGTCAGGGGCTCGCCCACCAGCGCGAGCACGCGACCCAGGCTGCGGCTGCGGGTCTCGACGCCGCCGCCGGACGCGTCGTGCTGATAGAAGTTGTCGACCAGACGGAACTCCGCGTGCACGTTCCGCAGCGGCCGGTACGGCACCAGCGTCAGCACCGCCTCGAAGTCCTCGCCGCTCTTGACGGTGTCGGGGACCTCCAGCCGCGCCTCGTTGAAGCTGAGGCGCCAGAACGCCTCGCTCCACGACGTCCAGGCCGCCCCCAGCGCCGAGGCCGCCTCCAGGGCGAGGAAGGCCGGCCCGAGGCCGAGGGCCGTACGCCACGCCGGTTCGGCGAGCAGCACCAGACCCAGCAGGGTCGCGAGGCTCCACAGCAGCGCCAGGTAGAACGCGGGCAACTCCGTCAGGTGGGGCGGGTAGGGGAGATCGAGCGGCGGGTCGTCCAGGTAGCGCTTCGCGACGCCGCAGGCGTCGCACACCGCCCCGGCGTCGTTGTGGTGGCCGCAGGCGGCGCAGTCCCAGGCGAGCGCGCTCATGCCGTGAGGATAGCCAAAGCGCCACGGGCACGGGATGCGAAAGTTCGTATGATGCCAGCCATGAGTTCCGACGCGCTGGTGACCCTGGCCGCCGACCTGATCCGTGCTCCCAGCCCGTCCGGCCACGAGTCGCCGGCGGCGGCGGTGCTGCTGGAGGCGTTCCGCGAGCTGGGGTTCGACGAGGCCCGCCTGGACGAGGCCGGCAACGCGCTGGGCGTGCTGCGGCGCGGTGACGGCCCGGTGGTGATGTTCAACGGCCATCTCGACACCGTGCCGGTGGGCGACCCCGCCCTGTGGCCGCAGCCGCCGTTGTCGGGGGCCGTGGTCGACGGCCGCTTGTGGGGCCGGGGCGCGGTCGACATGAAGAGCGCGCTGGCCTGCATGACGTTGGCGGCCGCCGACGCCGCGGCCGACGGTTTCCGCGGCACGTTGGTGGTCGCCGGGGTGGTGCAGGAGGAGGTCGGCGGCCTCGGCGCGCGGGTGCTGGGCGAGCGACTCCCCGTCGACGTGGTCGTGCTCGGCGAGCCCAGCGGGCTCGACCTGATGCTGGGGCACCGCGGCCGGATCGAGCTGGAGGTGCGCTTCCCCGGGCGCATCGCCCACGCGGCCAAGGCGGAGCTCGGCGACAACGCGCTGTACCACGTGATGCGCTTCTTGCAGGGGCTCGAGCGCGTGGCGTTGCCGAGCGGCGGCCCGCTGGTGGGCTCGAGCGCCACCCCCACCGGGCTCGTGACCTACCCCGAGGGGGGTGCCAACGTGGTCCCGGGCTCGGCGGTGCTGACCGTCGACTACCGCACCATCCCGGGCGACGACGAGGCGGCCGTGCTCCGGCGTCTCGCCGACCTCGCCGACGAGGCGGGGGTCGAGGTGTCGATCCCCACCGAGCGCGCGATCAGCGAGGACGGCACGCTCCAGCGCTCGTTCCCGCGCACGGTGGGCCCGTACCTGGCGCCCGGCGAGAGCCCGCGCATCGATGCGGCGCGCGGGGCGCTGCGCGAGGCGTTGGGGCGGGCGGGTCGCACGCCGGCCGAGCGGACCTGGTGGTTCGCCACCGACGCGCCCCACCTGGCCCGATCGGGTGCCGTGGTCGTGGGCTTCGGCCCGGGCGACGCGGAGCTCGCGCACACCACCGACGAGAGCGTCGAGGTCGCCGAGCTGGAGCTGGCGCGGCAGGGCTACCGCGCGCTGGCGCACGCCTACCTGCGAGAGGCGGTGGACTGAGGTGAAGGGCGAGACCGTGGTCATCAACGGAGACGAATGGACGGTGGTGGACGAGGCCCCGGCCCAGCCGCTGGCCGAGATGGTGGCGGCGCTGCTGGAGGACGAGGGGATCCTCGCCATGGTGCGGGGCGACGACCTGCTCAGCGATGCCTTCTCCAACCTGGGCGCGGCCGGGACCGGCGGCGCCGTGGTGCTGGTACCGTCGGCGGAGGCGGAACGCGCCTTGGCGCTGATCCAGGAGACCGTCACCGACTACGAGGGCGAGGAGCTCGAGGCCATCATGCGTGCCATCGCGGCCGGCGAGGACCCTGAGGCCCTGCTCGGTGGCGGCCTCGGTGAGGTGGAGGACGGCGAGGAGTGAGCTCGGTGCTGCCCCACGATGGCGCCGCTCGCAGGCGCGCGGCCTGGGTGAGCCTGATCGGCGCGATCGTCATCCTGGTGCTGAAGTTCGGCGCCTACTTCCTGACCGGGTCGATCGGCTTCCTCTCCGACGCGGCGGAGTCGTTGGTCAACCTGGTGGCGGCGGTGGTGCTGATCGCCGCCACCACCGTCGCCGGGGCGCCGCCGGACTACCGTCATCCCTACGGTCACGCCAAGGCCGAGTACCTCTCGAGCGTGCTGGAGGCCATCCTCATCGTGGTGGCCGCCATCGCCATCGTGGTGACGGCGGTCGAGCGCCTGCTCCACCCCCAGGCGCTGGAGCACATCGTCCTCGGCAGCGTGCTGGCGGCGGTGGCGGCGATCGTGAACGGCGTTCTGGCCGCCTTCCTGTTCCGCACCGGGCGCCGGGAGCGCTCGGCGGCGCTGGAGGCGAACGCGCGGCACCTCTTGACCGACGTGTGGACGTCGGTGGGGGTGCTGGTGGCGGTGGTGCTGGTGGGGCTCACGGGACTGCGCCCGCTCGACCCGATCATCGCCATCCTGGTGGCGGTCAACATCGTGGCGGTCGGGGTGCGCGTGCTGAGGCGTTCGATCTCGGGGCTGCTCGACGAGCGCCTGCCCGACGCCGAGGAGCGACTCATCCTGGCGGTGCTCGATGCGGCGCCGGAGGTGCGGGGCTACCACCGGCTGCGGACGCGCCGGGCCGGTCACTCCCGCTTCGCCGAGGTCGACGTCTTCGTGGATCCCGGCATGACCGTGGTGGACGCGCACCGCCTCGTGGGGCGGCTCGAGGACCGCATGCACGCCGAGCTCGACGATCTGGTGACGACGGTGCACGTCGAGCCCTTCGAGGAGGGCGTTCGCGACACCACCCTCACGCCGCGCCAGGAGTTCCCCGACGAGGGCTAGCGCCGACCGCGGGCGGGCGGGCGTGAGAGGTGCCGACTGGTGGGGTCGAAGAAGCGCAACGGCGCGTCGCGCCAGGCGCCGGCGTAGTCGACGCCGATGCGGCGATCCGTGGCCACCCGGGCCGCCGCTCGCCCGGGGAGCAGCGTGATCGGCGGTCGGGTGAGGTCGTGGCCGTCGTGCGAGCGATCGATCCCCAGCGCCCGCGTCAGCCGGCCGGGGCCGTCGGTGCGGGGGAGGTCGGCCTCCAGCGGCTCGACGGCACGCACCAGGACGGCGTGGGGGACCTCGGGCGCCAGCGCGACGACGTTGAACAGGTGGTACATGCCGTAGATCAGGTAGACGTAGGCGGTCCCGGGGGGCCCGTAAAGCGTCTCGGTCCGGCGTGTGCGCCCCTTCGAGGCGTGGCAGGCGAGGTCGTCCTCACCCAGGTAGGCCTCGGTCTCGACGATGCGCGTGACGTGTCGTCCGCCCGGCGACTCGACCGCCAGCAACCGGCCGATCAGGTCCCGTGCGACGACGTCGGCCGGGCGGGCGTAGAAGGAGGCCGGCAGGGGCGCGCTGGCGCGCACCGCCTCGGGCGGGGGTGGCTTCATCGCAGGTGGGGCGCGAGCTCCATCATCTCGACCTCGTCGCCCGGGGCGATGGGGCGGCCCGGGGGCACCAGCACCAGGGCCCCCGCCTCGGTCATGGACCGCAGCACGCCCGAGGATTGGTTGGCGAGGGCGCGGACCTCGGATCCTTCGGGTCCCCGGAGCAACCGCGCTCGGGCGAGCGTCTCCTTGTTCTCGGCCGCGGCGAAGGCGCTGCCCGCCCGGGCGCGGCGCCGGTCGAGGTAGGGCAGGGGGTCGCTCCGCCCCAGGGCGGTATCGAGGAAGGCCCTTCCGAGCACCAGGAACACCACCATGCTCGAGACCGGGTTGCCGGGCAGGCCCAGCACCGGTAGACCCTCCAGGCGCCCGAACAGGGCGGGGCCGCCGGGCTTCATCGCCACCTTCCAGAACAGCACCGTGCCGCGGCCGAAGAGCAGGTCGCGGACGTGGTCGTAGCGGCCCATCGAGACGCCGCCGGAGGTGAGCAGCAGGTCGACCTCCCCAGCCCCCTCGAGCGCGCGCTCCAGGGCGGCGGGGTCGTCGGCGACGCGGGGCAGCCGCACCACCTCGGCGCCGGCAGCGCGCAGGAGGCCGGCGAGCGAGGCGCCGTTGCTGTCGTAGACCTGTCCGCGCTGAAGGGGCGTGCCGCTGTCGACGACCTCGTCGCCGGTGGTGAGCAGCGCCACGCGCGGGCGGCGGCGCACGTCCAGGCGGGCGTGGCCCATCCCGGTGGCCAACCCCAGCGCGGCGGCGTCGAGGCGGCGGCCGGACGCAAGGTAGACCTGTCCATCTACCAGATCCTGGCCGCGCCGCCGGATGTCCTCGCCCCGCGCGGGGCGCTCCACCTCCACCGTTCCCGGCTCGTGCCCGGGCTCACGGCTGGCCTCGACGGGGACGATGCCGTCGGCCCCGGCCGGGACCGCCGCCCCCGTGAAGATCCGGACCGCCTCGCCGGTCTCGACGCGGCCCGCGAAGGGCCGGCCGGCGGGCGCTTCGCCCACCACCCGGAGCCGGACGGGGGACCGCGGCGCGGCCCCCGCGGTGTCCGCGACCCGGCAGGCGTAGCCGTCCAGCGCCGAGTTGTCGACGCTGGGGTGGTCGCACAGGCTGGCGACGTCGCGGGCCAGGATCCGGCCCAGGGCGTCGTCGACGGCGACCGTCTCGGACGGCAGCGTGGGGGCCTCGGCGGCCACCCTGGCGACGGCCTCGGAGGGCGGGATCGGGGTGTGCGCCTGCATGTCGCGATGCTACCAGGGGCGGTGCCGCGGCCCGTCTAGACCGGCTGCATGCCGCGCCCGTCCCAGCCGGCGTAGGAGTAGAAGGCGCCGGGCGGCCGACCGCGCAGGTAGTTGACCAGCGGGTCGCGCAGCGGCGGGATGGGGATGGTGCTCTCGACGTCCTCGGCGGGGAAGAAGCGCGCCTCCACGATGAAGCCGTCGGGATCGCGCGGGTTCAGCAGGCCGTCGTAGCGCGCGTGGAAGGCGAAGGACACGGCGCGGTCGTTGCGGCGCCGGTCCTCCACGTGCACCGCGTAGGCCAGGTGGGTGACCTCGGTGATGACGAGCCCCGTCTCCTCCTTGACCTCGCGGCGGAGCGCGTCCAGCGTGGACTCGCCGCGCTCCACCACCCCGCCCGGGAGGGTGTAGCGCACGTTGCCGTACCCTTGCCAGTCGTTGCCTACGAGCAGGACCCGCCCCTGCGAGTCGAGCAGGATCGCCGCGGCAACGACGAACTCACGCCGTGCCACCGGCCCCGGCCGCCGCCGGCTCGGCGTGCGCGGCGCTCGCCGCCATCTCCTCCAGGCGGCGGCCCTGTTCGGCCTCCGACAGGGCGGCGGTGAGCTCCCCGAGCTCGCCCAGCAGCACCCCCTGGAGGTCCCGGGTGGTGAAGCCGATACGGTGGTCGGTCACGCGTGACTGCGGGAAGTTGTAGGTGCGGATCTTCTCGCTGCGCTCGCCGCTGCCGATCTGCACCAGGCGCGCCTCGCGCGCCTCGCTCGACGCCCGCTCGCGTTCGCGCTCGAGCAGGCGCGCCCGCAGCACCGCCAGCGCCTTCTCCTTGTTCTTGATCTGGGACTTGCCGTCCTGGCAGGTGACCACGATCTCGTCGGGGGTCCCGGGGCGGTAGGTGAGGCGCACCGCCGAGTCGGTGGTGTTGACCGACTGGCCGCCCGGGCCGCTGGAGCGGTAGACGTCGACCCGGTAGTCGGCCGGCGTAAGGTCCACGTCGACGTCCTCGGCCTCCGGGAGCACCGCCACCGTGACGGTGGAGGTGTGGATGCGCCCCTGGGCCTCGGTCGCGGGCACGCGCTGGACGCGGTGGACGCCCGACTCGAACTTGAAGCGGCTGTAGGCGCCGCGACCGTGGATCTCGAAGGAGACCTTCGAGAGGCCGCCGACGTCGGTCGGGTGGCTGTCGAGGAGCTCGGCGCCGTAGCCCAGCGCCTCGGCGTAGCGGAGGTACATGTCGAGCACCTCGCGAGCGAAGAGCGATGCCTCGTCGCCGCCGGCGGCCGCCCGCACCTCCACGATGACGTCCTTGTCGTCGAAGGGGTCGCGGGGCAGGAGCATGCGCTCGAGGTCGCGCTCGAGCTCGGCGACGCGCGGCTCGAGCCGCGCGGCCTCGTCGCGTGCCTCGTCCGCGAGCTCGGGGTCGTCCTGCAACTCGCGCGCCTCGGCGAGCTGCTGCGAGGATCGTCGGTACTCGCGGAAGGCATCGACGATGCCCTTGAGCTCGCTGTAGCGCTGCATGGCCTCGCGGTAGCGTCCGGAGTCGGCGATCAGCTCCGGATCCGCGAGGCTGCGTTCGAGCGCCTCGAACTCGTGCGTGAGGGTATTCAGCTTCTCGATCATTGCGGCCAGTGTACCGCGCGGTCCTGCCGTCCCCGGTCGCCGACCCGTGCCCCGCGCGCCCGTCGCGCTCGCCTCGGCGAGGCCGGTCAGGGAGCGGCGATCAGGCCGTCGCCGCTCACCTCGGCGATGGCCAGGCCCCGTGGCAGCAGCGCCTCGCGCTGGCCCTCGCGCAGGTCGTACAGGCCCGCCGCGCCGCACGTCGGCGGCAACCCCACGAGCGAGTCGCGCAAGGCCTGCCGGTGGCCGGCGAGGTCGGTGGGCGCCAGCCGCAGCGCGGCGACCTGCTCGAGCCCCTGCCGGATGAGGTCGAGGGCGTCGACGACCGGCGCCGCCGGCGCCAGGTCGACGACCCCGCCGTACACCTGGCGGAGCCACGCGGCCGCCGTGCGCGCCGACGGTGCGCACGTCGCGTTGGCGCCCAGCCCGTCGGCGACCGCGATGGGCGCCACCGCGAAGCGCACCCCCTGCAGGCGCTGGAGATCGAGCCCTCCCGCTACGGCCTCCAGCAGGGCGCTGCGGGCGTAGATGGGGCCGCGATAGCCCCGCCGCCGGAG
The DNA here is from genome assembly GCA_030149325.1 of Deinococci bacterium. Lineage (GTDB taxonomy): Bacteria > Deinococcota > Deinococci > Deinococcales > Trueperaceae > JASBRS01. The sequence continues at coordinate 9,887 of JASBRS010000074.1, forward strand.
CCCGTCGACGGCGGCCACGAGGTCGTCCTTGAGCCCCCACACCACCACCGCTCCGGGCTGGCGACTGGCGATCCACAGCCCTTCGGGGGTGAGGTCGGCGGCGCCGGGGCGGTAGCGGGCCCGGCCCGCCAGCGTCAGCCCCGCGAGCTTCGCCAGCCCCTCGAGCTGCTTCAGGGCCGCGTCGCCGAAGGGGTTGTCGAGGGTCATGACCGCGAAGCTCCCCAGACCGCGGGCGCTCACGTCGGCGATGTCGGCCGCCATCGAGTCCTGGTCGCGCGGCGCCAGCGAGAAGCTCCAGTAGGCGGGAGCGTCCACGCCCTCCAGCGGCGTCGGTGCCAGCAGCACCACCCCGGAGCGCTCGGCGAGCCGGGCCACCTCGCTGGAGGCGGCCGAGGTGGTGCAGCACACCAGCGCCAGCGCGCCGTCGTCGATGAGGCTGCGGGCGGCGGCCACCGCCTGCTGCGGGTCGCCGGCGTCGTCCTCGAGGCGCAGCTCGAGCGGCTGTCCGAAGATCCCGCCCTGGGCCCGCAGGCGCGAGACGTAGGCCACGGCGGCCAGCGACTCGGCGGCCCCGCTGCTGCGGGCGGTTCCCGCCTTGGAGACGATCACGCCCACCGTCAGCGGGGCCGCGGCGAGACTCGGTGCCGTCGTTGCGAGCAGGGCCAGGACGGCCAGGAGGCGGCGCATGGCTCCCTTCTACCAGGGCCCGGCAGGCCGTCGGTGAGAGGACGACGAAGGGGCGTGAAGGGTCGGAGAAAGTCCGACAGCGCGTGTGGGCTGAACGCCGTTCCCGGAGGCACGGGGCGTGCCTAGCGTGGACTCAGTGAAGAGGAGGGCACCATGACGGCGGATGGCATCCTGCGCGCCCACGGGCGGCGCAGCGGCGAGCCGTGAACGGCTCGGCGATCTGGCTCGGCCCCGACGCGCCCGAGCGCGTCATCGCGCACCTCGGGGGGCAGGGCTTCCGGGTGGTGGGTCCCCGCGTCGAAGACGGCGTCCTGGTGCTGGAGGAGCTGACGGCAGGGGACAGCTTGCCCACCGGCTGGCACGACCGCGCGGCCCCCGGGAGCTACCGCCTGGAACGCCGGGAGGGCAACGGCCCGCGCGCCCGCGAGCGCTTCGGGTACCGCGTCGGAGCGCAGGCCTGGAAGCGCTACCTCCATCCGCCGGAGCTCCGCCTGTTCACGGCGGAGCGTGCGGCGGGGGGAGGGTTGGACCTGCACCCCGAGAAGGGGCCCGAGGCGCCGCTGGCGCTGATCGGGGTCCGCCCCTGCGACCTCACCGCCATCGCCGTCCAGGACCGCGTGCTGATGGGCGGTCGCCACGTCGACGAGGCGTACGCCGCGCGGCGGCACGGGGCCTTCCTGGTGGTGGTGGAGTGCACCACCCCGGGGGCCACCTGCTTCTGCGCCTCGTTCGGCAGCGGACCCGGCGCGGAAGGCGGCTTCGACCTCGCGCTCACCGAGCTGATCGACGACGAGCGTCACGGTTTCGTGGCGCGCGCCGGGAGCGCCCGCGGCGAGGCGCTGCTGGAGGCGTTGGGAGGCAGGCCGGCGAGCGCTCCGGAGACCGACGGACGACGGCGTGCCGTCGACGAGGCGGCGCACGCCATGGGCCGTCGCTTGGACGTCGACGGCGCGCGCTCGGCCCTGGCCGAGGGCGCCGGGCTGCCGCTCTGGAACGACGTCGCGGAGCGCTGCCTGAACTGCGCCAACTGCACGCTGGTGTGTCCGACGTGCTTCTGCGTCACGATCGAGGACGTCACCGACCTGTCGGGCGATGTGGCCGAGCGGCGGCGGCGCTGGGACTCCTGCTTCAGCCTCGACTTCAGCTACCTGCACGGGGGCAGCGTGCGCCGTAGCGGGGCAGCGCGCTACCGGCAGTGGCTGACGCACAAGCTCAGCAGCTGGTTCGAGCAGTTCGGCGAGGCCGGCTGCGTCGGGTGCGGGCGCTGCATCGCTTGGTGCCCGGTGGGCATCGACCTCACCCAGGAGGCCGCCATCGCCATCGAGCAGCGTCGGCAGGCCGACGCGATGCCACGGGGCCGGGGTCCGGCCGGAAGGGGTGCACGACGATGATGCGCGACATGACGGCGCTGCTGCGCGCCAGTCCCGTCTTCGCGGGGCTCGAGGAGGGGGAGCTGGCGTTCATCTCCGGTTGCGGCTGGAACGTGCACTTCCGGGAAGGGGACACCATCTTCAAGTTCGGCGAGCCGGCCGACCGCTTCTTCGTGCTGCGCGGCGGCACGGTGGGGATCGAGATCCGCGCCCCCGGCCGCCCGGCGCGTCGCCTCGAGACGCTGGGCGAGGGCGAGGTGCTCGGTTGGTCGTGGTTGTTCCCGCCCTACACCTGGCAGTTCGACGCCCGGGCGCTCACCGACGTGCGCGCGACCGCCTTCGACGGCACCTGTCTGCGCGACAAGTGCGACGCCGATCCCCGCCTGGGCTACGAGCTCATGAAGCGCTTCGCCGGCATCGTCACCGCCCGCCTGCAGTCGGCTCGCATGCAGCTCCTGGACCTGTATGGACACCCCCTCTGAGGTCGCCGTCCCGCGCCCCGGCGGCGGCACCCTGTTGCCCAGGCCGTACCGCGTCCGGCGACGCTGGGACGAGACGCAGGACACCTTCACGATGGAGCTCGAGCCCATCGGCGACGCCGTCGAGCCCGGCGCCGACGCCTTCAGGCCGGGGCAGTTCAACATGCTCTACGCCTTCGGGGTCGGCGAGGTGCCGATCTCGATCAGCGGCGATCCGGCCGACGCCGGCCGCCTGGTGCACACGATCCGCGCGGTGGGGCCGGCCACCGAGGCGCTGCGCCGGGCGAAGGCGGGGGACGCCGTAGGCGTGCGCGGGCCGTTCGGGAGCTGGTGGCCGGTGGAGGAGGCCGAGGGGCGCGACCTGGTGTTCATCGCCGGGGGCATCGGCCTGCCGCCGCTGAGGCCGGCGCTCTACCAGGTGCTGGCCCAGCGCGAGCGCTTCGGCCGCGTGGCGCTGCTCTACGGCGCCCGCCGCCCGGAGGAGATGGTGTTCGTCCCGGAGCTGAGGCGCTGGCGCTCCGAGCTCCACCTCGACGTCCTGGTCACCGTCGACCGCGCCACCGAGAGCTGGAAGGGGGACGTCGGGTTCGTGACGCAGCTCATCCGGCGGGCGCCCGTGGACGGCACCGGCGCGTTGGCGATGATCTGCGGGCCGGAGCTGATGATGCGCTTCGCCGCGCAGGAGCTGACGAAGATCGGGTTCTCCGACGACCGCATCCACGTGTCGCTGGAGCGGAACATGAAGTGCGGGGTGGGCCTGTGCGGCCACTGCCAGTTCGGTCCGAGCTTCGTCTGCCTCGACGGCCCGGTCTACCGGTTCGGCGAGGTCCGTGCCGCGCTCACGGTGGAGGAGCTGTGAAGCGCCCGGCGGACGCGTCCGGGCCCGTCGCGCGCGCGGCGCAGCGGCGTCGACCGCGCCTGGCGGTGTGGAAGTTCTCGTCGTGCGACGGCTGTCAACTGACGCTGCTCGACTGCGAAGACGAGCTCCTGGCGCTGGCCGATCGGCTCGAGGTGGCCTACTTCCTCGAGGCCTCGCGCGCGGTCGTGGAGGGGCCCTACGACCTGTCGTTGGTGGAGGGCTCGATCACCACCCCCGACGAGTTGGAGCGCATCCAGGAGGTGCGGCGGCAGTCGCGTACGGTGATCGCGATCGGGGCCTGCGCCACGGCGGGCGGCATCCAGTCGCTGCGCAACGTCTTGGACGTCGACGAGCTGGCGCGTACCGTCTACGCCGAACCCTCCTACCTCGACGTGCTGGCGACGGCGACGCCGATCGCCGAGCACGTGAAGGTCGACTTCGAGTTGCGGGGGTGCCCCATCACGAAGGAACAGCTGCTGGAGGCGATCGGCGCCTTCCTGCACGGCCGCAGGCCGGCGTTCGGCACCGTCAGCGTGTGCCAGGAGTGCAAGCGTCGCGGCACCGTGTGCGTGATGGTGTCCGGCGGCGTGCCGTGCCTGGGGCCGGTCACGCAGGCGGGATGCGGCGCGTTGTGCCCGGCCTACGGACGCGGCTGCTACGGCTGCTTCGGGCCCGCCGAGTCCCCCAACGTGGCCTCGCTGATGCGTTGGTGGCAGGACGAGCTGGGGGTGGAGCCGGCCGCGACCGTACGCGCCCTGCGCACCTTCAACGCCGCGGCGCCCGCCTTCGCCGATGCCGCCGCAGCCGCCGACGAGAGCGGGCGACCGGGAGGTGAAGGGGCATGACCGACGACGGCCGTGAGCTCCGCCGCTTGAGCGTGGGGGCCCTGGCCCGGGTGGAGGGTGAGGGGGCGATGCGCGTGCGGGTTCGGGGCACCACCGTGGAGGAGGTGGGCCTCGACATCTACGAACCCCCGCGCTTCTTCGAGGCGCTGCTGAGGGGGCGTGCCTTCACGGAGCCTCCCGATATCACCGCGCGCATCTGCGGGATCTGCCCGGTCGCCTACCAGACCAGCTCGGTGCAGGCCATCGAGGACGCCCTCGGGGTCACGGTGACCGACGACGTGCGCGAGCTGCGGCGCCTGCTCTACTGCGGCGAGTGGATCCAGAGCCACGCCCTGCACATCTACCTGCTTCACGCGCCCGACTTCCTCGGAGCCGAGAGCGCCCTGGAGCTCGCCCGGTCCGCACCCGAGGTGGTGCAGCGCGGGCTGGCCCTCAAGAAGGTCGGCAACGACGTGATGGCGGTGGTGGGGGGGCGCGCCGTGCACCCGGTGAACGTGCGCGTGGGAGGCTTCTACCGCGCGCCCTCGCGCTCGGAGGTGGCGGCGCTGGAGGGGCCGCTCACGCGTGCGCTCGAGGTCGCCGAGGAGACGGTGCGCTGGGTGGGCGGCTTCACCTTCCCGTCGTTCGAGCACGACCACGAGTACGTGGCCCTGCGGCACGAGCGCGACTACCCGATGGAGCGCGGACGCATGGTCTCCGACCGCGGGCTCGACCTGGGTCCGCACGAGTTCGAGGACGTCGTCGAGGAGCGCCACGTCGAACACTCCAACGCGCTGCACGCGGTGATCCGCGGGCGCGAGGACGGCGCCTACCTGACAGGACCGCTGGCGCGCTACAGCCTCAACTTCGACAGGCTGTCGCCGCGCGCCCGACAGGCCGCGCGGGACGCGGGGTTGGGCGAGCGCTGCCGCAACCCGTTCCAGAGCATCGTGGTGCGCGCCGTGGAGACGCTGTACGCGGTGGAGGAGGCGCTCGCCATCGTCCGCCGCTACCGGCCGCCCGCATCTCCCGGCAGCGAGGTCGTCCCGCGGGCGGGGCGGGGTTGCGGCTGGAGCGAAGCGCCGCGCGGCCTGCTCTACCACCGCTACAGCCTGGCGGCCGACGGCAGCATCCTGGAGGCGGTCATCACGCCACCGACGTCGCAGAACCAACGCGCCATCGAGAGCGACCTGGCCCGCTTCGTGGAGGCCCGCCTCGACCTCGACGACCAGGCCCTGACCTGGCAGTGCGAGCAGGCGATCCGCAACTACGACCCCTGCATCTCCTGCGCCACCCACTTCCTGACCGCCGACGTCCAGCGCCTCCCGTGAGCCGGGTGCTGGTGGCGGGGCTGGGCAACGAGCTCCGGGGCGACGACGGGGTGGGGCCCGCGGTGGCGAGGCGGGTGGCGTCGGTCGGCCATCCCGGGCTCGAAGTGATCGTCGACGTCGGCGAGCCCGCCGACCTCATCGAGGCGTGGCGCGGCGCCGAGCTGGCGATCGTCGTCGACGCCATGGACGCCGGGGTCGCGCCGGGGACGACGCGCCGCATCGACGCCGGGACGGGCGGCGGCTCCGTGCCCATGGGCATCTCCGGCCACGCCCTGCCGCTGCCCAACGTCGTCGAGCTGGCGCGCGCCCTCGACGCGCTGCCCGGTCGGCTGCTGGTGTTCGCGGTGCAGGGAGCCGACTTCCGCACCGGGACGGGCCTCAGTGCGGCGGTGGCCGCGGTGGTGGACGGTGTCGCGGACGCGATCCTGGCGGAGGTCGTGGGCGTGGCTGCCGGGTTCGGGGGCACGCGGGGCTGAACAGGCCTGTCCGCGGTGCTGGACGGTGTCGTGGACGCGATCCTGGCGGAGGTCGTGGGCGTGGCTGCCGGGTTCGGGGGTACGCGCGGCTGAGAAGGCCTGTCCGCGGTGCTGGACGGTGTCGTGGACGCGATCCTGGCGGAGGTCGTGGGCGTGGCTGCCGGGTTCTGGGGCACGCGGGGCTGAAAGGGCCTGTCCGCGGTGCTGGACGGTGTCGTGGACGCGATCCTGGCGGAGGTCGTGGGCGTGGCTGCCGGGTTCTGGGGCACGCGGGGCTGAAAAGGCCTGTCCGCGGCCGGAGGCCGCGGACAGGGTGCGCTAGGAGGTAGAAGGAAGGTCGAGATCGGGTGGGGCGAGGGGCCCCGGCGTCAGACGCCCGCGGCGACGCGGCCGCCCTCGCGCAGGTCGAGCATCGAGACGAAGGCCTGGAGGAGGTCGGTGATGGTGAGGATGCCGACCACGGCGTCGCCGTCGAGGACGGGGAGGCCGGAGATCTTGTGCTCGCTCATGAGCAAGGCGGCGCGTTCGATGGGATCGTCCGGCGACACCGTCAGGACGGCCGTCTTCATGACGTCCTTGACCGTCAGCCGGCTGAGCAGGTAGTTCAGTTCGAACACCGACAGGCTGGTGGCCTTGGAGGGCGCGGCCTCGCGCAGGTCGCGATCGGTCACGATGCCGACCAGGCGCCCCTGGGCCACCACCGGAAGGCGACGGAACCCCCCGTCGCGCATGGTCTTCTGGGCCTCGAAGAGCTTGGTGTCGGGCGTCACCGTGACGGGATCCGTGACCATCCAATCGCTGACCAGCATGTCGGCTCCCTCCGCGAGCACGCCAAGGCTCGGCGCACGTCGCCGGCTCCGACGCCAGCCTAGGTCGGCGGCCGGCGGCCCGAATCCCCGGGAATCCGACGCTGCTGTCGGACTTTCCCCTACAGGTCCTGGCTGGGGGTCAACCGCCCTGCATCCACTCGCGCACGCGCCGCCCGGCGACGACGCCGGCGACCTCGCAGGGGACGCTGATCACCAGCGAGGGGACCAGGCCCATGGCGTGGCCCGCGACGAGGCGGAACAGCCCGAGAACGATGCCGAAGATGACGAAGGCGAGCAGGTGTCCGATCACGGCACAGTGTAGATAAGAAGGTACGGGGCCGTTGTGGCCGACCCCGCACGGCGGGTCTCGGCCGGGGATCGCGCAAGCGTCTGGTGCGCCCGGCAGGATTCGAACCTGCGACCTTGGGCTTAGGAGTCCCCTGCTCTATCCAGCTGAGCTACGGGCGCGCGCCACGTCGGGTCGCCCGATGGCGACCGCGTCCGGCATTGTACGACTTCGCGCCCTGGCCGGGCAACGCGGACCCGGGAGGGCGGCGGCTACAGGGCGGGGATGAGCGCGGCCAGATCGCCGCGCAGCTCGCCGGTGAGGGTCCGGATCTCGTCGAGCGAGGCGCGTCGCTCGACCGCCTGCACCAGGGCCTCGAAGTCGCTGCGGGCGGTGCGCGCGCGATCGGGGTAGAGGCGCGCCAGGTCGACGGCCTGATCGAGGTCGGCGAGGCCCTGCCTGGCGGCCGCGGTCGCCGCCGCCAGGCTGCTCCCGGAGACGGGGACGTCACCGGGCTGGCCGGCGGCGGCGCGGGCGTACTCCAGGTCGACGACGTCGAGCGTGCCCTGCGCGTGTTGCACGGCGTAGATGGCGGGCGTCAGCTCGCTGGCGAGGTCGGGGTTCGGGGCCGTGCCGCGGCCCACGAAGTAGCCGAGGGGGAAGACCACCACGGCCGTGACGATGACGGCGAGGGCGGTCGGGAAACGGCGCTGGCGACGGTACAGCATGCTCTCCTCCTCAGCTCGCCTTCAGCACCAGGGCCACCTCGGACTCGAGGCGGAACAGGTCCCGGAGGAAGCTCCTCAGGGCGTTGGGGTCGTTCAGGTGGCTGCAGTCGATGAGCCGGCGCGGCGTGAGGGCGTAGGCCTGGGGGGCCGTGCCGGAACCGAGCTGCTCGTCGAGGCGGAGCAGGACCTCGTTCGGGGCCCCCACCGTGACCTGGGCGTCGTCGAGCTCGAGCATCCGCCCGCCGCGTCGGTCCATGGCCAGCACCGGATGCCGGGTGACGCGGCCCAGCAAGCGACGTTGCTGGCGCTCGCCGGCGATCAGCACGAGCACCGGGCTGCGGTAGTGCAGGTGGCACGTCCCGCCGAGCTGCTGGCGCGCGAGGCGCAGCAACACCTCGTCGTCGAGCTCGCTCTGGTGCCCATCGACGGGATGGGCGCCGAAGGCCACGGCCCGCAGCAGGCGCTCCTCGGGGAGGTAGCGCACCTCGGCCTGGAGACGCGCCGGGTCGGCCCCCAACCTCACCGCCTCGCCCTCGACCTCGCGCAGCAGCAGATCGCCGACGGTGGGGTCGTCGATGCGGGCGTTGCGCTCGCGCTCCACCCGGATCAGCGTCAGGGCCGCCCCGACGCTCGAGATCACGTCGGGTTCGGGGACGCACTCGAAGGGGACCCCGAGGCGCCGGGCCACCACCGGCCCCAGCACCCGGGCGGCGCCGCCCCCGCCGTAAAGCGGGGTGCCCCTCAGCTCGTAGGCGTCGGCCAGCGCCCGAACGGTGTCGGTGAGCTTCTCGGCGGCCGCCTCCAGCACCGCCCGGGCGGCGGCCTCGACGTCGGCGTTCAGCTCACGCGCCAGGGCCGCCATGGCGATGCGGGCGGCCTCCGGCGGGCGCCGGGCGGGGTCGTCGTCGGGCAGGAGCTCGAGCGCGTTGGCCGCACAGGTCGGGGTGAGGGCGAAGCGTCCGCCGGCGGCCTCGAGGACGGCGTAGTCCGCCGGGTCGCCGGGTCGCGGGGCCGTGCGCACCAGGCGCGCGTCGGCGAGCTCGGCGGGATCGGCCAGCGAGGCGTAGCCCAACCCCGCGATGTGGGCGCTGCGGGGCCCGACCTCCTCGATGCGGCGGCCGCCGAGGCGCACCAGGCTGCCGCCGGCCACCCCAGCGATGCGGATGTCGGCGGCCCGGAGGGCGGTGGGGAAGTCCATCACCGTCATGTGCTTCATCACCGGGCGGCCGGCGCGTACGGCGCCGATGTTGGTACTGGTTCCTCCGACCTCGAACAGCACGCCGTCGCGGACCCCGTGGTGGAGGATGGCGCCCGCGAGCGACGCGGCCGGGCCGCTGACCACGGTGTGGATGGGGGCCTCGCGCAGGCCCTGCAGGTCGACGGCGCCGCCGTCGCCGCGCACGACCAGCAGCGGGACGTCGGGCAGGCGGCGCTCGAGGGCGCGCTCGACGTGCCCGGCGGTGCGCAGCATGATGGGCAGGATGGAGGCGTTGATGGCGGCGGTGCTCGAGCGCATCTCCAGGCCGTAGACGCCCGTCAGCTCGGCGCCGCCGGTGGCGGGCAGGCCGGCGTCGCGCACCAGTGCGCAGGCGCGGCGCTCGAGGCTGGGGTCGTCCACCGCGAACGCCTGACTGACGGCGACCGCCTCGACGCCCTCGGCGCGCCAGCGCTCGGCGACACCACGGACCCGCGCCTCGAAGTCGGTGGCGTCGCTGGGGACGAAGGCCCAGCGCAGCTCGAGCCTGCGGCCGCCGCCCGGCCTCAGCTCGGCCAGGCGCGTGCGGCGCGCGATCAAACGCTCGTCGGAGGCGGGCCCCAGCGCCAGCAGGCCTACGGTGGCCATGTCGCCCTCCAGCAGGGCGTTGGTCGCTTGGGTGGTGGCGTGGGCCACCAGGGCTACCGGCTGGCCCTCCGGGAGCTCGGCGAGCAGCGCGTCGAGGACCTCCACCACGCCGCTCACCACCCCCTCCTCGGCGCGGTGCGTGGTGGGGACGCGCGCTCGCGCGAACACCTCGCGGGTCACGGCGTCGAGGGCGACGCCCTTGGTGAAGGTGCCGCCGACGTCGATGCCGATGCGAACGGCGTTCCGGGGGGTCGTGGGAATCGTGGGGTTCATGGCGGCCGGCGCCGATCCGCGGACCGGCGGCCGGTCAGCTCGTGGGAGCGTCGCCGGCAGCGGTGCCTGCGCTCCGACGGCGGAGGCTGGCGCGGCGCAGCAGGAATGCTACCATCCCGGCGGCGTAGACCGTGATCAGGCCGGCCTGCGCCAGGACGGTCTCGAGCGTGGGGTGGAAGCCCGTCAGGGCAGCCAGACTCGGGTTGAGGCGGGGCAGCGTCCCCAGCAGGTTGGTGATCGGCAGCCAACCGGCACCTTGCAGCGCGCGCACGGCGTTGCCGGCGAAGGCCACGGCCAGCAGGGCGGTGACGGTGACGGCGATGCGGAAGAAGATCTGCAGCGGGAGGCGACGTTGCAGCCGGAGGATGGCGAACGCCACGAGCCCCAGCGCCACCACGGCGGCGCCGAGCCCGAGCCACAGGAACCCCATGACCGGGCCGCTCACGCCCACCAGCGCCTGGTAGAGCAGCACCGTCTCGAACCCCTCGCGGTAGACGCTGGCGAAGGCGGCGCCGCCGACCGCCAGCAGGCTCCCGCGCTGCACCGCCTGCCCCAGCCGCGCCCGCATGTACTCCATGTGCCGCCTGCGATCGCTCTGCTGGAGCATCCAGAAGCTCAGGTAGAAGAGGATGCCCACCGCCACCACGCTGGTGATCCCGGAGAGCAGCTCACGCGAGGCGGGCGCCACGCGCAGCACGCTCGAGGCCGCCACGTAGGTCAGGACGGTGGCTGCCAGCGCCGCCGCCAGACCGTACCAGACGCCCGGAGCCAGCCGGCTGTTGCGGGTGCTGCGCAGGTACGCCAGGATCGAGCCCAGCAGGAGCACCACCTCGAGCCCCTCCCGGAACAGGATGAAGAAGCTGCTCCCGGCCGCCAGCGTGGGCGCCAGCGCCCCGGTGCCGCTGACCACCGTTTCGGCGCGCGTCAGGTTGCCGTAGATGCGGCTGGCCGTCGCCTCCAGCTCGCTCATGGGGACGCCCGCGCGCATGCCGTTGCGGAGGTTGGCGAACAGGAACTCGGTGTCGAGGATCAGGTCGGGGTCGAGCACGCGCAGGGTGGGCTCGGCGTACTCGAAGTGGTCGAGGTAGGCCGACCGGGAGAGCTGGAAGGCCTGGTCGACGTGGCCCTCGCGGTAGGCGCGGAGGCTCGACGCGACCAGATCGTGGGCGACGTGCAGCTCGGACGCCACGTCGACCTTCTGGGCGTGGGCGAACGGCGTCAGGGCCGCCCATAGAGCGGCGATCGTCGCCAGCGCGAGCAGCTGGCCGAGGCGCCTCCGCGGCGCCGGGGCCGCGACCGCCCCCTTCACGGCAGGGCCTGCCGGGCCTGGGCCAGGTCGGCGCGGGTGGCATCGAGGGCCCGGTCGAAGGCGTCCACCGTCGCGCCCTGGCGGATCATGCCGCGCAGCTCGTCGCGCAGGGCGTGCTCGAGGCGGTCCTTCAGCGCCGGGCTCACGGCCTCGAGCGGCGGCTCGAGGTCCTCGAAGTGCTCGAGGTAGGCGTCGATGAGGGCCTCCTCGGCGCCGGCGGCATCGCCAGCGGCGTAGCGCGTCTGCGCGCTCGCCAGGTCATCGGCGATCGCCTGGAAGGCGCGCGCTCGGTCGACCCGTGCGGGCGCGGCCCCCAGCGCGGACAGGGCGGTGTCGGCGGTGGAGGCGACGAGCTCGGCGTCGGTCGGCGCGCGCAGGCTCCCGGCCAGGGTCTCCAGCGCTCCGATCGCCGTCGCCTGGAGGCGATGGGCGCGTGCGACGTCGAGGGCGACGGCCGCCAGTGCGCGGCCGTAGGCGGCGGGCTCGCTCCCGCCGCCGCGGGCGGCCTCGCGCCCCTCGGTGCCGGCATCCCGGACCAGCTCGGCGACCACCGAGCGGACCGCGTCGGTGGCGGCGGTCGGGCTCAGCGCCGCGCGGGCGGCGTCGTCGATGCGCCGGACCGCGTCGGCGGCGGCTGCGGCGTCGCCCGTCTCGACCGCCTTGCGCAGGTCGGCCAGGTGCGCACCCACGGCGGCACCCTCGGGGAGGGCCGCCAGGGGACCCGACACGGCGCGGTCGAGCTGGACGGCGGCGTCGTCGCGCTGGCCTTCGGCGGCGAGCGCGGCGGCGGCGCGGGCACGGGCGTCGAGCCGGAACAGGTTCACGGCGTCCGAGGCGGGAGCTTCGGCGTGAGCCGAGGGCCACGCCAGGGCGGCAACGAGCAGGAGGGCGATGGGGACCAGCGTCGAGCGCGGCGCGGCGGCGCCGGGGGAGAGCCAGGGCATCCGGAGCGATCCTTTCGCGGCGCGCGAGGCCGCGCCGCCTTCACGGGTCCGGGCCGGGGCGCCAGGGCGCTCCGACCGTGATACCCGAGTGAACGACTCAGGTATCAAGGTCGAGTGTATCGACGGGCGTTTCGGGGTGTCAAGCCGACCGCGGCGCACCCCGCGCTACTGGGGCGTGAGCGTCACCGTGGCTGCCGGGGGAGGCGCGTCGAAGGCGACCGCCACCTGGGCGCTGCCCAGGAGCTCGCCCGGGGCGTCTCCCAGGGTGCCGTTGCCGCCGTCGTCGGTGCCCGCGACCAGGATCACGGTCCCGGCGGCAACGTTGGGCACCGTGAAGGGCACGTCGCGGACCACGGCGAAGCTGCGGCCGTCGCCGATCTTCAGGATCAGCGGCGTGCCCGACGCGAGGGCGGACTTCGAGGCGAGGGCGTCGACGCGGCCGTAGCCGAAGAGGTCGTCGCGGCCCGGCGTGCCGAGGTCGACGGCGCCGTCCGCCAGCGCGCCGGCGACCTGATCGACGCTGGCCCCCGGGCGGAGGGTCAGGAGCTGGGCCGCCAGACCCGCCACCGCCGGACTCGCCATGCTGGTCCCGAGGTCGTAGGCGTAGACGTGGGTCGGCGGGGTCTGGTTGAGATCGAGCCAGGTGCTGAGCACCCAGTCGGTGGCGAAGCTGCCGGCGTCGACGGCGGTTCCGCCACCGGGCGCGGAGACGAACACCTCGGGACCGCGATCGCTGTAGTAGGCGATGTCGTCGGTCCGGGTGGTCGCGCCCACGGCCAGCACCTCGGGGTAGGCGGCGGGGTAGACGACGGGGGTGGGCTGGGTGGTGGTGTCGTTGCCGGAGGCGGCCACCAGCACGATGCCGGCAGCCTGGGCCGCGGCCAAGGCGTCCTCGACGCCCTGCCCCAGCGGTCCGGAGGTCCCGAGGCTCATGTTGACGACGCGGGCGAGCGACGCACCGCCGTGGGTCACGTGTCCGAGGCCGGCGATCAGGGCAGGCGTCTTCATCGCGCAGGCGGCATCGGCGGGATCGCCCAGGTTGACCAGCAGCAGGCCCGCGCCCGGCGCCACGCCGGCGACCCCCAGGGCGTTGCCGGCGGTCGCCGCCACGATGCCGGCGACGTGGGTGCCGTGCGACCCGCAGGCGGTGTTGGTGACGGTCACGTCGCTGCCGCCGGAGACGGCGTCGTAGGTGCCGACGATGGCGCTCGAGAGGTCGGGGTGCGCGGGATCGAAGCCTCGGTCGAGCACCGCCACGGTGGCTCCGGTGCCGTCGCCGCTCGGCCACGACGGCTCGGCCCCGATGACGTCGAGGTTCCACTGCTGGCTGCGGTAGGTGTCGTTGGACAGGGCGTCGAGGGGAAGGGCGGCCTCGACGTAGCGTACGCCGGGAAGCCGGGCCAGGCGATCGGCCGCCGCCGTCGCATCGCGGACGTGGACCGTGACGACGCCGGCAGCGGCGAAGGCGCTGCGCACCTCCACCCCCGCGATCTGGCGCAGGGCCGCGAGCGGCAGCTCCGCGGCCTGGCTCGGGACCTTGCCGACGCCGACGATCAGATCGGCGGGCCCGGCGGGGAAGGTGTGCAGCCTGGGGTCGACGGCGCGGGCCGTCGACGCCTGGGAGGCCAGCGCCTGGGACGACAGGGTGTCGCCTCGCGTCACCGTCACGGTGACGTCGGGGAAGCTGAAGGGCAGGCTGGCGCTGACGCTGCCACCGGAATCCGTCAGCGTCAGCCCGATGGCGTAGCTGGCGGGCGCGAGCCCGCTGGGGTCGACCGCGAGGTCGACCGTGGCGTTGCCGCGGCCGGAGGCCGGCTGCAGCGAGACCCAAGCGGGGCGGTCCGTCGTCAGGCTCCATGCGCCGTCGGCGGTGACCTGCACGACGGCCGTCGTGACGCCGTTCATGACCCCCGGGGTCACCGCGATCGCGGCGGTGGGGGAGGGGACGGGGGCCGGCGGCTGCACCACCTGGCAGGCGGGAAGCGCGCAGGTCACGACCAGGACGAAGGCAGCGAGGGCGGCCGTGCGGCGCCCGCGGCGGGGCGGTGCGTTCCTTGGCTCGGTCGTTCGCATCCGTGGCCCTCCTCGCCCCGAGCATAGGAGGCCCACGGCGCCCGCGCGACCCCGCAGGCGCCCGCGGGGGCCCTGGCTCAACGAACGATGAAGCGGCTCGCCTGGAGGCTCGCGGTCACTCCGACGTCGGCAGGCGCTGCTCCAGGTACGCCCACCGGAGCTCGGCCGCGCCGTCGCCCAGACCCTCGACCTCCGTCGCGACGCGCTCGCGGGCCTCGAGCAGGCCGGTCTCGCGTCGTGCGGGGTCGTCGGCGCTGTCGGCCAGCAGGCGCAGGGCGTAGCTGGTCTCGCCGATCGCGGCGGCGGGCGGCGGCTCGAGCAGGCGCAGCCGCGTGCGCTCGATGGCGTCGGCGTCCCCGCTACCGAGCGCCACCGCGAGCGCGGCCGCGGCCGCGGCGTAGCGCAGGTGCTCGCCGTCGTCGAGCGCCAGCGCCCGTGCAACGTGGCCCTCGCCCGCGCCCGGCTCGGGATGGAGCACCGCGAGCTCGAGATGGCACCAGGCGCAGAACTGCGGGATGTCGAGGGCCTCGACGCGGTCGAGCAGCTCGAGCGCGGTCGTGAGCGCGGCGGGGTCGGAACGGTCGCGCTCGAGGGCCATGGCGGCCAGGTTGAACTCCGCGACCAACGAGCCCCGCACGTCGCCACCGGCACGGCGCAGCTCGATCGCCTGCTCGAGCGCCCGGCGCGCGTCGTCGGCCCGGCCCAGGCGCCGCTGGGTGTAGCCCTGCGCGAACCAGGCCATCGCCAGGGCACGATCGTTCCCCAACGGAGCCGCCACCTCGAGCGCGCGCCCCGCGTACCCCAGGGCCTGCGCCAGGGTGCCACGGCTGACCGCGACCAGCGAGGCGTTGGCGAGGGCGATGGCGCCGGTCCGGCGGTCGGCCGCGCGGGCGGCGACGGCCTCGGCCTCCTCGAAGTGGCGCAGCGCCTCCAGGTAGGCGCCTCGGCGCTCGCGATCGGCGCCCAGGCTGTTGAGCAGGGTGGCGACCAGCGGCAGATCGCCGGCACGTCGCGCCAGCAGCAGGGCCTGCCGATGGTGCTCGAAGGCGGCGTCGACCTCGCCGCGCAGCCCCTCCAGCGCGCCGAGTCGCTGGAACGCCCGGAGGCGCCGGGCGTCGTCGTCGGACTGCGTGACCCGGTGGAAGTGACGGTGGGCCGCGGCGTAGTCGCCGGCCAGGTAGGCGACGTCGCCGAGGGTGAGACGGGCGCGATCCACGCGTTCGGTGTCGTCGCTGCGCTCGGCGTCGGCCAGCGCCTCTGCGGCGAGGGCCTCGGCGCGGTCGCGGTCGCCGCGGAGCATGTGCCACCGCGCCCGGTGCAGCGCCGTCTCCATCAGGAGCGTGGCGTCCTGCAGGCGCTGGGCCAGGGGCTCGAGCTCGTCGAGCACGGCCCCGGAATCGTCGCGGTGGCCCTGCTGCACGGCGACGTCGTCGAGCCCCAGCAGGGCCTCGGCGCGTTCACGATCGCCGGGCGCCGCCCACAGCGCGCGGTGGTACCAGCGACGCGCCTCGTCGAGGGCGAACACCTGCCGCGCGGCCGCGGCGGCGGCGCAGAGGTGCGGGAAGGCGGCGGCGGCGTCGAAGCCCTCGAGGAAGTGGACGGCCACGACCCCGGGCGGCGCGGCCGTGCCGGCGAGCTGCGCCGCCAGGCGGCGATGCCACAGGCGCAGCGCCTCCTCGGGCGTGTGGCCTTCGATGGCGTCGGCGATGAGCTCGTGGCCGAGCTCCCCGTGGTCGAGCAGGCGATGCCGTTCGAGCTCGTCGAGGCCCTCGCGGACCTGCGCCGTCCCGGTCTCCAGGACGGCCGCTGCCAGCTCGGGCGAGAACGCCGTGGCCGCCAGCGCCCGCACCCGCAGCAGGTCCGCGGCCGTCCCGGAGAGGCGCGCGATGCGGCTCGTCAACACCGTTGGGGCGCGTGCGGGCAACGACGCCGAGGCGAGCGGCTCGTCGGTCGGCCCCTCCTGCCAGACGTTGCGCAGCGCCTCGAGCACGTAGAACGGGTTGCCTCCCGCCAGCCTCTGCACCGCCGCGGCGTCGGGCATCTCCGCGTCGAGGCCGGCATCGTCGATGATCGTCGCGACCGCATCCCGGGTGAGCGGCTCGAGCTCGACGACGGCGGCCAGTCCGGCGTCGACGAAGCTCCGGAGGCTGAGCAGCCGCTCGCGTGGGGCCTCGTCGATCCGCAGCCCGACGAGCGCGTGCGCGTGCGAGTCGGCGAAGCGCGACGCGAAGTAGGCGCCCATCTCGTAGCTCGCGTCGTCCCACAGATGGATGTCGTCGTTGATCAGCGTCGCGGCGCCCTCCAGCGCGCGCTCCATCACGAGGGCGGCGGCCTCGAACAGGCGGAGCTTCTGCGGTTCGTCGGTGATCGGTGCCTGAGCGGCGGGCGCGTCGAAGAGATCGGGGAGCAGCCGGGCGAGCTCGTTCCGGACCCAGGGCGCGTCCGCCACCCCCGGGTGTTGCCGCAGGAGCGCTCCCAGCGATCGGGCCTTGCTGGCGTAGGGGACGTGGCGATCCCCCGGCATGCCGCGCGTCAGCACGAAGCTTCCCTTGCTGCGCGCGAAGTCGCGCAGCAGCCGGGTCTTGCCGATGCCGGCCTCGCCCGTGACGAAGATCGTTCGCACGCGGCCCCAGGCGTCTTCGAGCTGCGCCCAGGCGTCCTCCCGCCCGACCAGGCTCGGGGGCCGGAGCAGGGTGACGGGGAGCTCGCGCGAGGCCCGTGGCGCCGGGCGGGGGGCGGCGCCGCTGTCGATGGCGCGCGCCAGCTCGACGGTGTCGGGCAGCGGCTCGAGGTTGAAGGTCTCTCGCAGCACCTGCTGGCAGCGCCGGAAGGTCGCCAGCGCCTGGCCGCGGTCGCCGGCCAGGTAGTGAAGACGCATCAGGCGGCGGTAGGCGGACTCCGACAGGGGGTCGAGTGCATTGAGCTGCTGGGCGTACTCCAGGGCAGGACCCAGGGCTCCCATCGCCTCGCAGCGCTCAGTCTCGCTGGCGAGGGCGTCGCGCACCAGGCCCAGCAAGCGCTCGCGTTCCGCCAGCACCCAGGCGTCGAGGTCCGGGCAGTCGTCGTAGTCGAGGCCCTCCAGCAGGGCGGGGGGATGGCGCCCCCATCGTTCGGCCACCTGCGCCGAGGCGCCGTCGGCGGCCAACGCGGCGAGCTCGGCGGCATCGACCGCCACCTCGCCCAGCCGCAGCTCACCATCGGAGACCAACAGGTCGGGGTAGCTGCGGAGCCGGTGGAGGAGCTGGCGCAGGTTGTTGCGGGCGCGGCTCTCGACGGTATCGGGCCACAGCAGGCCGGCCAGGGTGGAGCGGCTCGAGGGACCCTGCAGCGCCAGGTAGGCCAGCAGGGCGGCCGCCTTGCGCTCGAGCGGTTCCTCGGTCCCCCCGGCGCGCCCGATTCTGGGCGTGCTCAACAGCTTCAGCTCCCAAGGTTGCTTCACACCGGAAGCATTCTACGGGATGCCTGTGCCGCGGTCACCCGGCCGCCGCCACCGAGGGCACCGGAGGCAGGCTCGCGGCCCCGGCTCAGGGGATCAGTGCCGCCAGCAGGTCCAGGACGGCGACCGCGGCGAGGTTGGAGGTCGCTCCCTGGACGTCGACCAGGGGGTTGACCTCGACCACGTCGAGCGCCACCAGCTCGGTCCGGGCCGCCGCCTGGGCCAGGAGCTCCTTGACCGTGCGGTAGTCGAAGCCGTCCGGCTCGGGAGCCGACACGCCGGGCGCGATGGCGGGGTCGAAGGCGTCCATGTCGAGGGTGACGTAGCAGCGCTCCATGCCGTCCAGCGCGGCTAGCACCTCGGCGCGGGCGTCGGCCCGGCGGAAGGCGTCGCGGGTCACCACCAGGTGCCCGCGCTCGCGCGCGAAGGCGTAGGCGTCGCCGGAGGTGCGCGGACCACGGATGCCGACCTGCACGATGCGCTCCACCGACGCGACCTCCGCGGCCCGGCGCATCGGGCTGCTGCTGGTCGCGCGACTGCCGGCCACACGGTCCTCGAGATCGAGGTGGGCGTCGATCTGCAGGACGCCGAAGGGAGCGCCGCCGGCCAGACCGCGTACCGCTGCCCCGGTGAGGGAGTGATCGCCGCCGATGAGGACGGGCAGCGCGCCGGCCTCGGCCAGCGCGGCCACCGCCGCCTCGACGGCGTCGAGGCTGGCCTCGGGCTGGCTGCGCAACGCCGCGACGTCCCCGGCGTCCACCACGCGCCGCCCGGTCAGACGCAAGCGTCCCGTCTCGACGTCGAAGACGCCGGCATCCAACGGCCCGAGGCGCATCGACGCCTCGCGCACGGCACGCGGGCCGAGGCGGGCGCCCGGCCGCGACCCCACGCCGAGGTCGTGCGGCACCCCCACCACGGCCACCGCCCCGCGCATCGCCGACGGATCGCTGACGGCGGGCGCACGGTAGAAGGTGATGGCGCCGGCGAGCAGCGGAGGAGGCGTGGACGAGCTCATGCCGCCCCCGTCCGGGTCCACGCCGTGCGCCCCCCCGCCACCACCCGGCGCGCCAGGTTGGTGCCGTAGTGGTAGGCCAGGTAGTCGAGGTCGGGAGCGTCGTAGATCACCAGGTCGGCCCGCTTGCCGACCTCGAGGGAGCCCACCGTATCGGCCATGCCGACCGCGTGGGCGGCGTTGAGGGTGGCGGCCACGACGGCCTCGGCGGGGGAGAGCCTCAGCTGCAGGCAGGCCAGGTTGAGGATGATCTGCATCGATTCGGTGGGGCTCGAGCCGGGATTGGCGTCGGTGGCCAGCGCCACCGGCAGCCCAGCCTCGACCATGCGCCGCGCGGGGGCGTAGTCGCGGCCCATCAGGGCGAAGGTGGTGCCGGGCAGCAGCACCGCCAGCACGCCCTCCGCCGCCATGGCGGCGATGCCGGCCTCGGAGGCGTGGACCAGGTGGTCGGCCGACACCGCCCGCAGCTCGGCGGCCAGCTCGGCGCCTCCGCCCCCGGCGAGCTCGTCGGCGTGCAGCTTCGGCCGCAGCCCGGCGGCGACGCCGGCCTGGAGCACCCGGCGCGACTGCTCCACGCTGAACACGCCGTGCTCGCAGAACACGTCGCAGAACCTCGCCAGCCGCTCCGCCGCCACCGCCGGGATCATCTCCTCGATCACCAGCTCGACGTAGGCGTCGGCGTCGCGACCGGCGGTGGCCGGCACCGCGTGGGCGCCCATGAACGTGGGCACCACGTCGATGGCGTGGCCGGAGGCCGCCCGCCGGACGGCGCGCAACTGCTTGAGCTCGCTCGTGGTGTCCAGCCCGTAGCCGCTCTTGATCTCCATCGTGGTGGTGCCGTGGGCCAGCGCGACGTCGAGGCGGCTTCGCGTCAGCTCGGCCAGCGTCGCCTCGTCGGCCCGGCGGGTCGCCTCGACGGTGGCGAGGATGCCGCCACCCGCCGCCAGGATGTCGAGGTAGCTCTCGCCCCGGAGCCGCCGTGGGAACTCGTGCTGACGCTCACCGGCGTACACCAGGTGGGTATGGGGATCGACGAAGCCCGGAAGCACCAGGGCGCCGCGCGCGTCGATGACCTCGGCGTCGGGCGCCACCTCGACGGAGCGGAGGACCTCGGCGCTGGTGCCCACCGCCACGATGCGCTCGCCCGCCGCCGCCACGGCTCCGTCGGGCACGATGCCGACCGCACCCTGGCGCGCGCCGCCCGCCGGGGAGCCGTGCGAGCCCGCCACCGTGACCAACGGACCGGCGTTGTGGACGAGCAGCGTCACGGGAGCGCCGGCGGGCGAGCTCATCGGCGGTCGCGGTCCAGCATCGGCAGGTCGATGCCGCGCTCGCGAGCGGTCGCGATCGCCTCGGGGTAGCCGGCGTCGGCGTGGCGCATCACGCCGCTGCCGGGGTCGGTGGTGAGCACCCGCTGTAGACGCTCCGCAGCCTCGGGGGTACCGTCGGCGACCACCACCATGCCGGCGTGGATGGCGTAGCCGATGCCTACGCCGCCGCCGTGGTGCACCGACACCCAGCTCGCCCCGGCGGCGGTGTTGAGCAGCGCGTTGAGGATGGGCCAATCGGCGATGGCGTCGCTGCCGTCGCGCATCGCCTCGGTCTCCCGGTTGGGCGACGCCACCGAGCCGCTGTCGAGGTGGTCGCGTCCGATCACGATGGGCGCGCTCACCTCGCCCGAGGCCACCAGCTCGTTCATGATCCGCCCGAGCCTGGCGCGCTCGCCGTAGCCGAGCCAGCAGATGCGCGCCGGAAGCCCCTGGAACGCCACGCGTTCGGCGGCCATACGGATCCACCGCGTCAGCCGCGCGTCGTCGGGGAAGGCCTCGAGGATGGCCGCGTCGATGCGCGCGATGTCGGCAGGGTCGCCCGACAGCGCGGCCCAACGGAAGGGCCCCTTGCCCTCGCAGAACAGCGGCCGCACGAACGCCGGTACGAAGCCGGGGAAGTCGAAGGCGTCCTCGACGCCGGCGTCCTTGGCCTGCTGGCGCAGGTTGTTGCCGTAGTCGAAGACCACCGAGCCGCGGCGCTGGAGCTCGAGCATGGCGCGCACGTGCTCGGCCATGCTGGAGCGCGCCCGCGCGATGTAGGCCTGCGGGTCGCGCCGCCTGAGCTCCGCGGCCTCGTCGAGCCCCAGACCCGCCGGCACGTAGCCGTTCAGCGCGTCGTGGGCCGAGGTCTGATCGGTGGTCAGGTCGGGATCGTGGCCGCGGCGCGCCAGCTCGGGGAACACCTCGGCGGCGTTGCCGACCAGGCCGATCGAACGCGCCTGGCGTGCCCCCACGTAGCGCTCGACCCGCGCCAGCGCATCGTCGAGGTCGTCGGCGACCTCGTCGAGGTAGCGCTTGTCGAGGCGCCTTTGCAGCCTCTCGGGGTCGACGTCGACGATCAGGCACACGCCGCCGTTCATCGTGACCGCCAGCGGCTGGGCGCCGCCCATGCCGCCGCACCCCGCCGTCAGCGTCCAGCGCCCGGCCAGATCGCCGCTGAAGTGCTGGGTGGCGGCCTCCGCGAAGGTCTCGTAGGTGCCCTGCAGGATGCCCTGGGTTCCGATGTAGATCCAGGAGCCGGCGGTCATCTGTCCGAACATGGTCAGGCCGGCGGCCTCCAGCCGGCGGAACTCCTCCCAGGTGGCCCAGGCCGGCACCAGCATGGCGTTGGAGATCAGCACCCTGGGGGCCATCGCGTGCGTGCGGAACACGCCGACCGGCTTGCCCGACTGGATCAGCAGCGTCTCGTCGTCCTCCAGGCGACGCAGCGTCGCGACGATGGCGTCGAACGCCTCCCAACTGCGGGCGGCGCGGCCGCTGCCGCCGTAGACGATCAGCTCCTCGGGGCGCTCGGCGACCTCGGGGTCGAGGTTGTTCATCAACATCCGCAGGGCGGCCTCCTGCTGCCACCCCTTGCAACTGAGCTCCGTCCCGCGCGGCGCTCGGATCTCGCGATGCGCGTCTGCCATGCAGTCGATCTCCTCTCGGGGGCCCGCCGGCCTCCGGCTCGTCGGCGACGTGGCCCGGTTAGCGGCGGCGACGCGAGCCGGCGAAGATGCCGCCCGAGAAGCCGCCGATGCCGAGCATGAAGCCGAGGTCGTACCAGCGCCCGGCGTTGGGGAAGGCGTAGATGCGCACGTGCTCGTTGAAGAGACTGATCACGAAGGTGATCGGAGCGATGAAGCCCTGCCACAGCCCCAGCCAGAAGCCGGGATCGCCGCCGCCGGGAACGACGGCGGGCTGCGATGCCGCGCAGGCCGTGAGCGACCCCACCAACGCCGCGACCCCCAAGGTGATGCCCAGGAACCTCCGTCGTCGCATGCCGTCACCTGCCCCTCCGATGCCTGGCGGGTCGTCGCCCGCTCGGGCTCGCCCTCAGCCGGCGAACTCCGCCAGCAGCCGGTTGAAGGTCGCGCTCGGCCGCATCGCCTCCGATGCGAGCGCGTCGTCCGGTCGGTAGTAGCCGCCCAGGTCCACGGGGTCGCCCTGCGCCGCGAGCAACTCGCCGGCGATGGCGCCCTCGTGCTGGGAGAGGGCCTCGGCGAGCGGGCGGAAGCGCGCCGCCAGCTCGGCGTCGCCCGATTGCGCGGCGAGCTCCCGGGCCCAGTACATCGCCAGGTAGAAGTGGCTCCCGCGGTTGTCGATCTCGTGGACCTTGCGCGAGGGCGCCTTGTTGCTGTCCAGCACCGCTGCGTTGGCACGATCGAGCGCGTCCGCGAGGATCTTGGCGCGGCCGTTGCCGGTGACGTTGGCCAGGTGTTCGAACGACGCCGCGAGCGCCAGGAACTCGCCCAGCGAGTCCCAGCGCAGGTGCCCTTCGGCGTTGAACTGCTGCACGTGCTTGGGAGCCGAGCCGCCGGCGCCGGTCTCGAACAGGCCGCCGCCGGCCATGAGCGGCACGATCGACAGCATCTTGGCGCTGGTCCCGACCTCCAGGATGGGGAAGAGATCGGTGAGGTAGTCGCGCAGCACGTTGCCGGTGACCGAGATGGTGTCGAGGCCCTGGCGCAGGCGCCGGCACGACAGCTCGGTGGCCTTCGCAGGCGCCAGCACGGTGATCTCGATGCCTTCGGTGTCGAGCTCGGCCAGGTAGCGCTCGACCTTGGCGATGAGCTGCGCGTCGTGGGGACGCTCCTCGTCGAGCCAGAACACGGCGGGCGCGCCCGTCGCCTTGGCCCGGCGCACGGCGAGCTGGACCCAGTCCTGCACGGCGGCGTCCTTGACGGTGCTGGAGCGCCAGATGTCGCCGGGCTCCACCGGTCGCTCGACCAGGACAGCGCCGGAGGCCGCGACCATGCGGATGGTGCCGGCCTGGCCCGCTTCGAACGTCTTGTCGTGCGAGCCGTACTCCTCGGCCTTCATCGCCATCAGGCCGACGTTGGGCACGCTGCCCATGGTGCGAGGGTCGAAGGCGCCGTTCGCCTTGCAGTCGTCGATGACCGCCTGGTACACGCCGGCGTAGGAGCTGTCGGGGATCACGAACTTGGTGTCGTGCTGCTCGCCGTCGGGGCCCCACATCTGTCCCGAGGCGCGGATCGCGGCGGGCATCGAGGCGTCGACGATGACGTCCGACGGCACGTGCAGGTTGGTGATGCCCTTGTCGGAGTTGACCATCGCCAGCGGTGGGCGGGCGTCGAGGGTGGCCCGCAGGTCGGCCTCGATGGCGGTCCGCTGGGCGGCCGGCAGCGCCGCGAGCTTGGCGTAGAGCTCGGCCAGGCCGTCGTTGGGGTTGACCCCGAGCTCGCGGAAGGTGGCGGCGTACTTCTCGAAGACGTCGGCGAAGAACACCTCGACGGCGTGCCCGAAGATGATCGGATCGGACACCTTCATCATGGTGGCCTTCAGGTGGATCGAGAACAGCACCCCCTGGCGCTGCGCGTCGTCGATCTGCTCCGCCAGGAAGCTCCGCAGCGCGCGACGGCTCATGGTGGTGGCGTCGACCACCTCCCCCTCGTCGAGGGGCACGTGCGCCTTGAGCACGCTGACCGTCCCGTCGGAGGCGACCATCTCGATGCGGGCGTCGCCGGCTTCCTCGGCCGTCACGGTGTGCGAGACCTCGTTCGATCGCAGGTCGCCGGCGCTCATGGTGGCGACGTGCGAGACCGAGTCGGGGCTCCAGGCGCCCATCGAGTGGGGATGCTTGCGGGCGTACGCCTTGACCGATGCCGGCGCGCGCCGGTCGGAGTTCCCCTGGCGCAGCACCGGGTTGACGGCGCTTCCCTTGACGCGGTCGTAGCGTTCGCGGACGTCGCGCTCGGCGTCGGTGGCGGGCTCGTCGGGGTACTCGGGGAGGTCGTAGCCCTTGTCCTGCAGCTCGCGGATCGCCGCCTTGAGCTGAGGCAGGGAGGCGCTGATGTTGGGGAGCTTGATGATGTTGGCGGCCGGCGAGCCGGTGAGCTCGCCGAGGTAGGCCAGGTCGTCGGAGACGCGCTGCTCCGCCGTGAGGCGCTCGGGGAAGGCCGCCAGGATGCGGCCCGACAGCGAGATGTCGCGCGTCTCGACGGCGACGCCGGCGGCGCTCGCGAAGGCCTCGACGATCGGCAGGAGCGAGTAGGTCGCCAGTCCGGGCGCCTCGTCGACCTTGGTGTAGATGATGGTGGGTTCGGTGGTGCGGTCGGGGTTCATACGCGTCTACGCTCCTCGCTGCCGCGCACGCCAGGACCACGCAGGGCGCGCGCGATCGGTCCGTTCGATTCGGGCCCTGGGGCCCTCTGAGCCTTCTCAGCGTACGCCACGTCGCCGCGGCGAAGGGCGACGCCGGCGATCGCCGGAACACGGGCGGGCGCCGTCCTGTCGGCTGCCGGTCGGGAGGTACCGCCGTGGTAGGGTGCTCGCAGACGCGATGGCGGAGGCGTCCGCCCCGACACGCTCCAGCACCAGACGAGGACGCCTACGCCCCGGAACGGGAGTCGCGATCTCGTGGTCGATCCCCTGCGTAGCTCGAGCCGAGCCCTCCGCCCCTGCCGCCGTGGGGCGGCGTCGACGGTGGGGGGACGAGCCCCGTGAGGTCGCTGTTCCGAGCCGTCGCGCGAGGGCGTCCCCACAGCACCGAGCACGAGCTCCTGGAGGCCCTCGACGCACCCGTGTGCGCCGTGTGCGCGTGCACGCACCGCGCCTCGACCCACTACCTGAACGGCGTCGTCCGCGAAGGCGTCAACGACGTGGCGCTGCGCCGCGAGTGGCGGCGGCGCGGCGGCATCTGCGGCCGTCACTGGCGCGTCTTCCGGCAGCTGGAATCGCCGCCGCTGCCCGCCGCCATCCTGACCGAGGACCTGCTCGGATCGCGCCTGGCCGGGGGCGTCCGCGAGGCGATCGACTGCCCGGCCTGCGAGATCGAGCGTACGGCCGAGCGGCGCTACCTGCGGGCGCTCGGCGGGCTCGAGCCCGAGGCGGTCCGGAGCGCCCTGGCCTCGGGTCGCGGCTTCCTGTGCCTGCGCCACGTCGAAGGCACGGCCGCGGGCGAGGTGCGCGAGGCCTTCGAGGACCGCTTGCGCCAGATCCTCGACGAGCTGGCCGAGTTCCGTCGCCGGCAGGACTACCGGTTCGCCGACGAGCCCGCCGGTCCGGAGCGCGACAGCTGGCTGCGGGCCATCCGAGCGCTCGGCGGCGAGGTGTGACGGCGCGACCCGGCCCGG